>JAXGPT010000009.1:0-63705 GCA_040766775.1 Bacillota bacterium | reverse complement strand
AAAGGGGATTTCATTGGAAGGGAAGCACTTTTGAAGCAAAAGCAGGAGGGCACTGCAAGAAGGCTTGTAGGCTTCGAGATGATCGAAAGAGGTATTCCAAGGCATGGCTACAGTGTGCTTTCGGAAGGAAAAGGGATAGGTTTTGTGACCACCGGGTATTATTCCCCCACCTTAGGCAAAAACATTGGCTTCGCACTGGTGCAAAAAGAATATGCAAACCTGGGAGACTTCATTGAGGTCCAGATCCGGAAAAAAACTGCTAAAGCCAAAATCGTTGACAAGAGATTTTATGCGAAAAACTATAAAAAATAAATGGAGGTAAAGAATAATGATAACGGTAAAAGGCTTGTATTACTCTAAAGACCATGAGTGGGTTAAGGTTGACGGAAACAAAGCGCTTATTGGTATCACTGACTATGCACAGCACGCTCTCGGTGAAATCGTTTACGTGGAACTCCCGGAGGTGGGTACGGAGTACGAGGCCGGGGATGTGTTCTGCGTTATTGAATCCGTGAAGGCCGCTGCGGATTCCTACACCCCGGTTTCCGGAAAAGTAGTGGAAGTCAATGAAGAGCTGGAAGATTCCCCCCAGCTATTGAACGAAGGGCCTTTTGATAACTGGATTGTGGCCATTGAAATGGACGACCCTTCCGAACTGGAAAACCTGATGGACGAGGAAGCTTACAAAATATTTTGTGAAAAGGAGGAATGACATGCATAGATATATTCCCAATACCGATGCCGACGCCGAGGCCATGTTGGATGTTATCGGTATAGAAACCCTGGATGAATTGTTCCAAACTATTCCCGATAACCTGATTCTAAAGAGGGACCTTAGGCTGAATCCCGGCATGTCGGAGCTGGAGATCGAGCGAAAGATGAAAGAGCTTGGCAAAAAGAACCGAACTACCGATGACCTGGTCTGTTTCCTTGGAGCCGGTGCCTATGACCATTACATACCTTCGATAATCAAACATCTGGCCAAAAGGTCTGAATTTTACACGGCATACACGCCTTATCAGCCGGAGATAAGCCAGGGCACCCTCCAGGCAATCTTCGAATACCAGACCATGATCTGCGGCCTTACAGGCATGGATGTGAGCAATGCGTCTTTATACGACGGGGCCACCGCCTGTGCGGAAGCGGCCATAATGGCGGTGGACAGCACCCGGCGGAACACCATATTGGTGTCCGAGACGGTACATCCCGAGACCCGGCAGGTGCTGAAAAGCTACATGCATTCCCGGGATATAAAAATGGTGGAAATACCCATGGCGGACGGTGTAACCGACCCGGAGGTGCTGAAGAAACTCATTGATGCAGACAGCGCGGCTGTCATCGTACAGAACCCCAACTTCTTCGGCATTGTTGAAGACTTTACGGAGATCGAGGAAATCACCCATGGCAATAAATCGCTGCTGGTCAGCTCGGTGGACCCCATTTCCCTGGCTATCTTGAAAAAACCGGCCGAATATGGAGCGGATATCGCCGTGGGGGATGCCCAGGTTCTGGGCAACAACCTGAACTATGGAGGACCGTACATTGGATTTATGGCTGTGACTTCAAAGCTGATGAGAAGGATGCCCGGCAGGATGGTGGGGCAGTCGGTGGACGTGGACGGCAGGCGGGCCTTCGTACTGACCCTGCAGGCAAGGGAACAGCATATCCGGCGCTACAAGGCCACCTCGAATATCTGTTCCAACCAGAGCTTGAACGCCCTGACCGCCGCGATATATATGGTTACCATGGGTAAGAAAGCCTGCGGGAAGTGGCGCTTCAGGTTGCGGAAAAAGCCTATTATGCTGCGAGAAGAATCACGGCAGGGGTAAATACAAGCCGGCTTTCGACAAGCCCTTCTTCAGGAATTTGCCCTGATAGGACCAAAGGATGCAGACCTCGTAAACAAAGAACTGCTTAAAAGCAACATCTTGGGCGGCTACAACCTTAACAAGGAATACGGCATCGAAAACGGTGTTTTGCTGTGCGTCACCGAAAAAAGGACAAAGCAGGAAATTGACCGGCTGGCAGAGCTAATGGAGGTGATCTGATTGAGAAGGTATAACAAGTTGATCTTTGAACTTTCAAAGGCAGAAAAGCTTATTCGCTCCGGAAAACGATGTGGAAAGGACACTTGAGGACATGATGCCTGCCCATCTTCTTACAAAGAGGAAGTGGAACTGCCAGGGAAGTCAGCGAAGTGGATGTGGTCAGGCATTATACCTGCTGTCCAAAAAGAATTATTGGGGTGGACACGGGGTTCTATCCTTTGGGGTCCTGTACCAGAATACAACCCAAATCAACGAAGATATGTCTTCATTAGACTGCTTTGCCAATCTCCATCCCTATCAACCTGAAGATACCGTGCAGGGAGCCCTGGCTCTCATGTACGACCTGGACTACATGCTTTCGGAGATAAGCGGCATGAGCAGAGTGTCCCTGCAGCCGGCCGCGGGGGCCCACGGGGAAATGGTAGGATTGATGATAATCAAGGCGTACCACAAAAAAAGAGGAGACGGCAAGAGAACCAAGATTATAGTACCTGATTCCGCCCATGGGACCAACCCGGCCAGTGCTGCGATGGTGGGTTTCGACATTATTGAGGTCAAGTCTACCAAGGACGGTGCCGTTGATGTATGGAAGACCTCAAGGCGGCATTAAGCGATGAGGTGGCTGGGCTGATGCTCACCAACCCCAGCACCCTGGGGCTCTTTGAAAAGAACATTAAAGGAAATCGCCGACCTAGTCCACGAGGCCGGGGGCCTGCTGTTACGACGGGGCCAATATGAATGCGATAATGGGCATCTCCAGCCCGGCGACATGGGCTTCGATGTAATTCACTACAACCTGCACAAGACCTTTCACTCCCCACGGGGGTGGCGGCCCCGGGTCCGGACCGGTGGGTGTTAAGGAACACCTGGTAGAGTTCCTGCCCATTCCCATGATCGAGAAATCCGGGGACAGGTACTACCTGGATTATAACAGGCCCTATTCCATAGGCAAGATAAAAAGCTTCTACGGCCATTTCGGAGTCATGATTCGGGCCTATACCTATATACTGGCCATGGGCGCGGAGGGGTTGAAAGAAGCCAGCCGCAGGGCGGTTCTAAACGCCAACTATATGATGGCCAAACTTAAGGAGCATTACAAGCTGCCCATTGATGAGATGTGCCAGCATGAGTTCGTGCTTGGAGGTTTGAAAGACGGGACCGGTGAAGTGACCACCCTGGATATCGCCAAGAGGTTAATAGATTATGGATACCATCCGCCTACCATCTATTTCCCGCTCATCGTCCATGAAGCGATAATGGTGGAGCCCACCGAGACCGAAAGCCGTGAAACCCTGGATGAGTTCATCGATGCCATGATTCGTATTGCCGAGGAGGCCAGGGAGAATCCCCAGGTTCTCAAAGAGGCGCCTCACAATACCCCGGTGCGCAGGATCGATGAGGTGCTGGCAGCCAGGAAACCCATCCTGAAGTGGCAGAAGGATGGGGCAGAACAGAAACAGCTTTAAGAAGGATTGAAATTTAATAGTAAAATGACAAGGGGTGACATAATGTTCGCAGCGGACGGGAACTACCAAAAAGCTTTTAAGGATGCCATTGCTGCTTCGGTGAAGGAAAGGCTGGAGAAGGCCTGCTCCACATGAAACCCTGCAAGCGTGCTTGCAGGCGCATGGGGCGTCATGAAAGAAGTGGGCCCGGAGCAAGTTGAAGGGCTAAAGGAATATATTGAAGCACTGGAGGGTACCCAGGTCACGCTGGACGATGGGAAGGTGGCGGAAATATTAAAGGCCGATATTAAGGAGAGGAAAGGAAAAGCCACGCTGATCTTCCGGTATCAGCTGCAGTCCTGAAGCCAATAGGGTCTTTATATAAAACAGCCTTTTGCCGTTTCGGCTAAAGGCTGTTTTATAAATAGTTATACGGGAACGCGGCGCCGCTTATCCCGCCGCCCGTACCGGCAGTCCCGGCACCCGCGTTTTTGCGCAGTGCATAATAGTTCAAGAAACGGACCGAAAAAGCGGTATTGGCGGCAGTCTTATAAAAAATATTGACACAGGAGCGGGTATGCTATGAGATACATAATCAATAACAGTACAAATCCCTATTTCAATATTGCCTTGGAGGAATACTGCCTGATGCACGTGGACCCGGGGGAAGACTATTTCCTGCTTTGGCAGAACGAACCTTCCATTATCATAGGCAGAAATCAGAATACGCTGGAGGAAATCAACCAGCGGTTTGTAAAGGAACGGGGTATCAAGGTGGTAAGAAGAATTTCCGGGGGAGGAGCAGTCTACCACGACCTGGGAAATCTGAATTTCACGTTTATATCCCGCGTGGAGCCGGGGAGGCCCATAAACTTTTCGGTTTTTGTGAACCCGATTATCAATGTGCTTAATGAGCTCGGTGTGGATGCCACGCTGGTGGGAAGAAACGATATCGTCGCCTATGGCAAGAAGATATCCGGCAATGCCCAGCGGCTGTACCAAAGGAAATTTTTGCACCATGGGACCCTGCTCTTTGATGTGAACATCGAGGACCTGGCGGAAGCCTTGAATGTATCTGCCGACAAGATAGAGTCCAAGGGCATAAAGTCCATCCGAAGCCGAGTGGGCAACATTCGGGAGTTTCTGAAGGAGAATATGACCATAGACGAGTTCAGGGAACGCCTTCAGAGAAGGCTGTCCAACGATTATGAATCCGAGGAGATAAAACTCCCGGAGGAGGCCATTCTCCGGGTATCCGAGACCGCCGGGGACAAGTTCGCATCCTGGGCCTGGACCTATGGCGAATCCCCCCCGTTTAATTACCGCTTCGAGAAGCGTTTCCCCGGCGGAAAGGTGGGTGTTTTCATTCATATCAAGGAAGGCCTTATAAGGGAATGCAAATTCTACGGAGACTACCTGGGTGTACTGGAGACCGAAGGCTTTGAGGCCGGGCTTAAGGGGTTGAAATACGACCGAAAAACGGTTGAAGAGGCCATGGAAGGGATGGACCTTAGTTCCTATTTCGGGCCTATAAGCCGGAATGAACTGCTGGAAATTATGTTTTCGGGTTAACTATATTCTGCAGATGTGATATAATCTAGTTGAACCGAATAATTACAGGGGAGCTGGTTTTTGGCCGGCTGAGAGGGATGCATTCCGACCCTTATACCTGATCTGGGTAATGCCAGCGTAGGAAGGTAATTTTTACTGCCTGTTACCCATCGGGGTACGGGCAGTTTCTGTTTCGTGTATGCCTATACTTACATAATACCGGGTATTACACGGCGGACTTGGATTGGGTGGGCCGCTGCTGCGGGCGGGCCGGGGGAATAAATATTCCAATGTACTGGGGGTGAGCAAAACGGCAAGTGTTAACGTAAGTCTGCAGGTGCTGCCGGTGGTGCCGGAGGAGCGCATCTACCCGGTGGTGGACAGGGTTATAAGCATGATTGCGCAAAGCGGCGTGAAATACGAGGTAGGGCCGATGGAAACCACCATGGAGGGGGAGTTGGACCGGCTGCTTGAGATAGTGAAAAGGGCCCAGGAGTTATGCGCCGAACAGGGTGCAAGCAGGGTTGTATCAATAGTTAAGATTGACTATAAAAAGGAAGGCGTGACCATGGATGAAAAGGTCGGCAAGTACAGGGAGTAAGAAGGACCTTGGCTGCCGTCCGCTGCCGGGGGTTCGACGGAAGCACGGCCGGTGGCGGCAGCCGGGTACAGGCGGAAGGAGGGACTTGGGGCCCCAGCTGGCGGCGGGCCTTATACTGGCTGCCCTGTGGGAGGCCGGCGTAAGGCTGGGCGGTGTGCCGGACTTTATTCTGCCCGCCCCGTCACAGGTTGCGGTATCCCTTGTCAAAAGCTTCCCGATAATAGCCGGTCATACCCGGGTTACCCTTTACGAAGCCATGACCGGGTTTGTCATAGCCGTTGCGGTATCCTTTGTGCTGGCCTTTGTGATGGACGGCGTGCCGGTGATAAGAAGCCCTGTATCCAATCCTGGTCATAAGCCAGACCATCCCGATAATAACCATAGCGCCCCTTTTTGTTATTTGGTTCGGGTACGGGCTGCTGCCGGTGATGGTGGTTACCCTTGTGTTTTTTCCCGGTGGTTGTAAGCTTTATGGGAGGCCTCCAGGGCGTGGACGGGGAAATGTACGACCTTCTAAAAAACATGGGCGCAAGCCGGATGCAAATCTTCCGGCTGCTTAAACTGCCCGGGGCGCTGCCCTCGCTGTTTTCCGGTATGAAAATATCGGCGGCATACAGCATTATGGGCGCAGTCATTGGCGAATGGCTGGGGGCAAAGGCGGGCCTTGGCGAGTTCATGCGAAGGTCCATGCATTCCTTCGCGGTGGACAAGACCTTTGCCGCCATAATAGTTATAACGGTGCTGAGCCTTGGGGTTTTTGAAATAATAAAACTTCTGGAGGGCTGGCTTATGCCCTGGGCGAAATACGCGGCCCGACAGGAAGAATAGAATACTTGGAGGAGTGCGTTATGAAAAAGGCTTTAGTGTTAATGATTATACTCGCACTGGCGTTATCGGTGGTTTCATGCAAAAGCGATTCCGCAGGCGAAGGCGGTAAGGTGACGGTGCTGCTGGACTGGGTGCCAAATACAAACCACACCGGGCTGTACGCGGCGCAGGAGCTGGGATATTTTGAAGAGGAAGGGCTGGAGGTGGAGATACTCCAGGTGAACGAAGGGGGTACCGCCCAGTTGGTGGCCGCAGGACATGCGGAGTTCGGGATAAGCTACCAGGAAGAGGTAACCCATGCCCGGGTGGAAGGGATACCGGTGGTTGCCATAGCTGCCATTATACAGCACAACACCTCGGGGTTTGCATCCCCGGTGGAAAAGGGAATAAAAACTCCCGCCGATTTTGAGGGCAAAAAGTACGGCGGATGGGGCTCGCCGATGGAGGAGGCGGTACTAAGGGCCATGATGGATAAGTACGGCGCCGACTTTGACAAGCTGGAGATGGTGTCCATAGGCTCCGCGGACTTTTTCACCAGCGTAACCAAGGACGTGGACTTTACTTGGATTTACTACGGCTGGGACGGGGTGGCCGCAGAGCTTAGGGGTATTGACCTGAATTTTATAAACCTTCGGGAAGAGGACGAAGCCCTGGACTTTTATACGCCGGTTATTATAGCTTCCGAGGAACCCATAGACCAAAACCCCGACCTGGTAAAAGGGTTTTTGAGAGCGGTGACAAAGGGATACGAGTACTGCATACAAAAGCCGGAAGAGGCGGCGGAGTTTCTGCTTAAAGTCTCCCCCGAGCTGGACAGGGAGCTGGTGAGAGAGAGCCAAAAATTCCAGGAATACCAGTCGGACGGCCTTGGGACTTATGAAAAGGAAATTTGGGAAAGCTATGCAAAATGGATGTATGAAAGGGACTTGATAGAGAGCATGTGACGTTGATAAGGCCTTTACCAATGAGTTCCTGCCGGGAGAGTAGCCATGAAAAAGATCGAGGTTACCGGCATATCCAGCAAATACGAGAACCTAAGGGTGCTGGAGGATATATCGCTTTATCGCCGATGAAAGGGAACTGGTGTCCATACTGGGTCCCAGCGGCTGGCAAAAGCACTTTGTTTAACATAATCTCCGCACAAACCCGATGCGGGTAAGGTCTTGATAGACGGCGAAGACCATACTGGCAAACCGGGAGGGTGAGCTATATGCACCAGAAGGACCTCTCTGTTTCCTGGCGGACCATAATGGACAATCATTATACCCCTTGTAAAAGGGGAGAGGGCATAGAAAAGGCAAGGGCGCAGGCCGACAAGTATTTCTCGGTGTTCGGTCTCGAGGGCTTCCAGGACAGGTATCCCTCCCAGCTCTCGGGGGGCATGAGGCAGAGGGCGCGCTTCGACCTACATGTTCAAAGCGATATAATGCTGCTGGACGAGCCCTTCGGCGGCTTGGACGCCATAACCAGGAGGAAGATGCAGGAATGGCTGCTACAGGTCCTGGAGAAGCCTGGCACCATACTGTTTATTACCCACGACATAGACGAGGCGATATTCCTTTCCGACAGGATATACCTTTTCACCGAGCGCCCGGCGTCGGTAAGGCGGGTGTTCACGGTGGACATAGACCGGCCCCGGGGGAGTAAAACCTTTACCTCGAACAGGTTCAACCGGCTTAAGGAAAGCATATTAGAATTATTGTAGAGGCCGGTTCATGGCTGTTTTTGATGTGATAGGCAGAAGAATTACGACGAATGGTACAAGGGTGGCATTGGGAAGTTTGCCGATGAGACCGAACCTGTCCGCCTTCAGCCTTTTTTACGCCCAAAATGCACCAGAGGGTGCTGGACGTGGGCTGCGGTACCGGCAATTTCAGCCTAAAGCTTGCAAGTTACGGGTGCGTGGTGACGGGCATTGATATTTCGGAGGAAATGCTGGCGGTGGCAAGGAAGAAGGCGGAAGGAATAAAGCCGGGGATTGAGTTCAAACGGATGGACGTGTACAGCCTTGATTTCCCGGACAATCACTTTGACGGGGTGTTTTCCATGGCTGCCTTCGAGTTCATAAAGGAGCCCCCAAAGGGCTTACAATGAAATGTTCAGGGTGTTAAAACCGGGGGGAGGCTTCTATAGGCACCATAAACCCTGAAAGCAAGTGGGGGGAACTCTACCTCACAAGGGCTTCCAGGAAAACAGCGTATTCAAGTATGCATCATTTATTACCATGGAACAGCTTAAAGTTTGGACGGAAACCTTAAAGGTTACGGCGAGTGCTTGTTTATACCGCCAACGGCAAGTCCCGAGGAAATCTCCTGGGAGCAGGAAATGAAGGCTGTCAAAGACCGAAAGGGAGGATTTATATGCGCGGTATGGGAAAAACCCCTAGTGTGTCCTGTCAGGTAAGCTTTTATCCGCTGTACACCGAGGACTTAAGGCCTGTGAAGGAAGTGGTGGACATTATCGGTAAAAGCGACGGTAGTATCAAGCAGCGTAAATGAAATGTCCACCATAATAAGGGGGGAAAGGAAAGCGGTGAGGGTCCTGGAGGAAATACAGCGGAGGATGGAAGAGAAAAAGGTAAGGTACACCATGGTGGTGACGCTGTCCAATACCTGCGGCTGCACCGTGTCATGATAGGGCAAGAGCGGTTCGGCTCTTATCTTGCATTTGGGTACAGTTTCTTAAAAGAGTTGGAGGAAAGGGGAGGTTTATAGCGAATGAAATAGTATATCAAACCTTGGTGGGGAGAATTCAATGGATAAAAAATTGGGGAAATATTCACTGGATATAATAAACGGTATGATAGACTGGGTCAGGGTGATAGACACCGACCATCGCATTGTTTTCATGAACAAGTCAATGAAGGACGGTGGGTGACTTTACCGGCATGAAATGCTACCAAGGCCTTGGCCTTGACAGCCCGTGCCCCGACTGTATCACCGGACGAAACGCGAACCGGAAGGATTCATAAGAAGGAGGAGACGGTAAACGGCAGGGTGTACTCGGTTGCCAGCTCTCCCATAAGGGATGAACAGGGCAGGATATGCAGCGCGGTGGAGGTTTTCCGTGATATAACCAGGGAAAAGGCCATGGAGAGAAGCATTAGGGAGCAGAACAGGAAGTTTAACGACGACCTTTGCTTTGCCAAAACGCTGCAGCACAGGATGTTGCCCCAAAAAGGCGAGGTGAACGGCAGCTGGATTACCTATACATCCCCTTGCGAAATGCTGAGTGGAGACCTGTCGGACGTTTTTCCCGTGGGGGCGAAATACTGCCGTTTATATATTCGATATCGCGGGGCACGGCGTAATGTCCTCCATGATGACTATGTTTGTGCGGCAGACGGTTAGAACTTTGCGGAGGAGGGCTGTTCACCGCCGCTGGTGCTTGAGGGATTGCTGGAAAAATTTCTCGGCTTGGGGCTGACGACGAGGTTTTCATTACTATTCTATACGGGATTTACAATCCGGAAGATTCCGTCTTCACCTATTCCAATGCGGGTCATAACTGCGGTAGTGCTAAAAAAGGCTAGCGCCGCAGTGGTGGAGGGTGTGGGTCTTCCCATATGCAGCCTTGCCCAGGGCTGGTACCGGGAATACAAGCTGCGCCTTGAAAAGGGCGACAGCCTGTACCTGTATACCGACGGGATTACCGAGGCCAGGAATAACCGGTGCATTCTTCGGCGTGGACGGCATAATAAGGGCACTGGAACAGGGTGATAGTGCGAGACGTGTTAAAAGGGGAAGGGTGCGCTGAATGGTAAAAAACCCTTTCATCCTCCGGAGGACGAAGCGGTACCCTCGTTTGGCCCCCGATCATTGATACTTGGTAACGGGCGGCAGCCCATCACCGCGGCGGGTTTCGAAGGCCTATTCACCGGCGGACCTTTCAGCCTTGGGCCCGCTCTCTGCAGGGCATTATCCTTCTACTGCTTCATTAAGCCGTCATAAATTGCTAATTAAACGATAAGTCAACGGGTCTTTTATCGGGATTTTTCCCCGGCCCTTTGTATCCGACGGCCGCTTGGTGGAAATGGAATCGGTGTTCGGGAGCTTAATGTTGATATTATCCCCTTCATCCGAAGTAAATGCCACCGGGCCCTTGTTCTTGTTCTTACTTTGCCACGGTTTATACACTCCTTTTGAAAGTATTGGCACAAATCCCGCAGGGGATGTAGCCTATGGGTTAGGTGGGTTTGCCAAAGCCTTAAGAATTATCCGCCTCAAGCAGCATTTCGCCAACCTTGTACACATCCCCGGCTCCCCACGGCAGCACCAAGTCCCCTTGCTGCAGGTTTTCCGAAAGGTAGCGGACCACCTCCCGGAACCCGGGAATATAAACCGCACTGCCACCCCTTTCGGATATTGCCTTAACCAGGTGGGGACGAGGACCCGCCGGTATCCCGCTCACGGGCGGCGTATATGTCGGTTATTATCACTCTGTCCGCCCCGTCAAAGCATTGGGCGAACTCGTCCAGCAGCAGTTTGGTCCGGGTATAGGTATGAGGCTGAAACACGCACCAGGTCCTTTGTGGGGAAAATTAGCCGCCGCCTCCAGGGTAGCCTTAATCTCGGGCGGGGTGATGGGCATAGTCGTCCACTACCGTAAAACCCTTTTTGCGTCCCTTTATCTCGAAGCGCCGGTGCGTACCGGTAAAGCCCGCCAGCGTTTTCTTTATTGTATCCATGTTTATTTCAAAAATCCGTCCCGTTGAAATGGCTGCCAGGGCGTTGAGCACGTTGTGCCGTCCCGGGATGGCGAGCCGGATCTTGTCCATATATCTTCCTTCAATATACAGGTCAAAGCCTGCGCACCCGTCGGCGTCGAAGGATATGTTCCTTGCGGTCACCTTTGCGTCTTCGTCGATGCCGTAGGTAATTACGCTGCAGGAAAGGCCCGAGATAATATCCATAAGGGCCGGGTCGCCGTTATAGGCAACAACCCAGCCGTGGTCGGGAATAAGCTTTGCAAAACCTTTCAAAGGCAGACTTTATGTGTTCGAAGTCCTTGAAAAAGTCCAGTGGTGGTCCCGGTCGATATTGAGAACCACTGCCGCATAGGGGCGGAATTTCAGGAAGTTTTCCCTGTACTCGCATGCCTCGGTAACCAGGTAGGGCCTTGCCCACCTTCACATTGCCCCCATTTGGTCCAGCTCCCCGCCTATGAGCAGCGTGGGGTCAAGGCCTGCGTTTTCGAATATGAGGGAGACCATGGAGGTGGTGAGTTGTTTTACCGTGGCCCCCGGCGATCGCCACCGGGTACCGGTATTCCTTCATAAGAAAGCCCAGCATGCTTGCCCTGTCATGGTTTCTATCCCCTTTTCCCGGGCGGCTTCAAGCTCCGGGTTGCTCTGGTCCACCGCTGATGTGTATACCACCAGGTCGGGGTCCTTAATGTATTCCCGGCTGTGTCCCACGTAAACTTCGGCCCCCTTGGCCTTCAATTTCTCGGTGATGGGCGAAGTGCCGGTCCGAGCCGGAAACCCTGTGTCCCCTCTCAAGAAGTATGGGGCGAGCCGCTCATGCTTATTCCGCCGATCCCTATAAAATGTATGTAAAGTTTTTTGCCTGCGCAGAAATCCGGTATCATAATGAGCCTCTCCTTTACCAATCAAGTATCATCTTCCATGCGCCAAAATCCGGTGCCCGGTTTTAAGTACGGCATGCCGGTTCCCTCGCGCTTCCCCTCCGGTACAAGCAGCCGTATACCCGATGCCTTTTGACCGGCTTTATTTGACCGCATATTTTACTGTATAAACGGCGTTTATTCTCAATATCATATTATTATTAGTATTATTGCCTTATACGGCTGATTTTTTCATTTTTATAGATTATATCACAATATATTTATATGAAATACCATTATTGGTCTATATAATTGTCATGGTTATAATATAAGTGAGACAAATACCAAACCGGGATGAAATCCATGGCCCAATTTAATATTGAAGAAGAATGGCTTTTTCTAAACAACAATCGCGATAAATTGAAAAGCTTGAAAAATATTCAATGAAGTTTTGCGATGTCAGTCGAACAGCTTTAGAGCCCTACGAGAGAACCGATAAACGTAAAGGCAACGCAATGGCTATTACAATCGTGATCTTGTCACCCGGATAGGGGACTTGCGTATTCCCCGCCACCGGTATGGGGAGTTGAGCGTTACCAGCGCAGCGAGCAGGCATTAATGATGGAATGGTTAATAACCCGCAAGGTAGAAAATATTGAGGACTCTGTGGTAAAAAGTTTTCAAAATCCACTGTTTCTCCTGACCCCATAGTCCATGCTTTTAAAACAACTTTAGAAAGCCATTACCGTAATAGTAGATGCTTTGTATCTAAAGGTGCGAGAGGATAGCCGTGTGATCCAGGGGCTATAGCCAGGTAGGTGAAAAAGATCTAATATGAAAGTGAAAGCAGCTGGGGAGAATTCTTCTCATAAGGATGGAAGATGTCCATCTAGTTACCTCTGAAAAAGGCATTCAGGGTGAGAGGTGCCAAACACATTTTTCAAGGAACATGGATAATGCAAGGCAGGAAATCGAAGCCTTCGGAAGCTATAAGAGAAAGAAGATAAATATGAAACAAATCAAAGGCTGCTACTTTGTTAGACGATGCTTTTGATGATGGATTCCAAGTATCGACCACCAATGGTGATATTTCCCAATGAAGCGTCAGTAATACGGTTAATGGGCGCACTGCTGATGGAGCATGGTAAAGATACTTGACAGGACCTGTATTATCATCCGAAAGAATTTATTCGGTCACCACGGGCACTGTTACGTATAGGTATTAAGAGTTTGGGACATGCTCACCGATCAACGGCTTTCGCGGTAAACGTAGGCTTACAAAAATGTTGCGAGGTAATATGTAATAAATGTGTGGAGGAGAATGAACGGATTGCGGCCATGGTAAAGATTCCCTAAACTACTTTGTAGAGAAATTGAACGCTGCAAAGTCCACCATAAGCGAAGATATTGTCATAGCCAAAAACGTTCTCGAGGAGCTGGGTCTGGGCAGGATAGAGACGGTGCCGGGAGCATCCGGTGGGGTAAAATACAAAAAACAGCGTAACAGCGGCCGAAGAGTATGGAGTTTTTAAACCGGATTGCACGAACCCTGTCCGACCCCGGCAGGATAATCACCGGGGGGTTCCTGTACATGGCGGATGTGATATCCGATCCACAGGTGGCATTTGCGGCGGGTAATGCTGGCGGGGTGTCGGATGGGGAGCCCATACAGTACGTTGTGACGGTTGAAACCAAGGGTATACCCATAGCGCTGATGACGGCGCGGGCCATTGGCGTGCCCCTTGTTATCGCAAGGAAGGGACAACCGGGTTACCGAGGGATCGGCGGTCAATATCAATTTCCTATCCGGGTCCACCGGAAGGATTCAGACCATGTCCCTTTCCAAAAGGGCAATGGAAAGGGGCGCCGGGGTGCTAATAATAGACGATTTCATGAAAGCCGGGGGCACCGCCCGGGGCATGGTTGACCTGATGAAGGAGTTTGATGCCAGGGTTGTTGGAATAGGAGTTATGATTACCACCACAAAGCCGGAGGAAAAGCTGGTGTCCAACTATATACCCCTTATGTACCTTGAAGGGGTGGACGAAAAAACGGGAAAAGTAAGCTTAAGGCCCAACGACCGGCTGCCTGTTTAATATTTTTTGGAAAATTTAATAATTCCGGCAGGAAATTTTTAGTCAGTATAGAATATTAAAAAAACCGGCTTTATGTATGTTTGACGGAAGGTGGTGATATTATGCAGATAACCGACGTAAGGGTTAGAAAGGTAAACTCTGAGGGGAAGAGAAGGCTGTTGTCTCTGTGACCTTCGACAATCAATTTGTAGTGCATGATATAAAAAGTTATAGACGGACAAAACGGAACATTTATCGCCATGCCCAGTCGTAGAACTCCGGATGGAGAGTTCAAGGACATTGCCCATCCCATTAACTCCGCAAACAAGAGAAATGATTCAAAAAGCCATATTAGAAGAATATGAGAAGGCCGTTGCAGAAGAAAGCGTGGGAATAATCAAAGGGTTTAATTGACGTTGTGCTTTGCCATGCAGAAGTTCAGCAAAAGGCTTCAACGCGGGTTTCTACACCTGTTCTTTCCATATGCTCATGTGCTAACGACATGATGGGTATTTTTTTGAAGCGATATTTTTTCAAGCACCTGGCGGCTGACAATTTCCGGCATACATGTGACAGGGAATACATGAACTATCCCGTCAAATCCCTTTTCGGCAGAGGATACGGCATGGTATACCGTGTCCAATGCAAAACCCCCTATGCAGTCCTCCAGGTAACCCTTCGCAAAGGCCTTTGCCCGGCTGTAATAGGCTTTCCTGTTCCAGGGCAGCAGGGATTTTTTAACCCAACTGCTTGTATAGATGGAGCGGTGGGTTTCAATGCCCTGTTCGGCAAGCAGCCATTCTATGTTTTGGTTGGAATAGGGCTCGTTCAACGTGTATATGTCTCCTACTACAGCAACCCTGGGAAGGCTGTCGGTGGCTTGCCTTAAGCCATCCAGGGCATTTGAGCCTGCGGCGACAGCGCTTTTTATTTCCGGGACGCTGCGGCAGGCGGCTATTTGGTCCACGGCGTCTCGAAGAACGGTTTGGGACTTTTCCTTGTCCCGCGAATAGGGGAGGCAGGTCCAATACTTTTTTTGCAGCCCGTCCACCGCTTCAAGCTTTTTCCATCCCAACATAAGGGCGCGAAGAAAGGTACGATAGCCGCAGCCGACCTTTTTTATGAAGTCTCGTATATCCCCGTGCAGGGTGGACGGTTCAAGGCAGATGAACGTGAAGCGATAACCCAGGTCCCTGGCTATCATGTTTAAGAGGTGCCCGAAATACCCGAAACGGCACGGGCCGGAGCCCCCAAGCATTATTACGGTGTCGGCGCCCCGCTCAAGCGAATGCAGTACATTTCCCAGTATAAGCTTAAAGGGCAGGCAGGAGTATTCGGGAGAATGCTTGCAGCCCAAGCCCTTCATCTCATCGTTGTTGAAGGGGGGGATTACCACCTCCACCTGCAGCTCTTCAAATAGAGTTTTAAGGGGTATGTACACGCCGCCCATGTGCGGAAAAGTGATTTTCATATAAGGCTCCTTTATTTGAGAAGAGAGAAGTGTGATGAGGGAAGTGCGATTTTTGTAATGCTCGGGCGTATTGTTTTAATCTCACCTCCAACTTCTCACCTCTTACTACCAATATGGTATGGCACCATTCCTCTAGGATTGTATCCGACTCCGGGGAAAATATACCTTGCCGGCGTTTTTGATCGCCGGCCGCCGGTCCTTGGTACCCGCTACCCGCGGCCTGTAATCAAAAGAACCGTCCCCATGATTACAGCGTGTCCCACCGTCCGCATCTTCCGCCCCAGCGGGCCACAAGTTCTCCGTCCTGGAATATTTGAATCACTTCGCACAGGTTTGAACAGCTTTTGCATTCAAAGCTCCTTGCCCGGTAATTAAATTTGCTGGCATCAAAGCCCTTGAAACGGGTTTTATCGTGCTTGCGGGCATGGTCCCTGGCAAAGCGGGGCGGACCCAATAGCCCCCATCACCATGAAGTTCTCCGGTACGGTCACTTCAAAACCCAGGGCCTGTTCAAAGGCGGCCCTTATCCCTATGTTTGCCGCCACACCGCCCTGGAATACAACCGGCGGCTTTATATCCTTGCCCTTGCCCACGTTGTTGAGGTAATTCCTTACCAGAGCTTCGCACAAGCCGGCTATTATGCTCTCGATAGGGTGGCCCAGCTGCTGTTTGTGTATCATATCCGACTCTGCAAACACCGAACATCGGCCCGCTATTCTAACCGGGCCTTCGCATTTAAGGGCCAGCGCTCCGAAGTCCTCTATGGGTATACCCAGCCTTGCGGCCTGGTGGTCCAAAAAAGAACCGGTGCCGGCGGCACAAACGGTGTTCATGGCAAAGTCCACCACTATTCCGTCCCGCAGTATTATTATCTTGGAATCCTGTCCCCCAATTTCGATTATGGTGTTTACATCGGGCATTATGTTGGAAGCGGCTATTGCATGGGCAGTTATTTCATTCTTGACCACGTCCGCTCCAACCACCACCGATGCTACTTCCCGGCCGCTTCCCGTTACCCCCACGCCGCAGATTTCCACCCCGTCGGCCAGGTCCCCTTTTATCTTTTTTAAACATTCCTGCACCGTTTCAATCGGTTTGCCGGCGGTACTGGCATAGATGCTTGCAAGTATATTCAAGCAGTCGTCCACCACTACCAATTTTGTGCTTACCGAGCCCACATCAACCCCCAGGTAACCATTCATATAAGTACCTCCCGTCTTATCTTTCTCCTGCTGTACATAAGGTCGACAAAGGCCTCCAGCCTTGTCTTTATACCCGCCTTGCCGGTTTGTTCGTCAATAAACAGTGTCAGTACCGGTATGTCCAAGTCCCTGGCCACCTTGCCGAGGATGCTCTTTGAAACAATTTCCGGTATGCAGGCAAAGGGCGCAAGCTGTATTACGCCGTCATAGCCTTCCTTTGAATACAATACCGTATTTCCAACCAGGGTTCCATGCCCTCCCACCAGCTCCGCCAGGTAGGGTTTAGCCGCTTTTTTATGTGGTCCTCTCCCTTGAAGAAGGTGTTGTTTTTGGTCCAATCGGCAAGGTATATGGAACGGCGGGCCAGCACTCCCATATCCCCCAGCATGCGCTGTATATCGAAGTTGGCGGCGGGCTCCAGCACCACGTATATTTCGCCTATTATACCCACCTTTAAGGGTTTTTGGTTTTATCCGTCCTTATAGCCTAAGCCTTTTCGCATTCCACCCGGCTTTCCCGTATATCCTCCCTTGTCCATGCGCTGTCAATTATTTGGTAACATTCTTCCAGAACCCTTGTGGTCTCGTTTTTTTAAGCTCCCGGGGTCTTATCTCGTAGGACAGCTCGTCAATGTAGTCCAGCACCGTCAGCTTTTGCCAGCAGGTGGACAGCGCATCCCACACAACCGACAGTGACTTGCCGCGGGTTATCCTTCTGAGCTTTCTTAAAAAGTCCATGGTTTTTTTCTGCGGCGGCTCCAGTACCACAAATTCCACGTTAAAGCCTAGGTCCCTAGCGAATTTTTTCATGGAGCACGCCATAATACCCTGCCCTGCACGGGCCCATGCCGCCGGAGGTTATTATCATCTCCGCGCCCCTCTGAAGGGCCTCCAGGTAGGTGCCCAGCAGTATCTTGAAGGGTATGCAGGCGAACTCCGGCGCGTAATGGGAGCCTAGGGAAAGGGTATTCTCGCTTGGCCTTAACGGCATTACCGGCTCATGGCCCAGTTTTTCAATAAGCATTTTGAACGCAATGGGCGAGGAGCCCATAAGGGAAAAGTAATCTTCATAATTCGCCCCTCCTGTACCTGAGCATGTCCACAAAGGCTTCCAGCCTTGTAAGGACCCCTGCCTCTCCGGTATGCTCATCCAGTGATATCAATACATAGGGCACGCCCCTTTGCTTGGCCTCCAGTTCTACCAGTTTTCCCACCATCGAATCGGGGCCGCATCCAAAGGCGGTAACGTGTATTATTCCATCCACGCTGCTGTCGTCTATGTAATGTATGGCGCTTCTTACCACTTGGTTACTGAAGGTCCAGAAAAGGTCCTTTGGTAGGCTCTTGGCTTTTATTAGCAGCTGCCTTTCCGGGACCATCTCCGGGGTCAGTATCCTGATATCCATATTATGCAGCTTGGCCATAAGCCCTGCGTTAACAAAGTCGTCATACAAAAGGTACGGGTAGCCCACCACCGCCAGCGTTATCGGCCTGGGCGGAAGGGACGGAATACCGTTATGTTCCTAAGCCGCTGCGACGGCCTTTTCAGGTCCTTCCCGTCCGACAGGCGCCGCCTGTATGAGCGTAGGGCCCTCTTGGCGCTGCGAAAGGCGTGCCCTATCCGGCCGGGAGGCAGCTCCAGCAGGCAGCCCAGCCTCTCATATTCCCTGTACCGGGCTTTCCATTTCTCCCTCAGGTCTATCCTGAAGTCCAGAAGGGGTGGAAGGTCGGGCATTGAGGCCCGGACCATGTCGGTCAGGCCAAGGAACTTGGGACAGTATGTTACAGTCTTTTCCCTGGTAAGGTTGATTAGGCGGGGTACGAATATGAAATCCGCCCGTTTGCCTATGTTGTGTACATGCCCGTGGAACAGTTTAATGGGTATGCAGGCATCGTTAACGGCAAACTCCACCCCTTTGTCCAGGATGCCCTTGGACGTTTTGTCGGATACTACAATCTCGCAGCCCAGGTCTTGAAAAAAGGTTTCCCAAAGGGGTTTGTAGGCGTAGTAGGTAAGGGTTCTGGGTATCCCTATTATCATTAAATCATCTGCCTTTCCAGCATTGAACAGCGGACCCCCCGCTGTTTCTAAGATTATTATAGTTTATTTGCAATAATAAACCAATCGATATTTAATGCTGAAAAAGGCATGTTTCAATCGATTTTACATACAAATTGTCCCGGCCGAACACTTTCTTGTCAAAGCGATTGTTTTCGCGGTATAGGCGAAAGAACAATTTCATAATATATTCTTAGACCGGAAAATTTCACAAAAGGGAATTCTGACTTTTTGTAGAAATGTAACCAAGGCATTGTGTCACAGGGTCATATTTCTAATTACAGGTGGTGTACTTGATGAAGGACTTGTCGGTTATAATACTTGCGGCGGGTAAGGGCGTGAGAATGAAATCCGACCTTCCGAAGGTGGTTCACAGGGTATGCGGCAAAGAAATGATAAACCACGTGGTGGAAAGCGTAAAGGCTTTGGAGCCATCCCAGGTAATAGTGGTGGTTGGATATAAATCGGACGTGGTAAAGGACGTGCTGGATAAGGATGTGGTTACGGTGTGCCAAGAACCCCAGCTGGGTACCGGCCATGCGGTGATGCAGGCCCTTCCCCATGTTTCGAAGGATGCAAAAAGGGTCCTGGTATTGTATGGCGATACGCCCCTTGTAAGGGGAGAAACCCTTAAAAGGCTGGTTGACCACCACGTAGGAGGGGGTTTTGGCATGACCGTCCTCACGGTGCAGATGGACAACCCCTAAGGCTACGGCAGAATAATTAGGGGGGAAGGGGGCAGTATAACCGGTATAGTGGAGCACAGGGACGCGGATTCCTACCAGAGAAAAATCCGGGAGATAAATTCCGGTATATACTGCTTCGACAGGGAAAAGCTGGTCCGGGGCATAGGCAGCATCAACAACGACAACGCCCAGGGCGAATACTATTTGACGGATATTGTTGAATTTTTAAGCAGTAGGGGTATAATTATAGGTGGCTGTGTCTTGGATGACGAAAAGGAAATTATGGGTGTAAATACAAAACACCAGCTCTCGATGGTACAGAAAATAATGAACAAGAGGAACCTCATAAGGCTTATGGAAGAAGGCGTTATTATTGACGACCCGGATTCCACCTATATTGACAGCCCGGTTACCATAGGCGCCGATACCAGGATACTGCCGGGTACGCACATTGAGGGGAATACGACAATAGGCCAGGGCAACATAATTGGGCCGGGAGTAAGGATACAAAACTGCACCATAGGCAGCGGAAACGAGATTGAGTTTTCGGTGCTGCGGGACAGCGATATCGGCAGCTTGTGCAAGATAGGGCCCTATGCCCACATAAGGCCGGGAAGCAGCATAAAGGGTCACAACCGGGTGGGCAACTTTGTGGAGGTTAAAAACTCATGCTTAGAGGAGGGCTCCAAGGTATCCCATTTAAGCTATATAGGTGACGGGGACGTAGGGAAGGACGTCAATATAGGCTGTGGTGTAGTATTTGTAAACTATGACGGCAGGAAAAAGCACAGGACGGTGGTTGAAGACGGTGCCTTTATCGGCTGTAACGTCAACCTGGTGGCGCCGGTGCGGGTAAAAAAGGGTGCTTATATTGCCGCCGGTTCCACCATAACAAAGGACGTTGAAGAATACAGCCTGGCAATAGAACGCGGGACCCAGGCGGAAGTGAAGGACTGGGTCAAGAGAAAGGGTCTCAAGTAACAACAGAACAATACGGGAGGTCTTAAAGGATGGTGGCAAGAAAAACAATAAAGCTGTTTACCGGAAATGCAAACCCGGAACTGGCAAAGGAGATCGCAAAATGTATAGGAATACCGGTGGGCCAGGCCGGGGTGGGCAAGTTTTCGGACGGCGAAATCGCAATCAATATCGAAGAATCGGTGCGGGGTGCCGACGTGTTTGTCATACAGCCGGTCTGTCCTCCGGTTAACGATAACCTGATGGAGTTATTAATACTTATGGATGCTTTGAAAAGGGCTTCCGCCGACAGGATTACAGCGGTGATACCCTATTACGGCTACGCAAGGCAGGACAGGAAAACCAAGGCGAGGGACCCCATCACCGCCAAGCTGGTGGCGGACCTTATTTCGACGGCGGGTGCCGACAGGGTACTTACCATGGACCTACATGCGGCGCAGATACAGGGGTATTTCAATATTCCGGTGGACCACCTGCTGGGCGCTCCCATACTGGCCGAATATTTTATCGAAAAAGGGATGAAAGGCGCGGTGGTTGTGTCCCCCGACGTCGGAAGCGTGTCCAGGGCAAGGTACTTTGCCAATATGATGAACCTGCCCATTGCAATAGTGGACAAGAGAAGGCCCAAGGCCAACGTGGCGGAGGTAATGAATGTAATAGGGGATATTCAGGGCAAGGATGTCATTCTTATCGACGATATAGTTGATACCGGCGGTTCCATAACCGAAGCGGCAAATGCCATGGATGAACTTGGAGCAAGGAACATATACGCCTGCTGCACCCACGCGGTGTTTTCGGGACCCGCGGTAAACAGGATAAGAGACTCGGCAATAAAGGAAATGGTTATCTTAAATACAATACCCTTACCCAGTGAAAAGGCCTTCGACAAGGTAACCGTCCTTTCTGTGGCCTCCATTTTTGCCGAAGCCATTACAAGGATATATGAAGGCCTTTCGGTGAGCAAGCTTTTTGACCAGGACTAAAACCGATTATGCTTAATACAAGGGCAGCATCCATGGGAGCTGCACCGGGCAATAAAACTTTAGGTTTAAAAAATCTGCTCTGAGCCCTTATAGGGACCGAGACAGAAATATGCCGGACCTTTGTGGCGTATTCTGTTTTGTTGGCAGAATGCGCCTTATTTTATATTAAGACACTATGCCAGGAAACGGGATGGATTATGAGATTCCACATCCTGCATCTAACTTCTCAAAGGGAGGCGGTTGTTTTGGAACTTGTTAAAACAAAGCACGAACTCAGGCACATTCTTAAGACGGTGCGCAGCGAAGGCAAAAGCGTGGGCCTTGTTCCCACCATGGGCTACCTGCACGAGGGACACATATCGCTTATAAGAAAAGCCAGGCAGGACAACGACTGCGTAGTGGTAAGCATTTTTGTTAACCCGACCCAGTTTGGCGAAGGTGAGGACTACAATACCTACCCCAGGAACCTAGAAAGGGACATGGAAAGCTGCAGAAAGTCGGGCGTGGACATAGTATTTGCCCCTGGGGCCGATGAAATGTACGTCAAAGGCAGCACCACCTTTGTGGACATGGACCGGCTCACCGACCGGCTGTGCGGTGCGTCCAGGCCGGGACATTTCAGGGGGGTAATGACGGTGGTGTCCAAGCTGTTCAACCTGGTGCAGCCGGACAGGGCCTATTTCGGCCAAAAAGATGCCCAGCAGGTGCTGGTTATAAAGACCATGGTGCGGGACCTGGACTTTGACATACAAATAGTGGAACTTCCCATTGTAAGGGAAGCGGACGGGCTTGCCCTGAGCTCAGGAACACCTACCTCGCCCGGAGGAAAGGGAAGCGGCGCTGGTGCTGTCCCGGTCCCTTTCGAGGCAAAGAAGCGGATTGAGGACGGGGAGAAACGCAGAGCTAATAAGGTCCGGGATAGTTGATAAAATTTCTTCGGAGCCGCTGGCCCACATCGACTATGCCGAGCTGGTGGACGCCGAAACCCTGGAGTCCCTGCGGGAACTAAGGGGCGGCGTGCTCATTGCGCTTGCGGTAAGGATTGGCCGCACCAGGCTTATAGACAACATAAAGATGGAGGTGTAGGGCTTGCATATCACTGTGCTTAAATCAAAGCTTCACAGGGCGGTGGTTACCGATGCGAACCTGAACTATGTTGGAAGCATTACCATAGACGAGGCCCTTATGGAAGCCGCAGACATCGTTCCCTTCGAAAAGGTACAGGTGGTGAACAACAACAACGGCGCGCGGTTTGAAACCTATGTAATAAAGGGAGAAAGGGGAAGCGGGACCATTTGTGTAAACGGCGCGGCGGCAAGACTGGTCCAAAGGGGCGACGTGGTTATAATCCTATCCTACTGCTCGGTCAGCAGGGAAGAGGCGGCGCGAATACGGCCGACGATAGTTCTGCTGGACGAACAAAACAGAATAGCCGGGTAAAATATAAATGCCACCGTGGAGTAAACGGTGGTTTTGATTTTGCCAAATGTGGTAGAATTAATGGTAGAAATCATCCGGGGTGGTTAATATGTATATTATAGCGGGTCTTGGTAACCCGGGGAGAAAGTATGAAAACACAAGGCACAACGTCGGGTTTGACGTAATAGACCTTTTGGCGGAAAAACACGGTATAAGGGTATCAAAAGCAAAGTTCAAGGGAAGCGTTGGGATGGGGAGAATATTGGGGCAGGAGGTACTGCTTTTAAAGCCGGCTACCTATATGAACCTAAGCGGAATGAGCGTGCTGGATGCGGTGGAGTATTACCGGATGGACTTTGAGAACCTTTTGGTAATATACGACGACGCCGACCTGGAGGTGGGCAGGATAAGGATTAGAAAAAGCGGCAGCGCCGGCACCCATAACGGAATGAAGTCCATTATCTACCAGCTTCAGACCGAAGACTTCCCACGGCTGCGGCTGGGCATAGGACCGGTGCCCGAAGACCGGGAACTGGCTGATTTTGTACTGGACAGATTCCCTAAGGAGCAGGAGGCGCTAATGGAGGAGGCAAAAAAAAGGGCGGTGCTGGCCGTTGAAACCTATTTAAAGGATGGCGTGGAAGCGGCCATGAATATGTTCAACCGATGAGACAGGTGCTTTTGATTCTTTCCGCAGGACTTTCCGCCTCCCTTATGGGCTTTCTCATAAGCAGCGCTATGCTTAAAAGCATCCGAAACAGGGCCCTGGTCTTTTACATACCGGCGGTGGAGGAACTATTAAAGACTCTCGGCGCGGTCGTGTTTGGCGCATCCGTTGTGCCCGCCCACCTTGTATTCGGAATGGTGGAGGGGCTTTTATGACCTTTACAGCTCTCGCCCCCCGACCGCTCCTTTACAGCTTTTGTTTTTAAGCATTGCAAGCCATACGCTGCTGGGGACGGCAGCCTGGCTTGTGATTAGGGTTTCCGGCTCGGTATTTGCTGCTGTGCTGGTCTCAACGGCCTTGCACAGCCTGTGGAATAGGATAATGACAGGGTATACCGGTTGAAAGAGTCCGGTAACATTTGCATTTGCTTAAGGGGTTGTGCGTATTGAATTTCAAATACATCCTTCGCAGGATACAGCAAAGCCCCCCGTTTAACCAGGCGGTTTTGGAACTTATTGGGGGAGGAAAGAATTGATTTGTCAGGCCTTTCCGGGTCCCGGAGAATCTGGACGGCTGCCCTTGCCGACAGGGGTACGCGTTGTGGTGGTTTGCAGCAGTGACGCCAATGCCCGGGAGCTGCTTGAGGACCTTAAGGGTTTTACCGGCAGAGTGTTCTACTATCCTTCGCTGCAGCCGGTATTATACAACGATATAGTGCACAGCATGGAAGCGGAATGGGATAGGATAGCGGCCCTGGGGGCGCTAACTTTTGGAGATGCGGATATTGTGGTAGCCACCGTGGAAGCGCTGATGTTCCCGGTGATGCCCCCTGAAAGGTACAAGGAATACACGCTGCATGTAGAGGTGGGGCAGAGGCCCGGCATGGAGGAAGTACTAAGGGCTTCTTGCCGGCTATGAAAAGGAGGATATGACCGAAGGGGCCGGGCCAGTTCAGCGCCAGGGGCGGGATACTGGACGTATTCCCGGTGGGGGCATCCCTTTCGTACGGGATGGAATTTTTCGGGGACGGTGAGATCGATAAGGCTTATGGATACCCATTCCCAAAGGTCGGTTGAAAGGGTGGGCAGCGTAAGGAATACCGCCCTGCAGGGAACTGATTATGCTGCCGGAAGAGGAAAAGATTTGGCCCGCAATATGGATGCCGACCTTGAAGAAACGGTAAAGGCGATTAGAGCTTCCGGCCAAAGGGACCGGGCCGCGGAGCTGGAGGGAGGTCGCCCGGGTGAAGGGGCCATCCTAACCAGGGCGGGCAGGTTTCTTCTTGGCAACTACCACATGTACAGGTGCCGGACGGCAGACTTTTCGGATACCTGGGGGAAAACCATCTGGTGGTACTGGATAACCCGGTAAGGGTTTTCGAAGAAGCGGCGAAATTTCCACTCGGACTTTTTGAACCATTACAGTGATAGGCTGGAAAGGGGAGCTGTCCTCCACCGGCAGCGGCATAGGATATTTGACCCAGCGCAGCTGGAAATTCATGCTTGCGAAGCCGGTGGTGGGTATTACCGATATATTGAAGGGACAGGGGAGAGATTTTCATTTTCCCACAAGGTCAATGGGTACTTTCCACGGCAAACTGCCCCTTTTTGCCAAGGAGGTGGCAAGGCTAAAGAGGGACGGCTACCTTGTATGCGTACTGGCCGGGTCCACTTCCCGGCAGGAAATACTGGAGCAGGAGCTCAAAAAGAAGGATATATTTCCTGCCGTGGCCGGCGGCATTACCGCCAGGGACTTCGTGGACGGAGAGGTGGTGCTGGATACCGGGGTGGTGAAGGAGGGTTTTCTTTTCCCCCAGGCAAAACTGGCGGTTTTTTCCGACCGGGATATTTTCGGTGCTTCAAAAAAAAGGCTTAAGCCCTCCAAAAAGGCAGAAAAACAGGGTATAGGAATTTTTACCGAGCTAAGCCCCGGCGATTACGTGGTCCATGAAAACCTGGGCATAGGCATATACAGGGGGATTCGGGAACTTAAGGTGGAGGGCATAAAGCGGGACTATTTACAGGTTGAGTACAGGGGCGGCGATATGCTGTACCTTCCCACCTACCAGTCTCACCTTATACAAAAGTACGTCGGCGCCGAGGGCAAGAAGGTGCGCGTAAACAAAATGGGGGGCAGGGAATGGGCAAAAACCAAGGCTGGGGTAAAAAAGGCCATAGAGGGCATGGCAAGGGAACTGCTGCAGCTTTACGCTTCCAGGGAAGCTGCCGAAGGATACGCCTTCAGCCCGGATACAATATGGCAAAAGCAGTTTGACGACCTGTTTCCCTACGAGGAGACCCCCGACCAATTGCGGTGTATTGAAGAGACAAAAAGGGATATGGAAAGAAAAAGGCCAATGGACCGGCTGTTGTGTGGCGACGTGGGCTACGGTAAAACCGAGGTGGCTATGAGGGCGGCCTTCAAGGCGGTTATGGACGGGAAACAGGTGGCGATGCTGGTTCCCACCACCATACTTGCCCAGCAGCATTACCACACCTTCAAGCAGAGGATGGAACAGTTCCCGGTAAACGTTGAAATGATAAGCCGGTTCAGGACCACAGGTCAGCAGCAGGAAATATTAAGGCTTCTTAAAGAAGGAAATATAGACATACTTATAGGTACCCACCGGCTGCTGCAGCCGGATGTGCAGTTCAAGGACTTGGGCCTTCTTATAGTGGACGAGGAACAAAGGTTTGGCGTGCTTCACAAGGAGACCATCAAAAAGCTCAAGGAAAACATTGACGTGCTGACGCTTACCGCGACCCCGATACCAAGAACGCTGCACATGTCCATGGCGGGCATGAGGGATATGAGTATCCTGTTGGACCCTCCCCGGGACAGGTACCCGGTGGAGACCTATATAGTAGAACAGAGCGACCGGCTTATAAGGGATGCGATACTGAGGGAACTGGGCAGAAACGGGCAGGTTTATTTTGTTCACAATCGCATCAATTCGATAGATAAGATGGCAAGAGAGCTGAGCACGCTGGTGCCGGAGGCGTCCATCGGCATAGCCCATGGCAGGATGGACGAGGGGGTCCTTGAAAGAGTGATGGTGGACTTCTATGAAGGGAAATACGATATACTGCTTTGCACCACCATCATAGAAAACGGGCTGGACATGCCGAACGTTAACACTCTGATAGTAACCGATTCCGACAGGCTGGGGCTGTCCCAGATGTACCAGCTTAAAGGCCGGGTGGGCCGGTCCAACCGGCTGGCCTATGCATATTTTACCTACAGGAAGGATAAGGTGCTGACCGAGGCCGCGGAAAAAAGACTGAAGGCCATAAAGGAATTCACCGAGTTCGGCGCCGGTTTCAAAATAGCCCTGAGGGACCTTGAGATAAGGGGTGCCGGGAACATACTGGGTCCGGAACAGCATGGGCATATGATTACGGTGGGCTACGACCTGTACTGCAAGCTGCTGGACCAGACGGTCAAGGAACTTAAGGGGCTCCCGGTGGAGAAAAGGTGGAAACCCAGCTTGAGTTCAAGGTGGATGCCTACATCCCGGATTCCTATATCGGAGACGAAAAGCAAAAAGTTGAAATATACAGGCGCATTGCCTCCATAGAGACCGATATCGATTATTCCGACGTAACCGAAGAAATAAAAGACCGGTTCGGCGGCCCGCCACTCCCGGTTGTAAACCTTTTGCTTCTTTCGTACATCAAATCGCTGTGCCAGGGGTTGGGCATTGCCGCGGTAGAGCAAAGGGGGAGCCTAATAAGGGTGCAGTTTACCGAGGATGCGCCTGTTAAACCCCGTGCCATAGTCGGGCTGCTGAATGAGTACCCGGGAAAGATAAAGTTCCAGGCTACGGCGGCCCCCGGCTTTACTTTCAAAACCGATGCAACAGATCCCCGCAGGATGCTGCTGGTAATAAAAAGCCTGTTAGAAAAAATTATATGTTTCAACAGGGGTTAAATTACTATATAATTATGGTAAGCGATTTTAAGTAGGGAGTGAATCTAACTTGAGGATAAACAAGGGCTTGCTGGTGTTTGCAGCCGTGATGCTTGTCGCTGCAGTCACAGGCTGCGGGATAATAAGAAAAAACCCCGAAGCGGTAAAGAACTTGGCGGTGGCCGAAGTTAACGGTTATGTTATTACCAGGGAAGAGTTCGATAAAAGTTTTGATTTATACAAAGCCGGTTACGAAAGCCAGTACGGGACTGATATCTGGAATACCGATATGGACGGCAAGAGATTTATTGACTATGTGAAGGAACAGGTGGTGGAAAAGCTTATACTTGACAGGCTCATCCTGGAGGATGCCCAAAGGCAAGGGATAGAAGTGACCCGGCAGGAAGTGGACCAGGAGATTAAGGAAACAAAGGACTACTTTGGCGGCGAACAAAAATTCCAGGAAGTCCTTACGGCTCAGAAAATGAGTGAAGAACAGTTTGCCGAAGAGGTTAGGCAAATCCTTATTATAAGCAAATACAGGGAGAAAGTCGTGGAAGGCGTGACGGTTCCGGCGGAGGATATAAGGAAATATTACGATGAAAATCCGAAGGAATTTAAAAATGATACGGTAAAGGCAAGCCATATCCTTCTTGACACCCGGGAGAAGGCCGAGGAGGTGCTGGCCAAGGCAAAGGCCGGGGAGGACTTTGGGCAGTTGGCGGAAAGATATTCGGTGGAGCCCGGGGCGGACACCACGAAGGGAGACCTAGGCGAATTCGGCTACGGGGAAATGGTGCAGCCCTTTGAAGAGGCGGCCTTTGCGCTGGAGGAGGGCGAAATAAGCGATATAGTGGAAACCCAGTTCGGATTCCATATTATAAAGGTTTTTGAAAAGACCATCGTGGATCCTACTCCCTTCGAGGAAGTAAGGGATAACATAGAGGCCATGCTTCTTTATTACAAGCAGGAAGAAGCCTACAGCCAGGCTGTTTCAAAGCTCAGGGAACAGGCGGATGTAAAAACCTACCGAAATATGTAAAAGTCAAAAAATAATAATAATAATATCCTTTTTCTGTACTTCAAGTTGCAGATTATGAATAAAACCCCGGTAAGTATCTAATAATCTTGCTGGGTAATCTGTAACAAAATTCAGAAAAAGGAGGGATACACCGTTGAAGGCAACAGGGATAGTGAGGCGAATTGATGACCTTGGCAGGGTTGTAATACCCAAGGAAATTAGGAGAACCCTTAGGATCAGGGAAGGGGACCCCTTGGAGATATTTACCGATCGGGAAGGGGAAGTAATACTTAAGAAATATTCACCTATCGGAGAGTTGAACGAATTTGCACAGGAGTACGCAGAATCTCTTAACGAAGCATCCGGTCATATAGCAGTGATTGCCGATAGAGATACAATAATATCCGTAGCAGGTGCGTCCAAAAAGGAATACATGGAAAAGCGGGTAAGTCCCGCCCTTGAAAAGACGATGGAGGAAAAGAAGGCGGTAGTTCTGAACAAAACCGAAGGTCACAGGACTATTGGCATTGCATCCGATGAGGATGGGGAAACCAAGTATACTGCTCAGGTAATTGCTCCGATAGTATCCTTGGGCGATCCGATAGGAGCAGTCATACTACTTTCTAAGGAAAGCGATGTTAAGATGGGCGAACTGGAGACAAAGCTGTCAACCGCAGCGGATTCGTTCCTTGGCAAACAGATGGAGCAGTAGCGTTGACATAAAAAACGGCTTAAAAAACAGCAGCATCAAGACTGCTGTTTTTTTGTCATGGGCACTGATTAAGTTTATAAAGCACAAGACCTGTATACTACCTGGTATTTCTGATATAATATTTATGTTTTATAGATGCGAAATTGGGGGGCAAAGGGCATGCAGAAGCATTCGTTATTAAAGGGGACGCTCATACTGAGCATAGCCGGGGTTATTGTAAAGGTTATCGGCGCGGTTTACAGGATTCCCCTTGCAAATATAATTACTTCGGAGGGAATGGGCTATTACGGGTCGGCCTATCCCATATACGGGTTTCTCATTGCAATCTCCACGACGGGACTGCCCACCGCCATATCAAAGTTGGTTTCGGAAAAGATGGCGCTGGGACAAACCGCAGAAGCACACCGGGTATTCAGGGTTTCCTTTGTTACGTTGTTCGCAGTGGGGCTGGTCTCTTCAACGGCCTTGTTCGCGGCTTCAAAGTACCTGGTGAACGCCATACAAAACCCCAAGGCTTACTATTCCATGATAGCGGTGGCCCCGGCGCTGTTTTTTGTGCCGCTTATGTCGGCCTTCCGGGGGTATTTCCAGGGACTGCAGAACATGGTACCCACGGCCCTTTCGCAGGTATTTGAACAACTGGGAAGGGTGATTGTTGGATTCGTACTGGCCATAGTGCTTTTGCCAAAGGGACTGGAATACGCTGCCGCCGGGGCGTCCTTCGGTGCCTCCTCCGGTGCCGTGGCCGGGCTTATAGTTATTTACATAGTCTACCTGTTTAACAAAAAGAAAATACTGGCGGAGGACCGGCAAGGCCCGATAGGGGTGCGGGAATCCATGAGCAGCATACTGTACCGGCTTTTGCGATAGCAATACCATAACCCTTGGCAGCTCAGTGATGCCGCTTATGACGCTCATCGACCTGGGCATAGTCGTAAGGCGGCTCCAGTTCCTGGGTTTTCCATAGAACAGTCCAACAGCATGTACGGGCAGCTTTCCCAGATGGCGGCCACCCATTAATTTCCCCAGGTCATAACGGTGGCGCTGGCCGCCAGCCTGTGCCCGCCATATCCAGATCGTTTGGCCCGAAGGTGGCAGGGCTTGAGAAGAAAATCGGTGGTGGGGATGAAAACCGGGATACTGGTGGGGCTCCCCGCTTCCCGGCGGGGCTGTTTGTGCTGGCCCGGCCCATAATGCTCATGCTGTACCCCCGGGAACCGGAAGCGTGGATGGTGATGCAAGTGCTGGCGCTGGGCTTTGTATTTCTGGCGGTTATCCAGACCGCCACCGGTATGCTGCAGGGCATAGGCAAACCGATAATACCGGTGAAGAACCTGCTCATGAGGCTCGGTTTTCAAACTGGTTTCTACTATTTCCTGACCGGTGTTGCAGCGATAAACATAAGAGGAGCCGCCCTTGGCACGGTGGTGGGATACATGGTGGCGGCGGTGCTGGACTATGCCGCAGTTAAAAGGGAAATTGGAATCCGCATCGGGATTATGGATTCCTTAATAAAGCCGGCGGCGGCAACCGTTGTGATGTCAGCGGCGGCGGCGACGGTTTATGCGGCAGCATTAAAGGCTGTGGCAGCAACACGCTGGCACCTTTGCGGCGGTTTCCTGGCCGGGGCGGCCGTCTACGGCATGGTGTTGGTCTTAATAATAGGCGGAGTAACGGCGGGAGAACTGGAACTGATGCCGGGCGGCAAAAGGATAACGAGCTGCCGTTAGAAGGGCCGGATATTTTAAAAAATAGGAGGCATTCGAGTTTATGGGAAAAATTACGGTAGTAGGCCTGGGTCCCGGGCGGTGGGAGCATCTTACGCTGGAAGCCTTGGAAATGCTTGAAAAGGCCCAAAGGATTTTTAAGGACGGAAAAACGCCCGATGGTGGAAGAGCTCAGGGCCCGGGGAATAGCCTACTTCGACAGGTTTACCATGAAGAAGATACCTTCGAGAGGGTGTATGCCAAGATTGCAGAGACGCTGGTGCAGGAAGCAGAAAAAGGCGACCTCGTGTACGCGGTACCGGGAAATCCCGCAGTGGCAGAAACCAGCTATTACCTGCTGCTTGATTTGGCAAAGCAAAGGGGAATAGAGGTTAAAACAATACCCGGCATGAGTTTTCTTGAAATAGCTTATGAAAGGCTGGGTATAGACCCGGTAAAGGGTTTGCAGATACTGGACGGGTTGGACCTTAAGGCACAGCGGATGGATACCGGCAAGGGTTTAATAATAACCCAGGTCTATGACCGGCTTGTCGCCTCGGAGGTAAAGCTTGTACTCATGGAAAAATTCCCGGCGCACTATCCTGTGTGGGTAATAAGGGCTGCAGGGGTGGAAGGCAGGGAAATAATTGAGAAGGTGCCCCTTTACAAGCTGGACAGGCTTTCATACATAGACTATCTTACCAGTGTATACGTCCCCGCAGCACAGGACCGGGGCTATGATATAAACGGCCTTTTAGATATAATGAAAAGCTTAAGAGGAGAGGGAGGCTGCCCCTGGGATCGGGCGCAGGACCGTCAAAGCCTTAAACCCTACCTTTTGGAGGAAGCCTACGAGGTATTGGATGCTATAGAAAAAGAGGATGTGGGCCTGCTTAAGGAGGAACTGGGGGATTTGCTGCTTCAGGTTGTGTTCCATGCCCAGATAGCCGATGAAGAGGGAGAGTTTAACTTTAGCGAGGTGGTGGAGGGCATATGCGAAAAGCTTATACGCAGGCACCCCCACGTATTTGGCGGCCAAAGGGCCCGGGACAGCGACGGCGCACTGGACAGGTGGGAGGCTTCAAAGAGGAAGGAGAAGGGGGTAAGGGGTTATACAACCGCCCTCATGAATATACCCAGGACACTGCCCTCACTGATGCGCAGCTACAAGGTACAGCAAAAAGCGGCCCTGGCAGGGTTTGACTGGGACAGGATTGAAGACGTGATGGCTAAGGTAAAGGAGGAGCTGTCCGAGCTGGAAGAGGTATATAAAAGCGGCGAAATGATCAGAATAAAGGAAGAGCTTGGGGATTTGTTGTTTGCCGTGGTGAACCTGGCTCGGTTTGAAAATATAAGGCCGGAACTGGCCCTTCGGGAAACGGTTGAAAAGTTCATCCGAAGGTTTGCTTTCATTGAAAAGGAGGCCCTAAAAATGGGGAAAACCCTCGACCGGATGACTCTCGACCAGATGGAACAGCTTTGGCAGGCGTCAAAGGTACATAAATTTCATAAAAATGATAAAAAATAGTACCAAATAGAAGGATTCTCAAAGATTTCGTAGAATAGCATTATTGGAAATTTGGAAATCCAATAAAAGGGAGGTAATTGTGTGAATAAAGCAGAACTTATTGCCAGCATGGCCGAGAAAAGCGGTTTGACCAAAAAAGACGCTGAGAAAGCTGTAAACTCGTTCATGGAATCGGTTAACGATGCGTTGGTTAAGGGAGAAAAGGTACAGTTGGTTGGTTTCGGGACCTTCGAAGTAAAGACCAGGAAAGAAAGAAAAGGACGCAACCCCAAGACCCAGGAAGAGATGGTAATACCCGCTTCCAAGGCCCCGGTTTTCAAAGCCGGAAAAGCCCTGAAGGACATGGTGAACAAATAGTAAGGAATAAAAAAATCAGGTCTTAGGACCTGATTTTTCTCTTACCGGCGAACGGGAGGGTAGGACTTGAGGCTGGACAAGTTCTTAAAAGAATCGAGGCTTATAAAAAGAAGAACCGTGGCAAAGGAGGCCTGTGACCGGGGCAGGATATTGCAAAACGGCAAAACGGCAAAGGCGGGCTCGGAGGTAAAACCGGGGGATGTTTTGGAACTTGCCTTTGGTGAAAAAAGGGTCCGGGTTCGGGTGCTGGAGTTAATAGAAAACGCCGGCAAGGACCGGGCAAGGGAAATGTACGAACTCATGGAGTAAAAATGCGAAGCGGCGGGTTTTTATACCCGCCGCTTCAGCATTTTTCGGCCGCCCCTTTGCTCCCTTAAGGGCGCTGCCGGGTCCGGGTTCAACTGTGCCCTCCACCACCGGGCTTTTGTCCGGCTGGTTCCTGACAGCCGCCTGCGCGGCATTGGTCCGGAATACCCGGTGGACTTAAGGTAAATATTTGCATATTAGAAATAATAAATATTCCAAATAATAATAACAATGGCAGGCTAGGGCCCGCCTTGTTGGGTTGGTGAATGTATGCCGTCCGGCAGCGGCCGGGCGGTATCGATACAGTCCACCGGACAAACAAAAAGGAGGGATTTGAAAAGTGAAGCGAAATAGCACGGTAAAAGTCGTATTATTCATCGTGGTGCTTCTGCTTTTAGTATCCTGCACCTCCTGCAGAAGGCAGGAAAGAAGGCCTGTACCCGAGCCGGCGCCGCTAAAGATTCCGGAATCCATCAGCAGGGGACAGGGAAAGGAACCGGTTTTGAAGGTGTATATAAAGGAAACCGGCGAGATAAAGGAACTGTCCTTTGAGGAATACCTGCAGGGCGTAGTGGCGGGGGAGATGAAAAACGACTGGCCGGAAGAGGCGCTGGCGGCCCAGGCAATCCTGGCCCGTACCTTTGTCATGGAATTTGTATCCGAAAAGGGCGGCTCCAAGTACGAGGGGGCCCACGTTTCCACCGATATCGAGGAGGCCCAGGCATGGAACCAGCAGGCGGTCAACGACAGGGTAAAAAGGGCGGTGGAAAGGACCAGGGGTGAAGTGGCAGTTTACAATAACAACTATATAAAGGCTTGGTTTCATGCCCATGCCGGGGGAAGGACGGCATCCGCCAAGGAAGGCCTTGCCTTTGAAGAGGCTGAGCCCCCCTATATAAAAGTTGTGGATTCTCCGGATTCGCCCGAGGCTCCAAAGGACGACAGCAATTGGACGGCCTCCTTTTCAAGGCAGGAGGTGGAAAAGGCTTTGAGTGAAACGGGGGTTCAAATAAAGGGCCTAAACAGCGTCAAGGTTGCGGAAAAGGGTCCTTCGGGCAGGGCTGTCACGTTGGACTTTGACGGCAAAAGGGTTTCCGCTCCCGGATTTCGAATTGCCATCGGCAGCACAAAGATGAAGTCGACGCTTATAGACAGCATAGAGGTCCGGGGAGATCGGCTTGTAATAAAGGGCCGGGGGTACGGCCACGGGGTGGGCATGTCCCAGTGGGGCGCCTATGCCCTTGCCAAGGAGGGCAAAAAAGCGGAAGAAATCCTGAAACACTATTTCAAGGGAATCGAGATAATGAAGGCCTGGGAATAGGAATAAATGCCCGGGCTAAGACATAAATATTTAACGTAAAGGGGGTCAGGCCATGGAGGAGAAAAAACACAGCATTACGCTGGAAGACAGAAACCTTTTATTCATATCCGGGGTAAAGGATATATACAGTTTTGATGAGAATAGAGTGGTATTGGAGACCACCCTTGGCACCCTTACGGTTACGGGGGAGGGACTTCAAATAAATAAGCTCAGTATAGATGACGGTAGCCTGAAGGTAAAGGGCAGTATCACAAGCTGTATTTATTCAGAGGGCAGGGAGTTTAAAGACCGGGGAAAGGGTATACTTGCAAGGATGTTCAAATAAACCACCGTTCCGTGCGGTGGTTTGTTTAACTTTTCAGCAACAAAAAACAGTGAGGGGGTCTTAAATGCTCCTTTCCACAGCGGACCAGGTGGTCATATTATTAGCTTCGGTTTATGGCGGGCTTATGCTGGGACTTATATTCGGCCTGTACAGGTTTGTTCGCGGCGCCTTCCGCTTTGGAAGGATGGTTACTTTTATAGGGGACATGCTTTTTTGGGCTGCAGCCCTTGTTGTTACGCTGTCAATTGTCTATAAAAGCAGCAGCGGCCTGGTGCGGGTTTATCAACTGCTTGGTTTTGGACTGGGTACTATGCTTTATTTATATTTCCTGGGCGGTATCGTTGAAACCCTGCTGAAGGGGTTGGCGTATCTTTTTAAGGGCTTGTTTTTTACCGTTGCCAAATTGATACGGGGGCCCCTAAGGGTGCTGTCCAATATATTATGGAAGCCGTGCAGTACTGTAAAGGCCCGGGTGTGCAAAACCTTTGCCAGGATGGGACAAGAGGCAAGGAAATATTTACCTCTGATTAAGAATAAAAAATGATGGAAGGGTTTATTAGCTGTGCATAGAACAATAATAATATAGACAAAAGAAAAGGAATGGGGGCTTTCTAATGGGACGGGTATATGATTTTAAGCCGAAAAAAGACAAAAAGCCGGTAAGAATAAAAAGCATCGTACTTATTCTTTTGGCGGTATACCTGGCATACACGCTCACCTCCCAGTATATGGTCATTAGGAAGTCCCGCGCACAAGAAGCAGCCATTAGGGCTCAAATAGAGGAGATTAAGAAGGAAAACGAAAGGCTCAAGCAAGAGTTGGAGAGGATGCAAAGCGACGAATATATAGAAAAGGTTGCCCGTGAAAGGTTGGGTCTTATTAAATCGGGGGAAATAATGTTCGTGGACGTTAACCATTCCGGGGAAAACGGGAGCAATTGACATAGCAAGGGGCATAATATATAATTATCACAGGCTGTTATAATGCTTATTAACTCAAGAGGAGGAATTTTTGACCTATGCCGTTTCAGGTGGGGAGCATAGTTGAAGGAACGGTGACCAGCATAGCCAGCTTTGGGGCCTTCATTCAACTGCCGGAAGGAAAAACCGGTCTTGTGCACATATCCGAAGTTGCAGACCACTATGTGGAAGATATTAAACAATATCTTAAAGAGAAGGATAAGGTTATAGTTAAAGTTATTTCCATTGACAGTAGGGGCAAGATAAGTTTATCCCTCAAGCAGACGGGCATGCAATTGAAAAAAGCCACAAGGCCCATTGAGATTGACTGGGAGGCGGAAAGACGGGAAAAGTCGAAGAACCTATCCTTTGAAGACCGCATGTTAAAATTTTTAAGGGACAGCGATGAGAGGCAGCAGCAGCTCAAAAAAAGCCAGGAATCAAAACGGGGTGGTGGCTTCAGGAGAGGGGACTATTAGTAAACAGCCGTGCCTGCGGGCGCGGTTTATTAAATTGGAGGTACCATACCATGAAAAGGGTATCGGTAATAGACGTGGGCAGCAACTCGGTGAGGCTGCTGGTAGCCCGGGTGGATGAGGCAAACATACAGCCCCTTTACAAAACCCTAAGAACCACCAGGCTGGGTGCAGGTGTGGACGCAAACCGCGTGCTGTCCTCCGGGGCGATGGAAACAACCCTTGGGGCAGTCCGGGACTTCAAAGAGAAATCCATTTCCATGGGAGCGGATGAGGTGCTGGCGGTCGCTACCAGTGCAGTAAGGGATGCTTCAAACGGCGAGGACCTTATACGGGAAATCCGCCGGCTTGGAATAAGGGCATGGGTACTGGACGGAAGGCAGGAGGCGGAGCTTGGGTTTGTTGGAGCGGCGCTGGGCTGTGGCACGGACAAAGGATGCATTTTTCTGGCAGATATTGGAGGAGGCAGTACCGAACTGGTAACGGGCATGGGTCTTAAAGCGAATAATTACAAAAGCCTGGACATTGGCGCTGTTAGGCTCACCGAAAGGTTCGTGAGAAACGACCCTGTAACCCCGGCGGAAGTTTCAGAAATTGGACATTTTGTAACGGATATGTTGGTCCAAAGTGCAAAAGATATAACCGCGGAGGGCTGCAAAATGATCGGCATAGGTGGTACTATAACCACCCTTGCAGCGGTGGCCCAAGGCATGGAGCACTACGACTCGGATAGAGTTCACAATTTTGTGTTGACATTGAGTGAGATAAAATGTATACTGGAAAAACTGGTGGTGCTGGATATAAGCAAGAAACGGAAAATCCCCGGGCTTCATCCCGGAAGGGCGGATATTATAAATGCCGGAGCTATAATACTTAAATGCCTGATGGAGCACTGGGGCTTTGAATGTATTACCGTAAGCGAATGGGATGGCCTGCAGGGGGTCATTTACCAGAATTTTATTGGGGTTCATCAAAATACCGGCGGGTTTCCCCCACAAAAGGGTTGACGGTAAATAATATATATTATATAATAAAACTTGTCGTCGGTACAAATAATTGACGCGGGGTGGAGCAGTCAGGTAGCTCGTCGGGCTCATAACCCGGAGGTCGCAGGTTCAAATCCTGCCCCCGCAACCATGGGGCGGCGTAGCTCAGGTGGCTAGAGCATGCGGTTCATACCCGCAGTGTCAGCGGTTCGAATCCGTTCGCCGCTACCAAATTTGGCCCCTTGGTCAAGCGGTTAAGACACCGCCCTTTCACGGCGGTAACAGGGGTTCGAGTCCCCTAGGGGTCACCATGAGGGCGCATAGCTCAGTTGGGAGAGCACCTGCCTTACAAGCAGGGGGTCACTGGTTCGAGCCCAGTTGTGCCCACCAAGGAGATACATTGGTATCTCCTTTTTTTGTTTCCTTCCTTTTCAATCACCGCAGCTTTTGCTGAATCTCGGGATACATATGTCGCAAAGGCTGTCCAACTTGTCATATACTTTTACCTTTTCGATACCATAAAATGACAAAAAGTTGATACAGGCTCTGCTATAATTGAGTAACCGATTTCGCTATGCACAGGGCAGAATATTTCCAAAAAACAGTTGGGGGTATTTGAATGGATAAGGGACAGGCTTCCTTTGTATATACTTCATCGGGGAATGCGGTTTTTGTTAAGGGTATGCTGATGGTAAACCTTTTAGGCTTTTTGCTGTCCAGGGCCTTTGTGCTGGAAGGCGCCATGCCCTTCGGTACGGCTTTTTTCGGCGCGGCTTTGTTAAACCGGTGCATGGCGGTGCCGGTATTCCTGTCGGTGGCGGCGGGCACCATAAGTACCGTGGGACTTATAGAATCTTACAGGTATATAGCGGCGATGGGGCTCATTTTTTTAATACTTCGCCTGTCCGGAAGGAAAAAGGCGCCGGACCGGCGGAGGGCGTCCTTTGCAGCCCTTTTTTCAATGATGGTTACTTCGGCTTATTGGATGTACCTTACCGGGGGATACGCACCGATGGACATATTCGCGGTGGGGTTTGAGGCGCTGGCGGCAGGTATCCTGGTACACATATTCGATTATGCCTTCGAGCTTTTCCCATTTTCCGAAAGGGAGTACGTGTCCAGGGAACAGGCCATATGCGCGGCGGTCACCATGGCAATTGCGGTAAGCGGTGTGGGCGCCCTGCGGGTTTGGCACATTTCAATAAAAACCATGGTGGCGGCTGCGGCGATAATGACTACCGCACACGGCGGCGGGGCCGCCGCAGGCAGTGCAGCGGGGGCGCTGCTGGGCGTTACCTTGGGCCTTATGACCACCCGGGCGGCGGCGATGGTTGGAGTCTTTTCCTTTGCGGGGCTTTTATCCGGAACTTTCCGGGAACTGGGCAGGACGGGAAGCATACTGGGCTTTATTATAGGCAGTTCCATTTTGAATTTTTATATCGGCGGCAGTGCGATGCCGGTTATCAACATGGAGGAAATGCTGGCCGCATCAATTATTCTCGCACTGATTCCCGGTAAAGCCCTGGAGGGCTTATCCCGTATAATGGAAAGGGAATGGGCAGGGGTGGCGGGGCCGGTGTCATACGAGGCAAAGGCGCAGGAGTTTATCTCGGTAAGGCTTAAAGAACTGGCCGGTGTATTTAGCCAGCTGTCCGCCACCTTCGAAGATGTGTCCTTCAAAGAGGACTTCTTGGGCGGTTCAGGTTTGAGCAAATTGTATGACGGCCTATGCGAAAAGGTTTGCAAGAACTGCAGTTTCTACAGGACCTGCTGGGAAAAAGAGTTTTACATGACATACCAGTCGGTGTTTGAGCTGCTTGGCACGGCCGAAGAAAAGGGACGGGTGGAATTAAAACACATGCCGCCGCCCTTTGGGAAAAAGTGCATCAAGCCGGACAAGCTTCTTGAGGCGGTAAACTACCTGTTCGACCTTTTCCGGATAAATTACAGGTGGCAGAACAAGATGGAGGACTGCGGGAATCTTGTATCCCAGCAGCTCCAGGGTATGTCGGATGTTATAGAAAACCTTGCCGGGGAGATTGATATCAAGTATTCTTTCAACGAAAAGCTTGAAAAAAGCATATCAAAGGGGCTCAGCCGGCAGGGGATAAGGGTATCCCGGGTAAGCGTGTTGGAAAAACCCGGCAAGGGATTGGAGGTGTACCTGGACAAAAAATCCTGCTACGGGTGCAGGGAGTGTGTAAAAAAGGTGGTGCCTATGGTTTCGGCGGTCACCGGGAAAAAGTTCGGCAAGCCGGGGTATGTATGCAGCATTAGGAACGGGATGTGTTCGCTGAAGCTGGTGGAATCAAGGAAATTCAATGTTATCACCGAGGTTTGCACGGCACCCAAGGCGGACAGCCAGGTAAGTGGTGACAATTATACCTTCACGGAGCTGAGGGACAATCAATACCTTATTGCCCTTTCGGACGGGATGGGCTCCGGTGAACAGGCGTCAATGGAAAGCTCAACCGCTGTTAACATGCTGGAGCAGCTGCTGGAGGTGGGATATGACCACGATATGGCGGTAAGAACCATTAATTCAATTCTAATGCTGAAGTCCCCGGGGGACAGTTTTTCCACCCTTGACGTAGTAATTCTAGACCTGTATACCGGTGAAGCCAGGGCGATAAAGATAGGAGCCCCACCGACCTACATAAAGCGGGGGAAAGAGGTAAAAGTAATAGCCTCCTCTTCACTGCCGATGGGCATAATAGACAGTATAGAGTTCCATACCAAAAAGCTGTCGGTGAACGGGGACGATTTTATAATAATGGTTACCGACGGCGTCGTAGATGCACACGGCGACAAGGGAAAGGTAGAGTGGATAGCGGACCTATTAAGGGAAACCGGCAGTCGGAATCCTAAGGAGCTTGCCCGTATTATTTTTGAAAGGGCCTTGGAATACTATAATGGACAGGCAAGGGATGATATGACGGTTATTGTCTCAAAGGTTTGGGAGAACAGGTAGCGGGGTGGTAGGAAAATGGATGGGAGATTAAAAACGCCAATGCAGCTTAGGGAGATAGTAGTAATAACCGACGGCAGGTCGAATGTCGGGGACAGCCCCGCCGGGGCCGCGCGAATCGCCCATAGGAAGGGGATTATAGTTAACGCCGTAGGCATAACCGACAGCGACGGGGCAGAGGAGCCCTTTGTGGAGCTGGATGCTATTGCAAGGGCCGGCGGCGGTATTTGCGATATCATACCCCTGCCCCGTCTAGGCTATTCGGTCCAGATGGTCACAAGGCAGTCAATCCAGATGACCATAGAAAGGGCGGTAAGCCGTCAGCTGCAGAAAATAACCGGCTACTCGATGGAGGATATCCCGCCGGATTCCAGGGCGAGGGTGCTTGAATACATACAAAGGCTGGGGGACGAGGTGGACCTAAAATGCGTTGTGGCGCTGGACTGCAGCGGCAGCATGAAAAACAAAATAAGAACGGCAAAAAACAGCATACAGGACCTATTGATATCCCTTAGAGCCAGGAAGGGAAGGTCCTGTCTCGGAATGGTAGCGTTTCCCGGTGGAGACGGAAGGGACAGCAGGGTGGTAAGCAGCTTCACCGACAATTTTGAAGAGCTGGCTGTGAAGCTTGAGGGAATAAAGGCTGGAGGGCCAACGCCCACCTATGCGGGTATTATGCTTTCATCCCGGCTGTTTGAAGAGGACAACCAGCTCTTGTATCCGGCGGAAATAATTGCGCAGCGGCAGATTGAAGCGGGTGAACGCCTGCCGCAGGGCGGAGATGAAAATCCTTTTATCCTATAAAAAAACAGGCCTTTTTTGCCCACCAACATGGGACTTTTTGAAGCCGGAAGCAGCTTGGGGCTGCTTTTTTTGCTTATAGGAGGGTATATATATAATAAAGAGGATAAATATAGAGCCGGGCGCGGTGATAAGGGGCCGGTGGTACGGCGGGGAATACCGGGTTATTTCCCTCTTGGGCAGCGGCGGCACGGCAAGGGTATACCTGGTTGAGGACATCACCAGCGGGGACAGGTGTGCGCTTAAGCTGAGCACAGACATGGCAGGGATAGACAGGGAATACCGGATCCTGTCAAGGCTTGGCCCGATGGACTATATACCGGCGGCATTGAACAGGGACGACTGCAAGATAGGCGGCATAAGTTGTTACTTTTTTGTAATGACTTACTTTGAAGGCGAAAACTTAAAAAAGGTTTGCGACGCAAAAAAGATGCGGTCCAAAACGCTGGTGAAGATAGCCGCCGTTACTGCCGGGATTTGCCTTCGGCTTAACCGGCGGGGCGTGTTCTACTGCGATATAAAGCCGGAGAACCTGGTGCTTGACAAAAGAGGCGGCGGCCTGTGCCTGGTGGACTTCGGAGGGGCCGTCCAAGAAGGCGAGGCGGTGGTACAGTTTACCCCGGCTTTTGACAGGGCAAGCTGGGGCCGGGGGCAGAGGATTGCCGACGAGGGATACCAGGGGTTCGCCATTTTGATGATGCTTGCAGAACTGCTCTTGGGCGGTCTTCGGGATACCGGCATGGGCTTTGACGTTCTTTTGGACACCATTGACAAATCCCAATTGAGTAAAGGGCTAAAAAAGGTTATAATAAAAGGGCTGAAAAAGGACTGCCAGAGCCTGGAGGAACTTATTAACAGCCTGAGGAGTACGGCAGACCTTATCCCCGGCGGAAAGCAGTGCCGCCGGCAAAGGCTGGATGCGGCTATAAACCTGGGGCTTTTGGCATCCATAGCCTTTTTCATAATGGTGATTGCGGTTATACTTTGACCCGGGGAAGGGATATGTTTGAGAATAGAGGATATTTTCCACAATACCATAGATGAATACGGCATGATACAAAACGGTGATGGCATAGTAGTGGGATTTTCGGGGGGGCCGGATTCCACTGCACTGGTTCACCTGCTTTACAGGTTCAGGGAACACTACAATATACAGCTTATATGTGCCCACCTAAACCATAAGTTCCGTCCCGGTGATGCGGAGAAGGATGCCAAGTTTGTGCAAACCTTCTGTCGGGAAAGGGGTATACGCTGCATCGTGGAGTGCGTGGACGTCCCCCGCATGGCTGCACGGGAGGGCCTTTCCCCCGAGCAGGCGGGCAGAAAGGCCAGGTACGACCTTTTCAACCGGGTGATGCAAAGGGAAGGCTTCAACAAGGTCGCAGTGGCCCATAACCGGGACGACCAGGTGGAGACGGTTCTCATGCGGCTGATTAGGGGCGCCGGAGTGGAGGGCCTTGGGGGCATAAAACCGGTGAGGGGAAACGTAATAAGGCCGCTCTTGGAGGTGCCAAGGCCCATGATAGAAGAATACTGCAAGGAACACCGGTTAGATCCGGTTACCGATAAAACCAATTTATCGCCGGTATATTTCAGGAACAGGGTCAGGCTGGAGCTTTTACCCTGTTTAAGGAATAACTATAACAGCAACATAGACCGGGCGGTGTTGGGAGCCGCCCGGGTACTAAGATGGGAAAACGACTTTATTGCAGGCGCTGCCCGGGATAAATTCAGCCAACTGGCGGAGGGACAGGGTACCGGGAGGCTCGAGTTTAACGCTGAAAAGCTCCTTGGGCTGCACACCGCGGTCCTTTGGCGGGTCCTGCGAATGGCGGTGGAGCACCTGCTGGGGGATGCGAACAACCTGGAACTTGTGCATATTGAAAAGCTGTATGATTTGCTGGAAAAGGGCGGAACCGGAAAAAGAATAAACCTTCCACGGGGCATCGTGGCGGGCGTGGAGTACGGCCGGTTTTTCGTAACCAGGCAGCAGTGCCCCGCCGGTGGTATAGAAGAAACCTACCGGCTTGCCGTTCCCGGCAGCACCGGCATATATGAAGCCGGCGGTGTTATGGAGGCGAAAGTTTTAAACATGGAGGACTACAAAAGGGAAAGGACCAACGCGGACGGCTGCAGGGCATTTCTGGATTTAGCAAAAACCGGCAGGAATCTTGTGGTCACTGGGCGAAAAAAAGGAGACAGGTTTAACCCGCTGGGCATGACCGGGACAAAAAAACTTAAGGATTTTTTCATAGACCAAAAGGTGCCAAGAACTAAACGGGACCTGGTACCTATTGTCAGGAGCGGCCGGGACATAGTCTGGATAGCCGGGTACAGGATTGATGAAAAATATAAGGTAACAGCGGATACCAGGCAGGTACTTGAACTGGAATTCCGATTATTTTAGCCGGGGAGGAATACTAGCATGAAGAACAGCATTGAACGGGTCCTTATTGACCAAAAGAGTATCCAAGACAAGGTAAAGGAGTTGGCGGCGGATATATCCAGGGATTACCGGGACAAAAAGCTGGTAATTGTAGGAGTGCTCAAGGGAGCGGTGGTTTTTTTGGGCGACCTGGTAAAGAATATTGATGTTCCGCTTATGCTGGATTTTATAGCTGTTTCCAGCTATGGGAACACTACCGAGACTTCAGGCGTGGTGCGGATACTGAAAGACCTGGATAACAGCATAGAGGGCATGGACGTGCTTATTGTTGAAGATATCATAGACAGTGGACTGACTTTGTGCTATCTCATGGAGAACCTTAAATCAAGGGGCGCAAACAGCATTAAGATATGCACTCTCCTTGACAAGCCCTACAGGCGGAAGGCGGATGTGAAGGTGGACTACAAGGGTTTTGAAATTGAAGACGAATTTGTTGTGGGCTACGGCCTTGACTTTGCGGAGAGGTTCAGAAACCTGCCCGAAATTTGCGTGCTAAAACCCGAAGAGTATAACAACAGCAAAAACTGCGTATGCTGAAGAGTTTGAGTTTTTTTTACGGATGTGTTAAAATAGCTATCATGATTTAAACCAGACAGAAGGGAGGGCTATTATTGACGAGACTTTTCCGTGGAGCCAGTTTTTATATACTGATATTCATAATAATAGTGGCCATAGTTCAAATGTACGGAGCCAATACCAAAGAGATTGAAAAACTGGAGTATTCCCAGCTGATAATAATGCTTGAACAGGAAAGGGTTAAGTCGCTGGTCATAGAGGAAAACAGGGTAACGGGAGTAATGGACGACGGCAGCGAGTTTCAGTCAGCCGTTCCCGACCTTCAGACCTTTAGCCAGTTCATAATGCCCCAGATCCAGGCCGGGACGCTCCAGGTTGATAATAGAGTTCCACAGGGCAATCCATGGTGGGCGCAGCTGTTACCCACGTTTTTCATGATACTTTTGTTCGTGGTGCTGTGGTTTTTCTTCATGCAGCAGTCCCAGGGCGGAGGCAGCAGGGTAATGTCCTTTGGCAAGAGTAAAGCCCGGCTGCATAGCGACGACAAGAAAAAAATCACCTTCAACGATGTGGCGGGAGCCAAAGAGGAAAAAGAAGAGCTTTCCGAGATCGTTGAGTTTTTGAAAAATCCCAGGAAATTTATAGAGCTGGGCGCCCGCATACCTAAAGGAATTTTGCTGGTGGGGCCGCCGGGTACAGGCAAAACGTACCTTGCCAGGGCGGTTGCCGGCGAGGCGGGGGTTCCATTCTTCAGCATCTCCGGCTCGGACTTTGTTGAAATGTTCGTGGGAGTTGGAGCTTCCAGGGTGAGGGACTTGTTCGACCAAGCCAAAAAGAACTCTCCCTGCATAGTATTCATTGACGAAATAGACGCCGTTGGCCGGCACAGGGGTGCCGGGCTGGGCGGGGGACATGACGAGAGGGAGCAGACCTTAAACCAGCTCCTGGTCGAAATGGACGGTTTTAACGTAAACGAAGGGATTATAATAATAGCGGCTACCAACAGGCCGGATATCCTGGACCCGGCGCTTCTTGCACCCGGCCGGTTTGATAGGCAAGTGCTGGTGGGGATACCGGACATAAAGGAAAGGAGGCCATACGAGGATACATTCCAGGGGTAAACCCTTGGACGAAAACGTAAGTATTGAGGACTTGGCAAAGGGTACGCCCGGCTTTACGCCCGCCGACCTGGAAAACCTAATGAACGAAGCCGCCCTTTTGGCCGCCCGCCGGGGCAAGAAAAAGATAGGCAGGGAAGAACTGGAGGAAGGGGTAACCAGGGTGGTTGCGGGACCGGAAAAAAGGAGCAGGATAATGAGCGAAAAAGGACAAAAGCTTACCGCCTATCATGAAGCAGGTCATGCGGTGGTTGCAAGGCTTTTGCCCAACACCGACCCGGTCCACCAGATTTCAATAATTCCCCGGGGAAGGGCCGGCGGTTATACCATGATACTGCCGCAGGAGGACAAGTACTACATGTCCAAGTCCGAAATGGAGGAATACCTGGTTCACCTGCTGGGAGGAAGGGTGGCCGAGAAACTGGCCATAAACGATATCAGTACCGGTGCCCAGAACGACCTTGAAAAGGCGTCCAGGATGGCACGAAAAATGGTGACCGAATACGGCATGAGCGAAACCTTGGGGCCAATGACCTTTGGATCGGTGCAGGATGAGGTGTTTATAGGAAGGGATATGGCAAGGAGCAAGAACTACAGCGAAGAGGTGGCCGCAAGGATCGACAAGGAAGTTAAGAAAATGATAGATAAGGCCTACGAAAAGGCCCAGGAAATACTGGAGAAGAATATTAACAAGCTCCATGCGGTGGCCCAGGCCCTGCTGGAAAGGGAGAAGCTTACCGGCGAGGAGTTTGAAGAGATATTCAGCCAGGCATAGACACGAAAAAAGGCCCTCTAGGGGCCTTTTTTATGTCGCAACCTGGCCATTTATTGAAATTCCCGTGCAAAGGCCGCTGTAGTATAGAATTTAGGCGGGTTATTTGATATAATATGTAACCGCAGGCAGCAGGCCGGAAGGAATGTATCATGCTGCAAGGCGCTTTGGAAAAACATGGGGGTGATTTGATGGAATTTAAGCTGCAAGTGGGGCTTGTGTCCAAGGTTGAAACGGTGGTGACCGAAAACGATACCGCCGACAGTTTCGGCAGCGGAGGAATTAAGGTGTTGGCCACCCCAATGATGATTGGGCTTATGGAAAACGCTGCCCATTCTGCCGTGGACCTCCACCTTCCCGAGGGTTACGCCACAGTAGGGACTCGTATAGATGTGCGGCATATTGCCGCAACCCCGGTGGGGATGAAAGTGTACGCAACGGCGAAGCTTACCGGCATTGAAGGCAGGAAGCTTTATTTTATTGTGGAGGCCTATGACGAAAAAGAAAAGATAGGTGAAGGCACCCACGAGAGGTATATAATAAACGTGGAACGTTTCCTGGAAAGGACTGCGTCCAAAGGGTGATGGGAAACTGCCAAAGGGCGGGACCATTTTATAAATATAAAAAACTAATGTATACTATTGTACAGGTTTTTATGTATACATTGTTTATTTATGAAGTTTATCTTGCAAAATGGCCGTGAAATGCGATAAAATTAAAGAAAAATGAAGTTGTTATTGCATCCAATTTAATAATATTAAAAAAGTCCGGATGATGGACAGCCATAGAAAAATACTATAACAGACAAACTATAATTGGTGAGAAAAGGAGGAAATAAAATGTCGGACATGGATAGCCGGGACAGGATTAGAAAGGCAAAACGGGATTGGGAGGAGCAAAAACTTGAAAAGCTTCTGGCAAAGAGGCCGGAACGCAAGGATAAATTCGTGACGGGCTCAAATGCGGAAGTGGAAAGGCTCTACACCCCCGTTGATGTTGAACAGCTGGATTATCTTGAGGACCTGGGTTTTCCGGGAGAATACCCCTTTACCAGGGGTGTGCAGCCTACCATGTACAGGGGCAGGCTGTGGACCATGAGACAGTACGCGGGGTTTGCAACGTCGGAGTAATCCAATAAAAGATACAAGTACCTGCTGGAGCAGGGCCAGACAGGCTTAAGCGTTGCCTTTGACCTTCCTACGCAAATAGGTTATGATTCCGACCATCCGCTGTCCGAGGGAGAAGTAGGCAAAGTGGGAGTGGCAATAGATTCCCTTAAGGACATGGAAATACTTTTTGACGGTATTCCCCTCGACAAGGTAAGCACATCCATGACCATAAACGCCCCCGCTGCGGTGCTGCTGGCTATGTATATTGCAGTGGCCGAGAAGCAGGGCGTTACTTCTGATAAATTAAACGGCACCATTCAAAACGATATCCTTAAGGAGTACATCGCAAGGGGTACATATATATTCCCCACGAAACCTTCCATGAGGCTTATAACCGATATTTTCGAGTACTGCGCAAAACATGTACCCAAATGGAACACCATAAGCATAAGCGGTTACCATATAAGGGAAGCAGGTTCGACGGCGGCCCAGGAAGTGGCATTCACGCTGGCCGACGGTATCGCCTACGTGCAGGCTGCTATAAATGCCGGCCTTGAAGTGGACGAATTCGCCCCGAGGCTTTCCTTCTTCTTTAATTCCCATAACGACCTGCTGGAGGAAGTGGCGAAATTCAGGGCTGCCCGAAGGCTGTGGGCAAAGATAATGAAGGAAAGGTTCAAGGCAAAGGACCCCAAGTCCATGATGCTGAGATTCCATACCCAGACCGGCGGCTCGACCCTTACCGCCCAGCAGCCGGACAACAACATAGTACGGGTTGCCATTCAAACGCTGGCGGCGGTGCTGGGGGGAACCCAGTCGCTGCATACCAATTCAAGGGATGAAGCCCTTGCACTGCCCAGCGAAGAGTCCGTCAGGATTGCCCTGCGCACCCAACAGATTGTGGCCTATGAGAGCGGTGTGGCGGAGACGGTAGACCCGCTGGCGGGGTCCTATTACGTGGAGGCCTTGACCGACAGGATTGAAAGGGAAGCTGCAGAATACATTGCCAAGATAGACGAACTGGGAGGAGCACCCGAGGCAATAGACAAGGGATACATCCAGAAGGAAATCCAGGACAGCGCATACAGGTACCAGATGGAGGTCGAATCGGGCAAGAGAGTGGTTGTGGGGGTTAACAAGTTCCAGATTGAGGAGCAGCCTCCCAAGGGACTGCTCAAGGTGGATCCCAGGGTGGGCGAGATGCAGACAGCCAAGCTTGAGGAATTAAGGCGTACCAGGGATAACGAAAAGTTGAGCGATGGGCTTGAAAAGCTTAAGAAGGCCGCTGCGGGCGACGAAAACCTAATGCCCTATATACTGGATGCCGTAAGGCAGTACGCCACGCTGGGAGAAATATGCGGTGTGCTAAGGGAAGTATTCGGAGAATACAAGCAATCCATCGTGTTATAAAATACTATCCCCATACATTAATTCAAGGAGGTTGAAATAAATGGATAAACCCATAAGAGTACTGGTTGCCAAGCCGGGACTGGACGGCCATGACAGGGGCGCCAAGGTTATCGCAAGGGCCTTCAGGGATGCCGGGATGGAAGTTATATATACGGGACTGAGACAAACCCCGGAACAGATTGTCGAGACCGCCATACAGGAGGACGTCGAGGTAGTTGCGATGAGCATATTGTCCGGCGCGCACAACCACCTGTTCCCCATAGTGGTCAACATGCTGAGGGAAAGGGGAGCCGATGACGTACTTGTGGTTGGCGGAGGGGTAATACCCGACGATGACATACCCGGGCTGAAGGAAGCCGGCGTGGCAGAGATATTCACTCCCGGCACGCCTACCACCAAGGCAATTGAGTTCATAAAACAAAACGTAAAGAGACGGTAGTAAGTATTACAGCAAAAACCTTTAGGTGGTGCTACTATGAATTTGCAGGAAAGGCTGGCTGCCGGAGACGTCAGGGCGCTGGCAAGGCTTCTTACCTTTGCGGAGAACAACGACCCTGAGGCCGCAAGGGTAATAAAAAACCTTTACGGAAGAACCGGCAGGGCATATGTTATAGGTATTACCGGACCGCCGGGAGCGGGGAAAAGCACCCTTACCGACAAGCTGGCCAAGGCTTTGAGGGCCCGGGGCAATACGGTGGGAATAATAGCGGTGGACCCCACCAGCCCCTTTACAGGGGGAGCTATTCTTGGAGACAGGATTAGAATGCAAGAACTGTTTACCGACCCGGGAGTATTTATAAGAAGCATGGGTACCAGGGGCCATTTAGGGGGTCTTTCAAAGGCTACCCAGGCGGCGGTGCGTCTTATGGACATCTTCGGTAAGGACTATATATTCATAGAAACGGTCGGAGTGGGACAATCTGAGGTAGATATAGTAAAAACGGCCGATTCAGTGGTAATGGTGATGGTGCCGGGACTTGGAGACGATATACAGGCCATTAAGGCAGGGATAATGGAAATAGGGGATATTTTTGCAATCAATAAAGCCGACCTGGACGGCGCCGACAGGACAAAAATAGAGATAGAAATGATGCTGGACCTTAATGAAAACAAGGCCTGGCGTCCCCCGGTGTGCAAGGTGGTGGCCGTTGAGAATTCAGGTATGGATATACTGCTGGGACACATCCAAGAACACAGGATGTTCCTGTCCGAATCGGGGGAACTTGTAAAAAGAAGGGCAAGAAACATAAGAAACGAGCTTATGGACCTGGTAAGGGACAGGGTTATGGAGTTCATAACGCGGGAGACCGGCAAGAAACTAACGGTGGATCACTTGGTGGAGCGGATAGTTGCAAAGGATATGGATATCTATTCCGCTGCAGAATATATTATGGAAGCGATTAACAAGTAAAAAGGAGGGATAAACATGGTAACCAAGGTTGACCATATTGGCATAGCCGTCAGCAATCTCGAGGAAACGTTAAAGGTGTATACGGAAGTTTTAGGCCTTGAACTTAGCGGGGTTGAAGTGGTGGAAGACCAAAAGGTGAGAGTTGCCTTTCTTCCCATAGGCGATACCGAGATAGAGCTTTTGGAATCAACCCAGCCGGACGGGCCGATAGCAAAGTTTATAGAAAAGAAGGGGGAAGGGATACAGCATATTGCTTTCAGGGTTGAGGACATACATGCCGCCTTGGAGGATATGCGCCAAAAGGGAGTGAGATTGATAGACGAACAGCCGAGGTACGGTGCAGGCGGAGCGCAGATCGCATTCTTGCATCCCAAAAGCACCCACGGCGTCCTTGTCGAACTGTGCGAAAGGAAGTAAAACTTATATTCATGGAGGTATGATTATGATCGGGAACAAGTTAGCGGACCTTCAGGACAGGAAGGAAAAGATCAAGGAGGGCGGCGGCCAAAAGCGGATTGACAAACAGCACGAAAGAGGCAAGATGACAGCCCGGGAAAGAATAAGCCTTTTAATGGACGAGGGCAGCTTTGTGGAAATGGATGCCTTTGTGAAACACAGGTGCAGCCAGCTGGGCATGGAAACCACCGAGGCCCCGGCCGAGGGTGTAATAACCGGCTACGGTACGGTGAACGGTAGGTTGGTATACGTATTTGCCCAGGACTTCACGGTGCTCGGCGGGTCCCTTGGCGAAATGCACGCCAAAAAGATCTGCAAGGTGCTTGACATGGCCATGAAGGTAGGCGCGCCGGTGGTGGGTATAAACGATTCGGGCGGTGCGAGGATTCAGGAAGGCGTGGATGCGCTGTCCGGATACGGCCAGATATTCTATAGAAACACCATAGCTTCCGGGGTGATACCCCAAATATCGGTAATAATGGGGCCCTGCGCCGGAGGAGCGGTGTATTCGCCGGCCTTGACCGATTTTGTATTCATGGTGGATAAAACCAGCCAGATGTTCATAACCGGCCCCCAGGTAATTAAGGCGGTAACCGGCGAGGACGTTTCACCGGAGGAACTGGGTGGGGCCAAGACCCATAACAGCATGAGCGGCGTGGCCCATTTCATGAGCCCGGATGAGAAGCAGTGTATAGAGGATATAAAAACCCTTTTAAGTTTTCTGCCGTCCAACAACATGGAATCGGCACCGGTGTACGACACCGCCGACGATATAAACCGCATGGAAGAAGTACTGAACGAAATAGTGCCGGACAACCCGAACAAGCCCTACGACATGAAGGAAATAATACGCCTTATAGCGGACAATGGCGAGTTTTTCGAGGTGCAGGCCTACTATGCCACCAACATGATAACCGGTTTTGCACGATTTGGCGGAAGGAGCGTAGGCATTATAGCAAACCAGCCCAGGGTGCTGGCCGGCTGTCTAGATATAAACGCCTCCGACAAGGCGGGAAGGTTTATCCGCACCTGCGACGCGTTCAACATACCGGTATTAAACCTTGTAGACGTACCCGGATTTTTGCCGGGCACAAACCAGGAATACGGCGGTATAATACGCCACGGCGCCAAGATGCTGTACGCGTATTCCGAAGCCACGGTACCCAAAATAACGCTGATTACCAGGAAAGCGTACGGTGGCGCATACCTGGCGATGTGCAGCAAGGACCTGGGCGCCGACGTGGTACTGGCATGGCCCAGCGCCGAGATAGCGGTAATGGGTCCGGAAGGTGCGGCAAACATAATATTCAGGAAGGAAATCGAGGCTTCCGACGACCCGGCGGGCACCCGCCAGGCAAAAATAGACGAGTACAAGGACAGCTTTGCCAACCCCTACGTGGCGGCAAGCCGGGGATACGTGGACGACGTAATAGTACCCTCCACCACACGGCAGAGGATAATTTCGGCACTGGATATGCTTCAGGGCAAAAGGGAAACAAGGCCCGCGAAAAAACACGGCAATCTACCGGTATAAAAAGAGGTGATATAATTGTTTGGCGAAACCGTAAGTCTTGCGGAAAGTCTTCAGGTAACGGTGCTGGGCATGGGAGTTGTGTTCGTTGTACTGGTATTACTCATGTGTATTATAAAAATAATGGAAAAGGTGATGTATAGGGTTGAGCAGAAAGACGCCGTCCCGATAAAGGGCGCCGCACCGGAACAGCCGACCGCGGCACCCAAACCTGCCGCTGCGCCGGAGCCAGCATCAGCGGATACCGGGTCTGACGTGGAGCTTGTGGCGGTAATAGCGGCTGCTGCGGCAGCCGGTATGGGCGTATCTCCCTCCGACCTGGTGATACGCAGAATAGTACGCCTGCCTGAGACCGCACCCATTTGGGGCTTAAGCGGCAGGTCTGAATTGATGGCATCAAGGAGTATGAAACATTAATCAAAAGGAGGAACTTATGAATGAAAAAGTTTAATATAACTGTAAACGGCAAGACCTATCAGGTGGAAGTGGAAGAAGTAAGGGACGGCGCGGCGGTTCAGGCGCCAAGACCGGCAGCACCGGTAGCAGCACCGGCACCGGCTCCTGCCCCGGCCCCGGCCCCCGCAGCGGCACCCGCCCCGGCAGCGGCCCCGGCACCAGCACCCGCACCCGCAGGCGCCCAAACAATAACTGCGCCCATGCCGGGTACGGTACTGGACGTAAAGGTTAAGGAAGGGCAAAGCGTTAAGCAAGGGGACGTGCTGGTGATACTTGAAGCGATGAAGATGGAAAACGAAATTTTCGCGCCGGCCGACGGTACGGTGGCATCGGTGAATGTCAGCGCGGGTGCATCGGTAAATGCAGGGACGTGCTTGTATCGCTCAAATAGAACAACCCTAAGAAAGGAGTTACTTCTATGATTGAAGTATTGAAAAAATTTATGATGGATACGGGTTTTGCCGGATTGGACATACCGCACCTGATCATGTTGGCCATATCCTGCATACTGCTGTACCTTGCAATTGTAAAGAAATATGAGCCGCTGCTGCTTGTGCCTATAGCCTTTGGGATGCTTTTGTCCAACCTGCCGGTGGCGGGCCTAATGGCCGACCAGATCACCCGTCAGCCCATAGAGCTTATTCAGGAAGCCGGGAAACAGATTATGGTGGTAACCGAGCCATCCAGTATACAGCCCGGGGGTCTTTTGAAATATTTTTACCAGGGCAACCGCCTTGGAATATTCCCGCCAATAATATTCATGGGCATAGGCGCAATGACCGACTTCGGTCCATTGATAGCCAACCCCAAGAGCCTACTACTGGGGGCGGCGGCGCAGCTTGGGATATTCACAACCTTTATAGGTGCCGTATTGCTTGGCTTTACCGGTCCCGAGGCAGGCTCGATTGGTATTATAGGAGGCGCTGACGGTCCTACTGCCATATACCTGACATCAAAGCTGGCACCCCATTTGCTTGGTCCTATCGCGGTGGCGGCATACTCCTATATGGCCCTTGTGCCGATAATACAGCCGCCCATAATGAAGGCGCTTACCACCAAGAAAGAGCGCATGGTAAAAATGGAGCAGCTGCGGGAGGTGTCCAAGACCGAGAAGGTGCTCTTCCCGATAATAGTGACCATAGCGGTATCGCTGATACTGCCCTCTGCAGCGGCGCTGGTGGGAATGCTTATGTTGGGCAACCTGTTCAGAGAATCCGGCGTAGTTGAAAGGTTAAGCAAGACTGCGGCCAACGAACTCATTAATATTGTGACCATTTTCCTGGGAGTAAGCGTGGGAGCGTCCGCAACCGCCGAAACGTTTCTAAGGCTGCAGACCATCCAGATAATAGTGCTGGGCGTACTGGCCTTTGGCATGGGTACCGCAGGAGGAGTACTGTTTGGTAAAATTATGTATAAATTCTCCGGTGGAAAAGTGAACCCGCTTATCGGCTCCGCCGGTGTATCGGCAGTGCCAATGGCCGCCCGTGTGTCCCAGGTGGTGGGCCAGAAGGAAAACCCGTCCAACTTCCTGCTTATGCACGCCATGGGACCGAATGTGGCCGGCGTTATCGGCTCCGCCGTAGCGGCGGGGGTACTGCTGTCCATATTCGGCTAAAAGAAAACAGAAAAAAGAATAGCTTGAAAGGCTTGGCCTGGCATCCTGCCAGGCCTACTTCTTTTTTTGCGAAGCTTTGGCGGCTTCCCTGTTAAAGGGCTTTTAGCATGCGTTTTCCTTCATGAAGCCCTATGCTGCATTCTTGCGTGGATTGTATAACGATTCATAGTAGACCAAAGTGATTGGGATACATATAATTGTTTGAAAATATTACAATCTGGTATAATTGGAGTGGACAAGGTCGGCAAAGGAGGTTTACCCTTTGAAAGAAAGGATACTTAAGGAACTCAACCAAAACAAACAGATTTTTATTTCGGGGCAGTATTTAAGCGATAGGCTTGGCATAAGCAGGACTGCGGTATGGAAATATATAAACTCCTTAAAAAAGCAGGGGTACGAAATAGAGGCTATACCCAATAAAGGATACAGGCTGGTGGCCTCCCCGGATGTTTTAATCCCGGAGGAGGTATACCCGCTGCTTAAAACATCGGTGTTGGGACGAAAGGTCATTTACAGCGAGAAGGTGGACTCCACCAGCCTACTGGCAAAGGAAATCGCCCCACAGCAGCAGGAGGGCACCGTGGTGATAGCGGAGGAGCAGACAGGGGGCAGGGGAAGACTGGGCAGAAAATGGTACTCCCCCCGGGGCGGTGGTATATGGGCTTCCCTTATACTGAAACCCCGTATCCGGCCTGAAAAGGCCTACCAACTTACCCAGGTGGCGGCGGTGGTGGTGGTAAAGGCCATAAAGGAAACCACAGGCATTTCAGCCGGGATAAAGTGGCCCAACGACATCATCATTAACGGGAAAAAGGTATGCGGTATACTGACCGAGATGAACGCCGAAGCTGACGCGGTAAACCATATTATACTTAGCATCGGGCTTAACGTAAAACCGGGTGAAGAGGATATGCCCCTTGATTTAAGGGACAAAATGACATTCCTTGACGTCGAGTGCGGTTTCAGCGTTTCAAGGAAGGGGCTGCTGGCGGTCTTGCTTGGTGAACTTGAAAAAGCATATTTCAAGTTCCTGGAGCAGGGATTTGAGGCGGTTGCGGCGGACTGCCGCCGGTTTTCGGTGTTGCTGGGGCGTGAGGTGAGCGTGAAGCAAATGGACAGGGTATTCCAGGGAAGAGCTGTTCAAATAACCGGGAATGGGGCCCTGTTGGTGGAGACCGCCGAAGGGAGAGTGGAGGTTATCTCGGGGGACGTTTCGGTGAGGGGCGTGTACGGTTACCTGTAGATATTGAATCGGCAGGCCTTTGGTGTTAGAATCGAAAGGCAAAGCTTCAAATTTCGGGTGGGTGATAAAATGATCCTGGTCTTGGATGCGGGCAATACCAATATTGTGCTGGGTGTTTTTGATAATGGTAAAATGATAACCAATTGGCGGGTTTCTACCGACAGGAACAAATCCTCCGACGAATACGGGATGCTCATAAACCAGCTTTTCGAGTATAACGGGCTGAAGATGCGTGAACTGGAGGCAGTGATAATGTCGTCGGTAGTGCCCCCCATTATGCATTCGCTGCAGCGGGCAGTCATGAAATACAGCGGCATAAACCCGTTGGTTGTGGGTCCCGGCGTAAAAACCGGAATAGACATAAAATACGACAACCCAAAGGAAGTGGGCTCGGACAGGATAGTAAACGCGGTAGCTGCTATTCATAAGTACGGCGGCCCTGCCATACTGGTGGACTTTGGGACCGCCACCACCTTTTGTGCCGTAAGCGAAAAGGCGGAATACCTTGGCGGTGCCATAGCCCCGGGCATTATAATCTCCAGTGATGCCCTGTTCCAGAGAGCCGCAAAGCTGCCCAAGGTGGAGTTGGTAAAGCCCGAGAGATATGTGGGTAAAAACACCGTGAGCAGCATGCAGTCGGGTATTGTATTCGGATTTGTCGGATTGGTTGAACACATGATATACAATATGAAAAGGGAACTGGGCTGGGACAATGCAAGGGTGATAGCCACCGGGGGACTGGCAAGGCTCATTGCCGAGCGTACTCGGGCCATTGATACGGTGGACGGCCTGCTCACGCTGGACGGGCTGTATATTATCTACCAAATGAACAGGAAATAAGTCGGCAGGAGGTTTGGACCTGTTGAATATAGGCGGAGTAAAGCTTGACAACAACGTTTTTCTTGCCCCCATGGCGGGTATAACCGACCGAGCTTTTCGCATACTGTGCAGGGAACAGGGTTGCGGCCTTAGCTATACCGAAATGGTAAGCGCCAAGGGGCTTCATTATGAAAACAAAAGGACCGGAAACCTTTTAAATATACAGCCGGAGGACAGGCCGGTGGCGGTACAGCTTTTCGGTTCGGACCCGGGACTAATGGCGGAGCAAGCGGCAAGGCTGTGTGAGAAAGGCGCTGATATCATAGACATAAATATGGGCTGCCCCACCCCAAAAATTGTGAGAAACGGGGACGGCTGCGCCCTTATGCAAAAACCCGCGCTGGTTGGGGAAATAGTAAAAAGGGTATCCTGCGCTATAAAAACGCCCCTAACCGTGAAAATAAGAAAGGGATGGGACCAAAACAGCGTAAACGCAGTGGAAATAGCCCGCATTGCCGAGCAAAACGGGGCCGCCGCCGTTGCGGTGCATGGAAGGACAAGGGAACAGTTTTACAGCGGCACCGCCGACTGGGGAATAATAGCGGAGGTCAAAAAAGCTTTGAGCATACCGGTTATCGGCAGCGGTGATATTTTTACGCCGGAGGATGCAGCCGCCATGCTTGAAAAAACCGGCTGCGATGCTGTAATGATAGCAAGGGGAGCAAGGGGCAACCCGTGGATTTTCGAAAGAACCCTTAAGCTAATAAACGAGGGGGCACACACTGATTCTCCCGGTATAAAAGAAGTTCTGGCGATGATAAGAAGGCATGTTGACCTTTGCATGCAACATAAAGGGGAGAAGGTGGCTGTAAGGGAGATGAGAAAACACGTTGGCTGGTACCTAAAGGGCTTTAGAAACGTAGCTTCCATTAGGAAAGAGGCCAACGATGCACAGACCAGGGAGCAGCTTTTTCGCCTCCTTGAGGATTATGAAAAAGAACTGGAGAGGCATCCATAAAGGATGTCTTTTTTTATCCAATATATTGAAAAAAATCTGCATAGGATATAAAATAATATTGCACAGTTTTTGTGCACAAAAGGTGTTCCAAATAAATATAGTCCGGATTGGCAGCAAGGCCATAAACAAGGATAAGCTGTACCAGACCATAGACAAAATCATGGAATTAAGAAGCAGAGGGGTTTCCCAACAGGAAATAGCGGACAGGATTGGCACCGACAGGACCTTTGTATCCCGCCTGGAGAGCCGGGAGAGGTCAGGAAGGGTGAAAGCATAGCCTTTGTGGCATTCCCGGTAAAGAACAAGCAGGAAATAACGGACATTTTGGACCGCTACGGGGTGAACTTTTACCTTATAATGACCGAGGAGGAAAGGCTGGCCTTTGTAAGAGAAAAACAGGCACCGAGCTGCTGAACTCAATAATGGACCTTATAGTGCAGGCACGACAGTGCGACACGGTGGTTATTTTCGCCTCGGATAAAAGGGGCAAGCTTATTGAGGCCCTTGTGGACAGCCAGGTAATAAGAAGGGATATAGGTACCTCCCCAATTACTAGGGACGTATATATTCCTCGCAGGACATAATCGAGGTAATGGAGACATTACAATATAACAGGGAGGAACAGGTATGAAAAAAGTGCTAGCGTCAGCATAGGGTCTTCAACCCGTGACCACAGGGTTGAAACCACCATAATGGGACAGGACTTTATCCTTGAAAGAAAAGGCACCGACGGGGACATCAAAAGGCTATTGAACTCATAAGGGAATACGACGGCAAGGTTGACGCCTTTGGAATGGGGGGCATTGACCTATACATATGCGGGGAAATAGGCGCTACATGATAAAGGACGCGGTGCCAATAAAGGAAGCGGCGGTCAAAACCCCGATAGTGGACGGGTCGGGACTTAAAAATACCCTGGAAAGGAACGTAATAAGGTATATTAGCCAAAATAAAATAATAGATTTTGAGAATAAGAGAGTTTTGGTGGTATCCGCCATGGATCGATTTGGAATGGCCGAAGCCCTGGAAGAAGCAGGGGCAAGGGGTTGTTTGCGGCGACCTTATTTTTGCCCTTGGCATACCAAAACGGATAAATTCCATCCGTACACTGCACAGGATTGCCCGGTGTATAGCCCCGGCGGTGTGCCGCCTTCCCTTTGAGGTGCTGTATCCCACCGGTAAGAGCCAGGAGGTGTCAAGCGAAAGGTTTGAAAGCCTTTTACCAGGACGCCGACATTATAGCCGGGGATTACCACTTATATAAAGAAATATCTCCCCCGCCTGCTGCTGGGCAAGGTCATAATAACCAACACGGTGACCTCTACTGACGTGCAGCACCTTGCAAACATCGGGGTGGAAACCCTTATTACCACCACCTGAGTACAACGGCCGGTCCTTTGGCACCAACGTAATGGAAGCTATAATAGTTACGCTGGCCGGAAAGGAAAGGAAGGACTATCCCCGGAAGAGTACAATCATTACCTGGAGCGCATGGGGATAAGGCCCAGGATAGAGCGTTTGAACAATAATACGGCAACAGCAGCGGGAGGTAAAAAATAGAATGGGAAACTTCGGGTTTATCATCCACCCTTTATGTATAAGTGACTTTAGCAGAAAATTTCCCCTTGCACAAAAACTTCCCGAAAAGCTTGTAAAAAAAATAATGGAAAAAATGCCGCCGGTTAAGGTATCGCGGATAACCGGCATTAAATCCGAAAATGGCAGCGCAGAAGGATGTTTCGTGGCGGTCCCCCTTCTGCCGGAACTGATGCTGGGGCTGCCAACCGAGCTTGTTCTTGACAAAATACTGAAGGCCTGCAGGCGCGCCCGGGACATGGGGGCTCAAATTGTAGGCCTTGGGGCCTTTACCTCAGTGGTTGGGGATAAGGGCCTTTCCATAGCAAGAGGCATGGATATACCCGTTACAACAGGAAATTCATACACGGTGGCCACTGCGCTGGAGGCGGTAAGGCGCGCCTGCCAAGCCACCGGTAGGGCCCTGGAGGATGCACAGATAGTAATAGTGGGGGCAAACGGTTCCATCGGCAGTACCTGTGCCAGGATACTGTCCCGGGAGGCAAGATTTATGACCCTGGTTTCCAGGGACACGGAAAGGCTGGAAAACCTCGCAGCGGAGATAATGCGGGAAACCGGCCTTGCGGTGCATACCACAAGTAGGCCGGAGGGCCCCTTGAAGCGGGCGGATGTAGTAATAACCGTCAGCAGCTCGGTGGATACAATAATTTTTCCCGATCACCTGAAAAAGGGGGCCATTGTATGTGATGTGGCAAGGCCGAGGGACCTATCCGCCCAGGTGGCCAAAACGAGGAAGGATGTACTGATAATAGAAGGCGGGGTGGTAAAGGTTCCCGGGGACGTGAACTTTAACTTTAATTTCGGGCTGCCGCCGGGAATGTGCTATGCCTGCATGGCGGAGACCATTATACTGGCGATGGAGGGAAGGTTTGAAAACTTCTCCATAGGCAGCCGGCTGGATGTGGAAAAAGTGAATGAGATATGGGAACTGGGCGAGAAACATGGGTTTAAGCTGGCGGGCATCAGGGGACCGGAAGGTTTTACCGCCTACAGTCAGCTTGGAAAAAATGCAGCAAAATACAGCTCCAAGAGGCGCTAAATAACCAAAGCAAAAAAAGGAAGGAAACAGCGTCCCAGCGAAGAATTATTAAGCTAATACAACCGGTTTGAATGGCTTAAGCCGCCGGAGAGGGAATGTCCGATAAGGAGTACCGGCGGAGGTACCGGTATGACGAAAGGGGATTGCTTGTTCATGGAAAAAACCTACAGGCTGCTGGTTATAAACCCAGGCTCCACTTCCACAAAGATCGCCGTATATGACAACGAGCGACAGTTTTTTGAAAAAATACTGCGGCACCCGGTAGAGGAAATAGGAAGGTATGAAACAATATACCACCAGCTTGATTTCAGGGAAAAAGTTATCCTGGACGCCTTACAACAAGAAGAAATAAGCCTGGGCGGTTTTGACGCTGTGCCGCCCGCGGGGGGAACATGAAACCGGTTGAAGGGGGCACCTACAGGATAAACGAACAGATGATAGAGGATTTAAGGAAAGGTGTAATGGGACACCATGCTTCAAACCTGGCGGCTATTATAACTGTGCCACGGTATAGCAAAAAAGCGGTATTCCCGCGCTGTGGTTGACCCGGTCGCCGTGGACGAACTTGACGAGCTGGCACGGTTTTCAGGGCTGCCTGAAATCCGGAGAAAGGCAAAGGACCACCCGCTGAACCAAAGGGCTGCCGCCCGCCGAGCGGCGGCACAGTTGGGCGGAGAGTACCGGGAGTTCAATTTCCTGGTAGCCCATATGGGCGGCGGGATTTCGGTGGGAGTACACAAAAAGGGAAGGATTATTGATGTAAATAACGTCCTTGACGGAGACGGGCCCTTTTCCCCGGGAAAGGGCGGGAGGCCCTGCCGGTGGGGGACTTGATTGACCTGTGCTACAGCGGAAAGTATACCCGGGAGGAGATGCGCAGGAAAATAACCGGCGGCGGCGGGCGTAGTACCTGGGCACCAATGACGGCAGGGAAGTGACAGAAAGGATAAAAAACGGAGACAGGTACGCAGAACTTGTATACGATACAATGGCCTACCAGGTTTCCAAGGAGATAGCGGCGGGAGCCGCCATTCTTATGGGAGACGTGGACGCGATAGTCCTTACCGGCGGCCTGGCCCAGGCCAAATGCTGGTTGAATGGATAAGCGAAAGAGTATCCTTTATTGCCGGGGTGATGGTTTTTCCGGGGGAGCTTGGGGGCTGACCGCACTGGCGGAAAGTGCTGGGGTGTTAAGAGGCGTTGAGCGGGAGAAAATCTATATTTGAAAAAGAACCCCAACTAAGTGTTACAAAGGGACCCGGCCTATGATGGGGAATGGCCGGGTTCTTTTGATTCGAGAAATCGGGTGCAGTATTCCTTGCAGATATGTTAAATGATTTTTTTTGGTATTATATATATAAGATTCGGGAAGGAGAATTCAAATGGATATTGGAATTTCAACGGCATGTTTTTACCCGGAAGTTTTGACCGCTGACACATTAAAGATAATCGCCGGAATGGGGTTTACAACCGTCGAGGTATTTCTCGAGACCGCCTCCGAGTACCGGGAGGGATTACTGCCGATGCACGGGGAAGAGATAGAAAAGTATAATGTCAGGGTTTATTCGGTGCATTCCTTTGCGGTACAGCATGAGCCTTTTTTATTTGACAAGTACGGCCCCAGGAAGAAGGACGCATGGGATACCTTTCTAAAGGTGACAAGGGCAGCCCGTATACTCGGGGCAAAGCATATCACCTTTCACGGGCCCTCAAGGAAATGGTTTGATAGCGAGGCTTCCGGGCTTATGGAAATATCGGTCGAAATGGACAGCCTTGCCGAAACCGCCGCCTTAAGCGGGGTATCCCTTGCCTGGGAGAACGTGTACTGGTGCCTTTCCCACGACCCTGCTCTTATGCAGCAGGTGATGAAAGAAGTAACCAGTGACAATATAAAATTCCCGTTGGACTTAAAGCAGGCCAACCGCAGCCAGGTGCCGGTGGAGAGGTACCTTGAGATTATGGGGAAAAGGCTTGTTAACGTTCACATAAACGATTATTCCCCCGGCAACATGTGCCTTTTGCCGGGACATGGGCAGGTGGATTTCCCGCGGCTGTATGAAACCCTTGACAGGGCAGGATATCGGGGTCCGTTCATAATTGAGGTCTACAGGAATAATTTTTCCGGGTACGACGACCTGGCCGGGGCGCGGGAGTTTTTGCTGGAAGCCAGGGAACTGGCGTCATCTCCTTGACATACCAGGAAACATAAATTATAATTACAGCATGCCGGGCGCTGTATAATTTAAATGCAGGGCCTTCGGTTTATACCATGGGAAAATATTGCTGTGATATTCATAGAATAAAATAAAGACCGTAACATATATTATCTAGGATATAGTGTGCCGTTAATACGAATCAAATTAAAGGGGAGACTTATATGGTTCAGAAAGAAGTTGTTTTAACCTTGGCGGGTCTCGAGAAACTCGAGGAGGAACTTGAAATACTGAAGACCAAAAAAAGGCGGGAAATAGCCGAAAGGATAAAACAGGCCATAGCCTTTGGAGACATTGCCGAAAACTCAGAGTACGACGAGGCGAAGAAGGAGCAGGCCTTTATTGAAGGAAGGATAGGAACCATTGAGAACCTTTTGAAAAATGCAAAGGTGATAGACGACGAGGACATTTCAGTTGAAGTTGTGAGCATAGGCTGCGTAGTGACGGTAAAGGACCTGACCTACGACGAGATGGTGGAATACAAAATTGTGAGTTCGGCGGAAGCGGACCCGTCCCGGTTGATGATCTCAAACGAATCTCCCGTTGGGAAAGCTCTTATGGGGCACAGGGTTGGGGACGTGGTGGAGATTCAGGTTCCCGACGGGGCAATTGAATTCCAGATTGTAGAAATAAATAAATAAGGACTGGGGGTAAACAAATGGAAAGGGATACAAAAGACGACCTTAACCTGAATGAAATACTGGAGCTTAGGAGGAAGAAGCTGGAGAGCCTGAGGGAAAAGGGTAAGGACCCTTTCAAAATAGACAGGTACGACAGGAAGCATTTTACCCGGCAGATAAAGGACAACTACGATGATTTTGAGGGTAAAGAAGTGTCGGTTGCCGGTCGCATAATGACCAAAAGAGACCACGGCAAGGCCAGTTTTGCAGATGTCCAGGATATACAGGGCAGAATACAGCTCTATGTGCGAGAGGACGAAATAGGCGAAGAGAATTACCGTGAGTTTACTTCCTTTGATATAGGCGATATAGTGGGCGTAAAGGGAGAGGTATTTACTACAAGAAAAGGGGAAATATCCATAAAGGTCACCGATATTGTACTGCTTTCAAAGTCCCTCCAGGTGCTGCCCGACAAATGGCATGGGCTTAAGGACCCGGATTTGAGGTACAGGCAGAGGTACGTGGACCTGGTGGTAAACCCCGACGTGAAAAACACTTTCCTTATAAGAAGTAATATCATTAAAGCCATAAGGGAATATCTTGACGGCATCGGATATATAGAAGTAGAGACTCCCATTCTACATACAATAGCCGGGGGAGCCAATGCCAGGCCCTTTATAACGCATCACAATGCGCTGGACATCGATATGTACCTTAGGATAGCAACCGAGCTTCACCTGAAAAGGCTTATAGTGGGCGGCCTTGAAAAGGTTTATGAGATAGGGCGCGTTTTCCGCAACGAGGGAATGTCCATAAAGCATAACCCGGAGTTTACTTCCATAGAGCTTTACGAAGCCTATACCGATTATCACGGCATGATGGAACTGACCGAGAACCTTATAGCCCATGTTGCCCAAAAGGTGCTGGGCACCACCAAAATCAACTACCAGGGCGTGGATATCGACTTGACGCCGCCCTGGGCAAGGTTGACCATGGTTGATGCAATAATGAAATATACCGGTGCGGAATTCAAAAAAGAAGATGATGCCAAGATTGCCTTTGAAAAGGCGAAAGCTTTAGGCATAGAGCTGGAAGGCAGCCCGTCCAAGGGCGAAATAATAAACACCGTGTTCGAGGAAAAAGTAGAGGAGCACCTGATACAGCCAACCTTCATACTGGACTATCCTGTCGAGGTTTCCCCGCTGGCGAAGCGAAAAACGGATGACCCGGACTTCACAAGCCGGTTTGAAGGTTTCATATATTCCTGGGAGATTGCAAATGCCTTCTCCGAGCTTAACGACCCGATGGACCAGAAGAAAAGGTTTGAGGACCAACTGAAACTGCGCGAGGCCGGTGACGAAGAAG
>JAXGPT010000008.1:0-70883 GCA_040766775.1 Bacillota bacterium | reverse complement strand
ACGTACACCGGTGCCTCGTAGCCGGGAACCAGTCTTTTATATGAATTTACCGTGGGGTTGGTTATTGCCGCAAACCCACGGGCATGCTTCAGAAGCCCCCCTAGGTAATTATACGCCAGTTCGGAAAGCTGCAGCTTTCCGGCTTCGTCGTAGAATGCGTTCCTGCCATCCAGCGTGTAAAGGGACATGTTGACATGCATCCCCGATCCGGGTATGCCGTATATGGGTTTTGGCATAAAGGTGGCATGAAGCCCGTGCCTTTGGGCTATTATTCTGACCACCATTTTGAATGTCATAATATTGTCCGCCGTTGTCAGGGCATCATTGTACTTAAAATCAATCTCGTGCTGTCCCGGGGCCGATTCATGATGGGAAGCTTCTATCTCGAATCCCATCTGTTTGAGGGTAAGAACCATATCCCTTCGGGCGCTTTCGCCCAGGTCCACCGGGGCCAGGTCGAAATACCCCGCGTTATCGTGGGTCTCCAGCGAAGGTTTACCCCTTTCGTCGGTATGGAACAGGAAAAACTCGCACTCAGGTCCCACGTTCAGCATGTACCCCATCTCTTCCGCCTCTTTAAGCGCCCTTTTCAGCGCATTTCTTGGGCAGCCCGCAAAGGGCTCACCCTCCTTGGTGTACACGTCGCAGATGAGCCTTGCTTCCCTTGGACTGGAAACCCACGGAAAGACCACAAAGGTGGAGGGATCTGGGATAAGGTACATGTCAGATTCCTCTATACGGACAAAGCCGTCTATCGAGGAGCCGTCAAACATAATTTCGTTATCCAGCGCTTTTTCCAGCTGCTCAATGGTGATAGCGACGTTTTTCATCACTCCCAATATGTCGGTAAACTGGAGGTGTATAAATTGGATATCCATTTCCCTCGCCTTTTCCAGGACTTCTTGTTTGGTCATTTTGTTTGGCATGAATCTTCCTCCTTTAGAAAAAGCGCCCCTGAGCAAAGAATTTAATACCACGCTCCTCGGACGCCGTTGTCCGTATGATTAAAAATAATGTAATCATTATACACTAAAGCTGTTAACTCTTTCAATAAAAACTTATCAAGCCTACGCCGGCACGCACTTTTTTATTCTAACCATCAGCCGGTTTTTCTATATGGGCAAAGCCATGCTCCACCATCTGTTCAAGATTCCTGCGGGACATCTGCCGGTATGAACCATCCTGTTCAAAAAGCTTTATAAGGCTCCCGTCTACCTTTGACACCCTCGATTTTGATACTCCTCCCGGGGTTTTGAAAACCACGATATCATTGCACTCAATTTTCATAATAGCACCTCATTTGTAAAGTAGTTCATTTACGATTCCCTTGCGGCCTTTCACCTTCAGGGCTTACAGTATATTATTCCACGCATTAGTGCAGGACTCCTGCCGGGGAACCTTGAATAATTAATGGTTCGGTTTTGATACAGGGTGTTGTATAATGGTTAATAGAAACAATATGAGGAGGTGTCTTAAGTGATAGTATCCCATGTAAAGGATGTAGAGGGAATAAAGGTCTGTGCCCCGGGGTCTTGCGGTGCTTTAAAAAAGGTGCTCATATCCCCCTCGGAGGGCTGGGAAGGCTACGTGATGAGGGTGTTTGACATCGGTACGGGCGGAAATACACCCAAGCACATCCACGACTGGCCGCACATTAATTACGTGCTGGAAGGAAGCGGCACGCTTTACCTGGACGGTGCCAACCATGAAATTACGAAGGGTTCCTTTGCCTATGTTCCTGGAGGAAAAGAACACAGCTTTATAAATACCGGCTCAGAAACTTTATCCATAATCTGCATAGTACCCGAGGAGGGAGACGTATAGGGCAGCGGGGTTAGCCCCGCTGTCCCTACCTTGTATTGCTGTTCGCCATTCAAGGCCGCTGCCGAAACGGTATTATTTATTTGGCTTTTTTCTCCACCTCTTCAAGATTTTCAAGGGCGATATCCTTTTTTATCTTTAACAGGTCCAGGTCCCTGTCCTCCATTGCACTGCCCAGGTTGTCAATGGAGAGCCTGAGCTTATTCATAAGCCCCTTATCCGCCTCCTCCAGCTTTACTTTTTGTTCAAGTTTTCCCACTGCCTGCTTTGCCGAACTTACGCTTCGCCTTGCATTATCCCATTTATCTTGCCTCGAATCTATGCAGGTCTGCTGCAGGTAATGCCTGACCCTGACTATCTCGGAATCCGGGTTGTTGCGGTACAAAGCCAGGAAGTCGGCTGCAACGAGGGACATGCCGTTTGCCTCGTTCATAACAGCCAGCGGGTCCCTTTGGTTAACCGCGACCGTGAGGGAGTTAAGGTGGGCTTCAAACTTGCGAATGCTGTCATCCCTGGCATTATCCTTCACCGCGGTGTTCTCGTAGTCATTCCACTGCTTGTGGGTGTCCTCCACCGTCTTTAAAGTGTCCTCCCAAATCTTTTCAATTATTCGCTGTTTTTCCTGTTCCGGACTGGGCGAGCCCTGGTCTCCCCCACCTTGACCGTCCTGACCGCCGCCGGTTTCGCCCCGGCTGCTCTGTATCTTGCCTGCCTCACCGCGGCTGCCCTGGCCGCCTTCCTGGCCGCCGCCCTGTCCTCCCCCGTCTTCACCGCCCCGGCCGCCTTCCTGGCCGCCCTGGTCCTGCTGCTGCACAGGTTTTTGCTCTTCCTGCTGCAGTTTTTCCATTTGTTGGATAATGGCCTGGGAGTTTTCTACTATTTTCATAAGGGGCGCCGGTATGGATTCTTTTTTCTCCTGTTGAGCCGGCCGCTGTTCCCCCCTGCCACAGGCGGTTGAAACACCAACCAATAGCACCAAAGCCAGTGAAATATAAAACAGCGTCCTTTTTAGCAAGCTTTTTTCCAAGTAAATCACCTCGGGATTAGTATGTCCCGAGGCCTTGTTATTTTATATCTATAAATCAAAAAACGTGGCAGTGACCTTCTATTCCAATCCGTAGCTTTTTAAAATCACCAGGGTGTTACCGTTGATTAGTTTTTTCCCCATTAGTTCTCTAAACTTGTATGAATTCTTTTTACCCTCCCTGCGAAGCCTCTCCAGTTCTTCGTATATCTCGCTTTGGCCTTTAATTAGGTCTTCATACATGTTTTCGAACGCCGCCAGTCTTTCGACGGCTTCCCCGGAATACCCGCCGGTTTCCTTTTTTATCTTATCTTCATCCACTACGTAATACCCGTTGTTTTGGGTTTTCCTCGTAATCCTTTTCATACCACCATCACCCTTTAAAACTTGTTATCATTACCAACGGCTTTTCAGCCAAATAGCCTTATATGATTATTATATCTTATTCCTGTTCCCGTCTCTATTCTTTGATGCCGAACTCCAGTGCGCTGCTGTACCGGTAGACCCTGGACATAACCCTTTCCGCCTCTTTGCCGCAAAGGATGGTGGGCTGGTAATCATTTATATGGGATACCGAGGATATGCTGCAGGGAATGACTTTCCCGTGGCTTTCGGTTATACTTCCGTCCTTTACCGTGAAAGCGTTTTGAAATATAAAAGTATCCTTATCGGCGGGGTTTTTGCTGCCGCCGTAACAAAAATTACCAAGGCTGTACACAATATACCTGCCCTTATATTTTTCTATCCCCTGTATCACGTGTGGATGATGGCCCACCACCACGTCGGCCCCTTTGTCTATACAAAAGCGCCCCAGCCTGATTTGATTGCTGTTTGGATAATTTGCCCTGTCGGCACCCCAGTGGATGGACACCACTACTATATGGGCCTTTTCCCTTGCATAATGTATATCCCTTTCCAAGTCCTTATGAACGTCCCAGTCCCATCCTGTATAACCGATGCAGCCGATGGTTATTCCCTTGGCGGTGTAAAAGGCTATACTTCTTTCGCCGCAAAAAAGTATGCCCGCCCGCTGTAAGGCTGTAAGGGTATCCATATACCCCTGCATGCCATAATCGTAAATATGGTTGTTGGATATGTTAACCATTTCTACGGAGCCTGCCTTCAAAATGGCGGTATAGGAAGGGTCCCCCCTGTAGTTGTACTTTTTGGGAACTGGGCACTTGGAATTTGTAAACGTCGATTCAAGATTTACCAGCGTCAGGTCGTCCTTTTCAAGCACGGGCAAAACACCCCGGAAAAAATAGCCAAAGTCGTTGCCCTCAACGGCCAGCCTGTGGGGGAAGGAATTCTCATACAGGAAACGGTCATCGGTACCTATGGTGCAGTCCCCGGCGAAGGATACAACAATCTTTTTTCCCGGTTTTGCTCCTCCCTTTTTATTCTTCGCTTTAAGCGCTCAATGTCCTGCATTTCACGCACAAGCTCGTCCAATACTCCTTCCCCTTTGCAGGAGTATTCCGCCCTTGGGGAAAACACCGCCGGGCAAACCAACATTAAAAGGAGCGCACAAAACAAAAAGGCAGCTTTATAAACAGCTTTATTCGGCATACCGGACATTCCCGTCCATCAATCACCTGGATATTTTATTCCGTGGTTTATACTGCCCGCACCCGGGCTTTATCCTAATACTTACTTGCCTAATAAAGAAAGTGGCCGGAATGCTTTTCTTAAGCTGTATAATTCTATTCAAAAGCCGCCTTAAATAGACATGCCATATTCTGCTTTTATAAACTTGGCCAAGGATTACCCGGTCCATATCCTTAAAAGTGGGTAAACCCGTGCTTCAAGGAATGGGCTAATTCTCGATAAAAGGCAAAATATAGGCAAAGGGCAGCCCCGCTAACAGGCTGCCCTTTGCCTTGTAATGTGGTTCGCTTAAAAAACTTTAGGCCTTTGATCCATATTTCTCCTCAAGGGGAATGTATTCCAAATCAAATCCGAAATGCCTTGGCCCAAAGGCTCAATCCCTTCGCTGGTGCGCCATTCCTTCGGTGCCGGAAGCCCGAACACCGTTACTCTCATTCCCTCTTCATAGCGTTGGGGTTGGTGGTGGTTCCCTTTCCTCATCCTTAATGATGCATATCAGGTCGGGTACTGTAACGTCAACGCTGCCGTCCTTCCACGAAATAATATGCTCGTTCTTGAACCATATCTTATAGGTGGAACCGGCGTATTCCCCTTCGCCTGTTATTGTTACATCACCTATTGTGAAACCGTCCACCGTATCCCAGCTGTACTGCGATACCCTTCCCTTGAAGAGTATGCAGCCGCCGCCAGCCTTTGCCAGCTCGGCAGCAATGTCCTTTCTGTTTTCCCTGGCTTCCCTGAAGACCCTACCTATCTCCAGCGCATAGGATATAGCCCCGGGGATAACGGCATTTTTGATATCCCCCATCCGCCGGATGGTCCACAACGCCAACCGAGTTGTCGCTGACCACCGCCATGGCTCGCACAAGGGCTTCCGCCCCTTTCGTCATTTACCACTTCCTTAACAAGGACAACATCTCCAAAATCGTTGGCCACCGCAACGGGATATATAGGCAGTTGGTTTATATAAAAGGTGGAATGCTGGAGTTCCGCACCGACCTTCCGGCAGGGTCGGCGTCTATAATTTTTTTCCCAGCATCGCCGCTGCATAAAAGGCTACTGCCGTGTTGCCTGGCCCAGTTCCCAGGATATTACCCCTGCAAAACTTTCTCACCCAGGTAGACCTCCATTTCCTCCAGGGCTTTCAGGGCCGGTTCTTCACCACCCCTGGCAAGCCCCGGTACTTCATTTCCTGCTCCTCTGTCTCCGGCGACACGGCACCGCACATGTACGGCACTCCCACCATTGCATGGTCCGGCACTTCGTCAAGTCCTGCCAGCACAAACTCCTTACCGGCCTGGATGGCTTTGTCTATCAGACCCAGCCCTTTTTCGAGGCTTCCCCCGCCCCCGGTACCCAGCATGGTACACCCCACAAGTATATCGTGGCGGTCCCGTCTGCTTAGGCTTTCTTCACAGTCTTATGCTCCCCTCCCGGCTTTATGATATTCCGCTATTTAAGTATCTCATTTGCCACTGCCTTAAGCTCGCGGTGAACCACCTTTCCCTTGTCCATTATCATTTCACTGTCCAGCCATACGCTTGAGTTAAGGCATATCCTGTCGGTATGACTGGCATCTATGCCTTCTCGGGCGGCGCGTCTATGGGACTTAAATACCCAAGACCCCACTCGGTGCAGCCCCAAACGCGCTCGTCTTCCAGTATATTTCCGGTAAGCTTTGCCCGGGGGTTAAAACCCCATAACAGCCGTGGGCTAGCCTAAACATGTTGGGGGCCGCCAAAACTTTCCAGCCATGCCTTGAACTTCTGTGCCTGGCTGCCGCCGTTAATATGGGTCACCCTTCCCTTTTCCACTTTCAATACCACCGGCTCTTTAAGCAGCCCGCAGGGAGGCATAAGAGCCCCGTCAAACACCAGCGTGCCGTTTATACTTTTCAACTTTGGGATAAAGCAAATCTGTCCGGCCAGCATGCATGCCAGTGCCGCCGGCACTGCCGCTGTTTCAGCTTAATCCTTGTGCTTTGGCTCCAGCTCAAACTCAAGGTCACACCCGGCAGGGGTTATCTTCATGGTCCTTGCGCTGCCGGTCATATCCGCAACCCTGTGCAAAATTCAGCCAGCCTTCTTCTTGTCCACCCTTCCTATGTAGTCCTTATCATTAAATCCGCATCCATACCCACAAGGCACAGATATCTCAACCTATCATTTTCCTTCATAGCAATCTCAAAGGGGGGTTGAATACAACAGCCACTTGTTGTTAAACTCCACCCAGGCATCCGCTTGGCATAAGGCCCCCGCCAGCGCGTCCACCGGCAGCATGGGGTCCGCCGCCTTGCCTACCCCTTGTGCAGCCGGCAGCCAAATTACCATCGGCTTCGCCCCGGAAAGCAAAGGCGCTTCTTGCCGCAGCGTTTACAACCCTCTCATCCGATTCCGTATCAGCGGTTATAACAACCGTCTCCCCCGGTTTTACCGCGAACATATCCCTCATGAGTATGTCGGACGCCTTCCCCAGTTCATACTCGTACAGCCTTGCCATCAAAAGACCCTCCTTCACTTTATTCAGCCTTCCATTGGTATATAATAAGCATCCAATCCAAAGACCCTTTACAGCCCCCTTCTTCTTGCCAGGTGTTAAAAGGCGCAGACTTCAAACGCATCCCTCGCATGCCGGTAATTCAGGCTATGTATTAACATGCACTCTTGGCATCTTTTCCGATGAAATGGCATGCAGCCCTTGTGACTCCCGCCCAGGTCAACCATAACCGGTTCCCTTTCCTTGCATATTTCCTTTGCCATGGGACATCGTGTATGGAACCTGCACCCGGAAGGGTTTATTGGGCACACTGCCCTCTATGGTCGCTATTGAATCGATCCCCTCGGTGTCCAGTGTTGGTATGGCGGCAAAAAGGGCCTTTGTGTAAGGATGGGCGGTCCGGTCGAAAACGTCATCGGCAGGACCGTATTCCACCATCTTGCCCAGGTACATTACAGCTATCCTGTCCGCCATATGGTTCACAACGCTAAGGTCGTGGGATATCAGTATATAAGTCAGTCCTAGGCTTTGTTTAAGGTTCTTCAAAAGCTCAAGTATCTGCGCCTGTGATAGAACATCTATAGAAGATGTGGGCTCGTCCAGCACCACCAACTTGGGGCTAAGGGCCAAAGCCCGGGCTATGGCTATGCGCTGCCTTTCACCTCCGCTGAACTCGTGTGGGTATTTAAACACGCCGGTCCGTGGAAGGCCAACCATTTCCAGCAGGTCGCCCACTTTTTTTACCAGCTGCTCTCTGCTGCAGTTTGCATGGACCTTTATGGGTTCTCCCACAATGTCCCTTACCAGCAGCCTGGGGTTCAGAGACCAGAAGGGGTCTTGGAATACTATCTGCAGGTTTTTTCTTATTTTTCTTAAGCTTTTCTTGTCCATATCAAACAAGTCCAGGCCGTCGAAATACACCTCTCCGGAGGTTGGTTCTTCGAGATTTAGCAAAACGTTTACCAGGGTAGTTTTTCCGCATCCTGACTCTCCTACCAGCCCGAGTACTTCTCCCTGTTCCATCTCAAAGGTAACCCCGTCCACCGCCTTTACCCATGCAACCGGCTTTGAAAAGAAACCGCCACGGACGGGAAAGTATTTTTTCAAATCCTTAACCTTCAGTATGCTGTCCGCCACCCGGTTCACCTCCTTCGAAAGCCCTGTGACAGGCCACCCAATGCGTTCCCTTAATCAATCCGGGGATAGGCTCGCTGTCACGGCATATTTCCCGTTTTTCCATGCACCGGGAATAATACCTGCATCCCCTTAGGCCCCTGTCTCTTTCTTCTTTTACAATGGTATTTACCGGGTTCACCCTTTCTCCCTTGTCCCTCGGTATGGCGTTTAATAGGGTAAGGGTGTACGGGTGCCTGGAGTCCTTCAGCACTTCCCTTACACTGCCAGTTTCCACTATCCGACCCGCGTTCAGTATGGCAACCCTTTTGCATATGGCCGAAACAAGCCCCAGGTTGTTTGCAATAAACAGTACCGTAACCCCCAGTTCTCTCTGGAGTTCCGCTATAAGCTTCAGTATTCCGGCCTGGATTGTAACGTCAAGGTTCCGGGTGGGCTCGTCGGCTATTAAAAACTCGGCTCCGCAGGACAGTGCAATGGCTATTACTATCCTCTGCCTCTGTCCGCCGCTGAGCTCGTGGGGGTATTTACCCATAATGTTTTTGGCATCCGGCAGTTTTACCATTTCAATCATTCCAAGGGCTTCCTTTTCCGCTTCTTTCCTGGAAATCCTCTTGTTGTTCCTGAAAACCCTTACTATCTGCTCTCCCACTGTAAAGACCGGGTTAAGGGTGGACATGGGGTCCTGGAATATCATCGAAATATGCCTGCCCCGTATCTTTCGCATTTCCGATTCGGACTTTTGCAGCAAGTCTTCTCCATTAAATAGTATGCTGCCACTTTCTATGACCGCCGGGGGGGACGACAAAAGACGCAAAATGGTAAGGGCAAGCACCGTTTTCCCTGCACCGCTTTCGCCTACTATACCAAAGGTTTCTCCCTTATTCAGCACCATCGTATCTATATCCAGTACATTTTTTTGTCCCTCAAAAGTTTTAAAACCCACCCTCAGGTCCTTTATCTTAAAATACTCACCCATGTTATCCACCCCTTAAATCTTTCTGGTCTTGGGGTCCAGTATTTCCCTTAAACCGTCTCCCAATAGGTTAAAGACCAATACCGTGACAAATATTGCAAGGCCCGGGAAAATGCTGTACCACCATGCATTCAGGAAATAATTCCTGCTGGTGCTCACCATAAGTCCCCACTCGGGAGTGGGAGGCTGCGCACCCAGGCCAAGGAAGCTGAGGGAAGCTATAGTGAGTATCACTCCGCCAATATCCATGGATGCCTGGACTATTACCGGCGCTATGCAGTTGGGTACAATATGCCCGAAAATAATTCTCACCGGCGGGGTTCCTATTGCCTTTGCCGCTTTTACAAACTGCCTTTCCCTGATGGACACCGCCTGACCTCTAATGAGCCTCGTATACCACGGCCACCAGGATACGGCAATGGCTAGCATTGCATTTTCAAGACTTGGGCCAAGAAATGCAGCTATCGCTATGGCCAGCAGCAGCGGCGGGAAGCTCAGGAATATATCCGTAATCCTCATGATTACCTCATCCACCATTCCCCCGGTAGCCCCCGCAATCGCCCCCAGCGGTATTCCAATTAATAGGGCAAGCCCTACCGCTATTAGGGCTGTCTGCAGCGAGATTCTTGTGCCGTAAATAACGCGGCTGAATATATCCCTCCCCAGTTCATCGGTCCCGAAAAAGTACTTGCCGGATGGAGGCAGCAGCTTGTCCACCGGGTTGGTGTCGGTTTCTATATGTTCCGGGTAGGGAACTATTAATGGCGCCACCAGCGCGGTAAGAACAAGCAGAATAACCACGCCCAGCGACAGCCGGGTCAGTCTGTTTCTACTCAGCAGGTATAAGGACAGCCTTATTTCCCTGATTCTTGGTTTTATTGAATTTATTATTCCAGGGCTCTTGGTCATGCTGTACACCTCCCTATACCCGGACTCTCGGGTCCAGTGCAATTATTACGTCAGCAACAAGGTTCAACACCACGTAGGCACAGGCTGAAAAGATGGTGACCCCCATTATCGCGGGATAGTCAAGGCTTATTACCGCCGATGATATGTAGCTTCCTATCCCCGGCCAACTGAATATGGCTTCCACCAGGAACGTATTTACCAGTGTATACCCGATGGACAGCGCCACCACTGTAGCCGTCGGGCCCAGAGAATTCTTCAGCGCATAGGACCAAAGCACCATCCTTTCGGGCAGTCCATAGGAACGGGCTGCCCTTATATAGTCCTCGTCCAGTATTTCCAGCAGCGCCGAACGGGTCATCCGCGCCACCAGGCCTATCGGGTACAGGGCAACGGTTATACCCGGCAGTATAATATGGGCCAGCGCATCCCTGAAAACTACAAAATTACCGGTTATTAGGCTGTCAAACATCAAAAAACCCGTTATATGTGGAATTTCTTGGGTCAGCTTTATGCCCATGCTCAGCTGACCTCCTAAAGGAAGCAGCTCCAGCCACCTGTAGAATACAAGCTGCAGAAACATGCCCACCCAAAATGTGGGCAGCGACACAGCCCCCACCGAAAAGAACCTGCTTACATGGTCCACCATATGGTCCTTTCTCTTGGCGGATGCGACGCCCAAGGGTATACCAATGATAACAGCAACTATGGTGGATACAAGTACAAGTTCAACGGTAGCCGGTAGGTATGCCCTAAGCTCTGCGGACACAGGCTGGTGGGACCTCAACGACCTTCCGAGGTCACCCTTAGCCAGGTCGGCAAGGTACCTCCCCAGTTGGACATATAAAGGCTTGTCCAGTCCCAGTTCGATTTTTGCAGCCTCGATCTGCTCGGCGGTTGCCCGCTGCCCTACCCATTGGGCGGCAGGGTTTGAAGGTATCACCCTCGTAAGTATAAAGGTAATCAATATCACCCCGAATAAAACCAGGATGCCCAGCAGAATCCTTTTAACAATAAAAGACCTCATCTAGAAACTCCTCCCTGGGAAAACGTACTAAAGGGGCTAATGAATAGCCCCTTTAGTTCCTATTCACGGTATGTGTCATAGAAGAATACCACGTTGGGATATATGGGGTTGCTCTTAAATCCTTTGAAGGAGCTATTTGTAACCCATACGTATTTTTTATCGTAGGCAAATATCGAGGGCGCCTCTTCGACAAGAATTTCCTGCGCCTGGATATACAGGTTTTCCGCCTCTTCAATATCTATACCGCTCATTTCATTGCCCTGGTCTATCAGCCGGTCAAACTCTGCGTTACTCCAATATGACAAGTTGAACAGGATTTCCTCTTCACTGTGGTACAGGCTGTAGAGCCAACTATAGGGACTGGCGTAGTCAGGCCACCAGTACATTATCAGTAAGTCCTGCCGCTTCTGGGGGTCTGGATTCCTCGAAAGCTCCCACTGGCTCTCCCAGGGCATGCTCCTTATTTCCAAGTTAATGCCTATTTTTGCAAGTTCCGCCTTGAACAGTTCCGCCGCCTTTTTCTCGGCCTCATCCCCTGCCATATATGTCAACAGTAGCTCCAGGCCGCCGTCCGGATACCCGGCCTGGGCAAGCAGTTCCCTGGCCTTGTCCAGGTCGTGTTGGTACTGGAACAGGTCATCGCCATGACCCCAGTGCCCTACGGGTATCGGTCCTTTTCCTTGGACCGCGTAACCTCCCATTGCGTACTCCACAACATCCCCGTATGGAAATGCATAAGAAAGGGCTTGCCTTACCAGCTTGTTGTCAAGGGGTGCCTTTTCGGTATTTGAAAATACAATCAGGTTCTGGAACGAGGGCACCTCCATCACATTAACGGCAGGATTGCCCTTAAGGGCTTCAATATCCTCATAGGGGAGCTCCATTGTAACGTCTGCCTCTCCCTTTTCCACCAATTGGCGCCTTGATGCGGTTTCAGGGATTTTCTTTATAACAACCTTGTCAAAGTGCTCGCCTTCCCATCCCTTCCAGTAATCTTCGAACTTGGTCAGGACAACCTCGTCACCCATTTTGAAACTCTGAAGCGTATAGGGCCCGGTCCCCGCCACATTGCCCTGGGAGAACCAGTCCTCGGGATTGGACTCTATCGCTTCGGAGGACATTATAAACGCCGCGTACCCGGAACTGGCTATAAGGTCCAGCGGAGCCGGGTATTTTAGTTTAAAGTCCACGGTATAGTCGTCTTTAATCACTATCTCCTCCACTGGGTCCCAGACAAATGCCGCCCCCTGGCCCAAAGCTATGGTCCTGTCTATGGATGCCTTGACGTCTTCTGCAGTAAGGTCATCACCGTTGTGGAACTTTACTCCTTCCCTTATCCTGAAAGTCCAGGTCAACCCGTCATCGCTTTTGGTGTACTCGGTAGCCAGCACCGGTATGATTTCCTGGCTTAGGGGTTCATACCTAAGCAGTGTCTCATATACGTTGTTAAGTACTACAATTCCATTGGAATACTCCACGCTCGGGTCCCAATCAAGTATAGGTTCGCTTTTGAAGGCATAAAAAGCTATTTTGGGCTGTCCTTCCCCGGCATCGTTTTGTCCTGTACTGCCTCCCCCGCACCCCGAAGCGGCCATGGTCACCAGCATGACCAGTATTACTGTCATAACAATACTTAATTTTTTTGAATACAATTTCATAATTATGCACCTCCTTATAAAAATAACCTGCGGATCATTTCATCCGCAGTTTTGCTCGTCCTACTGCAGCCGCTTTACTCCACCTTTCTCCGGATAATTTGTCATGCATAAATTTTCAATAAGCGGTGCCCTTTGTTTATGTGAATAATAATAATTCTATGTACAAGTCGGATTCCCTTTGTAAATCCAACAAATATAAATCGATGTGTTTGTTATTTTGACAAAGCTTATTTCATTATCTTGTGTATTTTGACCGCAATGGATATTTTTTCGTAGAAGCTTCCATTTACACCTTTCATGTCTAGGATTTCCTTTATCTTATTCAGCCGATACCTGATCGTGTTCTGGTGCTGGTATAGACTTTCAGCGGTTTTGCCAATATCGCCGTCATTTTCAATGTAGGCCACGGCCGTGTTCAAAAGACTGGTACCCTTTTGCCTGTCATAGTTATCCAAAGGAACTATTATCTCATCATGGAACCTCTTAAGTTCCGGTTCGTCCTTTATAAGCATAAGTAGCCTGTACACCCCGAGGTTGTTGTAATAGACCCTTTTTTCATTATTCCCTTCCGCCACCTGGCAGGAAAGCAGCGCCTCCCTTATGCACGTGTTAAGACTTCCCAGTCCGTGGTGCACCCTGCTAATGCCAAGCCTGTAATCAACTAAAAAATAATCAATGTCTTCAACCAGTTGTTCCAGCTGCATATTTATGCGTTCCTTTGGTCCCTTACCGAAACTGGTTAATATAAATATACCCTCTTCAAATTTTAAGAAAGACCAGTGGTCCTTATCCCTGTAAGCATTTTTTAGTCCCTGGATACTCGCTCCCTGCTTGGAACTGCACTTAAAATACAACGCTGCCATGTTTTCGCGGAACATGCCGTTTATACTTTTTGCAGTGGTGATTACTTCCTGCTCGGTTACCGATGAACGGAGCAGGCTGCGAATGGTCATCTCGGTGATTGTGTCTTCCTTGTTTTTTATTATCGCATCCATTATATCGGTGATTACCGCCGCATAGGGCACAAAATTCGATATCATAACGACTGGATAAGCAGCTTTGTCGGCAAACTCCTTTATATCGGGTTCAAGGTCATCCATATACAGATCGATGAGGCACAAGCCGCTTGAATTGGTATCCACCAGCAGCCTTGAGAGTATTCATCTGGGCTTTTGGGTCGTCCTTAATCGCATAAAAACTGGATATATAAAAGTCCCCGTTTCCCATGATAGTGCTAAAGTCGTCCAGGTCGGGGTTTTCCAGTACGCTTACGCGGTTTATAATCCTATCAAGGCCGGACGCCCCCGCAATAACCTTTACGCCTTTAAAGCATTCCAGCCCCAGGGCATCCCTGACACTAACGCTCATCATTCTCCCTCCAGTATATGACCGGTCAATTCCTCTATCACCCGGTCAAGCCCGTCAATAAATCGTCCTTCATCGATCATGCACATATCTTTAAGGTCCTCAATCTTCTCATTCAACCTGTAATAAAACTCATCGGTTTCGCCGGGCTCTTGCATATCCAGCAGCATTGAATAGGCTTCGAGCAGTCTCACGGGCCCGTAGATGGGCGGCTCGTCCACGCATCCCCTTGCACTTGTTACAAGAAAAGTAAATATCCTTGCCTGGTCATCCCTGTTCATCCCGTCTCATCTCACTCTCCCAGCTTTCATAGTGTAATACCTCCGAAAGTTTTTTCCTTTCCGGCGCCTCGGGTGCTGTATCGTAATAGCCTACAGTTACAAGCATAAGCACCGTCACTTCACCGGGCAGCTTTAGAATGCGGTTTATGGACTTTTCATTGTATGACTTTATCACGCAGGTGCCAAGGCCCAGGTGGTGGGCTTTAAGCAGCATGTTCTGCGCTGCAAAGGCCGCATCAAACGGCACGATTTTCTTTGCGAACTCTCCGCCCCTTTTCTCCGCCTCCCCAAGGTCGGCACAGATCGCTATTACGCAGGGCGCCGTTCTGGGCATGCCCGGCGAGAACATTTTCACCCTTTCAAGTGTCCCTTTATCCCGTACCACCACAAAGCGTAGTACCTGGAAGTTTCCCGCGTTCGGGGCCCATATCGCCGCATAAATCATAGCCTCTATTTTGTCTTTTTCAACTTCCCTGTCATTATACTGCCTTACGCTTCTTCTTGAAACAATCATTTCGTCAAAGGTCAATTTTTCCCGCCTCCACTCTTTCACTAACAAGGCAGCGCCCTGAAAGACCCGCAACAAATGGCCGCCACCACAATCCTACCGCCGTCTTATAGCCTCTACAGGCTAGTGCTGCGCAGAATAATCTTGATACTAGTGTACCATAAAAAGCCGGCATCACCGATACTGGTTTTTTACGGGATTTCTTTAATTATCAAACGACCGTGCTTATAAGAAAGTTTATCAATGTTCTAAGTTGCAGGAGGGGTATGGTATCCTAAAATTAATCAAATTATCCTATCTGTTCCATTTCGGTGACGCATTCGCTCTTTAGCTTTCCAACCAGGAATTGCAGCGCATCAATAACATGGGGCCTTATGTCGCCACCTATCAGTACATACATTATGTCATCACCGGGCTCAAGATGGCCTTCATTAAGCCAGACCCTTACATGGAAGATACCGTCCATCTTATAGGCTTCGGCAACCGCCGCATCAACCTTTGCCGCATCGTAGGCAAATTCCATCCCCTTTACCGTAGAACCGTCATCAATACCCTGGCGCACCTTGGCTTTGGGCGTTTGGCGCACAACACCGTTATGTATTAAAAACATCCCTTGCTGCAAAGCCGCAGGATCGGCCTTTGCTTCCTTTAGCCATTCATCGATGGATGGCGGCTGTTTTTTAATTTTTCCGCTGCTCATAGACCGATACATCCTTTCATGGTTTAATCACTTGTATCAATAAATCCAATGCCGACCGGGCATCACATAATAGTGTCCTACTGCTGTTTACAACCGCAATCTCCACACCACTCCCGTTTATTGCGCTTATCTTCATAGTGGTACTCCCTTAAAAGCACCCTGTAATATAGGGCCTTCTCCCGGTTGGTACCGCCTTAGGCCGAAATACCCGGCTGTTCAATTATCGTTACCGGTAACATAATCCAGCGTAAACCTGACAGCTCTTTTGGTTAAGCCTTCGCACAAATGGGGCGGATTATCCGGTCTAAATCCTTCCGGACGAAGTACTTTACACATCAGGCTGCCAAACTCCTTTTCAAATCTTTCGGCAAAACTACGGCACTCCGCCTCGATTTTTTCATCGGCTTTTTGTTTTTGTCTTCCATATATGCCGATAAACATAAGGGAGCCTTCTACCAGCCCGCACTGGGCACCGTACTTTCCCGCCCCGTGCATCGCAACTGCTGCATCCAACGTTTGCTGCTGCAGTTTTACGCCGCATATCTCCGACAGTATCAAAAGCATTGTTGTGGCGCAGTTGAAATCATGTTTCCAATAGTACTTATGTACCCTTTCATCAATAAGCCTTTGCACGCTGTCCATCAAATCCCCCCTTGTTAATTCATAAATATCAAACCCAGTGCAGCCGCACCTTGTTTTCGCTTTCTAATGTCTTTTGGCCTGATTATAGACCCCTGCTATATCGACGGTACCTCTTCTTATTAATATCTTGGTAATCTACTTTGCTCGTTATAGAATTCAATAACTCCTATTTCCTTCATTCGATTGTTTTTCTCCATCCATCTTGCTTTAAGCCTTTCATCTATATGGTTGCTGCATGGGTAATCATTGCACTGGAAGCAAAAATCTACCCTTTTTTCTTTATGACATGTCTTAACATGACAATCAATGGGACATTTTATATCATTACTCCTGCAGCCGCCACATGATGCATTAGCAAATACTTCTAAAACTTCTTTGAATTTGCCGAACCCTTCAAAGGCAGGAATAGCGCCCGACCTGATTTTTGCCATCCTTTCATAGCCTTTTAGCAATCCCGATAATCTAACACCTGTGCCCCTAATTTCTCCGTTCTTGTAATCTGCACATCGGCTGCAGTCCAATCCGCATGCGGCCAGTTTTTGAACGACCTGGCTGTATCCCATAACAAACCGCCTCCAAAAACATTAGACCCAACAGGACTGCTTTAAAGGACCAGGCCTTGCTTCGGCTGGCGGGATATCGCTCGCATACCCCAAAACATGCCTTGCGAGCCCTTGCGAAAATGCCTTAATAAGTCGCAGTCCGTGCGGTGTTTTTGTATTAGATATTAAATAAATAACTTTCGTCCCAGGAAATCCGAAAACCTTCCTACCACTCTTTGAATTGGGCCCAAACGAATATCGTAATAATAATCAGACTTAAACCAGCCCTTCTCATTATAATACTCATATTCCTTTTGACAATATGGGCATTCCACCTTATCACCTTCTCAAAATTTAGTTTACAATCGGATTATTGCAGCACATTTCTATCTTTAGATGCCTGCAGGACGCCTGCCCCTAGAATAATACATTCTTTTTTTATATGCTTACCTCAAATATCGAACCCTCTCGCCTATATCCCTGTTTCTTGTAGTATTCATCCACATCGGACATCACAAATACAGTTTGCCGGGGATAATCTTTACATACACACTCCATGAGTTTTCGCCCGATATTCTGTCCCCGAAAACTCTTTGTGACTAGCAAATCGCAAATATAGATATAGAAATCCCCATCCCTGATGGAACGCGAATACCCGCACAGAATGCCGTCTTCGTAAGCCACATAAGTTATTGAGTTTGCTAATAAATCCTTATACTTCCCGGCAACATCAGCCGCATAATAACACTCCCATTCATCGCCCTCAGCTTCAATCATTCTCATTAAAGCATCTTCATCCTCTTTTGTGTACTTTCTTATTTGCATAAAATAACACCTCTAAATATGAATTTTCTTAATATCGCGTTGTCAATACATACAATAGCGAAGGTACCAGAGACCATACTCACATATCCCGACGCAGGACGCGGCGGCCTTGCCTCCCATGTTGCATAATGGGCAGCGAGTTTGCTACGCCCGCCGGCCTTAGATAGTTCTTATGTCGGCTCTTCCCTGCATTGCACCTCTTTTAGGCCGATGGGTGTGGTATATAGTTTGCATTGTTTTAAAAAATAATCAATTGACTTGTTTCCTAATAATGATGTTTTTGCCGCAGCGAAGTCCTTTCGCTTAAAATCATCACTAAATTTCTCTGTACTCCGATAACAAACAAATGGTCCCCTATTAGCTCTAAATCATCAAACCCACAAGGTAATGCAAGTATATCATCTACACCCCACCACGCCATTATTTCACTCCAAAACAATCTTAATTTATATTCAATTGTCACCTGACGTCTCGGTCTCCAGACGGTATGTCTTAAAAACCTCTCTACAAGTGGTTTTAGATACGTTATGTCGGATAAGTTGCCAAATATATCGTGATGTAGTGCCAGAAATATCTTATTATTATTGAAATCCCAAATAAGCATTCAACACTTTCTATTATTTCCCTGCCATTTAAGCAAGTTTTTACAGAATTTCCAGCAACACGCGAGGACCGTTCTTTGTGCCACAACGTGCAAGGACCGTCCTCCTGCATGACACAGGAGAACCGTCCCTCTGTGTCTCCGGGCGAATAGTTAAAAGGGCAGCCCCCAATAGGAGCTGCCCCTGGCGGCGTGTTAACCAGCCTAAACGTCTCCTTGGCTATGACACAGAAGAACCGTCCCCCTACGAGGTTCGCTGTGGTCCACAGGAAACAAAAAGGGAGCAAAAGAACCGTCCCTTTGCTTCTAGTCGCTCAGCCGCTATACGCTGTCGAAAAGTTCCAGCAGTTGATTCGCAACCCGCTCCCAGTTATACTCCGTCTCGGCGATTTTCCTGCCCGCCATGCCAAGTTTTTTTGCTATATGCTTGTTATCAAGCAGGTACCTAATCCTTTCCGCTATGGCCTCCGGCCGGTTGAAGTCCTTAACCACAAAGCCGTTTTCCCCCTGCCGGATAACCTCTGCGTTGCCTCCCCGGTCAGTTGTTATAATGGGCAGCCCCGCCGCCATCGCCTCGTAATGCACCCTTGCCAGCGGCTCCCTCCACTGCGAAGTGCAAACAAAAATGTCTCCGATGCTGAAATGTTTGGGTATCTCGGCAGGGGGCAGAAAACCGGTAAACACCACCGGCCCCTTAAGGCTCTCCGTCATGGACTGAAGCTGCTGGGTATAGGCATCGGTGGTATTGGCGCCGTACCATTTGCTGCCGATTACCATGAGCGCTGTTTTGGGATGGGTTTCCATAACGCTCTTCATCGCTTCGACAAGTACGTGGGGCCCCTTTTTCTGGCTGGTCTCGCCCACGAACAGGATAACCTTATATTTGTCCAGGCCGTATTTCTTACGCATCTCCTTTCTCTCCGGAGATGAATCCTTGAGCATATGGGTTTGTATAACGTAGGATTCACGCCGGAGTACACAACGTTCAGCTTTTCTTCGGCAATGGGATAAAGGTCCTTTACCCCGTCGGCTATAAACCTGCTTACCGTCGTGATAAACTTCACCGTGGTAATGCATTTCAAAGCCCTTTCCCTATCTATCTTATTTGGAAGAAACATTTCATTGTGCAGGCTGAGGCTGAAGGCGCTGCCGGGTGCCTGCTGGTTCAGTGGCATTACCCACAACGGTCGGTTGAATACATGCACCAGGTGGTATTCATTCGAAATATTGTCCCTAAGGTTTTTCAAGTACTCGCTTTTGGTCCTCCCCATCAACCTTTTATACCTGACATTTCCGACAACTTCCTCGTCCGGGAGGCTGTCTTTCTTAATACTCAGAACGGTAATATCGTGGTGTTTTGACAGATAGGGCAGCACGCCTTCGATATATATCTGGATGGCTCCCCCGGAAACCGGCGGGACAGGAAGTTTCTCGGTGCATACGAATGCTATTCTCATGGCCCACCACCCACTAATAGGCCTCGGATAACCGGGACCTTGGATTTTTCAAAGGCTGCCGCCCGTTCAATCTTGCTTGTCGGTACCGGCTTGTTCTTTTTATACAGGTTCTTAACCTCGGCGAAGAACCAGTGGGGGAAGAGCAGGTCAATTACAAGTATCTCCTTTTCTTCAGCAGAAAGTTTCCTGCCGCCTTCATACCATCCAACTATACGGTCTATCCTGTCTTTATTCCATCCATCACCGTCTTCCGACTGCTTCCCTATAATTTTGCGCAGGTCCCTGGCAGCCAGGTCATAAGTCACTCCGTCCAGGTCCAGCACGTATACATCCCGTCCCTTAAGAAGCGCATTTCCTTTTCCGTAGTCCTGGTGGCACAGCGGGAAGTGTTCCTGTTCCATGGAGATTAATTTGTTGTAGGGCGACTTTTCCAAGGCCGCGATAGCCATATCCGCTATTTCCAATACCGAATCGACGTGCTTTAGATAGCACCCGTGTGCCGAGACCTGTTTACCCTGCAGGGCTGCTTCCCTCCACTGGGCCAGGTTATTCCGCATGGACCGGTACTGGTTCGGCCATTTGCCCAGCTTGGAGGAAACCCTTGCCCCCTCCGGAGGCCTATATCCTATCGAGGCCCGGTGCATCCTTGCCAAGCCTTCCACCGCCATGGCCAGGTCGGTTTGGTTGTTAAAGTTTAAATCCCTTCCGTCTATCCATCCGTACAATACAAATACCTGGTCCCCATAAAAGGTCACTGCGCCGCCATTTTTGTTGGATACCACCGGGGGCACATTGCCCCCGTTGCCGTGTATATGCAGCTGGGCATTAACCGAAAACAGCGCCCTTTCCAGCGGATGCCTCAGCCTTTTAAGGCAAAAAACTTCCCCGCCGTAGGAGAACTTCCACAAGGTCTTCAACCCTTTGTTCTGGATTATCTGAACCTGTTGGGGGATTATACCGTATTCCGCCAGTACTTTTATTGCCAATTCAGTCAATTTGGTATTGCTATGCTGTTCCATCATAGGCTTTGCCTCCATTCCTTAAGCTTCCCGCGGGATTAGCCCTTCAAAGCCTTCCATTACATGTCCGAGTGTCTTCTCCACCGCGATCATATCCTGCAGCCTGCTGTAATACTTGGCCGGGCTCCAGGTCTTTTCCCGTTTTTCATAGTATTTGGTCATAATACCCTCAAACAGGTGCGGGTACAAGAGTTCCCATTTTAAAACCTGCCACTTATTGTATTCAAGGTGGTTTTCCTGCTGGTACCACGCAAGCATCTCGGCTGTTAAACCTGCATCCCATCCACCCCGTTTTTTCATAACCTTCAGCAGTAATTTCCTGATATCTCTTATGGGCAGGTCTAAAGTAATGGAATCAATGTCCAGCACGTACAGTTCCCCGGCTCCGGTAAGGATGAGGTTGCCGGCAGCAAAGTCCTGGTGGCACAGGCAGCCGGTCTTTTTGACCTCTTCCACCCACTGACGGTAATATGACCCCTCAAGGCCTTTTATCGCCTCCTGGGCTCTACTAATAAAGTGCGGAAATTCCTCCAGGATTGTCTTTCCGAAATTCCCATGCTCATTTATGCTCTCTTCCTGGGCGTAGTAGGATTTCATCTTCTCCACCCTGTCGCTATAGGCCTTGGGCCACGTCCCCAGGTGCACCCTGGGCTTGCTTCCCTTGGGCGTAACAAAGCCCGCCGAAGCCCTGTGAAACTTTGCCAGACCTTGTACTATACTTTTTAACTGCCTAGCATTGTTATAAACCGGGTTGGTTCCTGCTACGGCTTCGCTTAAAACAAAGCAGCTGTTATTGCTAATAACGTATTTTCGCCCGTCGGAAGCAGGTATAATCCCAGGTATGCGTATTCCTTTACCTTGAAGGTACTCCACCGCAGCAATTATGAAATCCAAAGTCCTGTCCGAGTTGGAATGCTTTTTCAATATTCTGTAGCCCTCGGGTGTCTTAATCCACCATACGCCCTTCTTTTGTTTGTAGGATTCGGTTCGGATACCCGAAACGTCGATTGGATATGCGGCCAGAACCCCCTCAAGGTCCTCCTTATAGGTTTCCTTCATTTGCTATCCTCCTTCGGCAGTAAATTCATTATACTAACCTTTTAGAATTGTATGGCCATCTCAAGAATAACAGATAGGGGCATCCCCCTATCTGTTATTCTTCTTCCCCTTCTACTTCCTCTTCTTCCTCGGCTTCTTCCGCTTCGGCGTTCACCCATGTAATTTTCAGCGACAGTGAGCCTTCAAATTCATCGTTGTCGTACTTAATTTTGTACTCCATTTCCTTGTCGTCGGGTATTACCACCTCTTCACCGTCCACCATCAGTTGATTTCTTAGGAGCTTTGCATAGGCTTCGCTTAAATAGCCCATGCACTCCTGTTTTGTACCCAGGTATTCCTCTTTGAATTTCACAAAAATCCTCCTTCCGGTTTGGCCTATTATCTGCCTTTTCAGTACATATAGTATTCAGGTGCAATACAATGTGATATTTTGTTCATATATAATTCTTTATATATTCAATCTGCCTTTTCAGGCCTTTTTCAAGGGGAGTGGACGGTTCAAAACCCAGCATGCCGGATATTTTCCGTATATCCGCCCAGGTATCCCTTAGGTCCCCCTTTTGAACCGGCATATACTCCAGGCTGACCTTCTTTGCTGTAATCCTCTCCAGCACTCCAATTACATGCATAAGTTCCACCGGCTGACCGCCGCCCACATTAAACACCTCGCCGGTCACCGGAGATTCGGCGGCCAGGATATTGGCTTTTACTATGTCATCCACATAAGTGAAATCCCTTCTTTGCTTGCCATCCCCGTACACCGTGACGGGTTTACCGTCCAATATGCAATGTATAAACCTGCTTATGGCCATGTCCGGTCGCTGCCGCGGCCCGTACACGGTAAAGTACCTCAATGACACTACCGGTACCCTGTAGTTCTTGTGATAAAGCCCGCACAGCTGCTCTGCGGCAAGCTTGGTTACGCCGTAGGGAGAATAGGGCGCCGGCAGGTGGTCCTCGGCGGTGGGCAGTAAACCGGTACTGCCGTAGACCGATGAAGTGGATGCAAATACAAATTTCCTTATATCCTGGTGCTTTACCGCCTCCAGCAGCCGCTGGGTGGCAAGGATATTGTTGGCCACGTAGGTGTCGAACTGCTCTCCCCAGCTGCTCCTCACCCCGGGCTGGCCCGCCTGGTGAAATATATAGCCGCAATCCCTTACAAAGTCCTTCAAAGAAGCCCTGGTCAAATCATCCTCCACAAACCGGAAACCCGTGTGCTTCAGCAGCGGACACAAATTATTCCTTTTGATGCCATCGCGGTAATTGCCAGCCATGCTGTCTATACCGGTTACCCTCCAGCCCCTACTAAGCAGTGCTTCACACAGGTGGGAGCCAATGAACCCTGCGCAGCCTGTAACCAGCGCACTTTGGGCCATATTAATTCCTCCCTTGCATTTTACGATCCCCTAGAACATAGTATTTAGTGGGCAGGAAAAAGGTGAAGTTCGCGGAAAAAATGCCGGCCTTCTATCACATAAATAAATCGCTGGAATAGTATAGTATAGAAATATAATTTTATTTTTGGCAAAAGGGGTGAATGCAATGGAAGAGGATATCAGCCTGCGAGGGGAAAGCGGTAGGGTGAGGACCATAATTACCAATGCGGTGTACGGTAGCGCAACACAAATATGCAACACCACCATATATATAAACCCTGTGGATAGCAAGAGGCCTTCGGAAGTGCTGGGCTGTACGGTCAAGGGAGCACAGATAAAGGAATGCAGCTTTGACAAAATTATGGACAGAACGGTAAACGTAAGGGTAAACGGCACCTTCGAGGTACATGTCTGGTATGAAGCCGGTGGTGATACCTATGTGGCCAAGAACAATGCAAAGTTTTCAGAGCTTGTACCGGTAAAATGCCTTGGCGGCGAGAGTTACCGGAACAAAAAGATTTTATCCTGGATTTCTCAAAGACCAACTTCCCTTGGGGCCTCGGTGGTTAACAAGTCCGGTACCCCTACCATATCCGTACAGATTGAATATGGCCTGGGAGTAGAGGTCATGGGAGAAGCGATGCTTAATGTAATATCATACAATCAAGAAACAGAGGAAAAAAGGCCGGAGGAAGATATAATCTTGAACACTCTGGAAGTATTCAATGTAGATGCCGAAACCGAAGACGACGATTATTAACATAGGCTTCGATATAATGGGAGTATGACTTTTGCATGCTCTCATTTTTTGTGCCCGCTTTTTTCCCTGCCGTGCTCTACCGTAACTTTTTCCCCGCCCGGCCGCTGTCTCCCCTGCCTATGCAGTGGTACTCAAATCCAAGGCCTCTCATGGCGGCAGGGTCATACACGTTCCTCCCGTCAATAAACACAGGCCTTTTCATTATGCTTTTCAGTTTTTTTAGGTCCAAATCTTTATACTGCTTCCATTCGGTAACCAGTATAAGGGCATCGGCACCTTTTGCTGTACTGTAGGCGTCGTCGCAGTACTCAACCTCCGGCAGCATTTTCCTTGCGTTGGGCACCGCCGCCGGGTCGCAGGCCTTAACCTGTCCCCCTGCCTTATAATCTCCCTAATAATATCCAGCGAAGGAGCCTCCCTGATATCATCGGTATCCGGTTTGAAGGAAAGGCCCAGAATCCCTATGGTTTTGCCGTTAAGGCTGCCCAAACTCATTTTAAGCTTTTCCACCGGCCGCAGTTTCTGGTCCTGGTTAACTTCAATGACACTTTTAACGATTCTGAGGCTGTACCCGTTTTTTTCCGCGAGTTTAATCAAGGCACGGGTGTCCTTGGGAAAACAAGACCCGCCGTACCCCGTTCCCGCCTTCAAAAAATGCGGTGAAATCCTGCTGTCAAGCCCCATTCCAAGGGCTACCTTTGTCACATCCGCCCCCACTTTCTCACACAGGTTGGCAATCTCGTTAATAAAGCTTATCTTGGTTGCCAAAAAGGCATTGGAGGCATATTTAATCATCTCGGCGCTTTCCGGGTCGGTAAGCAAAACCTTCCCTCCCATCGGCTTGTACAGCCGGGCCAGTACCCTGGCCGCCCCGGGATTATCCGCGCCTATTACCACCCTGTCGGGGTGCATGGTATCAAAAACGGCAGTTCCCTCCCTCAAAAACTCCGGGTTGGACAGCACGTCAAAACCCACGTCTTTTTTCAGTCTCTTGGAAATCATATCGGACACAATTTTTTGTGTACCCACCGGTACCGTGCTTTTGTTCACAATTATCCTGTAGTCGTCCATACATGCTGCAATCCCCGCCGCCGCCCCGTAAACCGCGTTCATGTCAACATCCCCGTCCGGCAGCGACGGTGTCCCCACCGTAATAAATATTATTTTCGAATTGGCCACGCCATAGCATAGGTCGGTGGTAAACTGGAGCCTTCCCGCTGATACACCCTTCTCCATCAGTTCCTCCAACCCCTTCTCGTGGATGGGCACTATCCCTTTCTTAAGCATTTCCACCCTTTTTATATACTTGTCGACACATATCACACTGTTGCCCAGGTATGCCAGACACACCCCCGTTGTGAGGCCCACGTAGCCGGTACCAATTATGCAAAGATTCATGTCTCCCCCTCCGTTATCAGTTTTGAAATCCTTTATCCCCTTGGCGGTTTTTCAGTAGCATAATATGCCGGGGGTACATAATTGCCTTCAACTAACGACCTTTTTTTGACCAAAACACCCCACAGCCGGCGCAACCCCGTTATTGAACAGTGGATTAAAACCTAAATTTCTGATATTATGTAAAGGAAAAGGTCCCGCAGCAGATGCGGGTTATACATAATACGGGGGTGGACTACATGAATAACATAGGCGAATTAGGTAAAGACGAGGCAGTTGATAGATGTACAAGGAATTTTAACGAAGGCTATAACTGCTGTGAAACAGTGCTGCTTTCATTTTGCGAGCTGCTGGGAGTGGAAAGCGAGGTCATACCCAAAATTGCCACGCCCTTCGGGGGAGGGATTTGCAAGAGAAAGCACATGTGCGGTGCCCTTTCGGGAGCGGTGATGGCAATAGGTTTAAAATACGGTCGGAATACCCCGCAAGGTAAAAGGGAACCGTCTTCTGAAAGAACAGCACGACTTGTAGAAAAGTTCATTGAAAAATACGGAAGCGCGAATTGCATCGAGGTGCTGGGCTATGACCCGGAGGACCTTGAGAAGGTAAAACGGGATAAAGATAAGATAAGGGCTAACATATGCGCTCCCCTAATCAGGCAGGTGGCCGAATGGTTGTGGGATGAGATTAAATAACGCTTTCCAGGCACCGGTATGGTGCCGTTTTTCTTGATTATCCCACGGTAAAACTTATCGAAGGCCAAATGTACCCGGCCCCAAGGGCGTGCTATTAATTCCATATTGTGCCATACACCTGTTATTGTATATAATAAACCTGATGCATATGCGTATCGGGAAGTTATAGCCTATCCGGGAGGTGCAAAGAAAATATGGATTCTTCACGCCTTTTATACCTTCTAAAAACCCTTGTCGCTTGCCCCAGTACCACCGACACCAGCGAAGAGGTCGGGATGCACAAAAAGATACATGAACTTTTGGCCGGGATGGAATACTTCAGGGCAAACCCCGAGAACCTTATGCTGCACCCCATCCCCGGGGACCGTCACGGCAGGGCGGCGATTGCAGCACTGGTAGAGGGAAAGGGTAAAAGGACCGTTATACTGTCAGGCCATTACGACGTAATGGATACTATAGACTACGGGCCATACAGGAAATATGCCCTTGACACCGACGCCCTGGCAGGGGCGCTGAATCCGTCAGCCCTGCCGGCCGATGCAGCGGCCGACTTAAGGTCCGGAGACTGGATATTCGGAAGGGGTACCGCGGACATGAAGGGCGGCCTCGCGTTATTTATGGCTCTCTTGGAGCAGGTTTCAAAAAAGCCGGATAAGCTATACGGCAGTCTTTTGTTCCTTGCTGTACCCGACGAGGAGACCAACTCCGCCGGGATGACCGGGTCGGTGGAGTTTCTGAACCGGCTCTCAAGGGAAAGGGGCCTGGATTACATATGCATTGTAAACTCGGAGCCCAGCACCTTCAACCATGACGGCAGCTATAATATATATACCGGCTCTGTGGGCAAAATGCTGCCCCTTATATACTGTTTCGGGAGGGAGAGCCATGCCCGGGAGCCCTTCAAAGGAATAAATGCAAACCTTATAATGTCGGAGATAATAAGGGAGATCGAGGGCAATCCCCTGCTGTCCGACAGGTCCGAAGATATCTACACCATGCCCCCGGTAATCTTAAAAGCCAAAGACCTGAGGGATGGGTATTCCATATCCACTCCGCCCGCGTCTGCCTGCTGCTTCAATATACTGTCCTACAGGCGTCCCCCGGGAGAACTGATATTGTTGTTAAAACAGATCGCCGCCCGGTGCTTTAAAAGGGCATTAAGCACCGTTAACCAAAGGATTGAAGAATACAATTTAAAGTCAGACTGCAGTATAAAAAAATTGGAATGGGAGCCGAAAGTCTATACCTACGATGTTCTTTACTCCATGTGCCATGAAAGGCACGGGAGCGTTCTGGAAAAACATATGAAGGAATTTGCGGCCGGCCCGGCCGTCCGGGATGCCGACTGGAGAGAAGCAACCATAAGGATTATAGATAAACTGCATTCCTTTTGTCCCGACCGGGACCCCAAAATAATAATTGCCTTCGCCCCGCCCTATTACCCCCATGTGACGGTGGACGGAAAGTCTTTTAAGGGCGCTGCTGTATTAAAGGCAGTGGATTCGCTTTTGGAATACTCGGCCGGGGAACTTGGAATACCTCTTAAAGCCAACCGGTTCTTTGACGGCATATCCGACCTGAGCTACTGCTCCATACAGGATGCCGGGGATGTTATCAGGGAATTTAAACCCAATATGCCCCTTTGGGGACATTCCTATTCAATACCCGTTGAAGAGATAAAAAGGCTTGATGTGCCCGGCATAATACTCGGCCCCTGGGGCAGGGACCTGCACAAATACACCGAGAGGTTAAACAAAAGTTTCTTCCTGGATGCTGCGCCAAAAATTCCCGGAGTTTTTTGTAGGCTCCCCGCTTGGCACGGATGCCGATTAAACACCGGTATGCATATTAAGGCATGTTGGCCTTATCAATGCTGCACATTATTGGAGCATGCTCTGAAGGGCATCCACCTCGGTGACCGGTTCAAGGCAGGTAAAGTCTTTGCATACATAGGCGGTGGTTTTTTCTCCACCATTTGCTCCCTTGTAAAGGGAGCTATTTCATACAGCTCTTCATCCCCCGTGTTTAATAAAAACGTCGCAAAGGGTACGAAGCTTGAGTTTATCCTATCCAGCATATCTTTAGCATCCTCCCGGGACCGGGCGGTTATCACCACTTCCCGGGGTGGCTGCAGGCTGAAAAGTAACGCCGACATAAAGAAAGAGTGGGCGATCGGGCTCGTACTCCACCTCGCCACCAAAGGTTTCCATGACCTGCCTTGCCCTTTCTTCTATTTGCGTGTCCCCCGTCATCCTTGACAACCGTAGCATATTATATAGGGCCACCGAGTTGCCGGAGGGCAGGGCTCCGTCATAGACCTCCTTGGGCCGCATTATAAGCTGCTCGCTGTCCTCCCCGTACAGGAATAATCCACCGTCCCTTTCATCCCAGAAAAGGTCAAGCATGTCCCGGTTCAGTTCCAAGGCCCTTTTCAAGTAGCCAGTCTTAAATGTAGCCTGGTACAGCTCGATTAGCCCCCACACCAGGAATGCGTAATCGTCAAGATATGCCGGAAAAGCCGCTTCTCCGTCCCTATACCTTGCCAGCAGCCGGCCGTCTTCCCTTACGAGGTTCCTTTGAATAAAGCCGTAGGCTGCTTCCGCCGCTTCTGTGTACTCATTGCTGCAAAAGGCCCTTCCGCCCAGCGCAAAGGCTGCTATCATAAGCCCGTTCCACGATGTCAGTATCTTGTCGTCCCGGTAAGGGCGGATTCTTTTCTCCCTGTACATAAAGAGCTTTTCCCTTATGCCATCCAGCCGTCTCGCAAGGGCCTTATCCTTATAGAGTATCCCAAGGTCCCTGCCGATCAGGTTTGGAATGCTCTTTCCCTCGAAATTTCCCACAGGTCTTATGTCATACCAGTCGCAGAAAAACTTCCCGTCCTCCTCCCCGCCGCTTCCTTTACCTCCTCCGGCTGCCATAGGTAGAACTTGCCCTCCTCCCCCTCGGAATCCGCATCCTCAGCCGAGTAAAAGCCTCCCCCGGCCGAGGTCATATCCCTGAGTACATAGGTGAATATTTTATGGGCAATATCTTTGTATATATCTTTGCCGGTAGCCTGGTAGGCCTCGGTATAGGCATAGGCCAAAAGGGCATTATCATACAGCATCTTTTCGAAATGGGGCACAAGCCACTTTCCGTCGGTGGAATACCTGGAAAACCCAAAGCCTACATGGTCAAACAGCCCTCCCTTGTACATGGACTCAAGGGTTTTTTCCGCCATAATAAGGGCGGTCTCGTTGCCTTTCGCTTTCCAGTACCTTAACAAAAAGTAAAGGTTGTGGGGCGTAGGAAATTTGGGAGCCCCGCCAAAGCCGCCGTATACTTCGTCAAAGGAGTTTCTAAAGCCCCTAAGGGCCCTGTCCGCCGTTTCCTGCCCCAGTTTTTCACCGTATATTCTCCCGGGAGAATTTTTTATCGCCTCGGTTATATTGCTGCCGGTTTCAATAAGCCGGTCCCTTTCGGCATCCCAGGCGTCCTTTATTTTAAGGAGGAGTTCCACAAGCCCCGGGTAGCCGTATTTCCCTGACTTCGGGAAATAGGTGCCGGCGAAAAAGGGTTCCATGTCCGGCGTCATGATTATGGTAAGGGGCCATCCACCCTGGCCGGTTACTGCCTGGCATACCGACATGTATATGCTGTCTATGTCCGGCCGCTCTTCCCGGTCCACCTTAATAGCCACATAGTAATCGTTCAGCACTTTCGCCACTTCTTCGTCTTCGAAGGATTCCCTTTCCATGACGTGGCACCAGTGACAGGTGCTGTAGCCTATGGAAAGAAATATGGGTTTGTCTTCAAGTTTTGCTTTTTCAAAGGCCTCTTTCCCCCAAGGGTACCAGTCCACGGGATTATGAGCGTGCTGAAGAAGATATGGTGATTTTTCATGGATTAATCTATTGGTTTTTCTGCTCCCGGCCACGGGGCATCGCCTCCTAAGGGATATAGATCTCAACTCTTAATTATCCCCAAATACTTTTTTTATATCCTTTACCAAAATTATCTTTCACTTCTCTTTGGTATTTGCCGCAGGCAATGGATGCCTTTTATGTAACCCGCGTTAAAAATACACGGATGCAGCGGAATAAAGCACAGGGTGACCGGCCATTCAAAGCCCGTCACCCTCTGCCGAGTTTCAAGAACCTAACCTCCTTATTTCAGAACTCCTACTTCCTTATAGTATTTAATCGCGCCGTCGTGCAGCGGAAGCCCTGCCAGGTCTGTCACCGCGTCTTCTATCTTTAAGTCCTTTAATGCGCTGTTGGACTGTTTTAAAGTGTCTATGTTTTCCCAGAAGGACTTGGTCAGGTCGTATACCACATCCTCCGGAAGGTCTGCGCTTGTAAACATCGCCATCTTTATCGCAGAGGTTGTGATATCCTGCTCCTGTCCTTCATAGGTTCCGGCGGGAATAGTGTACTTCGCGTACCAGGGGTATTTCCCTTTAAGCCCGGCGATTATTTCCTCGTCTATGGGAACCAGCTTACCGTTTGCAGTAGTGGTAATCTCGGTAACGGCGGCGGTGGGCAGTCCCGCCATAATCCAGGCCCCGTCCAACTGCTTGTTTCTCATGAGGTCGATTGCTTCGGTAAAACCGACAAATTGTACGTTTAACCCATCGGGATAGTCAACGCCCGCTTCTTCCAAGTGCAGCTTTGTTTCTACCTCCGTGGTGCTCCCCGGGGCGCCCGAGGCAAAGTTTTTCCCTTCTATATCCCTTAAGCTGTCAATACCTGCATCCCTTCTTACAACAACCTGGTTTGGATTGTAGTACAGGCCGGAAAGCACCCTCAGCTTTTCGTTGGGCCTTCCCTCAAATACGGCTTCCCCTTTATAGGACTGGTACATTATGCTGGTTACAGCCATGCTCACCTGGGCTTCGCCGCTTTGTAAAAGGTTTAAATTGTCTATCCCCCCGTTGGAGGCCTGCGCATTTGCTTTCACATAGCCCAATTCGTCGTTCCATAATTTGGCCAGGGACGAACCCAGGGGATAAAGCGCCCCCGTTGTTGCCGCGGTCGGGATATTGATTACAACCGTTTCCCTGCCTCCCTGCTCGTTTTTAGTCTTACTTTCGTCGGTTGTCCCAATGCATCCGGAAAGAATCACAACAGTTGCCAAGATTAGTAACAGCACTTTTTTCATGTCAATGTCTCCTTTCCATTTCTTAATTGGTTAAAGTATCTGTTTAAGCATGTTGTTTGCGTCTCATCTGTATAAAAATAACAGCCGCTAAAATAACAACCCCCAGGATATCCGTTTGCAGCTTCGGGTCAATTGCGAATATACCGACGATACAAAGCAGTATTCTCGTAATCATGGAACATTTTCCAATCAGCATTCCCTCCAGCCCTGCCGCCAGGGAAAAAACTCCAATCGAGGCGGTGATTAAAGTCCTGGCCGTTAACAACACGGGCACGTCCTGGGCGCTTCCAAACAGCAAAACGGGATTATCCAGGAAGAAAAAGGGCAGAATGAAACCCGTAATGCCTAATTTGACCGCAATCAGTGATGTCTTGTCTGGTTTGCCCTTGCTATTCCTGCCGCTACATAGGAACTCATGGCTACCGGCGGCGTAATATTGGACAAACAGGCATAAATGAGGCAGAACATATGCGCCATATCGGCGTTGCCCTACCTTAATGAGCACGGGTACGGCCACTGCTGCAACAATAACGTATGCGGCCACACCGGGAACGCCCATGCCCAGTATCGTACTCATGACCATTACCATAAACCCTCCCAGGAAAAGCTGCCCCTCCCTTACAACTTCCAGAATCAAATGGCCGAAATTAAGTCCCAACCCAGTTAAAGAGACGGTACCGATAATAAGGCCGATCAAAACACAGGATACGCCTACCCCAACTGCGCTTCTTGCACCTTCCGCCGTCGCTTCTATAATGGTCTTTAAGTCCATCCTGGTTTCTTTTCTCAGCCAGGATGCCGCCAAGGTGGCAAAAATAGAGGCAACCGCTGCAAACAACGGTGTATATCCCAGCAGCATCATCCCTATTAAAACCGCCAAGGGAATAAGTAAATGTCCTCTTTTCTTTATTAGCTCCAGGGCATCCGGGATATTTTCCTTGGACAGCCCTTTAAGGCCTAATTTCTTCGCCTCCAGGTGGACGGAGGCCATGATACCCAAATAGTACAGAAACGCCGGAAAAAAGGCTGCAATCATTACCTTGGTATAGCTTATCCCCAGGAATTCCGCCATAACAAAACCTACGGCACCCATAATGGGCGGTGTAAACTGTCCCCCGGTGGAAGCTACCGCTTCTACCGCCGCGGCAAAATCGGCCTTATATCCCACCTTTTTCATTAGAGGTATTGTGATTGTTCCGGTGGTGGCTACATTTGCAATGGCACTGCCGTTAATCATTCCCAAAAGGGCGCTTGCCAATACCGCAACCTTTGCCGGGCCGCCGGTGGAACGCCCCACCAGGGTCAGTGCAATATCGTTTATAAACTGGCTGAACCCGCTGTACTTCAAGTAGCTTCCAAACAGTACAAAGGTAAAAATGTAGGTGGCGCTGACGCCTATGCCCACTCCAAAGATTCCCTGGCTTCCCCAAAACATATGGCTCAAAACCCTTTTTAGCGTGAACCCGGAATGCCCCAGGATACCCGGTATAAATCTCCCAAACCAGTTAAACAGCAGGAAAACCACTGATAGAACCGCCAGGTTCCTACTTGCCCTTCTTCCCGCTTCCAATACCAATACAATGCTTATTCCCGCCACTACCAAATCGGTTTTGTTTAAAAACCCGCCTGACATGGCTACCCTTTTATAGTTCAGAACCATATATCCCAAAACAATAATCGTTGTGGTTACAAGCAGGCTGTCCAGAACAGGTACAAACCTTCTTGCTCTTTTCTCTTTATTAAAACAGGGATAAAATAAAAAAGTAAACATTAGTAAAAACAGGGCATGGTACGCTTCCAGGGTAATGGCATCCATAACTCCTATGTATTATAATACAGCTGGAAGATTGTCCATACTATTAGTAAAGCCGTTACTAATAAACTGAAGGAACCGCTGTATACTCTAGTGCGCATATCCGCATCCTTTTCCTCCAGCAGCTTCTCGGCGTCCTTTTCTATTTTATTTTGGTTAGTTTTTTCTTGCTCTTTCATGAAAATCTACACCTTATATAAGCTATTAATTATTATAAAACAAAACAGGCTATTTTTCTCCAATGGAGCGAATAGCCTGTCCGCGGTACCATCCAAATTTGTTTCTTGATTTCCAATAACGGTATTAACCGGCCGGGCCTACTCTCCTAAGGTTTCAGCCTGCAGCTTGAGGGTGTATTCAACAACCGTAGCTTATGGGCTCTCACCTCTTCCCACTCTCTGTTAAGCATCCGTATTGTTTACTTCTCCCTGTCATCGCCTTTATCATTATTTGAATAAATTACGCCTACTCTACCATATTCCTAAGCCGATGTCAACCATAAAAAAACCTCTCCTCATGTAACATGCGTTACCTATAATCTATACCGGCCTTTGCCGCCTGGGATAACTGGTACTTTCTTTTTATCCTGTATATTCGATTCCCTTTGCGAAAGTAAGCCCCGGTCTGCCTGAAACTAAAGGACACGCCGTACTGGATACACTGTTCCCTGGTGGAAAGCACCCATTCAAAGTCGCACAGCCGGGCGTTTTTTCCGGATTCGCCTCCGCAGGTCACGCTATGTATCCGGTCATTGTACTTTTTAAGATAGGGCCTTATGTCAATGGCCTCCAGCATCGGTTCATGGATTATGGACCGGTACTTTATCGGCAGTTCCAGGAATACCGGCAGCCTTTTATCGGCCATTTCCTGGTTCTCGCAGGTGCAGCAGATATGCACATTTTCATACCCGTCACCCCAGTCGGGTGGAAGGCTTACATAGAACCGTTCAGGCCGCTTTGTAATAAAGAAAAACTGTAGGTCGGAACGCTCCTTTATAAACCTCCAGGCATCTATTCGCCACTCATCCGCTTCCGGGTGGAAAAAGTCGGATGTGAAACAGGTATAAACGATACCGTCGCCGGGCTTAAGCTTATACTCGCCTTTACGGTTTTTCCTTACCGGCAGGTCAAAGGATGATGTCTTGTGAACCACCGAAGCGTCCTTTTCATACTTTGCATCCCGCCTGTATACATAGCAGTTCTTGCAGCCGGCACTGATTTTGGTGCATCCGTGCCATGGATTCCAAACGGCCATACAAAGCAGCCTCCCCTTAGCTTTTTTCATCCACCAGCTCTATGCAGAGGAATGCGTTCCTTGTTTCCCCTCCTCGTATTAATGTTAGTCCAATGGTCAAATATTTTCAAGGAGGCTTGTAGAGAAGGACGGCAAGAACTTGAATTGTTTTTTGCGCATTGAAAACATTTTAAGACACGAGAACCGTACCCGTGTCTTTCCATAAACGCCGTCCATGTATCCCATTGTTTGTTTGTATCAGTCAAATGCTTTTATATTGTTCAGTCCCGCCGCCCGGGCTGCCTGCACCGCCTTCGAAAACTCATGGTTCGTGATACCCCTTTTCAGTTCTTCAAATTCGTAGGCTCTGTGGGCAGGGTAATACTGGGCCATGATGTTCACATAGGTCCCCTTGGATATTTCTTCGGCAATAAAGCGCATTATTTCACCGGTGCCGGCAATATTCCCGGGCATAACCAGGTGGCGTACCAAAAGACCGCGGTAGGCGATGCCCCGCTCGTCGGTTAAAAGGTCCCCCACCTGCCTGTACATCTCCTTCACCGCATTTTTCGCAATGGAGTAATAATTCTTTACACCAAGATATTTTTGCGCATTTTCGTCATCCGAGAATTTTATGTCCGGCATGTAGATATCCACGATACCTTCAAGCAGTTTCAACGTGTCGGTCAGGTCATACCCATTGGTGTTATATACAATTGGAATGGTCAAACCCTTTTTCGCGGCTAGAAATACCGCCTCGACAACCTGCGGCACTACATGCCCGGGAGAAACAAGGTTAATATTATGGCACTTTCTAGCCTGAAGGCCTATCATCATGTCCGCCAGTTCCTCGACAGCAACTTCCCGCCCGATTCCGCAGTGGCTTATTCGGTAGTTCTGGCAAAAAACGCATGCAAGGTTACAGAATGAAAAAAAGATGGTTCCGGACCCATGGGCGCCCACCAGCTCCTTTTCCTCGCCGAAATGTACCTCCGCCCCAGAAACTACTGCATTGTCCAGGGTTTTGCAATAGCCTCGCTGGCCCCTGGTCCTGTCCACCCGGCATTGATGAGGGCATAGCACACAATCCTTCAACATGGATTTTAGTCTCAAAACACGGCCTTCCAGCTGGCCGTTTTGCATTAATTTTACATATCCCGGTTTTTTCATGCCTACCTACCTTTATTTGTTATTAATATAGAGGTCCCATCTCTCCTCGTTTATCACATCGTTGGTCCAGGTATCATTTGGCACCGTTTCGGTCAGGGTAAACCCGTAGGCCTGGTACAGGTGACGGGCCGCCTTCCTTTCCGTCAGGTGGTCCCTGCAATGGCCAAACCCGTCACTGTGACTGACTACGCACGTGACTTCCCAATATTATTTAAAAATGCCCGGCTCTTATAGAGCCAATATTATCCATTTCATATTCAAACTCAACATACTGGGTGTTGCCGTTATGGGCTTTGTAGTAATTCTCACTTTCCTCGGCATCCTTGGTAAAGCCCATATCCTTTATGTGCTGTATGTAAGCCGCAGCTTCGCCCGCACTCATATCCATGAAATAGTATGTGGCTCCCCCCGCCGGAGAAAAATCAGCACCGATGAGGGTTGCATTCGGCCTTCTGAGTTTATACATGACCAGCTCGTCCCATTCATAATCCCCGCCATGTACCTGTGTGATGTCGGTCCCTTCCGTGTTTGGAGCAGCATTATCCTCCAAAAAATCATTTACAGCATCGGTCAAAGAGCACCCCACTGCAGCAAATGACAGTACAGTAACCAACATTAGCATACCTACTGCCCTGTTAAGTATCATGATCGGCACACCCCTTTACATTATCAATAATACCCTGCCTGTATCCGGCAGCTTCCGAGAAACCGCTCCAGTAGTAGTTTTCCTTATACCCTCTTTTCACATTAACATAAACTGCCATTAATGGCAATAGAAATGCGTTCAAGTTTTTCGGAACAAAACAATAGCATTACTAGTCAAAAGAATAGCCGGTTATAATGCGGCAGTTGCAGCGGCAGCTAAAACCCATTATTGGCAGAGGGAGGAGATATGAATGATTAAATCAAAGTTATTTAGAGTGTTTATTGCAATTACGTGCCTGGCGCTGTTGTCGTCGGGTGCAGCCTGGCCGCTGACGTTGGCAGGGATGCACCTGCATATCAGGAAAAGCAGCTTATGGATATGGGCCCGGATACGCCGGTTTCGGACCTGACCCCGGAGGACAGGGCTGTTAACACCGACTGGCGGCAGCTGGGCTACCCAAGCGAGGAACTGTACCAAAAGCACAGGGAGATTGACAAATACGTATTCGAGGACCACGCCGATGAAATCCGGCTTCAAGGTTTCGCGTTACCCATACCGCCCCCGGGACGGGTTTATAGAAATAGGAATAACGCCTTACAGTGAGGAATACGCAGGCTATCTCTACGGAATATTCGGCAGCGATATGGTAAAGGTGGTTGAAGGACAGCAGGCGGTTACGCTGCCGCTTGCAGCCGGCGAGCCGGATGTGGAAGTTGATGCCTTAACGGCAGTGGACAATGCAGCAGTCGGTGACCCGGAAGTTAGGTTAGGCTTAACGGCGAGATGCTTTCCTTTGACGTCCATCCTTCAGAAAACGACCGTGTTCTAGTACCCTTCGCGGGGTAATGGAGGGGCTGGGTGCCGTTGAATGGGATGGGCAGACACGCACCGTAAGCATCGCCACCGAGGGTGTGAGTATCCGGCTTGTAATTGGTGAAAACACCGCGAAGGTGGTTAAAACCGTTGACGGTACACCCGTTGAGCAGACGGTGGAACTGGACGTTGCAGCAAAGCTTGTAAACGACCGCACCTTTGTACCGGTAAGATTTGTCAGCGAAACCCTGGGCGCAAACGTGGATTGGGACAATGACCTTAGGATGGTAATAATTGAAACCGGCGTTCAGCATGATGAAGAAGACACCGAAGGGGAAGAACCTGAGGTGTTAAGCCTTAAGGAATATTTCCCGCTGACCGAGGGCAGCACCTGGAAATACCTGGGGTAAGGCAACGAATACGCTTCCTTCATCCGCGAAGTACTGTATGTAGACGGGAACAGGGCCCAGGTCTCCGAGAACAACGGCGGGACTGTAAGCGCATCAGTGTTCGAATTTAGAGGAGGTGAAATAGTGCGCACCTTCTTCCGGGGAGAGGAATACGATGGGAACAAGCTCCTTGACGAGGAGAACAACGATAACCTGGTACTTATAAAAGCGCCCCTTGAAGCGGGCACAAAATGGGAGACATCGAACGGAACAAGGGAAATCGTTGAAACCGATGCGGCGGTGGATACACCGGCGGGGGAATTTGAGGGCTGTATAAAGATTGAAATCACCGCCGAACACTCGGTTATGTACGAATACTACAAGGAAGGGGTAGGCCTTGTAAAAAGGGAGTTCCTGTCCGAGGGCATGACAGTTACCTCCACGCTGGAAGAGTACAACATAAAATAGTTTTAGACCCGGCACAGGTCTGATATGCTCCCCTTTAGGTAGACACCGAAATTACAAAAATTCAGGACTACACAAAGGGGAGTTTTTCTATGGGAAAAAGGCATTAGTAATGCAACCATTAATTTTTGAGGCTGGCAAGTTTTCTCTGGAACCATGCGGTATGAAGGTCCTCGTCAAATAGGTTATGCTGAAGCAGCCGCACAAGCTCTATGTCGCCGTACGTCCTTTTAAGGCTGTGAATCAGGACCTTGTAGTCTTTCATGGCCTTTTTTTCTATCAGAATATTTGCCCTGAGCACATTGGAAAGCCCTGCCGCCGACAGAACAGTGCCGGTAGCGCTGCCCAATATCGGCGCCAGCACATCCCCTATCTTGCTGGGCTTTCCTCCAAGCTCTTTAATCTTGTCCGCAATATTGTCAACATGCTGCTGCTCTATATAGGCGATCTGTTCAAAGGCTATTTTAACATAGGGTCTTGGATATGCCTGCTCTGGGAGGTATATAAATCCACCTGGTTTAGTTCCAGGTTGAAAAACCAGTTAAGCTTCGTAATTAGCTTTTCCCTGTCCATGTCCGCACCTCTACTTATAAAATTGGCTACGTCAATAGCATTGAGAAAATCAGGCCATATTATTCGGACAGGTCGAAAAGCTTCCCGGTTTTTCTACGCCTTACTTCCAAGGCCCTTCAAAAATTCGGGAACCCCGCGCTCCGCATCCTTGTTTATAACATGGATTTTTACACCCGCCATCCGGGCACTGTCTACAAATACGTTTACCGTTGAAGTATAAAAGGAAGTGCCCACCACCAACACCTGACTGCAGGAGGAGGCCAGTTCTATGGCTTCATAAAAGTGGCGTATGTTATCACCGTACAGCACGACGTTGGGTTCATAAATGCTGCCGCACTTTTTGCAGTAAATGGATTCTTCCACTTCGTCATATCCATGCCTGGTATTGCACCTTAGGCACTCGACGTAGTCAAGGCTCCCGTGGACCTCCAACACCTTTTCGCTTCCCGCCCTGGTGTGCAGCCCGTCGATATTCATTGTTATGACCGGTACGCCGTATTCCGCCAGCGCCCTGTGAGCCGGGTTGGGCTGTGCCCTGTCTACAGTCCTTTTAATATCCAGAATTATTTCGTAAAACTTCTCAGGTTGGGCGCGGAAATAGTCCCGGCTCAGCTTTTCACGCAAGTCCCCCATCTCCACAAAGGTGGGTATCCCGCTCGCCCTGGATATCCCGGCCCCGGTAATGGCAACCAAATCCAACATCCAATCATCTCCCTTTCGGTATTGTACTAAATGCCCGATTTGGCGTTCCTATCATTATTATATCAAAAATAATGCCGGCGTCCGCCGACGGGTCCAAAAATAAAGAAAAAGGGCTGCCATGTAATACGGCCGGCCCCATAATAAGTCGCGCTTCTCCGACAGGAAGAACCCTAGATCCCATCGAAGATGTGCATTAGGTCCATATATGTATCGTAGACCTTATCACCAAAGCATACGAAGTATACCTTTTCCAGCTTTTCGGGCGGGTATTTCTCCAACATTCCCTTTACTGCGCGGCATGCGATAACTGCGGCCTTGTCAACGGGGTACCCGTACACGCCGGTACTTATGGACGGAAAGGCAACAGTGCGGGCTTTTCTTTGCACCGCCAGTTCAAGGGAATTCACGTAGCAGGAATGTAGAAGCTCCGGCTCACCCGGGCCGCCGCCCCGCCAGACCGGACCTACGGTGTGTATCACCATTTTGGACGGCAGGTTGTACGCCCTTGTTGCCTTTGCCTCACCCGTCTCACAACCCCCAAGGGTCCTGCACTCCTCCAAAAGTTTCGGCCCGGCCGCCCTGTGAATCGCCCCGTCTACGCCGCCGCCGCCCAGCAGGGAGTTGTTGGCCGCGTTTACTATGGCGTCCACTTCCATCCGGGTGATATCGCCCTTCACCACCTCCACCCTTCCCTTTGTTTCATACCGGGATTGGTTTTGCAATTCCAACACCTCCTGGGAAACTTGGTAATCAAGAAATCAAAAGAACCGTCCCTATGCTTCCATCCTCTTCCAAACATACTGTATCCATATTCGACGACAAAATCCAATTCCCTTTAACCATTCCGTCGGGATGGAGGGGTAAATATTTAATATTTTCGTCCATGGCAGAACTTTTTTTCTTGCTTTGAATACCTTATATTGAGGAGGTGAGATTCAAGTGTATTACTTTATGGGGAGACAATGCCCTCCAAACATGTTGGCCTATACTATAAGGCCCGGTGATACCTTCTTTGCCTTAGCCCAGCGGTTTAACACCACGGTGCCGGCGCTTATCGCGGCTAACCCAACGGTGAACCCCAACTTCCTTCAGGTGGGCCAGGTAATATGCATTCCGACACAGCCTGTGCCGATGCCGACACCCTGCCCGGGAGGCAATTTCTACACCATCCGTGCCGGGGACACGCTGTTTGCAATTTCCCGACGGTTTAACGTTCCCCTGGACGATTTGCTGGACGCAAACCCTGGGATTGACCCCAACAGGCTTATGATAGGCCAGAGGATTTGCATCCCGCTTCCGGAACCGGGCGAATGTCCCGCAAACACCCAGCCCTATACAATAAGAGCGGGCGATACCTTCTTTGCCATAGCGCAAAGGTTCAACGTTTCGCTGGAGGCGCTGATTGATGCAAACCCGGGAGTCAATCCTGATGCTCTGCTGGTAGGCCAGGTGATATGCATACCAAGGCCGGGGCCGCCGGTGGTTTGCCCTCCGGGCTCAAGGCGGTACACCATCAGGTCGGGGGATACCTTGTTTGCCCTGGCCAGAAGGTTTGGCACCACGGTTGAAGCCATTATTGACGCCAACCCAGGCATAGACCCGGAATCCCTGAGGGTGGGTCAGATTATCTGCATCCCCAGGGCGGAGCCTCCTGGACCGCCGGGCGAGTGTCCCACAGGCACCAGGCCTTATACCATAAGGTCGGGGGATACCCTGTTTGCCCTTGCAAACAGGTTTAACACAACGGTTGAAGCTATTGTGGAAGCTAACCCGGGTATAGACCCGAATAACCTACAGATCGGACAGGTAATCTGCATCCCAAGGCGGGTTACCCCTGAACCGCCCGATGAGTGTCCTCCCAATGCAAGGCCATACACCATAAGGTCGGGGGATACCTTCTTCTCAATTGCAAGGAGGTTTAACACCACGGTTAACGCCCTTAGACGTTTGAACCCCGGGGTAGATCCCAATAACTTACAGATAGGTCAGGTTATCTGCGTTCCAGGCAGCCAGAGCGAAAACGATTAATCGAGTAGGAGGGGGTGATTAACCCCCGTCAAGCTTTGTGCTCTGAGCCTTCAACTTTTCAGCCCTATAGTTCATTAACCACAACTTCGCCGTTTTCTATTATTACCACCACTTTGCTTCTGCCCTCACCCCATTTTAGATGTCCCTTGGCCATAACCCTTGCATCCGGCAGCCCGGATGCCGGTTCCTCGACCTCCCAGCTTGCGTTGCCTAAGCTGGCCGGAGCTGCGAACATGCGCGTCAATGGCCAGGAGTCCGCTCCGCCGGCAACAGTGATTCTTATATTGCCGCTCCCCTTTATGACCCAATTCTTCCCAATTGCCTCTCCATCAATATCCAGGATGAAATAATTGGAGCCGCTTACCTCTACATCAACATCGGAAGGCAGCAGAAGGGTGTGCCGGACTTCCCTTATGCTTGGCTTGAATTCCCCCGGCCAGCTATTCGAAAGGAACTGTACAAACAGGGTATTCCCCTCCCGGCGGGTGACCGCCCCATACTGCTCTACCAGGGCTTTAGCCTCTTCTATGTCCGCCGCATTTACCTCCGCCTGCCCGAAAATTACCACTTCCCGGCTACCGGTTTTTTTGATATCCAGCCTTTCCCGGGGAGCGGAAACTACGACCTTTTCCACGCCCTCATCCAATTCAATCCTTTGGGAAGGCACCTCCACCGGTATAATTTTGCTTTGCACCATCCAGGAAATGCCTTCTACAACGCCGGTGGCGGTCAGCGCATACATTCCTACGCCGGAGAACAGCATTATTATAATTATAAAAATGCTAAAAACATCGTACTTTACTTTTGGCTCCTGTTCCTTCGAAGTGTATACATGCCATAAAACCTCCCCGCCAATGAGCACCAGTATCAGCGGCCACCATGTAAGCAGCATATCAAGTACCGCCACCTGCTTGAACTGGGCCGCCAGCATCACAACCCCCACTACTATCATTAAAACTCCAAGGGACAGGGTCCCTACTTTCCATCTTCGCACTGCTGTGGCACCTCCTCTTCGACTGCATTTCCTCCTTTACGATCGCCTATTAGGATGTTTACCCCGCCGGCTATAAACAGAAGGGCGACTATCCCTGTCTGCAGGTAGTTTCTTATTTCGTAGGGTATCATAGGTGAAATTATCCTGTCGAATATAAGCAGCACTCCTATGAGGATAAGTCCGTATCCCAGCAGTTTTGAACTGCTCCATTTATATTTGTCCCCCCCAATTAGATCAAGCACAGATAAATGGTCCTCTTCCACAGGAATTCTATCCCCGGAAGCCTTGTGCAGCGCGTCAAAAATACTGTAAAACCATATTACCGGTATAATGAACATGAAAAACCCGATTCTCAGCCAGTCTACAAAGAAGAAGGAAAAGAAAAACAGTGTCATAAGCTCCAGCCCCAGCTTTTGGTAGCCCAGGAACATGTGTCCCGCCCCCGGAACCACCGACAGCAGGCATGTGATTATCTTCCTGTTCTGGTCACTCATCTTGTTTTCGGCGATGCCCGGGCTAATTTCCAGGCTGTCTGCCCCGGCGGGGTTTTGTTCCCTGCTTATATTGACCCTTTCTGCCAGCGTCATGCTGTCAATCAGTGCGACAAACCACAACACAGGCAGGCCCAGCAATAGCATCAGAGGGGCATTACCGCCCATCAGGACACAGAGACCCGCTACCACCGCCACGGCCGCCGCAGTGGCTCCCATGAATATATATCCCCTGTAATAAAGTCCTAAATATATATGGCTTAATCCCGGTATAACCGATAGAAGAAAGACTACAAGCTTACTTTTCTTTTTCAATCCGATACCTCCTCACCCTTTGGTTTTATTGCATCCAAAAATGTTACAGTACTGTTCATAATCCTATCCGACCATCCAAATTGGACCATGCTTTGGCTTTCCTCCTGGAAGGGGTGATGTATTTCGCTCTTTTTCTCGGTAATTTCCGGTATCATGTCGGCAAAACCCTCGAATACCCCGGCAGACATGAAAAACAGCGTAAGGCATGCCGCTGCCGTGTAATACAGGATGCTCCACCGCCCTTGCCGGTTCCCCCTTCTTTGAGCCTCAAGGCCGCCAATCCTTTTCATCACGTTTGAAGTGAACCGCGGATGGAGTTCCCTGGCAGCAGCCTCGGCACTTTCCAGGGAGAAAAAGGCCAGGTACTTGTCGGCACACCCGTCGCAAAGCAGCAGGTGCTCCTCCATTACGCTTCTCTTTTTGCCTTCCAGCGACCCTTCTGCGAAAGCTTTCCAGTCCTCCGGTGTGAAATGTACCATTTATCCATCCTCCTTCCACTGTTCCCTAAGCTTTTGCCTTGCCCTGTACAGCCTTGTCTCCACCGTTTTAACAGCGATACCCTCTTCTTCGGCTATTTGGCGGTAGCTTTTCCCTGAAAAGTAGTACTTTATTATCACCGTCCGGTAGCTGTCCGGCAGTTGGCTGCACAGTGCCCTAATTCTTCTTTCATCTTCCCGCCTTATAAGGTCCTCCTCCAGGCTGGGGCTTTCCCTTTGTCCCGGCAGCTGCTCCGGGGCTGCCAAGGGTCTTTCCTTTGCCTGGGTTCTGCCGTACTTTCTCTTCCAGTCTATCGCCTTGCGGGCGGCAATTCTACCCAGCCAGGTCCTAAAACCCTCGTACCGGTACCGGGGCAGGGAGATGTATACCTGAAGGAATACATCCTGTGCTATGTTCTCGGCATGGAACTTGTCCTGCGTAAGATTTAAAACGATTGCAAATACGTATCCCTTGTATTTGTCCACCAGCTTCTCGTAGGCGGCTTTATCGCCGGCGGCCGCCCGTTTTATAACAATTTCCTCCGGGTTCATCTCTCCCCCCCTTCCCCTTGAGATGTGTGATATGGGATGACGGTGTGTCCCCGTTCATATAAATAGACGAAGGAATTCCTCTTATCCCTTCATAGTTTACCGTATTTTTCAAGGCTTCACACCTTTATAAAAACTTTCCGGTGCCGCCCGGTCAACAAAAAGACAACCTAAACCTTCGGGTTGTCTTCCTGTACATGTGTTAGTAGTCCAATAGCACGATTTTGTAGCAACCGTTAATCTGCGCGGGATAGCTTTCAGCTATTCCTCCACTGTAAAAGATTTGAACACTGCCGCCCACCTTTATATCATCCATTGTTATCTTAGTTCCCTCGGCGTTTACCAGGTCCGCATTACCTGTAAAAACCACTATCTTGTCCGCGGACCTAAGCTCTGAAGAACCCTCAACGGGTTGTACCATTAGACTGGCTGCGTTGTTCTCAAGCACCGCCGCTTCGAACGAGGACCCATCTTCCTTCTCCGTATTGACGCAGCCCGCTGCCAGTGTAAATACCACGGCCGCAAATATGACGAACAAAATGAGCCTTTTTATTGCAAATCCCTCCCGTTAAGCCGTTTTACCGTTGGACGGCTTAACTCAGCCGGTTGTTCCCTTAGGACGGCTTTTTTCCCAAATAGAGGGACGGGTACATTGTTTGATACCGCGGCTAAGAATTTCTCATCACCGTAATAAAACCGTCCAATATTTCGTGGCTTACTTTGAACCCTTTATCCTTGTAGAATTTAAGCGCACCGTCGTTACCGTTTGAAACAAAAATGAATATGTCCTTAATATCCTCAAAGGACTCAAGCCATTTCATCGACATGTCAAACATGACGCTGCCGATGCCTTTATTTCTATATTCCTCCTTAATGAAAAACTGGGAAAGGCAGCCCACGTCATCCCCCTCCACCGAGTCGAAGTCAAAGAAAGCATCACACTGCAGCGTGGCAAAACCACCGGCATAGGTTCGCTTTGGCGCAACGGTGCTGTAGGCGTACCCCACCGGTTGGTCACCGTCTTTTGCAACCACTATGTAGTTGGCCTTTGCGCTTTTTATCGCCGGAAGCATCCTGGTCTCAAAGCACATGTTGTCAAAAAACTCCGGGTGAATATACGCCACCGACTTTTGGTAGGCCATCAAACCGTTGCACAGGTCCCTTATGCAGCCTATATCTTCTTCAGGAACAACTTCGTATATTATATCCATACAATCCTTCCCCTCCAAAATGTAATTAAAAGTATTTTATAATAAATCAATTTTAGATATAATTATACCAGCAGCGTTGATTATGACAAGTATGCAGTATTTTCTGATTAAGTATGAAAAATATGAGTATAGAGGTGGGGACATGGACAACAAACCGCTTTATAATAGCAGGCTGGACGACTGCCCGCTTACATTTGCCCTGAACCTTATTGGCGGGAAGTGGAGGCTGCCCATAATCTGGGCATTAAGTAAAAACGGGACCATGAGGTACAATGAACTGAGAAGGAGCATAGGCGGGATTACCAACATGATGCTGACCCAATCGCTTAGGGAATTGGAATCTTACGGCATAGTATATCGCAAACAGTATATGGAAATCCCCCCGCGGGTTGAATATTCCCTTACTCAAAACGGAGAAAACCTAATCCCGGCACTAAAAGCCCTGGCCAGTTGGGGCAAGGAAATGAAAAGAAGCGGCGGTTCAAAGCAGGATGCTTAAGTCCGCCGCAGGGACTTAAATTACAAGTGAATAATCTCACAGCCGGTTATTTTTTGGATTTCTTCGGCCGCCAGCCTTCTATGGCAATGCTCCGGCAAGTCCTCGCTGCATAAGAGGCAGGCATGGTCAAGGCTTTCCAAATCAAGCTGCTCCATCGCATTTCTTTTTTGAAGCAGCTTTTTGTACTCTTCGGAAAACTCTTCCCAGCCTAACCGTTTGTCCCGGAAGCCGTCAAAAAGCTCCTTTGTGGGAACCAAAGCGGTACAGTGTTCATAGCCTATATTCCCGATGTTCTTAAGGAAAAACCTAAGGTCGTCCTCCTTTGAGAACCCGGCTAGCTGGGATTTGTTGTTAAGCCTTATATCCGCCACTTTCCTGACTTTGTTATCCAAAAGCAGTCCAAAAAATTTTTCGGCATTTTTCTTTGCAAAACCTATCGTAAATATCTTCATGCCATTACCCCGCTTTCATCCGAATGTAAGACGCTTTCGCCCGACAGGCCGGTCCATTATCATTATACCAATTGCATTCGTCCCGGCAAGTACGCAGTTTTTTCTGCCCTAAACTACACAGTACCGGCGCATGAGAAAACAATAATAATACAGGCAAAATCCCCGGAGAATAAAATTCTTACGGGGATTTGTGCGCCTTTCTACTGCCATGCCGGGCGGGCGCCGGTAGCCTTGCTCATCTGCTCATTCAGCGCCACCAGGTCGTCTATGTTCACTTTTTTTACATCGTTTTTCCCAACCAGGCCGGTCAGCATTGCCATCTCGGAGGTGGAGGCCTTTATGAAGTTGGTAAGGGCCCTTGTGCCTTCCTCTATGTCAAAAAGGTCCTCGTGGTCGCCAAAGGAAAGGAACAGCTCCGAAGGAGCGGTCCCCGGCGGCACCTTGTCCCACTGGGAATAGGACATCGCAATAAGGGCCGACTCTGCAAGGTATACCGCATTGGCTCCAAGGGCCATGGCCTTGAGGCAGTCCCCTGCATCCCTCAACCCCCCGGTTGCAATAAGGTCTATATTGTCACGGACACCTCTTTTCTCAAGATGGCGGTGAGCCCTGCCTATGGCGTATACCAACGGTACGCCCAGGTTGTTTATCGTCACCTCTGGGGAGTTGGCGGTTCCTCCCCCTCCGCCGTCGAGGGTAACAAAGTCGCAGCCCGCATCAATCACCGCATCAAGGTCCTTTTCAATATTCCCGGCGGCAATTTTTGCACCCACCGTCACATCGGGGTTTATGGCCCTTAGGTTCGCCACGATATCCTTCAGTGTTTTCCCCTGGTCTATCTCGGGATGCAGGTAGGGCCTGCTTGAGCTTTTGCCCGGCCTTACTCCAAGCTGTTTTGCCAAATCCTTATCCACGTCCGCATCGTCAACGGCCCCCGCCAGCGCCCCCATCGCGCCCTGGCCGAAACGTATCTCCACGGCGTCCGACTGCTTAATTTCCTCTTCAGAGTTGCCATAGCGGGCCCTGTTTAACTGCACTATGTAATACCTTGCGTACTTTCGCTCCTCCGGGAAGAAGCCCGTATCCCCCGAGTTGCAGGCAGTATCTGCAGCGGCGGAGGCCTTGCCCCAGCATATCTTGGTGGCCCGGTTAACCGAAAGGCCGTAGGCCATCGCCGACAGCATGATGGGGGTGGAAATCCTAAGGGGCTTGCTTGTGTTTTTGCCTATCACCACCTCGGTATTGACCTCGCTTGGGTTCACGGGGAGCACGTCAATCATCGCCGGCACAAACATAAGGTCCTCAAAGGTAGGAAGCTTCCTGGTGGAGCCGTACATCTCCCTTACCGGAACCCCGTGCTTTGCCCTTTCCCCTATCGCGGCAATTTTTAAAAGCGAAAAGCCGTGGACAAGATGGGGACTTTTTATGCTTTCCAGTTCGCGCATCCTCTCCAGCATCTCGTCTATTAAGTTTTTTACTATACCTTCACCCAGCAATCTCATTACCTCCTTGTACAATTAATACAGACAGGGGGACGGTTCTCTTGTCTCAATCTTTTTTTGCCCACGGTGCACAAACCCCGGGCAGCCGTTCCAACCGCTTGGCGCTGGACCCTCGGTAAAGACACTTCTTTTCCTACAATAGTATTCCGTTTAACGGACATTTTATTTAATACATCAAACAGCGGGATAAAATAAATCAGCCGGTTGGTGGAGCCCTTGTCGGCCCATTCCACCGGCTGACTTATATGGTTCAGTTATACAGTACCTATGCTCTTTTTCACGCTATGCCAATACCGCCGTCTTTTGTCCGCGCTCTTCCGGCAGGCATTCCTGCGCCGGGGTGCTCGGACCGGTGTATTCTCCGGACAATATGGCGTCAAGGCATTTCTCGTCTATTGATTCTTGCGCCAATAGCACACGGGCAATCCTGTCAAGCAGGTACTTGTTCTCCACCAGCAGGTCGTAGGTTTCCTTGTAGTACCTGTCTATAAAGGCCCTGCACTCCGCCACGATGCTCTGCTGATTCGAAATGCTGTTGTTAAGCAGGATATCATAGTTCAGCATCCCGGTACTGTCCCCCATGCCGAACTGCTTCACCAGGGCCATAACAATCTGGGTGGCCTTTTCTATATCGTTGGAGGCACCGGTAGTGACGTTGTCTTTTCCGAATATTATCTCTTCGGCTATCCGCCCCGCAAGGGCTATTTTGATGCTGCTTTCCATCTGTTTTTTGCTCCGGTACATCCGGTCGGGCGGCAGCGACACGCTGAAACCCCCGGCTCCCTTGGTGCTGGGTATTATGGTTACCTTGGTTACGCGGTTCTCCGGTGCCACAAGCTTTGTAACCAGCGCGTGGCCCGCTTCGTGGTACGCGGTTATCTCCTTGTCCAGCCGGGAAATGGTGCTCCGGTCCTTTTTCTCCGCACCGGCAATTACCGTGTAATAGGCCTTGTCCGTATCCAGCTCTTCAATAAACTTGGAACCCCTCTTGGCTGCAAAAATGGCGGCTTCATTCATAAGGTTTTCAAGCTGCGCGCCGCTGAAAAACACCGTCTGCTGCGCAAGCCTTTTCAAATCGACGTCCTTGCCCAGGGGCTTGTTGCGGCTGTGAATCTTGAGTATCTCAAGCCTTCCGTTGATATCCGGAAGCCCTATTTCCACCTGCCTGTCAAACCTTCCCGGCCTAAGCAGGGCCTGGTCCAGCACGTCCAGCCTGTTGGTGGCTGCAATCACTACTATGCCGTCGTTGGAATTGAAACCGGACATTTCTGTAAGCAGCGCGTTCAGGGTTTGGCCCCTTTCATCGCTCCCGCCGGAGGCCGTACCGTCACGTTTTTTACCCAAGGCGTCTATTTCATCAAAAAATATCACGCACCGGCCCAGGCTTCTGGCCTTTTTGAACACGTCCCGCACGCGGGCGGCTCCCACTCCGACATACACCTGTACAAAGTCGGACCCGGAAAAAGCAAAGTAGGGCACCCCCGCCTCTCCCGCCACCGCTTTTGCCAGCAGCGTCTTGCCGGTTCCGGGAGGGCCGTAAAAAATGACTCCCCTGGGCATTCGCGCCCCCATCCTGGCGTACTTGTCAGGATTTTTCAAAAAATCCACTATGTCTTTAATGCTTTCCTTGGCTTCCTCATTCCCGGCGACATCGCCAAACCCTACATCGACGTCCTTTACCGTCTCGCACTGCATGGTGGACAGTTTGTCCACCGGGTCCTTGTACCCCGGAACGGTTCCCCTGTTCATTATCCTTGAAATACTCCAAACCGACAGGATTATTATACCGAAGACCAACGCCATTCTTAGGGCTGACATAAGCGCGCTGTTTCTTGCGCCTTCTTCCACTCTTACGCCCATAACCAGCATGCTTTCTTTAAAGTCCTCGCTCCTCGGGTTCTCGGTTACAAACCTTGTCCCGTCGTCAAGCTCACCCTCCAGGCTGGGGCTGTCGCTCAAATAGACCACCTCGACGCTTCCATTCTTCGCCTTTTCTACAAAATCAACATATGTTATCCTTTCTATATTTTTAACGCTTTGACCGTAGTAGTATGCACACAATACTGCAACCGTAAGCAGAAGCACGATGGCAACCATTATGGATATTCTTTTGCGCCTCATCTCATCACCCTTCTGGTTTACATAATGTCCTAAAACAATTATAAACGTTATTGGCTGCACAGTCCATGGATGATTTTTCATGCTGCGCTTTAACTCTTTTAACACTTTTGCCGTATACCCCATAGAATATTGTAGGTGAATTTTTGTGAGGTGAATGAAATGGACTATTCAAGAGAGATTCTTCTGCTGCTGCTTTTAAAAAACCTGATGACCAATCCATACCGCAGGGCCAGCATAGACCCGCGTCTGGTACCCAGAATAAAAAGAAGCGGCAACGAAAGAATCCCTATAATACTCTACCATAAGGGCCACAGCCTCTCCCATATGGAAAAATGCCTCTGCCGTCATCCGGATGTAAAATTAAAACACCACCTGCCCATAATAAAGGCGGTAGCCCTGGAAGTTCCCGCCCGAATGGTGCATGAACTGGCCGTACTGGACGAAGTCGAATACGTAACCTCCGACACCAAAGTGTTTATACACATGGACGTGGCAAGGGAAACCATCAGGGAAGACCGCGTGGACCCCATTAAGTATACCGGTAAAGGTGTAGGCGTGGCGGTCATTGATACCGGTGCGGCTCCCCATCCTGACCTTGTAGAACCTGATAACCGGATAATCGCCTTCAAGGACTATGTAAATCAAAAAAAAGAACCCTATGACGACAACGGTCACGGCACCCACGTGGCGGGCTGTATCGCCGGCAACGGTTCTGGATCGGATGGAAAATACTCGGGTATTGCCCCGAAGGCCAACATCATCGCAATAAAAACCCTAAACAGCGAGGGCAGTGGCGATTCTTCCGATGTGATAGCCGCAATCCAATGGGCCCTTGACAACAGGGCACGGTACAACATAAAGGTTCTAAACCTCTCATTGGGTTCAAAACCCCAGTCCCTTTCCTATTCCCCCATCGACAAGGCGGTATCGGCGGCATGGGAAAAGGGCATGACGGTCATATGCGCCGCCGGCAACGAAGGACCTGGCAGACAGACCATTTCCTCCCCCGGAATTTGCCCGGAAGTAATCACGGTAGGCGCCCTTGACGACCGGGATACCGCCCACACCAAGGACGATATCATAGCCAGCTTTTCGAGCAGGGGACCCACCAAAAGGATGGTGGCAAAACCGGACATAGTGGCGCCTGGAGTGAACATTATTTCACTGGCGGTTCCGTCCAGGGATAATGTATTGTATAAATCCCTTTCGGGCACCTCCATGGCAACGCCCATTGTATCCGGCTGTGCGGCCCTTATACACGAGATGTTCCCTGATTATACCAACCAGCAGGTTAAGGAACTCATGATGTCAACCGCAAAGGACCTCAATTACCCTTCCTATGCCCAGGGAAAGGGGCTTATTGACCTTGCGGCCATCGTTAAGGCCCGCGAAGGGGGTGTCACCTATTAATAGAAGAGTTCAACAGGATGCGGCCGAGATTATGGGACTGGTTGCAAAGAGCCTTCACGATAAATACGTTGCGCCCTTTGAGGAGGCCATCAAAAGCCGCGGTGAAGTATTAGACCAGAACCCTCCTCCCGAGATTGGGCTTCTGTCCGCACTTAAGCCCTTTGTGGACGATAGGTGCTGCTCCGTTATAGACAAGCTTGTTTCATCGTACAGCCTGGCCACTTTGGCAAAGGCAATGGCGGAGGACCTGGTAAACGCCCGGGGAGAAATTTCTCCCGGTGTCCTTGCCGGCACAAGACCGAGTGCGGAGAGAATGGCCCAGGTACAATTTCCCGTATTAAGCATTTTGCTCCCGCTGATAATTCTTTTATTTTTTACAGAAACACACTAGCCCTTTATGCGTATAATATAAGAGTAGATGGGAGGTATGGATTTGAACCAATTTAACCCGGAATTGATAAGCGGTATGCTGGAGAAATATTCGCACATGAGCGAGGAAGAACTGTTCCAGGAGGCCAAGAAAATTAAAGAAGCATCCGGTAAGAAAGAAATCACCGAAGAGGACAAAAAAAAGCTGTTTGCATTTGTAGAACCCATCCTTTCAAGGGAAGAAATGGAACAGCTCAAGAATTTGCTTAGGTCCTTCGAATAACATATCCTAACCAATAATGGCAGCAGGACGGCTGCCATTATTTTTTGTTTTTTGATGGCATTTACGCCGCATATGCATATAATGTACAGATAGCATTTTTTGGAGGGTCGCTTATGGAATCCAAAGTAAACGAGATGTGTGAAAAATGCCATTATAGGATAGCAGCGGAAAAAAACAAGTCGCTGGACCTGGGACAGCTGCTTAAACTTGCCATGATGGTTTCCCATATGTTCGGTCAAAGGAGCGAAAACAAGCCCCAGGCACAGCCGGACACTGCAGAGAATAAACGGGGGACCCTTATTCCCCACAGGCATGTTTTTCCCATGGATACCCTTGGCGAAAACAAAACGGTAAGGATAATAAAGGCATCCCTTCCCTACTTGGACCCTACATACCGGCAGCTTATGCACGTTTTGGCAAAGTGTATGGAGCTAAAAAACATAATAAACCCGGAGGTGTATTTTGACCGGACCCCTTTGGCCGCAGGCCACAGGCCTTCAGCGGTGGCCATGCTTTCGGCGATAAGACCCCACCTCGATCCGGATGAACAGGCAGCCATAACCATCGCCGGTAAGGCCCTGGAAATGGTGGAGTTATTCCGCATGATGGATACAGTAAATACCGATGCCCCAAAAAGTCCCCCGACCTTCGAAAAAATTGACCAAAAAACCGGGGAGCTTTAGCCTTCCCCGGACAGCCCTTCCCTTATCTCTTCTAACCATCCATAAGCCGTTTGTACCCGGCATAGCGCCTGGTATGGTACCTGTACCGACATTTTTTTCGCTATCAGTTTTTCTATGAAGGAAAATGTACCACACCTGTAGAAAAGTTATATCAATATTTGTCGTCTGCGCCCGGCCCCCGGGTGGGTGCACCGACATAAATCTTATTTGAAAACCGGAGGACCTATGGCGGATAAACCTACCCCCGAAAGGAAAAAAGCATACCTTTACCCGGTACTTGCCCTGGTGATGTGCCATTTGCTGTTTGTTCTTCTTGACAGCACCGGGGTCTTCATGCATACCTCCATCGGGCAGCTTAATTTTTTGGCGCTGCACACGGTTTTGGAGTTCTTGAGCATACTGTTCTCCTTTGCAATATTTACGCTAATATTCCATGTATACCGGCCAAATCCTAGGTTAAGGCACTTGGTGCTGGCCTGCGTATTCTTTATTGGGGGCTTTTTGGATGTTTTCCACACACTGTCCTATAAGGGTATGCCGGACTTTTTTGTCCCCAACGAGGCTGCAATACCGACAACCTACTGGGTGATTGCTCGCCTTATTATGGCGATTGGCTTTCTTTGGTCTGCCTTCATAAAACCCGCTAGGTCGGCCCGGATATCCCGCTGGTTTTTGCTTGCCTTGTCCCTGGCGGCATCGGTTTTTTTCTTCTATATTGTAACCTTTAGGATAGATATGCTGCCCGAAGTATACATAGAAGGCCAGGGGCTTACACCGCTTAAAATCCAAACCGAGTATGCCATAATCGCGCTGCAGTCCGCTGCCATGGCCCTTTCGGTATGGGAATACAAAAAAACAGGCAGAAGGGCCTCCATCCTGTTTGCCACCGCGCTTATAATAAGCATCTACAGCGAGCTGTACTTTACCCTATACATAAGCGTATTCGACATGTACAACCTAACGGGACACGTACATAAAATAATAGCCTATTCGGTAATGTACAACGTTTTGTTCGTGCAAAATGTAAGGCATCCCTATGAGAGCCTGAAAAAGGCCGATGCGCTGCTGAAGGAGCACGCCCGCACGCTGGAACAGGAAGTACAAAGGGCAAGGCTTGAGATAATGGAAACCAACAGCCAGCTTTACAAAGACATAGAGCTGGCCAGGGAGATTCAGCAGTCCATGCTGCCGGAAAAGAAGCTGCCCTGCCCCGGAATTGAGTTCCACTCGTCCTTCATACCGTGCGAAAGCCTCAGCGGAGACTTTTTCAACGTGTTCTGTATAGACGAGGAACACACAGGCTTTTACCTGGCCGATGTATCGGGGCATGGGATTTCCTCCGCCATAATTACCATATTTGTAGACCGGACAATCCTAAGCAACAAACTGGACACGCAAGGGAAGGATTTGCTGCTGTCCCCTTCCAGGGTATTGAAAGACCTTTTCTTTCAGTTCAACAACTCCCGAATTCCCGATGAAATGTACCTGCTTATGTTTTACGGGGTATACAACAGGAGAACCCGGAAGCTTAGCTATTCCTCCGCCGGGCTCAACACGCGGCCGGTGGTTCTTTCGGGTAACAGGGTCTATAACCTGGAAAACGAAAACCCGTTTCCGATATGCAAAGTCGGAACATACTACAACCCGGAATACAGGGACATCACACTGGCCCTCAAGACCGGTGACCGGATACTGCTGTACTCCGACGGCCTGGTGGATGCAGTTAATCGCGAGGGCATGGCCTTTTCGGAAAAAAGGCTCATGCAAATACTTGAAAACAGCAAGCAGGCGGACAGCCTCAGCCTTTATTACGAAATATTCGACCGGTTCTCATGCTTTGTGCTGGACAGGAGACTGGAAGATGATGTAACCATTCTGCTTGCGGAAATCCTCTAAGGGTCGGTCACTCCCCAAGGATTCGCTTTACAGCCCTAAATACTAAAGCCATGACCTCTCCCCGGGTGGCCCCGTCGTCATACCGTTTTTCATAAACGGGAATCCCCAATTCGTTCAGTTTTTTCCATATCCCCTCCGCCCAATGGTCCTTCCTGGCCTCGTCGTCATACTTTTCAAGCCCGTTGCTTTCAATTACATTAATAAGTTTGGCAGCATACTGCGGGTCTGTGGCATACCCCGCCGCCTGAACCGCATGGCAGGCTTCCCTGTAGTTGTTTGCTTCCCTTACCTTTATATACCTTGGCAGTTCCCCCAGGAGGCGGCTGTGGTCCTCTACGCTTTCGGCAAAGCTGTCATAGGCGCGGAACAGTGCCCTTACCCTTTGAGGTTTTCCGTTTATATACTCGGTGGTCCACACTTCCGCCACCTTACCCTTCCAGGAAGGCGTTGCCTTTATACCAAACAGGTTGTTCTGTATATGGCTTTTACCCCATCCGCTTTCCAGTGCCGCCTGGGCCAGCGTAAGGGAAGGCAGGATTCTATACTTTTTATATCCCTCCATCGCCGCCGGCAGTATCATTTGAATGAACTCTTCCTTGTTCATATCATCCACCGCTCCTCCTCGAATTTTTGGATAAAGCTAATGACGGATTTTGCCGCTGTCCTCATGGTAAAACAGCTCCACCCTGCCTATATCTTTGGAATGCAGTGACACCCACTTGTCATTGTCGTTTACATAGTCCTTAAGCACTTCCGCATTATAGTTATACAGAGTATAATTGCTTAGAAAAATTACATAATTGCCATATGCTTCTATCTCCATGTACCTTCTAAGTTTCCCGGCATAAATCACCTTGTCCGCCGGAATATAGACCATGAGCCACAAGCCGTATTCAAAGTCCACAACGCCGCCCCAAATGCCCGACCTTAAGGTCTTGTAGATGCCAAGCTCAAACAATATCCGTTCAAACCGTTCGCTGATGAGAAACCTTGCCCACAAAAGCCCCACTGCCGCCGAGGATGCTATCACGGTATTCCGGAACGCGGGACTGCACATCGTCTGGGTACCGGGAAATACAAGTTTCCAAAGGGTCTCCTCCAGTGAAACAAAAACAAAGCTTACCACGAGGCTTTTTAAAAGTATATACTGATCATGGTCTGCTTTTTTTGAAAGCTGGAAATTACTTATCCGAAGGATGATGTACCCCGGTACAATGTATATCATTATAAGCGGTATGGCATCCACCATTCCGCTTATATTATCCAGATTCATACTTTACCACCGAGTGACAGGCTGGCTTTTCGGACAACTCGTAGCAGGCCGAGGGCACCTTTGCCTCAATCATAGCCCTTAGCGAAACCTTGTTTTGAGCCTTGTTTTGCCGCTTTTTTTTGTCCTTTTCCGTTTTTCTGTCCATGCCCACTCCTCCTTGTATACTATGAGCAGCAGCCAATTTGGATGTAAATTCCCAATTCGGAGGTTGCTCATATTGATATTATTGACTTAATAATGTTATCTTCAAATCTATCTTTTTCTTTTAAAAACAACATTATTAGTCGTAGTCGGGAGCTTGTGGATATGTGGTCAACGCTTTAGCGTTGTCCAAAACAGCTCGTGGGGTCTGTGGGTAACTCGCAAGGTTATCCATCAAAGAACCACAGCTTGCAACATATCTGTGAAAATACCCCAATACTCTTTACACTATCTTTCTTTAATTTAGGGTTTGCAGTACTGCGATGTCTTTGGGAAAATATAGCCAAAGGTGTCTACCAAGGGAATGTTCCGTCTCCCTCCGTTGCCCCGTATTCGGGTGTCTTCCCGCGAAAAGTGTTCCCCTGGCCCCATGATATAGACCTACACGCTGGCTGTTTCCCCGGCTTCTCTTCCTTCCTGCAAGCAGAGGGAAGCATGTGCATCAGGGTGCCGGTGTATTCCTATAGCTCACCAAGGCTGTCGTTCATGGGTTTCCCAGGGACATCCCAGGACTGTAGACATCATATCCATTCCGCAAAATTGATTAGATGCCCAACCCTTTATTTGTCAGTATTGATGTAAGCAGCAGGGATAATGTGGTCTGCTGCCTATCAAACGATGATGAAAAGACTATCCGGTTTATTGTGCCTTTTATTTGATTTGTTGATTATTTTTTTTTCCTTTGTCCTGTCACAGCCAGGATCTTGACAGCAGCGTATCAGCCAGCTAGTGCAAAAGCATAGCTTTTTTGATCAAAATGTCTCTTCGGGCTTGAACATACCGGTTGTTACTCTACCCATGCTGCCATGTACCTACAACATCATCTGGTCTTCGGCTGCGAAGATGTTATACTTGTTTAGCTTAGCCTCATCAAGGGAGTTTAAAAAAGGCTCCTCCGATGCTCCTAAAAATGAGCAAGGGTCCTGCCTGGTACACCAGCATCAAGCTTATGGCCGGGCATCTGCCCCACCCATTCATGGAGTGAGCCCTTAGTAATGGCACTTGCAGAGCTGGGCCAGATACCATCTTACTACCCAGGCCCTGGTACAGGAAAGCAACTTCCTTATGACTAACTTATACCTAAAATGCAGTGATTACACCCTCGTTTTTGACAACAAGCTATCTGCTACTTCTTTGGCAGTCATGGAAGAGTTTGAATGCGCAAGAAGCCTTGGCTGAAGCTTCTTTGAACAAACTTACCTGGTTCCTGGTCCAGCATGGTAAAAACCGGTTCGATGACCCACAGGCTGCAGCCAAAGAACTTCAGAAAGCAGCACGGTCTTCTTATCGCTTGCCAAAGGCCATGGCTGACTCCGTTAATCTAGCTATGGCATCCATACGGGTCATAAGGACGCTCCAGGAGCAGCTTAAGTCCTGAAAAAGCCATAGAGGACCATCTGGATACTATTCCTCAGACCCTGGATTCTGTACCGGGTATTGGCCCGATATTATTTGCCTCTGGTATACTGGCCGAAATAGGCGATATTAACCAGTTTGACAGCCATAAGCAGCTGGCCAAAGAGTTCTAGAGCCTGGCCTGGACGCAAGCACCAATCTGGTAACTTTACTGCCAACAACACACGGCTTATCCGTTCGGGTAATCGCTTCTTACGGTACTACCTCATTGAGCGGCTTGACAGTATCCAGGATGCACGACCTAATGCTTTGCCCCGGTATTTACTTCTCCCCTTTACAAAGAAAGCGGAGCCTAAACAATATGCACACAAACGTGCCCTTGCGCTTACTGCCCAGCTAATCCAGTTAGTCTTTTATCTGCTAAAGGATAACTTCAACTCACCAACCAGGAGGAGAAACCGACATGATGTGAGATAATAAACTAGCCAATGCATATTCCGCCCTCGTATTGGGTCCGTTGTGAATATTTGTCTATTAAAGTTGAGATTGGGTTTAGTTTAGTGATGCCTTCTTTGAACATCCTTTTTGGCAGCGAATTTCTAAAGTTTTTTCCAGTTTTTCACTTGACATCATACCTTTCTCTTTCAATATATAATACTTGCGTAATGCATTGTTGTTGTTGTCCGTCTAATTTCCCGTCATTAACACCCTTGTCCAACGGACAGAAATAAAAAACCTCCGCATAAACGGAGGCAAACTTGTCTATTCCTCGAAGGCTATCAATCAAGGGACATTCCTCTGAAAAGTTAGATGTGTGATGTGGGAAGTGTGAAGTATAACAATGGCGGGAGTATGTGAGATCGAACCCACCCCGGACGCTACTAACGTCCAGCGACTGGTTTTGAAGACCAGGAGGCACCAGCACACCCATCTACTCCCAAACTCAACCCGCAAGCCTATTATAGCAGTGTTTTTGTTATTGGCAAGCCATTGGTGGCCCCAGGCTGCCCCTTTCTCCATAAATCTGCACCGCATCAAATTCACCAAGGGAGCTGCAGTGCACGTGTCCTGGACGTTTACCTGTATACAATACCCTGTTGTCCCCCCACCTTTTTTGGTTATCCTCTCCCTGTCCATTTCCTCCAAAAGGGCCATTGCATATTTCCGGCTTGTGCCCAGAAGGTCCGGAGGGTCGCAAGGCTTATGCTGCCTTCTTTTGATATGCCTATGGCGGTATCCACCGCATTTTCAAAAGACTTGCCAGGAATACCGTAATCACTCAATGCCTTTTTATTTCATCGGATTCTACCAGCATATCCAGGACTTCTTCCATCTCATCAACCTTCCTGTATGATTAGCAGTTAATTATCTCGCATTCCCAGGGTGGTATCCTCCCCTTTCAGAAGGTTAGTGATATTCCTTTTTATTTCATAACAGGTCGATTGTAAAGTTCTATTTTTAAATCCGCATGAGGATACCAGGGAGATGTGCTTGTGCTAGTGCTTCTCCATGTTTTTAGTATCATCAGTAAAGAGGGCTTTCCTTCGGCTTCAGGAATCTGCTTCTTAACTCCTCCGGCGGCATGCCGCTACTTTTCTTGAATAAGCGCCAGTGGTATTCATAGTATTGAACCCGCCTTTGAAGCAACATCATGAGGCCAATACTCCTGTGCATGTAAACTTTTCTGGCTGCCGCTTTAGATGTCCTATTGCCCCTTTTTCGATCAGCTTTTCAGCATGGGCTCCAATTTCCTCCTTCACTTTTACCCGAAAGCTTTACAGAGGTCATGTCTTCCGGAAAGTTCGCTGTTAGGATTTATAACCTTTTCCAACACCTCTATTGGGCTCCGCTCCCTTTAGTTTTAGTTCCTCAATGAGGTCTCCTGTTAAACCTTTTCTTTTAGGCAGGTTTGGCTCCAGCACCGCCTATGGTCTCCATGGGGGAATAGCTCTAATAACAAACCAGTGACGGTCCCCACCAAGTGCCACCGTCTCTTCCTCCAGCCGAAGCTGTGCATAGCATTCCTCGCCGGGACCGAGGCTTTCCTGTCCGGCAATTACGGCCCTGCACAAAGCTCCTTTGTTCCTAAATCACAGCCTAACCCTATCCTGTTTTCAAGGGTCCATCCATTATCCCAAACAAGCCTTAACCGGCAGTCAGCATCATGGTGGGCAAGCGGCGCCCCTACCCCGGGCGCTTAAGACGTCCTTTCCTGGTCCTTTTCGCAGCAAAGAAAAGGTTTAATGCAAGCCTCTGGCCGGCATAGGCGACTTCCACGTCCCGGTCGTGTACCTGCAGATTTCTTATCCTGCTTTCTATGCCTGCGGGATATATACAAACTCTCTGGCCCTCTTCCACTTTGCCGGAAATAAGAGTTCCGGTAACTATGGTGCCGAACCCGGCTATTGAAAAGGCCCTGTCTACATTCAGCCTGTATATGGTATCGTAATTTCTTTCTTTAATGCCGGCGGTCATTTCGCCAATGGCCTCAACCAGCAAGTCAATGCCTTCACCGGTAACCGACGAAACGGGTATGACCGGGGCATCCTCCAGAAAGGTGCCCTTTATTCTATCCTTCACATCCTCCATTACCATGTCCAGCCATTCCTGTTCCACCATGTCCGCCTTTGTAATAACCACTATGCCGTTCTTTATGCCAATAAGGTCCAGAATGTTCAGGTGCTCTACCGTCTGCGGCATAATGCCCTCGTCCGCCGCCACCACCAGCAGCGCCATGTCCATTCCCCCGACCCCCGCCAGCATGTTTTTTATAAACTTTTCATGGCCGGGTACGTCTATTATTCCGGCTCTCCTGCCATCCGGAAGGTCAAAATAGGTAAGAAAGAAGCCCAGTTCTATGGATATACGCACACCACCTTGTTCCTCCTTAAGCCTGTCCGGTGTTTCCTGCTCCCGGTAAGGAGACGCGCACCAAGCGTGGTCTTGCCGTGGTCATATGCCCCCGCCATGCCAATAACGTTGTTCATTGATCCGCCGCCCCCTGGAGCACTCTTTCTCCAGCCTGCGCATCTTGACCAGCACAACAGTTGATGAGATCGAATACCGTTCTGCTACATCTACCGGGAACCTGTCCTTGCAATCCTTCTATAACAGGCGTGTCACCATCCTTAAGCCTTCACTCTAGCTACAGTTCAATAATGTCATTATTGGCACTTTAGCATTTCATTCTTCCTGTCTCTATCTCTTTTTCGAGGGCAGCGAACCGCCACCTGGGAGTATTCCATCTCAATTACTAATACAGCATAGGGGTTCAATACCACTCCAAAGCTCTAAGCCTTTCAGCCCTTCTCTTAAAGTCTATCCACTTGGCATTGTAAAAGCGCATCACAGGCACCGGTATCAGCTTTTCCTTCACCCACTTCACCCGTCATGAGGTCCAGCTTTCCGGCTCGATAAGCGTCAGCCTGTCCACCCCGACGACGTGCCAGCTAGTGTTTTGCAATTCCTATGTATTCTTTTTCCGGCAATTATGCCCGCCTGGGGTCCCCCCAGCAGCTTGTCGCCGCTGAAGGTGACTATGTCCATCCCCGAGCGTATGCTGTCCTGTACCGTGGGCTCATGGCCTATACCGTACTCCCCAAGGTCAACAAACATACCGCTTCCCAGGTCCTCCACTGCCGGGATGCCAAACTCCCTGCCCAAGGCCGTAAGCTCTTCCCGCGACACCTGCCGTGTAAACCCGCAGATACGGTAGTTGCTGGTATTGACCTTAAGCAGTAGCCCGGTATTGTCGTTAATAGCCCTCCTGTAATCTTCTATATAGGTTTTGTTGGTGGTGCCCACCTCCACCAGCCTGGCGCCGCCCTGCTCCATCACCTCCGGCACCCTGAAGGAGCCTCCAATTTCAACCAGCTCTCCCCGGGACACTATGACCTCTCTTCCGGACGCCATTGCGCTTAATACCAGCAGCACCGCCGCCGCGTTATTGTTTACCGCCATGCAGTCCTCCGCACCGGTAATACTACGTAAAGGTCCCTCACTAAATCGTGGCAGGGGAGCTGCCACCGCTTTCAAGGTCGTATTCAAGGTTAACGTATACCCCGGACAGCCTGGCAAGGTCGGCCACCGCCCTTTCCGCCACCGGAGACCTGCCTAGGTTTGTATGTATAACCACTCCTGTACCGTTTATGACTTCCACAAGTTTTCCCTGGCTTTCCTTTTTAAGCCTTTCATCAAGGACCTTGACAAGTCTTCTCTCAATGGCCTCTGCGCTTATTTCGCTGTTATACTCACCCTCGATAATGCTTTGCCGGGTTTCCTGCAGCACCCTCCTTATGACTTCGGTGACGGTCGCCCGGGCGTGTCTTTCCATCATATCTTGCACTTCCGGTTTTCTAAGCATCTGGTCCACCGAGGGCAGCAGCCTCAAAACGTCAATACTGTTCATATATTTCCATTCCTCCCGGGTATCCGACTTTCTTCCATATACCCTATTCTCCCATATACCGCAGGAATATTCAAGAAAAAAGCCCCGGATTGACCGGGGCCCTTTGTGCTAAACTTCTTTTTCCTTGCTGAAGTACTCCTTGGTAAGCTTGATTATTACGCCGCTCAAGCCAAGCACACCGATAAGGTTGGGAATAGCCATGAGCCCGTTAAGCGTATCGGCGATATCCCATATCGTAACCAGCCCGCCTATAGCTCCAATCAATATGAAGGGTATCCATATAATCCTGTACGGCATTATTGCTTTGCTGCCAAAAAGATACTCGGCGCAGCGCTCCCCGTAATACTCCCAGCTAAGGATGGTGGAATACGCAAACAGCAGGACGCCAACTGCGACTATAATACCGCCGGGTCCGGGAAGCCCCGCATTGAAAGCTGCCGTGGTAAGAGCGGCACCGGTTTCGCCGGTCTGCCATACTCCGGTTACTATTATGGACAGTGATGTTATTGAGCATACCACAATAGTATCCATGAACACTTCGAATATTCCCCACAGGCCTTGTTTTACCGCACTGTCGGTGGTGGCTGCAGCGTGGGCTATAGGCGCACTACCAAGACCGGCTTCGTTGGAGAATACTCCCCGGGCAACCCCGTACCTGGCTGCCATCATAATGGTGGAACCGGCAAATCCGCCCACCGCCGCTGTGCCTGTAAAGGCCGAACTGAATATAAGCCCGAAAGCCGCCGGAATACTGGATGCTTTTATTATCAAAATTATTATTCCCCCGATGATATAGAACGCTGCCATGAACGGAACAAGTCTTTCGGTAACCTGTGCAATCCTTTTAAGCCCACCTAGTACAACCGCTGCCGTTGCCACTGCTAATACTATTCCCGAAACCAGCTTGTTTGCACCAAATGTAGTCTCCATAGCGGCTGCCACCGAATTGGCCTGGGTCATGTTGCCTATACCGAAGGCTGCCAGTGCTCCAAAGAATGCAAAAATCGCTGCAAGCCATTTTAAGTTAAGGCCGTTTCGGATATAGTACATGGGACCTCCCACAAAACGACCGTCCGGGGTCTTCTCCCTGTACTTGATGGCCAGCACAACTTCGCTGTATTTCGTGGCCATTCCGAATATCGCCGACAGCCACATCCAGAATACGGCCCCAGGGCCCCCCAGTGCGATGGCAGTAGCCACGCCGGCTATGTTACCTATACCTATGGTTGCTGCAAGAGCTGTTGCAACAGCCTGGAAGGGTGTAATCTCCCCTTCCCCAACGGTTGACTTGTCGAACATTTTAAGAAGAGTGTTTTTTAATACATAGCCTATTTTTGTTATTGACATAAAATTAGTGCGGGTAGTCAGGTATATGCCGGTACCAACTATAAGCACCAGCATAGGGGGACCCCAAACCAAGCTGTTGATCTTGCTGTTTAATTCCATGAAGAACTCCATAATTTCCCTCCTAATCAACATTTTTTGATATATAACTACATTCTGCAGTTATATAACACATTGTATATATATTCTCCCTGTTTTCTAAAATTCCTTTATGGTGGCACAAAAAAATAATTATTCCGGGCTCTTTTTTCTTTTCCCGGAATAACCGTTCCACAGCTTATATACCTGGTACTACAATACCTCCACCGCAAAAGCTTCCCTTTCCCTTACCTCCCCTATTACAGCACACCTTCGGACCGTTTCAGGAGATAGGAGACCGAGGAAGCGCTCCGCCTTGTCTTCCGGCATGGATATTAGAAGCCCCCCCGAGGTTTGTGGGTCGAATACTATGTCCTCCAGGTCGGTTTCCACCCCTTTTAGATTCACCCTACCGCCGGCATAACTCTTGTTTGAATAGGCCCCCGCAGGGACCATACCCATTCGGGCCAGTTCCCTGGCACCCTCCAGCACCGGGATTTTGTCTTTCCGCAAACGGATGGACACGCCGCTTGCCTCCGCCATCTCCATGCAGTGCCCCACAAGCCCAAAACCGGTAATATCGGTGCAGCCCTTGGCGCCCACTTGCTGCATGGCCCTGGCGGCATCCCCGTTGAGGGCTATCATAACATCCACTGCACTTTTATAAATCTCGTGACTGACCAGGTCCGCCTTTATTGCGGTATTTATAACCCCGGTACCCAGGGGCTTTGTAAGCACCAGTACATCCCCGGGCCTGGCCCCGCTATTCGTGACAACCCGGTCGGGGTGAATAAGCCCCATCACCGAAAGCCCGTACTTGGGCTCATCGTCCTGGATGGTATGCCCCCTGCAAGCAGCGCCCCGGCTTCCTTAACCCTGTCCGCGCCGCCCAACAGAATATCCTTTAACACGTCCAAATGCAGGCACTTCGGGAAACAGACAATATTCAGCGCAAGAACGGGCTACGCCCATTGCGTAAATATCGCTCAAGGAGTTTGCAGCTGCAATCTGGCCGAAAACAAAGGGGTCGTCCACCACCGGCGTAAAGAAATCCAGTGTCTGAATAACAGCGGTATCATTATTTATTCTATAAACCGCCGCATCATCCGAACCGGAAAAACCCACCAATAGGTCCGGATGTTGGACTGCCTGTAAATGGCGCAGAACCTGCGCCAGGGCATCGGGCCCTATTTTGGCCGCTCACCCGGCACTGGCGGTAAGAGAAGTCAGCCTTACCTGGTCTTTATTTAACACAGCATTCACCTCACCGTTATACTGTCCTTAATGTTTTCGTAAACCTTCGGGCCTATACCCGATACCTTCATTATATCCTCTATTCTTTCAAAGCGGCCCTCCCTCTCCCGGAAATCAACTATCCTCTGGGCCAGCACCGGGCCTATGCCCTGAAGTGTATCAAGCTGGGCCGCGGTGGCCGTATTTATATTGATTTTAGCATTTGCTTCATTATATCCCATACGCATTATTATCCAGAATTTCACCCACCGCCGGGACATGCAGTTTTCGCTGTCCTGCATCACCTTTGCCAGGTTGATCCGGTCAAGGTCCGCGGTATCAAGGGCTCCCCCGCCGCTCTTATGGCATCCAGGGCGCGAGAACCCTCATTTATGTATATAAGCCCCCTTTCCTTTACCTCGCCGGTCACGTGCACCGCTATCTGGGCCTTCGCATAGTCTTCCTCAACAAAGTAGCTGTCCAGTTCCTTTACAGATACATCCCCTTTGCCTGCGCTGTCGATCTTTAGAATAAGCCCAACATTTACCGCCAATAATACAATAACAAGGCCTGTCAGTACCAATTCCTCTTAGAAAGCGTTCATACCGCCACCTCCCCCGAGTCGTTTGGTATGGTATTTATTCTACGCATTTCTATTTTTTCCTTCACAGTCGGAGTTGATGCCTTTCAATGTATTTTGGATTTATACCCTTTCGCCTGTAAACATAAGCGTTCATCTGTTATACTATAACTATATTCGACATTCTTACATAACGGAGGGAATCATGAAAAAATACACAGCCGTAATATTTCTGACAATACTTCTAACCTTCCTTGCAGGACCAGTGGAAGCCTTTGCTTCCTTTGATATTAGCTCCCAGAAAGCGATTCTTATAGACGCCCAAACAGGCCAGGTACTGTACAGCAAAAATGCCCACACTGCTTCTTACCCCGCCAGCGTAACCAAAATAATGACAGCGGTCCTAGCCCTTGAAAGGGGGACGCTGACCGATTATGTACCGATAAGCATGAGGGCTTCCTACATAGAAGGCAGCAGAATATACCTGCTGGAAGGTGAGAAAGTAACGCTGGAGCAGGTTTTGTACGGGCTGATGCTGGAGTCGGGTAATGATGCGGCCATTGCCATAGCGGAATACATAGCGGGATCGGTTGAAGAGTTCGCGGTAATGATGAATGACAAGGCGGTGCAGCTGGGAGCCAAAAACACCCACTTCACCAACCCCAACGGGCTGCATGACAAGGAACATGTAACCACTGCCTATGATATGGCGCTTATTGCAAAACATGCAATGACACTGCCCAAGTTCAGGGAGATTGTAAACACGGTAAGATACATCATACCTGAAACCAATATGCAGGATACCCGGTATTTATACAACGGGAACAGGATTATAAAGAATACATCGGATAAATACGAGGGTGCAAACGGTATAAAAACCGGCTATACTGCTGCGGCCAAGAACTGTTTCGTAGGGTCCGCCCAAAGGGACGGCAGGGAGTATATCACAGTAATACTAAACGAGCCGGATAACAAGGCACTGTGGTCCAATACAAAGGCCCTCCTGGATTATGCCTTTGAAGGCTTCGAACAGGTGCCGGTGATGGAAGCGGGTAAAGTGGTAGACAACGTGGAGTTTTTAGGCTCCAAGTCGGAAGTCAAGATCGTAACTGAACAGGGATTCCACTACAACTATCCGGTGGACGGTGAAAAACCCGGCATCAAGGAAAACATCGTAATGGATGCCATAAAACCCACCGTGCGCACCGGGGAGCGCGTCGGATATATTGAATACAGTATCGGCGATGAGGTGGTGGGAACCGTCAGGCTGATTGCCCAGAGGAATGACCAGGGAAAAGTACTGGCTTCGGGAATGCTCAAGGGAGAAACAGGTAATTCAAAGGCCGGCCTGTGGGGTTTCCTGCTGGTTTTGCCGGTTTCGCTGCTGGCCTTTAGGTTTTTGGCAAAAAACCGAAGAAGGAGAAGGTCTATGTATATAAGGAAAAGAAACATATTCAGAAGAAAATAAAGGGCGGAATACCCGCCCTTTATATACTTACAATGCCGCTATAACTTCTATTTCCACCAGCGCTCCCTTGGGCAGCCTGCCCACCTCGATACAGGAACGGGCCGGGAAATCGCCGGTAAAGTAGTTTGCGTACACTTCGTTTACTTCGCCGAATTTATCCATGTCCACTATAAACACCGTGGCCTTGACTACGTTTTCAAGGCTTGTGCCGGCAGCCTCCAGCACGGCCTTAAGATTGGCGAACACCTGGTGGGTCTGCTCCTTGATACCCCCCTCCACCATTTGTCCCGTGTTGGGGTCCAACGCTACCTGGCCTGCGGTGTATACCATGCCGCCGCATTTAACCGCCTGGGAATAGGGTCCCACCGCACCGGGCGCATTCTTGGTCGACACTATCTCCTTTTTCATAAACGGTCAGCCCTCCTTTTTTATTCTCCTACCCTTACTTCGTCAAGATAATTATACACGGTATACCTTGAAACACACAACACCTTTGCAACATAGTCGATGGCTCCCTTTATCAGGAACGCTCCTTTTTGGTCCAAAACCCTTACAATTTCCACCTTATCTTCCTTGGTCATGTACGCCACCGGCTTGCCGGATGCTTCCAGGACACTGTTTACAAGGTTGCACAGTACTTCGTTTATACTGGCCCCCTGGTACCCCTTGTCTTCCTTCGTTTCCTCCGGTTCATCGGTATGGCACAGGGCGTTTATTGAATTCCTCACCATGACGAAATCGGACAGGTCAAAGTTTATGCAAAGGCACCCTATAGGTTTTTGGTTCCCATCCCTTATAACTATTGTTGACGATTTTAGTATTCTCCCGTCGGCGGTTTTTTTCGTATAGTTAATCTGGTCTTGGGTGAATCCCCCCGACGCAATGGCCTCAATATTCGCCTGGGACATGGCCCCTCCCAGCTCCCTGCCGGTAACGTGCGAATTTTCAATGGCCACTATTGAATGATAAGGGTCTGTTATATCATGGAGCACCACTTCACAGCTTTTCCCAAAGGTTTTAGCTATACCCCCGACTATGGGTATCATGCTTTTTAGAACCGGGTGAATCCTTTCATTCATATTCCTTTACCCCCCTAATACAACATTGACCAGCTTATCCGGAACCACAATTACCTTTCGGATACTGCGGCCGTCGGTATAGGCCTTTACCCTTTCGTCCTCCAGTGCCAGTCCTTTCAATTTTTCTTCATTGGTCCCCGAAGGAACCTGCATACGGCTTCTAACCTTTCCGTTAACCTGCACCACAATCGTTGTCATATCCCTTACCATGAACTCTTCGTCAAAGGCCGGCCATTTCTGCCGGTGAACGCTGCCTTCTCCCCCCGTCATTTCCCAGAGTTCCTCGGTTATATGAGGTGCAAAAGGCGCCATGAGCACCACCAGTTTATTGACACCTTCCCTAAACGCCGCGGGGTTAAATCCTTCCCTTTCCCTGTACTGATACAAGGCGTTTACCATTTCCATTATAGCACTGATGGCGGTATTGAAGTTGAACCGGTCTTGTATATCATCGGTTACCTTCTTCACGGTACGGTTAATAACATATAGCATTTCCCTGTCTTCCGCGTTCAAAGACGCGCGGTCTATCCCTCCGGCACCCGTGATGGTATTTACATTTTCCTCCACCAGCCTCCAAATCCTGCCCAGGAAACGGTAGCAGCCTTCCACTCCCTGGTCGCTCCATTCCAGGTCTTTTTCCGGCGGTGCGGCAAACAGGATAAACAGCCTTGCGGTGTCCGCCCCGTACCTTTCTATTATGTCCTCCGGGCTTACAACATTGCCCTTGGACTTGGACATCTTGGCACCGTCCTTAAGCACCATTCCCTGGGTCAGCAGGTTCTCAAAGGGCTCGTCACAGGAACACAGTCCCAGATCATACAACACCTTGGTAAAGAACCGGGCGTACATGAGGTGGAGTATCGCATGCTCTACGCCGCCGATGTACTGGTCCACCGGCATCCAGGCATCCGCCTTTTCCTTGGCGAAGGGCATCTCGGTGTTTTTCGGGTCGGTAAACCTTAAAAAATACCATGACGAACACACGAAGGTATCCATAGTATCCGTTTCCCTCTTCGCCGGCTTGCCGCACCCGGGACAGGTTGTATTTACAAACTTTTCGCTCCTTGCAAGGGGTGAAGCCCCCGTACCGGTTAGCTCTATATCAATGGGCAGTATGACCGGCAGGTCCTTTTCCGGTACCGGCACTTCGCCGCAGTCGGAACAGTAAACGATGGGTATGGGTGCGCCCCAGTACCTCTGCCGCGATATCAGCCAGTCCCTCAGCCTGTACTTAATCTCTTTTTCGCCCTTCCCTTTTTGTTCCAGGTCCTCCACGATGCTGTCCATTGCCTCGGTGTAATACATACCGTCGTATTTTCCCGAATTAACCAAGCTGCCGGGCCCGTCATAGGCCTGCCCCTCAGGGGCTGCTTCCCCTTCTTGGGGCCGCACCACTTCCACAATATCCAGTTTGTATTTGACGGCAAACTCATAGTCCCTCTGGTCGTGGGCGGGCACCCCCATAATGGCCCCGGAACCGTACTCAAGAAGTATATAATTGGCGGCATATATAGGCAGTCTCCTGCCGTTGACCGGGTTTATTGCGTATTTCCCCAGGAAAACCCCTTCCTTTTCCAATTCCGTTGAAGTTCTTTCCATTTCGGACATTCTCTTGATTCGCTCAAGAAATTTCAAGAAGTCCTTTTCATACGCGGTGCCGCTGGCAATCTGCCTGCACAGCGGGTGCTCGGGGGCAAGGGCCATAAAGGTCGCGCCAAAGAGCGTATCCGGCCGGGTGGTAAACACCCTTATCTCTTCCCCAATTCCTTCTTATGGCGAAGTCAACCGATGCCCCTTCGCTTCTTCCTATCCAGTTTTTGCATTAGTTTGACCTTTTCCGGCCAGCCCCCCAGCTTTTCCAGGTCGTCCAGCAGCCTTTGGGCATAGTCGGTGATCTTGAAAAACCACTGCTCCAGCTCTTTCTTGGTAACGGCACTTCCGCACCTTTCACATTCCCCCGATACCACCTGCTCGTTGGCCAGAACGGGGCATAGGACGGGCACCAGTTTACCTGGGACCGCTTCTTGTATGCAAGATTGTTTTTGTAAAAAGCAAGAACAGCCATTGGGTCCATTTATAATAATCGGGATGGCAGCTGGCCACTTCCCTGTTCCAGTCATAGCTTATCCCCAGTTTTTTCAGCTGCGACCTCATGCTTTCTATGTTGTTCCAGGTCCATTCGTTGGATGTGTGTTATTTTTTATAGCCGCGTTCTCGGCGGGCAGGCCGAAAGAAGTCCCAACCCATCGGGTGCAATACCGTGCTGCCGTTCATGGTTTTGAACCGACACCACGTCCCCAATTGAATAGTTCCTCACGTGCCCCATGTGAAGTTTGCCCGAAGGATATGGGAACATTTCCAACGTGTAATACCTTTTTTGCCGGAATCGCTGACGGTATAAAGACCATTTTCTTCCCAGTACGACTGCCATTTTTCCTCTATTCTCCTGAAGTCATATTTCATGGTATTCTACCTCCGTAGCCCTTTATTATATAAAGAACCTCCCGTCCCTTGCTTTAGGGACGAGAGGTTTGAATGCTCGCGTTACCACCCTAATTGACAGCTAAAGCTGCCCCCTCGGCTGATTGTTAAGGAATCACCCCTGTATCTTTAACTCCAGGCGAGTTCAACCTTTAGCCCTGGCGGTTTTCACCAGCCACCGCCTCTCTTTGAGGGTCCGCCGGTTTACTACTCCTGAAATACAAAACCCATTTGAAATTTTAAAAGTATTATATGGTATTTTTATGCCGCTGTCAACATTTACGGTCAAAAGGCCAGTACCCTGGCATCGGCCCACAGCTTTTCGAGCTTGTAAAACTCCCTCTCCCGGGTATGAAATACATGCACCACCACGTCCAGGTAGTCCAGCAGTATCCATTTCTCTTCCTTATAGCCTTCCACGTGGTCCAGAACATATCCGATTTCCCGCATCCTTTTTTTAATCTCGTCGGCAATGGACTTTACCTGGGTGGAGGAACTCCCGCTGCATATTACGAAATAGTCCGCCAGTATGGACACGTCCCTTATATCCAGCACAGTAATATCCAGCGCCTTTTTGGCAGCGGCAGCCTCGGCAATAATCCTTACTATTTCCCGTGTGCTCTTTATATTCACTACCTCCCCGTTATAGATTGCTTTTATCCTTTCCAAGGATAACCGTTACATCGGCATTAGTTTTATCATCCAGTTCCACCTTGTATTCATTAACGTCCAGTATTTCAGCTATCCTCTTTGCCTTTTCGCCGTTTCCCTTCCGGTCGTATATATAGGTGCTGCTGTACTCGGTGCCCTCCGCATTGCCTACCTTTATCACGTCGCACCCTTTATCCTTTAGCATATCTCCTACCTTTGCAGCAAGGCCCGTCACTCCGCTTCCGTTCAGTACTTCCACCTTCACCATGCCGTCTTCGCTGTCCGGTTTGCCAAGTACCATGGATATGAGTTCCCGGGTCTTTTTCTCGTCGTGCAGGAAATAAGAAATACCGTTTATATACTTGGCGTCCCCCGGTATCCGGTACATGTTGATGGATTCTTTGTTTATACCCGCAGCCCTGAAGGCGTACTTGCTCATCTCGGAAGGAGTCATGTTGGTGCTTAGATGGCTGCTAAGGGTATCGGCAAGGGCGGGCAGCCGAAGTATGGTGCCTGCACTTAGAACCTTGTCTATAACCGCATCTATTAGGGCCTGCTGGGCCTGAATCCTTCCTATGTCGCCGTTGGGATAACCCTCGCGGTTGCGGACATACTGCAGCGCCTTTTC
>JAXGPT010000007.1:0-76421 GCA_040766775.1 Bacillota bacterium | reverse complement strand
GTACATTCCGTCCGAATATAAAAAAGCTAAAGAATATGGGGAACAAAAAACCACAATAATAGCATTGACTTTAGCACATGAAGGGCACCATTTACAAAGATGGAATAGCGGAGAATGGACATCAGATATACCGACAGAAGAATGGATCGCAGTAGAAACTGAAAAGGAAGTAGCGGAGTTAATAGACGCACCACAGGAGATTAAGGACTGGCTTGAAACGGTCTACGAAACCCGGTGGTGGGAAGAAGAGGGACTATAGGCAATGGGTAGACAATAGAGATAGTGCTATTGACCTTTTCATTTGTACAAGACAATAAGATGGCGAGACATATTAGACAAGGGGATAGACAAGGGGACGGTTCTAATGTCTATACTGACTTAGCTTCAATAGTAAAATTTCGGCACTTCAATCCAGCTTGCCATCATAAGGCAACATCAAAATAGTTGGGTCGCTCCAATTAATAGATAGGGAGCATAGTTTTTCTCCGAAGAGGAGTTTTGATAGGTATACGTATGACCGATGCATTATGGGTGAGATTTGATAACATAACCGTAATTGAGAGTAAGAATGCGTTTTATCCATATGTATTAGTAAATACAAGCCAAGGCGAAACAGCGGAGGCGAAATTAGTATCAAAATAGAAGATGGTGATTATGAAAAAGGCGTTAACCGTATTCGTTATTATAATTGCAGTCATAATTTTTGGCGTCATTGCAATAGACTGGCCTGACCCAAGCGTGACAATTGACGGCATGAAGGTACAAGGCCCTGACGAGTTCCGGCAGGATATAGTTGAGGGGCTTGACCTTCTGCGTGAAAAAGCACCGGAGCATTATGCTATGGTAGTCGGGAACATAAGGAAGGTTTATTTGACAGAGGATGATTTTTATGGATGGAGATTGGATAAGACTTTCTCGTTTTCACAAGATGCCTATGATGCTATCATAGAGCAAAAGGAATATAAAAAATATCACATAGCTTTAACATTAGTCCACGAAGGATACCATGCTAAAAGGCAAGGCGAAAAAGAATGGACATATGATATACCTAAAGAAGAATGGCTTGCAGTAGAATGTGAAAAGGAAGTAGCGGAGTTAATAGACGCACCGCAGGGGATTAAGGATTGGCTGGAAACGGTCTACGAAACCAGATGGTGGGAAGAAGAGAAACCATAGACAATATGGGCAAAGGGTAGACAATGGAGACGGTCCTATACAATGGGGATAGTTCCATTGCCTTTTTTGGAACAGCACAGGTGGGATTGGGGGCGATGCGCAAAATGAATCACGCCTATTGCCGATTGCCGGGCGCAAGCACCGCCAAGTAGAAGAGCCAGTGGGCCGGCTCAACGGCGTCGCAGATGCCTGACATTATATGACACCTCTAAGCAAGGGTGATTAGCATTATAATAATAAATGTTATAATAGATAGTAAATGTGCTGCAATAGTCTAATTGCAAATTATATTTCAGGAAGGTGATAGGGTGGATTGCCCGTACTGTCAAAAGGAAATGGTAGAAGGTTATATTTATGGTCAGTAGCGTTGCATAAAAAGAATTAACAAAAATCAACCAGAATGTTCTGGTTAGCCGCACAGTAATTACCTGTAGGTAAAAAAAGAACTCCTTGCTAATATCAATGGTAGGAAACAAAACCAACCATATCCATTAGAAAGGAGTTAACTCATGACTGATTGTACCACAGTATTTGATACCTTAAAAGGCTTTCTACCAGTGAAAATTCTGGAAAAAGCTATTGATGAAACCGGTGCTGACCACGGAACCAAGAAGTTTACTGTACTTCGACAACTTAATACAATGATGTATGCTTAAGGATTAAGAAGTTCTTCGGTTACAGCTATAATGCTGTGTTAAACCAGCTGTACTGTGCGCTTATTCTGTATATGCTCCTAAGGTTCATGCACCTTTTAGTCGGTAGTAAACATGACTTTCTAAAGCTTGTAAGGCACATAGCAAGCGGTCTTTGGAATACGGTGGCCGAGTTGACTAAATCCCTAGCTCCGTTCAAGCCGCCTGGGCGCAGGCGGAAACGGTTTAACTGGAAAAGGGAGTATGCCTCATTGTTAATATGCTGTATGGTCAGCAGACGATAAGCCGATATTAAGTTTTCAAGCTCCATATCTCTAGGGCTTATTAGGGTGTTATCTTTTTACCTAACGCTATCCAGATTATCCCTAGAGGTGGAAAGTATACCTGTAAGATATTATTATTGACTTTTGCTCATATATTTAGTGCAACACTACTGTGTATAGATAATAAAGATGAATACCGTATGGCAGGTTTAAGTATAAGACAATCGGGAAGAGTACCATGATTAGGTAAGACCGTCATTGAAAAGCTGTTGCAGAAGACAAATGAAACGTCCCCGTGTCTTTGATTTGCTAATATAACGTTGATTAGGGATTATATGGGGGAAATCATGGAAAATAATAAAATGGTGTTGAAATCAGTGTTGTTAACAAGCGCCTCTTTTGCAGGATACAACATCGGATCTGGTTTTGCGACAGGGGGTAGAGGCCCTGCAGTTTTTCGGTGCCTGGGGCGGAAAATTTGCATTTTTGGGAAATGCCCTGGCATTGTTAACTTCTATAGTAGTGCTGATCGCAGTTTATGTTACAGGCTTTGAACAGCATTTTGAGAAAAGCAGCGAAGTTTATCATTATTTTTGTGGCAAGCATTTCGGCATAGTACTTGACTATTATATATACGTCAGTATGATATGCGTTACTCTTATAATGATGAGTGGCGCGGGAGCTACAATTAGCCAGTATAGCGGTCTTCCTGCATTTGTAGGAGCCTCGCTTATGGGGGTTCTATGTATTATCACCGCCCTTCTTGGTCTCGAAAGGCTCAGAAAGGCATTGAGCTATATGTGCGTTTTCATAATTCTATTCGTATTGTTTTGCGGTGGGTATGCCATATTCACATCAGATTTTACTTCAGTACTATCAAAGCACAGCACTCCACGTGCGGAGTTGATAGTGCCAACAAATTTAACCCCCCGTCCGCTTGATTTATCTGATTATAGGGGGCTTTTAGTTGTGTTATAATATGGTTATATTATACACAGCGTTTTTGTTGTATAATTAATGGAAGGTGAAAAAATGCGTAAGAAGACTCTGCTGGATTTTGACCTGCAGGATTTGAAAAAGGCTATAGCCCAATGCGGCTTCCCGGAGTACAGGGGCAAGCAGGTCTGGGACTGGCTGTACAAAGGTGCGGAGCATATAGGGGATATGAAGAACCTGCCCGCTCCTATTATAAGCCGGTTGGAGGAGGACTTTGTCACCGGTATGCCCCGCATTGTAAAGAAACAGGTATCCGCCCTGGACGGCACCGCCAAATACCTGGTCGAGTATGACGACGGAAGCATGGTGGAGTGCGTATACCTTATCTACCGGTTTGGCAGGACGGTATGCGTATCCAGCCAGGTGGGCTGCCGGATGGGGTGCAGTTTCTGCGCATCCACCAAGGGCGGACTGGTGCGCAGCCTCTCGGGCGGGGAAATGCTGGCCCAGGTGCTGACGGTCCAAAAGGATGCCGGCGAAAGAATAACCAACGTGGTGGTTATGGGAAGCGGCGAGCCGATGGACAACTTTGAAAACGTGGTTGCCTTTATACGGCTCTTGGGCAGCGAAGAGGGCCTGAATATTGGCTTAAGGCACGTAACGGTATCCACCTGCGGCTTGGTGCCCGAGATAAAGAGGCTTGCGGACCTTAAGCTTCCGATAACCCTTTCGGTTTCGCTGCATGCGGCGGACGACGAAACCCGGCTGCGCTTGATGCCGGTGGCAAGAAAATATAAAATAGAAGAGGTGCTGGAGGGCTGTAGGTATTACATACAGCGTACCGGCCGAAGGGTAACCTTCGAATACGCGCTGGTGGAGGGTGTGAATGACCGCTCCGGGGATGCGGAAAGACTGGCGGGTCTCCTTAAGGGCATGCTGTGCAACGTAAACCTGATACCGGTAAACCCGGTGGAGGGAACGCTGATGCGGCAGCCCGATAATAGAAGGGTTAGAACATTCAAACGCATCCTTGCCGACAGGGGGATTAATGCCACCGTAAGGCGCGAGATGGGAAGGGACATAGCCGGGGCGTGCGGACAGCTTAAGGCGGGCTATATGAAAGAATAGGGGTTCTATAGAAAGAGGGGGTGGGCTGATGAAGGTCGGAGCTGCTACCGATATAGGGCTTATCAGGATGATGAACCAGGATAGCTACTATTGTTCCAGCGGGGTGGAGGACCCTTGCCTGTTCATAGTGGCGGACGGTATGGGCGGACACAATGGCGGGGAGATAGCCAGCAGGGTTTCCGTCGATACCATTAAAGATTTCATTCAAGGCAATTACCAAAAACCCGAATACCAAAAGGACAGGCTGCTTTTGATAAAGGATGCCATGAACAAGGCCAACAGCATCATATACGGCCTCTCCATGGAGGACCCGAACTTGCGGGGAATGGGTACCACCCTGACCATGGCACTGATAGAGGAAGAAAGGCTGTATATAGGCCATATCGGCGACAGCAGGATGTACCTTCTAAGGAACGGGGAATGCCGGAAGCTTACCGAAGACCATTCACTGGTGGCACAGCTTATTAAGAACGGCAGCATATCCCCGGAGGAGGGAGAAAACCATCCCCAGAAGAATATAATAACAAGAGCCCTGGGTATAGATACGGAGGCGGAGATTGACCTGGACACGCTGATGCTGCAGCAGGGGGACACCCTGCTGCTGTGTACCGACGGCCTTACCAACATGCTTGACCTGGAGGATATTATCGGCATATGCAGTTCAGGGGACAGCCCCCAGTCCATTTCCGAAGCGCTGGTGGAGGAAGCCAATAAAAAGGGCGGCAGAGACAATGTAACATCCATTGTAGTGAAAGTGGGGTGTAGCGAATGATTGGCAAGGTTCTAGGTAATAGGTACGAGATAGTAGAGAAAATAGGCAGCGGCGGCATGTCAATCGTGTACAAGGCACGGTGCGGCCTGCTTAACCGGTTCGTGGCGGTAAAGGTTTTACGGCCGGAGTTTACAAGCGATGAAAACTTTGTAAAGAAGTTCCGGCAGGAATCCCAGGCTGCGGCCAGCCTGTCGCACCAGAACATTGTAAGCATATACGACGTGGGGATTGATGATGATATTCACTACATTGTTATGGAATATATAGAAGGCAGAACGCTGAAGCAGATTATCAGGGAAAAGGGCAGGCTTAACCCGGCCCAGGCGGCGGACATAGCCCAGCAAATCTGCAAGGCGCTGGTTCATGCGCATAAAAACCATATAGTTCACAGGGATATAAAACCCCATAACATACTGGTCACAAAGGACGGCACGGCAAAAGTCACCGATTTCGGCATAGCCCGGGCGGTGACAAGCTCCACCGTCACAAATACCGGCAGCGTTATCGGGTCGGTGCATTACTTCTCGCCCGAGCAGGCGAGGGGAGGGTATATAGACGAAAAGTCCGACCTGTATTCACTGGGGATAGTATTATACGAAATGGTGACCGGCAGGGTGCCCTTCGAAGGTGAAAGCCCCATATCCATAGCCTTAAAGCATATACAGGAAACGGTGACACCGCCGGCGGAAATAATAGACGGCGTTCCGGCGGGGCTTGAGCAGATAATAATGAAGGCCATACAAAAAGACCCGGGCAGCCGGTATGAAACCGCCGGCCAAATGCTGGACGATTTGAATGCCTTTATTAAGAATAACGACATATTATTCGAAACACAGGGCTTTGAAGACAAGGAAAGCCCCACCATAATAATGCCCGCTGTCAATAAAGGCGGTACGGAGGACCGAACCAATACAAACAAAAAGGCCCGGGAGAAAAACAGCAGGCAGAATAATAAAAAGACCATAATAGCCATAGCCCTTATAATAATGGCGCTTATTGTGGTTGGGTACGGAGGCAGCATCCTGGTAAAGAAACTGCTGTTCGTTGACGTGGTGGAAGTTCCGGATATAATTGGAAAAACCCAGGAAGAGGCCGAGGCAGAACTTAAAAAAGTCGGCCTTAAGATGGAGATAAGGGATAGGAAGAGTAACCCGGAATTCCCGGCCGGAACGATAATATCCCAGCACCCGTTAGGGGGCACCGAAAACAAGGTAACCAACCCGGTGCTGGTAATATTAAGCCTTGGGCCGGAAAAGACCGAGGTGCCCTACCTTATAAACCTAAGCGCCGCCGAAGCCCAGGCTAAACTTCAGCAGAGGGGGCTTGTCGATGGCGAAATTACAACCCGCCCCAGCGAAACGGTGACGGTGGGAGTGGTAATGGACCAGAGCCCCCAGCCGGGGTTAATGGTGGACGAGGGTACGCCGGTTGACCTGGTGATAAGCTCCGGCCCTGAAATACAGCAGATAACTGTTCCTGCGGTGGTGGGGCTGGACCTGCAGACCGCAAAAACCAGGATACAAAACGCCGGCATGATACTGGGGGATACCTATCCGCAGGAAAGCGACCTGGTGCCGGAGGGGTATATAATAAGGCAGAGCATACCACCCAATACCATGGTTGAAAAGGGCGCTTCCATTGGCCTGTGGGTAAGCACCGGCAAGAAGGTGGTCCCGCAGCCGGTGGAGGGGACAAAGGTGCTTACGATAAACCTGCCGGCGGGCAGCAAAGACGTTAAGGTAACCGTTAAGAAGTACCAGGACGGTGTGGAGGAGATAGAATACCAGATGAGGCATGACGCCGACGAAGGGCCTTTGAAAGTTGCCGTGACCGGCAAGGGACAGGTCCGGGTGGTGGTTCTGTTTGACGATGTGGAGCAGTGGTCCGAGACGTTAAACTTCACCAAGGAGGAATAGGATGTACCAAGGCAGGATTGTAAAAGGGATAGGGGGGTTCTACTACGTAAATACCGATATTGGGCTTGTTGAATGCAAGCCAAGGGGTATTTTCAGGAAGGAAAGCCTTACCCCGCTGGTGGGGGATAAAGTAATAATCTCTATTATTGAAGGAAGCCCTGGCCAGGGAGTTATCCAGGAAATCCTGCCAAGGGAAAACACGCTGATTCGACCCAGCGTGGCCAATGTACAGCAGTGCATCATAGTGGTGGCAATGGACAAGCCGGAGCCGGACCTTTTGCTGCTGGACAGGCTGCTGGTGCTTGCAGGGGTCAACGAATTGGAACAGGTTATTTGCTTTAACAAGACCGACCTCGGGAAAAAGGACGAATACGGTGAAGTGATTGACACATACCGGCAGGCAGGGTACAGGGTTTTATGCACCAGCACTAAAACCGGCCAGGGGATAGACGAGCTGAAAGAGCTGCTTAAGGGAAAAATTTCTGTGTTCGCGGGAATGTCCGGGGTGGGTAAAAGCAGCATATTGAACAGCCTGCAGCCCGGGCTGGGGCTTAAGACCGGTGAAGTAAGCGCCAAGCTGCAAAGGGGCAGGCATACCACCCGCCATGCCGAGCTTTTGGAACTTTCCTTCGGGGGGATGGTGGTGGACACCCCCGGGTTCAGCTCCTGGCCTTGGGGCAGTGAAGGAGCTGGAGGACATGGACGAGAGCGAACTCGGGCATTATTACCCCGAATTCCTGGAATACATGGACCACTGCAGGTTCAGGGGCTGCAGGCATGCGGATGAACCTGGCTGTTCGGTAAAGGAAGCGGTGGAGAAGGGGAGTGTTTCCGCCTTCAGGTACCGGAATTATATAAAGCTGTTGGAGGAACTGCGGCAGAGTAGGAGGAGAAGGTATGATTAAACTGGCCCCGTCCTTGCTCTCGGCGAATTTTGCCAGGCTGGAGGACGAGATAAAAAAAGTTGAAAGGGGAGGGGCGGACTGGCTGCACGTTGACGTGATGGACGGGCATTTTGTCCCAAACATAACCATTGGCCCTCCCGTAGTAAGGAGCATAAGAAAAGTATCGGCGCTGCCCCTTGACGTGCATCTCATGATTGAAAACGCCGACCGTTACCTGGAGGACTTTGCTGCGGCCGGTGCGGACATTATTACGGTACACTGGGAAGCCTGCCACCATATACATAGGAGTGTATCAAGGATAAAGGAACTGGGTAAAAAGGCGGGCATATCGCTAAACCCGGCAACACCGGCGGACGTGCTGAAATACATGCTGGGCGAGGTGGACCTGGTGCTTGTCATGAGCGTCAACCCCGGTTTCGGGGGACAAAAGTTCATTCCCTCCGCCCTGGAAAAGATTGAGCAAATAAGCAGGATGAAGGAAGAGGGCGGGTACGGTTTTGAGATAGAGGTGGACGGCGGCGTTACTGCGGATAATGCGGAAAAGCTGGTAAGGGCCGGGGCAACGGTGCTGGTGGCGGGCTCGGCGGTGTACGATACCCCTTCGACGGAATTAAGCGTGCGCCGGCTTAAGCAGGTTATGAACCGGGGGCGTTCAGAATGACCGCAGCTATTATTTGTAACGGCCATATTGCCGATTATGAATTCCACGCAAGGCTTGTAGAAGGCTGCAGCCTGGTTATTTGCGCCGACGGGGGCGCATGCCACGCCAAGAGGATGGGGATAAAGCCCCATGTTATACTGGGTGACTTTGATTCCTGCAGCCGTGAGTTTGCCGAGGGCTTTCCCGGCGTAAAGATTGTGGAGTACCCCAGCGAGAAAGATGAGACAGATACCGAGCTGGCCATCCAATATGCCCTTTCAAGCGGCGAGAAGCATATAATGCTGCTGGGTGCGACCGGGACAAGGCTTGACCATACCATTGCAAACCTTGGCCTGCTCATGGTCATCGTGCAGTGGGGCGGTACCGGGGAAATAATAAACGAGCAAAACAGGGCCTTTTTAATAACCGACAATGCGGTGGTGAAGGGTAAGGGCACACAGGTATCTTTGATAGCCTACTGCGGTGATGTAAAGGGCGTTACGCTGAAGGGTTTCAAGTATCCCCTCAACGATTTTACCTTGGAAATGGGGTCCACGCGGGGGATAAGCAATGTCCTTGAGGAAGAGACCGGGGAAATAAGCATAAAAGAAGGAATCCTGCTGGCGGTGCTGGCAAGGGATTAAAATATACATAAAAAATTTTGTGTCAACATGGGAGCTCCCTGAATACCATAGTATAAGGGAGCTTTTGTTCTGCACAATTTCGGGTATACATGCCCGGACTGCACGGGTTCGGGCAGGGGTTGGGAGGAGGAGGTTTTGAGAAAAAGGTTCCATATAAGGAGGATGGTGGGGCTGGCGGCAATCGCGGCAGGTATATTGATAATAGTGGTCTTCGTACCCTCTTGGGTATGGTACATAGTACTTGCCGCTTTATTGTGTGCCCTTGCTTATACCCTGTACTGTTTTTACCTAAGGTAAAACAGTGCTCGGGGTAAGGGGGTAAGGATTAGTGTTCCGCCGGTTACGGCTGCACAGCACAGGAAGCCGGAAAGCAGCGGAGGAGGTACCGACATGTCGGGATATAGGAGAAGAAAAAATAATAACCTGTTGGCCCTTGCATTTGTACTGGGGGTTGTTTGCTGCCTAATACTGCCCCTTTGGACCTGGCTGCTGGCGGTGGGGCTGCTGCTTATTGCCGCGGGGTGCAGGATACTGGTTGATTGATTACTTTTTGGGAGGTGCCGGTATGAGAATTTTTGTAATAAAACCGCCAAAGTTTTTAAGAACCCTTCTGAAAAAAATATTCCGAGTAAAGACCGAAGAATAGTGAAATGGGAAAATAAAAAACGTGCCGAGAGAGTGTTGCTCTGCACGTTTTTGAATGCTATACCGACCTTACCACCTTTCCGGAACGAAGACACCTGGTACAGACGTAGATTCTTTTGGGGCTGCCATCCACCAAAGCTTTTACTCTTTTTATGTTCGGGTTCCAGCGCCTATTGGAATGCCTGTTGGAGTGGCTGACCTTGCTGCCCGTCTGGCGCTCTTTATTGCAAACATAGCAAACGGTTGCCATTAAAACACCTCCTCTTGTAAACATTCTAATTCTAACACATAACATTATTATTGGCAATAATTTAGCATGTAATTTGCCGTTTCCCATAAAATGCCGGCAGCGCCGGCGGCGACTTTTTACGAGGTTTTATTGTAAAAAAAACCGGTATATTATAGAATATAAATATCCTATCATTTGTTAGGAGGTTATTGTATGACGGCCAGAATAGACAATGCTCTAGGCAGTATATTCCTTTACGAAAATGTTCTCGCGGACATTGCCGGGATTTCCACCATCGAATGCTACGGCCTTGTCGGTATGGCCCCAAAGGGGAGTGCCGACGGTTTAGTGGAACTGCTGAAGAGAGAGCACCTCAGCAAGGGTGTTAAGGTATACATGGAAGAAGGCAAACTGGTAATTGACCTATACATAGTTGTCGAGTTCGGTACCAAGATTTCGGCGGTTGCACAGAACATAATAGACAAAGTCAAGTATTCGGTTGAGACGATGACCGGGATGGAGGTAAAAAAAGTAAACGTAAACGTAAAGGGTGTCCGGGTTTAGGCTCGTAAAGGGGGGACAGATTTGAACAATATCATAAGCATTGACGGAACCACTTTAAAATGGATGTTTATTAACGCTGCAAACACGCTGGACAACAAAAGAGAGATAATAGACTCCCTGAATGTCTTTCCGGTCCCGGACGGTGACACAGGAACCAACATGTCTCTCACGATGTTTTCTGCTGTCCAGGAGCTGCAAAGGCTCAAAAAGGAAGAGGTGGGCGACGTTGTGGAAGCGATTGCGAACGGCCTGCTGATGGGTGCCAGGGGCAACTCCGGGGTTATCCTTTCGCAGCTCTTTCGCGGTTTCGCAACCAAACTGAAAAACTTTAAGAAAGTTGACACACCGGCCTTTGCCATGGCCCTTGCCGAGGGCGTTGAAACGGCATACAAGGCGGTTATGAAACCCACCGAGGGTACGATACTGACGGTGGCCAGGGAAACGGCGCAAAAAGCCAATGAGGTCTGCAAAAAGGTCAGCCAGTTTGACGAGTTTTTGGAACAAATACTGAAACAGTCGATGGCTACACTGGAAAAAACGCCGCAAATGCTGAAAGTGCTGGCCCAGGCGGGGGTTGTGGACGCCGGCGGGAAGGGGTTCGTATATATCCTGCTTGGTTTTCTGAACGCCATAAGGGGCGAGGAGATAGTAATAAACGGCGAAGACGCCCTAAAGCTGCCGTCGGAAGGTATGGTGGAAGATGTAGACGACCATTCGGATATGCAGTTTCCCTATTGTACCGAGTTCATAATAAAGAACCCCGCCGGTTCGGCGCAGCAGCTTAAGGAAGCATACCAGGGCCTGGGTGACTGCACGCTTGTGGTGGGGGATGAGAGGGTAATCAAGGTGCATATACATACAAACCAGCCCGGCAGGGTACTGGAAGAGGGCCTGAAACTGGGCGAACTGTCCCGGATCAAGATAGAAAACATGAAGGAGCAGCACCGCTCCACCATAGAAAGCGAAATTGAACAAAAGGAATTCGGGATAATAAGCGTGGTAATGGGGGACGGGTTCATGGACCTGTTTAAGGACCTGGGCGTGGATGCCATAATACCGGGAGGCCAGACCATGAATCCCAGCACCCAGGACATAGTAAAGGCAGTGGAAGCTTTGAGGGCGAAGAATATTTTCATACTGCCCAACAATGGCAATGTCATACTGTCGGCCAACCAGGCGGGTGAGCTTACCGACAAAAATGTGTTTGTGGTGCCTACAAAGTCAATGCCCCAGGGCATTTCGGCGATGCTGGCGTTCAATTCAATGCGCAGCGCCGATGATAATTACAGTGATATGAAAAAAGCCATAGAGAACGTTAAAACCGGACAGGTTACTTACGCGGTAAGGGACTCGGTGTTTGACGGGATAGAAATGCAGGAGGGGGATATTATAGGCATAGCCGAGGGCAAGATCTATAAAAAGGGTGAGGACGTGGACGAAGTAGCCCTGGAGCTGGTATCCGCCCTTGCGGAAGACGGTGGTGACGTAATAACGATATTCTATGGGGAGCAGGTCAGCAAGGAGCAGGCTGAATCCCTTGGGGACAAACTTGGGGACATTATGCCGGATTGTGAAATTGAAGTGCATTATGGAGGGCAGCCGGTATACTATTACCTGGTCTCGGTGGAATAGGGAAGGGCCGGTTGAGGTGAGGATATGGGCATACTGGAGCAGCCGGTTTCCTGTCTTAAAGGCGTGGGCGAAAAAAGGCAGGAATACCTGCGGAGGATGGGCATAGAAACCCTGAAGGATTTAATATATTATTTTCCTAGGGAGCATGAAGATAGGTCATGCTCTTATTCCATTGCGCAGCTGCCCCACGGTCAAAGGGCGGGCACCAGGGCGGTGGTGACCGGCAGTGCCCGTACAAGGCGCCTGAGAAGGGGCATGACCCTGACCCGGGTACCAATTAGTGACGGCACCGCCAGGGGCTATGCAGTGTGGTTCAACAACCCCTATACCGCAAGGCATCTTAGAATAAACGGTGAGTATGAATTTTTCGGACGGGTTGACAGGTTCATGGGAGAGGTCCAGATACAAAACCCCCAGGTGACGAAAGCGAAGGATAGGGCCGGTGACGGACGGGGGAGGCTGGTTCCCGTGTACCCGAAGCACGGCAAGCTGGAATCCCGGGACTTTGAAAGGATGATTGCAAAGGCCTTGGAGCTGGCCGCCGGCAAGGTTGACGATATTTTCCCGGCCCGGTTCAGGGAACAGTATGGGCTGGAGGAAATAAACAAATGCCTTAAGAACATACATTTTCCCTTGGACTTGGCAAGCTACAACAGGGCGAGGTACCGGCTGGTCTTCGAAGAATTTTTCCTGCTGCAGCTGGGCCTTTTGATGATAAAAAGGGAAGTGAAGGGTAAAAGGGAGGGCATCTCATTCAAGGAGGTGCCCGAGGAAGGAAGGTTCATGGACGGTTTGCCTTACCGGCTTACCGGCGCGCAAATGCGGGCCTGGTCCGAAATCAAGGAAGACATGGAAAAGGGCAGCGTTATGAACAGGCTGCTGCAGGGGGACGTGGGCTCCGGGAAAACCGTTGTCGCTGCACTGGCTCTTTTAAAGGCGGCTGCCAACGGGTACCAGGGAGCCTTGATGGTGCCCACCGAAGTGCTGGCAGAGCAGCACTACCTGACCCTGACGGGCATGCTGTCCGGTTTTGACCTAAGGCTGGAGCTTTTGTCCGGCAGCTGCACGGCAGGCCAGAGGAAAGAAATATACGGCCGCCTAAAAGACGGGGATATTGACATAATAATAGGTACCCATTCGCTTATACAGGAGGGGCTGGAGTTTGCAAGGCTGGGGCTTGTGATAACTGATGAGCAGCACCGGTTCGGGGTGCGGCAGAGGGCTGCGCTGGTGTCAAAAGGGGCCAACCCCGACATACTTGTTATGACGGCAACACCCATCCCAAGGTCGCTGGCACTGATTCTCTACGGCGACCTGGACCTGTCAATTATAGATGAAATGCCCCCGGGAAGGAAAAGGGTGGAGACCTATGTTATAGGACCGGGGAAACGCGACAGCGCCTACGGTTTCGTGGAAAAACAGCTTAAAGAGGGCAGGCAGGCCTACGTTGTGTGTCCCCTTATTGAGGAATCCGAGGTTGTTGAAGCAAGGTCCGCCAGCGAGGTGTACCAGGAACTGGCCGGGCAGTATTTTAAAGGTTACAGGCTTAAGCTTTTGCACGGGAGAATAAGCAGCCAGGCCAAGGAAGAGGTTATGCGTGACTTCAGGGAAGGCCGGATTGACCTTTTGGTATCCACCACCGTTATCGAGGTGGGGGTGGACGTTCCCAATGCAAACATAATAGTGGTGGAAAATGCTGAAAGATTCGGGCTGGCTCAACTGCACCAGCTGCGGGGCAGGGTGGGCAGGGGAGAAAGCCAATCATACTGCATACTGATAAACGGGAGCGGCAGCAGGGCCTCTTACGAGAGGCTGAAGGTGATGGCGGATTCCAACGACGGGTTTTATATATCCGAAATGGACCTTAAGCTCCGCGGTCCCGGCGATTTTTTCGGAACCCGGCAGCACGGTTTGCCGGAACTTGGTATAGCAAGGCTTCCTGATGACATGAAAACGCTAAGGGCGGCACAGTCCACTGCCCTATCATTGGCGGAGGACCCAAACTTTTTGAATGACAGCAGCTGGTCGCAGGCAAGGCGCGAGCTGGAACGATTTTTCGGGCGAGAAGGCTGGCAGAGCGGCGTTATATAATAACAGGCGCAACATTTATTGCTAGTTTAAAATACACCTTCCTGTACACAATAAAAATAGAATAGGTGACAGGAGGTGAATTTATTGGATAACTTGACTGGAAGACCGGGTATAGGCGGCGGAACCACCGGGGGTGGTACCGGAACCAGCCGGACTCTTTACCCGGAAGCCAGGGAAGCCCTTGACAGGATGAAGTTCGAGGTGGCTTCTCAGCTGGGAGTCAACTTAAAGGATGGATATAACGGAGACCTGAGGGCAAGGGATGCCGGGTCCATTGGCGGTTTCATGGTTAAAAGAATGATTGAGCAGGTAGAAAGACAAATGAGCGGCAAATAGGAATATACTTATAAGGAACGGTAAGGTCCGTTCCTTATTTTGTTTAAGGAGTAAGGTCGCGCCGATGCTAACGCGAATATACCCTGTTTGTGGAATATCACCAATAAAAATTATTATAAATAATTGGCAGTTCTTAAGAAATAATTGCTAGTTTAAAATAAACCCGAGTGGTTAAATTAATATTACAAATGCGAACAGGAGGTGATACACAAGTGGCAAGGAACAACAACAGGAAAGTAGTTCCTGAAGCTAGGGCCGCCCTTGACCAGATGAAGTACGAAGTAGCGGGCCAGGTGGGCGTTAACCTGAAGAAAGGCTACAACGGCGATCTTACCTCCAAGGAAGCAGGCTATATTGGAGGATATATGGTGAAGAGAATGATTGAACAGGCTGAGAGACAAATGGCTGGCAAGTAGTTCCTATAAATATATAAAAAAGGAAGAACCTTAGGGTTCTTCCTTTTTTATAGAGGTCCGGCCGCGGGACCGGGACCATGCGTCTTTCAATAAAAATATAAAAAAGGTACCGGATGCCTGAAACACCGGTACCGGAGGGGGAAAACGCAGAAAGAGTTCTTAAGGGATATTTCATATTCTCTATGAACATAAGTTTACCCCGGCGCCGGGTATGTTATTCCGAAACCTTTTGTTTAAGATTGGCTCTTATGCTAAAATATTATAGTATGGAGGGATAAGGTTGAGGATAATTGCGGGTATTTCAAAGGGCAGGAAACTGGTTTCCCCGAAAGACAGCAGCATAAGGCCGACCGGCGACAGGGTGAAGGAAGCGCTGTTTTCCATGATAGATGCCCATCTGCCCGGTTCCAGGGTGTTGGACCTGTTTGCCGGCACCGGAAGCCTTGGGCTGGAAGCCTTAAGCCGGGAGCAGAGTTTGCCACCTTCGTGGAAAACAGCCGCAAATCCCTGGAGGTGTTAAATAAGAATATAGGGCTTGCGGGGTTTCGAAAAAACAGCGAGGTAATACACCAGGATGCGTTAAAAGCCGCGGTGGCCTTTGGCAAATCCGGACGGGTTTTCGATATTATCTTTGTTGATCCGCCATACATGGAGAATCTTTACGAAAAAGTTCTTTCCTCCATTGAAAATTATGGTATTATTAGAAATGGAGGGCTAGTTGTTGTGGAGCACCCTGCAGCCATGGCAATAAACGAAGCAAAAGTCCGGTTTATACCGGTCAGGAGCAAGAGGTACGGCAATACTGCAATAAGCATATATACCAGGGGGGATGACCATGAAAACGGCAGTATATCCGGGAAGTTTTGACCCCATTACCTATGGGCACATCGACATCATAGACAGGGCATCGCGATTGTTCGATCGAGTGATAGTGGCGGTGTTGAACAACCCGTCAAAGAATCCGCTGTTTAGTACCGAGGAAAGGTTGGACATGATACGAAAGGCCGTCTCTGAATTGAAGAACGTAGAGGTGGACAGTTTTTCAGGCCTATTGATAGATTATGTGGAAAAAAGGGAAGCCAATACGGTTCTGAAGGGCCTTCGAGCGGTTTCGGATTTTGAGTACGAGATGCAGATGGCCCTTATGAACAGGAAACTTAACAAGAACGTGGAAACGGTATTCATGATGACAAGCAGCCGATATTCTTTTTTAAGCTCAAGCCTCATAAAGGAAGTGGTAAAGTTTGGCGGGTGTGTAAAGGACCTGGTACCCGAGCACGTGTTGGAAAAGCTTGTGGCAAAATACAGGTAGTGTCTTGAGTTAAAAGGGGGGAAGGGCATGGACATTAACGAATTGCTGGGCAGGCTGGAGGAAATTATAAACGAAGGAAGGGCTGTACCCTTTTCGGACAAGGTGTTGGTGGACAGGGACAAGGTGTTGGAGGTCATCGATTCTATAAGGAGCATCCTGCCGGAAGAAATAAAGCAGGCGAACTGGATAAAAGAGGAAAGAAACCGAATACTGATAGAAGCGCAAAAAGAAGCAGACCTTATGCTGAAGGAGACCGAGGAGCATATAAAGAGAATGGTGGAGGAGAGCGAGGTCACTCGCAGGGCTTATATCCAGGGCGAGGAAATAATAGAAAATGCAAAGAAAAATGCCCGGGAAATAAGGATTGGAACAAAGGAATATGCGGACAACCTGCTGGCCGAGCTTGAAAAAAAGCTGCACGAGTATATTGAGCTTATCAAGAAAAACCGGGAAGAGGTAAAAAACCTCAGAAGCTGACGGGTCAGCTTCGCTTTATGTAAAAGCCGGTTATCGATGAGACAAGGATGCCCAGCAGCGGTGCAGCAAGCATTGAGCCTGCCACCGCAAGGAATGCCTTTGTGGAATACAATAGGTTTTGAAGAAAACCGTAGGAAGGAAGCAGGCCCGGGCCTGTAATACTGGCGTCCATGTATTTGCCGGCCAGGAAAACCCTGCATACGGTGTAGGACATTATACAGCAAAGGATACCATGGGCCAGCTTGGACAGCATGTACAGCGACGGGCTTAAATCGGTCCTGCTTATAAAACTTATTGCCTGGGCGTGTATCGAAGAACCGCTCCAGCCGATAATAAGGCTGGCGGCGGATACGGTATAGATAAGGGCAATGCTTCCGGGAGAGCAGCCTGCTGCCTATGGTTATTTCCAGCATACCGCTAGGACAGGCTGCACCAGCGTGTGGGGCAGGGAAGTTTTGCTCAAAGTTTTTCAACCGGTCCCGCTAGGAACTGCAGCGCCCCGGTTATTGAAAAAGCTGGATAACCACCGAAAACATTATGATAAAACCGCCGACCATAAGAAGGGTATTTATGCTTTCCCGACCGCATCACCCATCAATACGCCGAAGGGCCTGCCGTCCAGTCTTCTTTTTTTAAGCATGGCATCCAGTGCCCGCTTTATTCCCACCGGTTTGAAGGAATGCCGTTTACTTTCACTGCCGCCTTTTATAAACGCGGCGGCGATGATTCCAAGCAAAAAAGCGGACAGGTAGTGAGATACGGCTATTATGGTTCCTGCCAGCCTGCTGCCGAACATGCCTATGGAGACTGCGCCTATCATGAAAAGGGGACCGGAGGTACTGCAATAGGCAAGCATACGCTGGGCCTCAATCCTGGTGCATGTGCCTTTTTCCCTCAAGCCGCAGGTGAGTTTTACGCCTACCGGGTACCCCGAAGTGATGCTCATGACAAATACAAAGGCTGACTGGCCGGGGGTTTTAAAAAGAGGCCGCATAACCGGCTCCAGCAGGGTTCCGATAAAGTCAATAACCCCAAGGCCGATTAAGAGCTCTGCGCCGATGAAAAAGGGAAGCAGTGCGGGCAGCACAACGTTTATCCAGGTGTCCACACCGTCCACCGCCGCGCGGTAGCATTCCTCCGGGTAGTAAATAAGGCTCATAACAAAAAGGGATACCGTCAGCGCAGATAAATAGAGAAATAAATTATTTTTTTTTGGCCTATCTAACGGCGCTCCAGGTATTTTCAGGTAAAAAAGGGCAATAACAATAATAACAGCGAGAAATATATGCAGCATATGGATGTTTGGCATAGCGCAATTCTCCTTGTCGGTTTTAACTACTAATTCAATATATTTGTGCCGCCTCTTTAATATGATTAGTATGGGAGGTAATCCTATGAAACAGAAAAAACTGGGCCTGGCATTGGGGTCGGGGGCCGCCCGGGGGTTTGCCCACCTAGGGGTACTGCAGGCACTTGGAGGAAAAGGGGATAAGAATAGACTATATATCAGGGTGCAGCATAGGGCGCTTATTGGGGCGCTGTACTGCAGCGGGATGTCGGTGCTGGAAATTGTTGACCTGGCAGTGGGTATTGAACCCTGGGAGTGGATAGATATTTCGGTGCCCAAAGGGGTTGGTACAGGGACGGAAACTGGAGCTGTTAATCAAGAAACTAACCGGGGGCAAGAAGTTTGAAGAACTGGAAAAACCCCTTGCGGTGGTTGCCACCGACCTGAGTACAGGCGATAGGGTGGTGCTGGACAAGGGTTATGTCTATAAAGCGGTAAGGGCAAGCGTTGCCATCCCGGGAATCATTGCCCCGCTGGAGCTGGACGGTCGTATCCTTGCCGACGGCGGCCTTGTAGACCCGGTGCCGGTTGACCTTGTAAAGAGGATGGGCGCCGAGTATACCGTAGGGGTTAACCTGGGCTCCTGGATCGAGGGCAAGAGGATGGACAGCATATATGATGTAATAATACAGAGCATTGACATACTCCAGAATGAAATAATCATGCTGCGGGGCATAGATGCCGATTTGATTATAAACCCCTATCTAAAGAACATAAACCCGGTGACCTTCAACCAGGTGGAGGAATGTATACATGCCGGCAGGAACGCTGCGCTGGAGGTTATGGAAAAGTTAAGTTCCGGGCTTAATCCTTCAGGAAAAAGGGGCTGGTTACATAGTCTTGGCCTGCGAGGCATATTTCCGGTTAGCATATCCAAGTACATACAGGTCGGTGGTCAGGACTTCTTTTGTAACATGCCAAAGAGGGAGGAGCCTTCGCTGAAACCGTGGCGGGCTGTCCTGGTTATTATGGGTATCCTGGACACGGCGCCGGCCCTTTTTAACACTTCTGCGCCCTTTTATTGAGAGCAAGGACTCTGGCATAGCAGGGTAGTTTTCACGCTCCAGCCGGTCCAGCAGCTCCTTTTTATGTCGAGGAATATGTAGGTTAGAATCCTTCCAAGGCGTGTGCGGGTGTAACGCTTGGTTTTTATAGTCTCCAGCATGTCTTCAAGCTCCGTCATTGTACAGGCGGCACTCCATATCCTGTTTTCAAGGCCTTCGGTGACTTCGGGGTAATGCCTTATACCCTCGGGACCCAGTTTTCTTATCTGTGCAGTCACCGGGAGGCTGAAAAGCCCGAAGGATACCGGTCCCCGCCCCGAGGCCAGTTCCCTGTGGAGTACAAGAGAATTGGTTCCGGGCAGGACCCTGGAAACCCTCTTAGTTACCTTGTTTTTACCGGTTAATTCGCTGCGTACGGCCGTAGCGCTGGCTATTGTATGCCCAAGGGACTGTGAGTGATACCCGACGGCAAACCGCCGGAGAGTAAAAGGGAACAATGCTGCTTTGCAGCCTGTCCAAGGCCTTTAGGTATTCTATGGCCAGTATGTTATTTGGCGATTTAAGCAGCCTTCTTAGGTCGTGCCCGGGCAGGTCCATGTATTTTTCCAGCGCCGCTGCCCTGGCGGTGGGGAAATTTGGCCCATTGCCAGGTAATGTCTTAGGAGGTCTTTGTATTCCGAAGGCTCGGAGGAAAGGATGCGAGAGACTGCACGCAGTTTTCCAAGTCGCCGGATTCGCTTCCAAAACAAACGAAGTCCACCGCGCCTATCCCATCCAGTATGCTTAAAGCACCTGTCGCAAAGCCTTCCGCGCTTCGACAGGCATATACAACAGGCAGTTCCAGCACAAGGTCGATGCCGGCCTAACCGCCATTTCCGCCCTTGCCCACTTGTTCACCACCGAGGGTTCGCCCCTTTGCACAAAGCTGCCGCTCATGACGGCGACCGAATGGGTGGCGCCGGTTGCTTCCATGGCCATTTTTAAGTGGTACAGGTGCCCGTTGTGAAACGGGTTGTATTCAGCAACTATTCCCAAAACCTTCATATTTTTTCATCACCTCCATGCACAGTTTGATATGTCCCATCCCTTGAGTTTGTCAGTCTGGGACATTCATATGGGAAGTGTGTCCCATTCCTTATATTCAATTATACATATTATTTTGGGATTTTTGGCAGGATATTTATGAAATATGAAGAAACTAATATAGGTTAATCACTGATCTTACAGGGGAGGAGAAAAAAATGAAAGTCTTGGTGGTAAACCTGCGGCAGTTCTTCGGTGAAGTATCAGCTGCTAAACATGGAAGACGAAAGCGTTATGGCCCGCGGGCTGGCGGAAAGGATAGGTATAGAGGGGTCCAGGCTGAAGCACCAGGCCGCGGAAAGGGAGGAAGTAATTATAGAAAAACCGATGCCTGACCATAAAACTGCGCTTAAGCTGATAACCGATGTACTGACCGATGAGAAAACAGGGGTTATCAAGGATATGGACGAGATTTATGCGATAGGGCACAGGGTTGTACACGGTGGCGAGAAATTCTCCGGTTCGGTAAAAATAACCGATGAGGTTATTGATACCCTCCGTGAATGCGCAGACCTGGCTCCGCTTCATAACCCGCCGAATATTATGGGGATAGAAGCATGCCAACAGCTAATGCCGGGCAAGCCGATGGCCGGTACCTTTGATACGGCCTTTCACCATACAATACCGGATTACGCCTATATATATCCCATTCCTTACGAATACTACAAGAAATACGGCGTGAGGAAATACGGGTTCCACGGCACTTCGCACAAGTACGTGGCGGAAAGGGCTGCAGAGATAGTGGGTAAACCCTTGGAAAGCCTCAAGATTATAACCTGCCACCTGGGCAACGGTGCCAGCATAACGGCGGTGGACGGCGGGAAATCGGTTGAAACCAGCATGGGCTTTACACCGCTGGAGGGCCTCGCGATGGGTACCCGCTGCGGCAGCATAGACCCGGCCATTATAGCCTTTTTGATGGAAAAGGAGAATAAGACCATAGAAGAGGTCAACAACATACTCAACAAGCGTTCCGGCGTGCTGGGCATATCCGATGTAAGCAGCGACTTCCGGGACCTGGAACAGGCGGCTGAAAAGGGCGACTACGGTGCGAAGCTGGCCATAGAGGTGTTCGCATATAAAGTTAAAAAATTCATTGGGTCCTACTCGGCGGTAATGAACGGGGTGGACGTAGTCGTGTTCACCGCGGGACTTGGCGAAAACTCCATATCCATGAGGAAAGGATATGCAGCGGCCTTGACTACCTTGGACTGGAACTTGACCACAGAGGCAAACAATGTAAGGGGCAAGGGCAATTATAAGCAAGCCCGGCTGCAAGGTTAAAGCGGTGGTAATTCCCACAAACGAGGAACTGATGATTGCCAGGGAAACGGTTAAAATAGTAGGCTAGAGCAGCCTTGACAAACATGCGGCCCGTTTGTATAATAAAATTTGTTGACTACGGGGTGTGCTGGCGATGATAATACATGTTAACGAGCTAGACGCGGGGACGACGGCCGTATGACGTTTAGCTTAAAAGAAGACATGGAGGGACTTGACTACAGGGGGGAAAGGTTGGACTTCGAAAGCCCGGTGGCCGTTAACGGCAGTATAGAGCGGGACGGGGATTTACTGTATGTGACGGGCGAAGTCCGGACGGAGGTTGTACTTCAGTGCTCCAGGTGCCTTAGGACCATAAGGCACCCCCTCCGCACCGGTTTCAGCCAGCAGTACAGCGAGGCCGGACCCGGGGAAGAAGTGCTGCCGGTAAAGGGAGACAGCATTGACCTTAGGGAACCGGTTATGGAAAGCATACTGCTTGAGCTTCCGGTGAAGGTATTGTGCAGCGAGGAATGCAAAGGCCTATGTCCAATATGCGGTGCCGACAGGAACGTAGAAGAATGCGGCTGCAGCATCAATGAGATTGACCCGAGGATGCAGCAGCTTAAAAGATTGTTGGAACAGTAGCAGCGCAGGGAGGTGTTAATATGGCGGTACCAAAAAGAAGAGTCTCCAAATCCAGGAGAAACAACAGGCTGGCCCATTGGAAACTGAGAAAGCCCGGCCTTGCGGAATGCCCGCAGTGCCACGAACTTATGATGCCCCATAGGATATGCAAGTCCTGTGGGTACTATGAGGGAAGGAAATAATCAAGGCAGAATAAGGCTGGAAATAAAATAGTAATGGGTAACCGTTACTATTTTTTTGTGTTCGCCCGACATGGGCAGTAACTAGGCGGTGAAAGTCCGCTATGGGCTTGGTAGTGGGAACCATTAGCTAAACAGCAAGGGTGTTCACCGTGAGGTGAAATCTGGAGGAAGCTGCAGGCAAAGTCCCGCACCGACGGACAGGAACTGCATACAAGGCATACGTGGAACGGACGAGTTTGCATAACAAAACGAAGTCCAACACTACCCGAATTCCACGGTGTAAATGCAGCGGTGACATGGGATGAAAGTTACTGTTCTTAATCGGGGAGGTCTGGCAGGTACGTCAGGCAGGGAATGAATTTTCCCCATGATAACCCATGCAGCGATGTATGGCGAGCTGTCAGAAGTCAGCAGAGGTCATAGTACCATACCGGATATATGCGGAATGGGAAGGACCGAACGGAAGGATGTTTTGGTATTGTGAAGCACACTACGGAATGCGATGAGCGCAACCAACTTCATACTGAAGACTACCTGTGTGAGGATAGGGTGGAACCCGAAAGAAGCATGGGAGTGCAGAGTATTTCGTTTACGTCTTCCAAAGGCCAAAACGATGGCAATGAGTATGCCGGAAGCTTGCTTGATAAGATACTTGACCGAGACAACATGAACAAGGCATACAAGAGGGTTAAGTCAAACAAAGGCAGCCATGGGATTGATGGAATGACAGTAGATGAACTTCTACAGTTTCTGAAAGAAAATGGTGAGCAAATCAGGCAGTGTATCCGGGAGGGTACTTACAAGCCAAAACCTGTGCGGCGGATAGAGATACCAAAGCCGGGCGGCGGCAAAAGACTACTTGGCATACCAACAGTAGTGGACAGAGTGGTACAACAGGCAATAGCCCAGGTATTAAGCCCTATCTTTGAGAAGCAGTTCTCGGAATTGAGCTATGGGTTCAGGCCGGGAAGGGACGCAAAACAGGCGGTATTGAAATGCAAGGAATACATAGAAGCAGGCTACGACTGGGCTGTGGATATTGACCTTGCGAAATACTTTGATACCGTAAACCACGACAAATTGATGGGCCTAATCCATAAAACCATTAAGGATAGGGGTAATATCACTTATCCGCAAATTCCTTCAATCAGGAGTAATGATAAATGGAGTAGTGGTGGAAACGGAAGAGGGCTGTCCGCAAGGTGGCCCCTTAAGCCCGCTGCTATCCAATATCATGCTGAATGAACTGGATAAGGAACTAGAAAGAAGGGGGCTTAAATTTGCCGGTACGCCGATGATGTAAACATATACGTCAGAAGCAGGAAGGCAGCAGAAAGGGTAATGGTCAGTGTTACACGGTTTATCGAAGACGATTTAAAACTTAAGGTAAACCGTGAGAAGAGTACTGTTGACAGGCCATGGCGGCTGAAATTTTTAGGTTTCTCCTTTTACCGTAAAGATGGTGGTATAGGTATAAGGGTGCACCCAAAGTCGATAGCAAAGTTCAAGTCCAAGCTAAAGGAGATAACCTCAAGGAGTAATGCTATGAGCATGGAATACAGGATATTTAAACTGAACCAGAGCATTACCGGCTGGGTAAACTACTTTGGCCTGGCGGACATGAAAGCAATAGCTGCTAAACTTGACGGGTGGATAAGGCGCAGGATAAGAATGTGCTACTGGAAACAGTGGAAGAAAGTTAGTACAAAGCACAGAAACCTTGTAAGGTTAGGTATAGACAACTACAAGGCATGGCAGTATGCCAACACGAGGAAAAGCTACTGGCATACAGCCAATAGCTTTATCACAGACAAATCCATCACCAATGAATACCTAAAAAGTTTGGGTCTAAAGTCAGTATCCGAAAGATATTCATTAGTCCATTAATATCTTTTCGAACCGCCGTATGCCGGACGGCACGTACGGTGGTGTGAGAGGACGAAGGTTAATCACCCCCCTCCTACTCGATTGTCAAGCACAGCCGCCCGGTTCATATCCAAGGAGTATCATGTACAACAACCACAACCGAAAGGGGCCTGCGGCAGCGCTTTGCCGCAAGGCTCTTCAGGGTTTAATGAACAGGATTGACTGTTGCTTCCTTTACGCTGTAGCCTTTCTTTTTACCCGTGATTTCTGTACGAACCATGTTCCCGCCAGGACCACCGCACCGAATATATCGGTTTGAATCCCGGGGTGTATCGGAAACACCCGCAACGAAAAACAGGATCCGTTCATACCATTTGTCGTTGGTTACAAAGTAGGCAGTTGTCGAAGCGCCGATACAAAGCATACCCACCAGTGCCGTAGCCAATGCAAAGATTACACGTAAGATGAACAACGGGGTGGATAGACCCTCAAGGTTTATAAGCACCAGTATTGGGTTCAGCGCAAAAATGTACGGTACCAGGTATGCTGCAAATCCAAGCTTAAAGGCCTCAACGCCCGTCTTCATCGGATCCGACTGGGCTATACCCGAACCGGCAAAGGCTGCCAGCGCAACAGGCGGGGTAATATCCGCAACTATTCCGAAATAGAACACGAACAAATGGGCTGCCAGCGGTGGTACACCCAACGTCATTAAAGCAGGGGCGGAAACCGTTGCCTGGATTATATAGTTTGCCGTCGTTGGAACACCCATACCCAGTATAAGGGAGCCTATCATTGTAAAGAACATGGTGAGGTATATTGCCGCCGGCCAACCTCACCAAGCCCCCTGACATTTTCATACCAAGTCCTGTAAGGGTTACAATGCCCACAATAATTCCGGCGGTGGCACAGGCTGCAACAACCGGCAGCGCGGACTTGGCGCCCTCCTCCAGCGCTGAAATGATATCGTTAAAGGACATGCGGGTTTCTTTTAGAATCATGGATGCGCCTATACACAGTATGATTGCATAAAAAGCGGCCAGCATAGGAGTATAGCCGCTTACCAATAGATAAATGATACCAAATATGGGAGCTGCAAGGAACCATTTTCTTTTAAGCAGTAGTTTCCAATTGGGCAGTCTATCTTTGGGTAGTCCCAAAAGCCCGGCCTTTTTGGCTTCAAGGTGTACGGTGATGAATATCCCGGTAAAATATAGAACGGCTGGAATGGCTGCAGCCAGCGCAATCTTTCCGTATGGGATGTTCAAAAACTCCGACATTATAAAGGCCGCGGCACCCATTATGGGAGGCATAAGCTGCCCGCCGGTGGATGCTGCCGCCTCAACGGCACCGGCAAAGGCAGGACGATAGCCGATACTTTTCATAAGGGGAATGGTTGCCGAGCCGGTACCCACCGTATTGGCAACCGAGCTGCCGGACACGGTACCCTGGGCTGCGCTGGCGATAACAGCCGCCTTGGCAGGACCGCCTATGGCGCCGCCAGTCAGACCCACTGCTATTTCCGTCATCCAATCCCCGACCCCGCTTTTTTTTAAAAAGGAAGCGAAAAGCATAAATAAGAATATAAAGGTTGAGGATACCTGGATAGGCGTTCCTAGGATGCCTTCAGTGCTTAGCCACTGGAAAACTGCTATCCTTTTTATCGTAAGACCCGGGTGGGCCATGAAGGACGGAAAATAATTACCAAAGTATGCGAACAGCAGAAAGAACGTTGCTAACGAGATCATAACCGGCCCCGCCAGTCTCCTGGTAGCTTCAATAATCAACAAAACTGCTATAACGCTGACTATCATATCGGTGGTATTGTATACTCCAGCCCGCCAAACCAGCTCCTTATAATAAATCACGTGGTAGGCCGAAACGGAGAAACCAAGGAAGGCCAGAATGTAATCATACCATGCGACCTTGCTGCTTTTGCTGCCTCTTTTGGCCGGATACATAATAAATATAAGTACCAAGGCAATACCAACGTGGGGAGCTCTTTGTATCGTGGAGGGGAAAACTCCGAAGGCTGCCGTATACAGGTGGGCCAGTGACCAGGCAACCGCAAGTAAAAATACGAATTTTGCTACCGGTCCCTCTAGTCTTCTAAAAGCGAATTCCCGGTCGTACTTGGCAAGTATCTCATCGGACTTTTCCTCATCCAGTTTAATCTGGTCTATTAAAACGCTGTCGTCTTTCTGCCTTTCTGCCATATTTGTACCTCCTCAATCAAGAATTGGCATAGTTTTTTTTCTGTAAGACCTATATGCACATACCCGCCGGGGCGGTATACGTCCTTCAAAGGAGTGGAGCGCCCGTTATAAACAAGGGTATGGTCTGCTATAACGGCACCTATGGTTACCGGAACCCTTTCGAAAACTCTTTCGTAGCCCAGTACGGTATATTTTCCGTCTTCAATAACCCAGTACTGGTTAAACTCGGGGTGTGCCGGCAGATTTGGTCCAAATTCATCAAAGGTCATCTTAACTATCGGGATTCTGCCTGGGGCTTCCAAAAGGTAGACTTCTATAACCGGCTGCAGTGTAACCGAATGTATCCAGTGGACTTCGAATAAGCTTCCTGCTTTTGCCGGCTGTTGAAAAACAAGCTCCTCTGAGCCGTCAACCCTTACTTCAAGCACAAGGACGGGGAGCAGCAATAGGGAAACAAATATACCGGAAAATAAAAGCAAGGTAAAGATTTTTCTCATTAATGAAGGCCGGGGGCTGCAAAGCCGACCCGGCCTTCCCCCTCTCTGTTGATTAGTCTATGGGTTTTATCATGTCCGGGATATCAAGGCCTATTTCAGTAAAGTACTTATAGGCACCTTTATGCAGTGGCGTTGTAATACCATCTATCATTACCTGCTTGTTGCCTGCGGCAATTTCATCCGTCAGCCACTGGGCGGCCTGGTGAGCGGCTGCGGTATGGGCGGACTGCTCAAACCAGACCTTGGTTATTTCGTATACGGCATCCTCCGGCATATCCGGGGCAACGTAAAGTGCGGCCACACAGTTGACTGTAAGTTTGTCTTCCTCATTACCGTAAGTCCCGGCCGGTATTACATACTGGCTGAAGAAGGGAGACTTGGCCTTTATCTTCTGGTACAGGTCATCGCCTATTTCGATCACTTCTATCTCACGGGCGGTCATAATGTCCTGTATCGCGGCGGCGGGTACTGCCAGGACGTTGAAGGCCGCATCCAGGTGGCCGTCCTTCATCTTGCTGGCGGCATCGCCAAAACCGTCATAGGCGGCTTTTACATCGTCAAAGGTTAAGCCTGCTTCCGTAAATACCGTCTCGGTCATAACAACGGTACCGCTTCCAACCGGGCCTACCGCTACTCTTTTACCCTTCAGGTCATCAATGGTTTTTATGCCGCTGCTCTTTAATGCTACGCCCTGGTAAACCTCCGGGTATATGACTCCTATAGCCCTGAAGTTCTGCTGTTTCTCTTTAAAAGCACCTCTTCCGTTCCACGCGTCGTCGGCTATGTTGTTCATAGCCATTCCAAGTTCCACCTCGCCGGCATGGACACGGTTTATGCTCTCCACCGACGCGCCGCCGGGCTGGCTTGTTACCTGTATGTTGTCCAGGAATTCATTCCAGGTGTTGGCCATGGCTCCACCAAGGGCGAAATAGGTACCGCCGGTTGAACCGGTTATGATATTGATTTGCATTTTCTGGGCCGGTGCCGGCGTCTCTTCTGCTTCTTCACTCGGCTGTTCGGTCCCTCCGGGAGTGCTGCAGCCCGCCAGTATGGCGCCCAGCACCATCAGGAGAACCAATAATAAAGCTAGTTTTTTTCTCATGGATATACCCCCTTATTTGATATTTTTGGTAACGGTTTATCACCAAAAATTGATTAGGTTAAAGAGTACTACTCAAGTATATCTGTGAGCTTTTAAGTGTCTTTTACTCGTATTCCACTTCGGCATCCTTGTTCGGATATGTGATGACCTGCCCCTCCCAGGTTCTTATGGTTATGGTGTCCCTGCCGTGGGAGATTAAATACTCTGGAAGCATGGGCGTTTTACCCCTTCCCTGGGGAGCGTTTATAATAAATGTTGGTATTGCCAGGCCTGATGTGTAGCCCCTCAGGTGTTCCATGATTTCAATACCAATGTCTACGCTGGTTCTGAAGTGAAGGGTTCCCACTACGCCTTTAGCATGGAATATATAGTAAGGTCTTACCCTGATTCTTAAAAGTTCCTGGCAGAGTTTTTTCATCACGAAGGGATGATCGTTTACTCCCCTTAGAAGCACTGTTTGGTTCCCCAGGGGTATTCCCGCATTGGCGAGCATTTCACAGGCAGTTTTAGATTCGGCTGAAACTTCCATAGGACTGTTGAACTGCAGGTTGATATAAAGCGGATGATGTTTCTTGAGCATGTCACACAGCTCGGGTGTCACCCTCTGGGGCAAGGTAACCGGCATCCGGGTGCCAATACGCTTGAACTCAAGATGCGGTATCTTGTCAAGCTCCCCCAGCAGCCAGTCAAGATTCTCATCGGATAATGTGAAGGGGTCGCCGCCGGTTACTAAAACATCCCTTATTTCAGGAGTATTTTTAATGTAGTCGACAGCTTGCTGCAGGTTTTCCCTTGGTTGAGGTGCATCTATTTCTCCAATATTCCTTCTCCTTTGACAGTGCCTGCAGTACATTCCACATTGGTTCGTTACGTTTATTATGAGCCTGTCAGGATACCGGCGCGTAATACAGGTGGCGGGGTTGGTAAACTCCTCTGCCATAGGATCTGGTTCGCCTATACCCTCTTTTAGCTCAAGGCCCGTTGGAATGGACTGTAGGTATATCGGGTCCTTGTAATGGTCTCCCTCCGGGTCTATGAGCGACAGAAAATAGGGAGAAATAGCCCATCTAAATTTCTTCGTGACAGCATCAATATCCTTCTTTTGCTTGGGAGTTAAATTGATAAATTTTGCAAGGGTATCCGAGATCTGTTATCCTGTTTTTTATCTGCCAATTCCAATCGTTCCAGTCGGCGTCGGTTGCCCCTAGCCTTCTTTTATCTTAGTCCTGCCTTGCCTTGATTATTTCGCCCTGTTCAAGTCCGGTAGGGATTTTCATTTTGGCTTCAAGATAGGGGTCTATACGGCTTTTTAAAACTTCAGCCCTTTCAAGGGAAATCTGTCTTGAGCTTTTATTAGAAGTATCCATTTCTTGACCTCCTATTTGGATAAAAAATTCGATTGATTAAGCGCACCACTGTATGCCATTAAATGTCAATATCACCCCCCTCAAAACGATTTTGCTGATCAGCTTACGAATGAATCAAGCAATATTCATGCCAATCATTTTTTTGAGGCTGCGGGCTGCCTATATGCGATAATAGCCCCTTGGCAGGGTTTATTATGAAGGGCTTTTAATATATAGGCTGATAGTGGGTTATTGATAAGAACCATAAAGAACCAATAAAATAGCCCTTTGCTAATAAATAAGGGCTATAAAAGCCCGACCCCTGTTTAATTGCTGAGGCACACCGGAAAACTGAAGTGTATTTCAACAAAGGATGGCGGTGATGTAAATGGTTCGAAAAGGTTTTTTGAATAAAACCATTTTATACCTAATGCTTTTTTGTTACAATATAATAAACCAAGGCACTTTGCCTCAGGAAGGAGGGGAAACACCATGTCAACCGAAACTCCATCCGGCTTGTCCATAATAACCCGTTCCGAGAAGCATAAGGAAAACGTGATAAACCAGCTTACCAACCTTTTGGGCCCGGAGGTAACAATCAGGGGGTATTCCATACTGGAGGGTATAAACGAAAAAATATACGACAAGCTGGTACTGATAAGTCATGAATACCTTAAGGAGACGGCTATGAAGTATATCGACCCCAGGTCGTCGGAGGTGCTGGTGGCCAGGCGTGCGCTGAACCATTCCAAGCTGGAGGATGTGCTTAGAATACCCAAGGGCGAAGACGTACTGTTTGTCGACGTTAACAAGTACCTTGCAGAAAACTCCATATCCCTTTTGGAAGGACTGGGCATAACTCATATAAGGATGTACCCATATTACCCGGGACAAAGGTTTTCGCTGCATGCCAATTATGCAATCACAACAGGAGAAATCCATATGGTTCCCGATTACGTGGAAAACGTCATAGACCTGGGTTACAGCAAGATTGACCTTACTACCATAACTGAGATTATGATGAAGTTGAAAATTATGGACGAGAGAACAAACCTGTTATCGGTAAGGTTCCTGCAGGACTTCGTGTATTCCAGCAAAAAAGTGGTAAAAGCGCTGGAAACCAACGATAATATAATGAAGCAATTAAATACCATACTCAACGTAATAAATGACGGCATAGTGGGAATAGACAGCAATGGCAGTATTATGTTCAGCAATGAAAATGCAAATAAGCTGTTCGGTTTAAGGGGAAAGAACAAAAATGGAGATATAAACCTGGACGATATTTTGGATTTCGAGGCAAAGAGCCTTTGGGGAAGAATTTCGGCCTTTATCGAAAAGTCCATGAAATAATGGGAAAAAATACTGCTTACCATGATGCCCATTATCAAAGATGACGTATACAACGGGGTTATAATAACTTTCAAGGACCTGTCGGAAATTATTGAGATGGAGAATATCGTAAGGACCAACCTAATGAAAAGGGGTCACACCTCAAAATACGATTTTTCAAATATAATAGGCAAAAGCAAAAATAACTGAGACAAAGGAAATAGCAAGGAAACTTGCAAGAAGCAATTCAACCCTTCTTCTCATAGGCGAAAGCGGCATAGGAAAAGAGCTGTTCGCCCATGCAATACACAAGGCCTCCAATAAACAGCACGGGCCCTTTGTGGCGGTTAACTTTGCGGCACTGCCGGAAAACCTGCTGGAAAGCGAGCTGTTCGGCTACGAGGAGGGTGCTTTTACCGGTGCAAGGAAAGGCGGGCATGCAGGGCTGTTCGAGCAGGCCCACAAGGGAACCATATTCCTGGACGAGATAGGGGACGCCTCAATGAAGATCCAGGCCCGGCTGCTTAGGGTGTTGCAGGAAAAGGAAGTTCTGCGCATAGGCGGCACAAAAATTATACCTATAGATGTAAGGATTATAGCTGCCACCAATAAAAACTTGGAGGACCTTGTGAGCGCGGGCAAGTTCAGGGAGGATTTGTTTTACAGGCTTAAGGTGCTGCCCATTCGAATACCGCCCCTAAGGGAGCGCAAGGAGGATATACCGATTCTAATTGAAAAGATGCTGGAAAGGTTCCCCGGGGGTAAGGAGCTTATAATAAGCGACCAGGCCATGGAGAAATTCATGGAATACGACTGGCCGGGAAACATCCGCGAGCTGGAAAACGTAATCGAGTACCTTTATCACATTGTGGGAGAAGGCCCTGTGAGGGTTAAGGACCTGCCCTTTATTTCCAAGGACAGCACAATGCAGAAGGAAAAGCTGCTGCAGCTGCTGGAAAAGGAAATGCCGGTGGACGAAATATTTCTTATCCTTTCGACTATGAAAAAAGCGCAGGAAGAAGGCAGGGTTTATTTAAGCAGGAGAAGTCTTGCGCAGCTGTGCGGCGGGGGCAACAAAATGACTGAACAGATGGTAAGAAACCGGCTTAACATCTTGGCGAAATACGGGCTTGTAGTGATTCGTAAAGGGCCCAAGGGCACAAGGCTGTCCATGGAAGGGGAGGAATGCGTCAATATCCTGCAAAGAAGACTGGCAGCCGAAGGTTTAAAAGTGGTATAAACCCGGCAGCGTATCTTTATGCCTTATCGGTGATATACCCTGGTGGTACAGGGATATTGATTGGGGACATACCGCAGCGGGGGAATTTCCGCCCCTGCGGGTATGTCCTGTTTTACTGGTAAAATTTCTATTGATTCATTAAAGGATATAATATATACTTAATATTAATACCAGGTACTAAATGTAAGTAATAAGGGAGAACTAGGGGACGGTTCTTTTGCTTCCGTTATGAACAGATTGGAATTGAACGGGAAAGGGGTGTTATTATGGCGGGAAAAGGGAAGGAAAAGAAGGAGAGGCAGAAAAGCCTTATGGATAAAATAGTCAAGGACCCGTTTCTTACCGACGAGGAGCTTAGCGAGCACTTCGAGGTAAGCATACAAACCATAAGGCTGGACAGGCTGGAGCTGGGCATACCGGAACTTCGGGAAAGGATAAAAAGCGTGGCGGAGGGTACATATGCAAAGGTAAGGTCCATATCCGGGAAGGAGATTGTTGGAGAACTATTGGACATAGACCTGGGTAAGAAAGGAATGTCCATGCTGGAGACGGATAACTCCATGGCCTTTGAAAAGACCAACATAGTGCGGGGGCAGTTCATATACGCCCAGGCGGAATCCCTTGCCATAGCGGTGATAGATGCTGACGTGGCCCTTATAGGGGTTGCAAACATCAAATACAAGCAGCCGGTCCGGTCGGGACAGAAGCTGGTTGCCCATGCGGAAATAATAAAGCGAAGGGGAAACAAATTTTTTGTATGGGTAAGAATAAAGCTCAAGATGCAGGAAGTGTTTAGGGGCAAGTTCATACTGGTTGCCCTGGACGAGTAAGGGGGGATTTTAATGAGAATTGCCGTTGACGCAATGGGCGGAGACAATGCGCCGGTGGAAGTGGTGAAGGGCTGCATTAGGGCCCTGGAAAGGGATAGGAGGCTGCAGTTAATAATAGTGGGAAAAGAGGAAAGTATAAGGGATAGCCTTGGCGGGTACCAGACTGAAAGGATAAGCATAGTAAACGCCGCCCAGGTGATAAGCGCAGAGGATGCGCCGGTGGAGGCTATCAGGAAAAAGAAGGATTCCTCTATGGTGATGGGGATGGACCTTGTCAAAAGAAAGGAAGCCGGAGCCTTCATTTCGGCCGGCAATACGGGAGCGCTTCTGGCGGGCGCGCTGTTTAGGATAGGCAGGATAAAGGGCATAGACCGCCCGGCGCTGGCACCGGTTCTTCCCACCCTAAGGGGAGGGGCGATGCTGATAGACGCCGGTGCAAACGCCGAGTGCAAGCCGGTAAACCTTTTGCAGTTCGGCATGATGGGCTCGGCCTATATGAAGGGTGTCCTGGGGGTGCAAAACCCAAGGGTTGCGCTGGTTAACATCGGTACCGAGCAGGGAAAGGGAAATGCCCTCACCAAGGAGGCCTACGCGCTGCTTGAAAAGTCCGGGCTTAACTTCATCGGCAACATTGAAGCACGAAGCATCCCAGAGGGAGCTGCGGACGTTTTGGTCTGTGACGGTTTTGTAGGCAATGTGATATTAAAGCTTACCGAGGGACTGGCAATGGCATTGTTTTCGCAGCTTAAGGCAGAATTCACTGCCGGTGTTGCATCCAAGCTGGCTGCCGCCGTGCTCAAGCCGGGGCTAAAAAAACTGAAAGATAGGATGGATTACAAGCAGTACGGCGGAGCGCCGCTATTGGGTATCGCCGGAGGCTGTATAAAAGCCCACGGCAGTTCCGACGCGCTGGCAATAGAAAACGCAATAATGCAGGCGATAAGGTTTATAGAAAACAAGGTGGAACAAACAATAACAGAAAATGTTAAGACGGAGGATGGTAATGGATAGAATGGTAAAGTCGGTTGGCATTGCCGGGACGGGCAGGTGCCTTCCCGAAAGAATCCTCACAAATTTCGACCTCGAAAGGATGGTAGAAACCAGCAACGAGTGGATAGTAAGCCGCACCGGCATATCCGAGCGCAGGATAAGCGATGCGGGTACCGCCACCTCCGACCTTGCAACGGAAGCGGCGAAAAAAGCCATGGAGAATGCGGGGATAACCGCCGGGGAAATTGATGTAATAATAGTGGCGACGGCGACGCCGGACATGGCCTTCCCGTCCACCGCCTGTATAGTGCAGTCCAAGCTCGGGGCGGTAAAGGCCAGCGCCTTTGATGTACAGGCCGCGTGCACCGGTTTTATATACGGTCTCTCGATAGGCGAAAAAGTTTATATCCACCGGCGATGCAAAAACGTGTTGGTGATAGGCGCGGAAACCCTTTCCAAGATATGTAACTGGGAGGACCGCAGCACCTGCGTACTTTTTGGTGACGGCGCAGGGGCCGCGGTGCTGGGGGAGGCGCCAAAAGGTAGTGGCATTATCGCCACCCTTTTGGGAGCGGAGGGCTGGAAAGGCCAGTATCTCTCGCTGCCCGCCGGGGGTTCAAGGATGCCGGCCAGCATTGATACGGTAAAATCCGGCAAGCATTTCATACACATGGACGGCGGGGAGGTTTATAAATTTGCGGTGGGAGTAATGCCGCAGGCCACAATGGGGGTTTTGGAAAAGGCAGGCCTTGGTCTTGACGATATTGACCTTCTTATACCGCACCAGGCCAACAAGAGGATCGTGGATTCCGCGGCGAAAAAGGCTGGGCATACCCCTGGACAAGATATTCATGAATCTCAGCAGGTACGGCAACATGTCATCGGCCTCCATCCCGGTGGCATTGGACGAAGCGGTGGAACAGGGGCTCCTTAAATACGGCGACAACCTGGTGTTGGTGGGCTTCGGGGCGGGGCTGACCTGGGGCGCCTGTGCCATTAAATGGAGCAAATAATCACAATATTGCAATGGGAGTGGTGGGAATGATACATACCAGGATATGTGAAATACTGGGCATAGAATATCCTATCCTTCAGGGGGGCATGGCATGGGTGGCAACCGCTGAACTGGCGGCGGCGGTGTCTAATGCGGGGTCTTGGAATAATAGGTGCCGGAAACGCTCCCGCGGACGTGGTGGAAAAGGAAATAATAAAGGCCTCGAAGCTTACAACAAAACCCTTTGGTGTAAATGTAATGCTGCTTTCCCCCTTCGTGGAACAGGTGATGGAAGTAATCCTCAAATATAGGGTGAGAGTGGTGACCACCGGAGCCGGCAATCCGGGGAAATACATCGGCAGCCTTAAGGAAGCGGGAGCAAAAATAATACCGGTGGTTCCAAGCGTTGCCCTGGCAAAGCGGATGCAGTCGGTGGGCGCCGATGCACTGATAGCCGAGGGTACCGAAGCGGGTGGACATATAGGGGAATTAACCACCATGTGCCTGGTGCCCCAGGTGGTGGACGCGGTTGAAATACCGGTTATAGCCGCCGGTGGAATTGCCGACGGAAGGGGTCTTGTGGCGGTCCTGGCGCTTGGCGCCGAGGGGGTACAGATGGGAACGCGGTTTGTATGCTCGTTGGAATGTACCGCCCATGCCAATTATAAGGAAGCCCTGCTTAAGGCCGGGGACAGGGACACGGTAGCATCCGGCAGGACCACCGGCCACCCGGTAAGGTGCTTAAAGAATAAACTGACCCGAGAGTTTGATAGGCTGGAAAGGGCAGGGGCCACGGCGGGGGAACTGGAAAAGCTGGGCGCTGGCAAGCTCCGGGAAGCGGTGGTGGAAGGCAATACCCGGGATGGTTCGGTTATGTCCGGGCAGATTGCAGGCCTTATAAACGATATTAAACCGGTAAAAGAAATAATAGAAGGAATAACAAAGGAAGCAAGGGACATAATAGAAATCACCGCAAAGGTGCTTGGGAGGTAGATTATGGGTAAAGTTGCGTTTATTTTTCCCGGCCAGGGGGCACAGTATATAGGTATGGGCAAAGACCTGTACCAGGAGTTCCCCGAGGCGGCGGGGGTTTTTGACAGGGCGGACCGGGTACTGGGATTTAACCTTACCAGTATAATATTCGAGGGCCCGGAGCAGAAGCTTACCGAAACCGAGATTACCCAGCCAGCCATAGTAACTGTAAGCGCTGCCATACTAGAAATTATAAAAAAACACGATCTTATACCCGACATGGCGGCGGGGCTTAGCCTTGGCGAGTATTCCGCCCTTATGGCAGCGGGCTCGCTGGAGTTTGAAGATGCGGTGGTGCTGGTGTATAAAAGGGGTAAGCTTATGCAGAATGCCGTACCGTTAAACACCGGCACTATGGCGGCAATTATCGGCCTTGACAAGGACCTGGTTGAAGAGTGCTGCCGCAGGGTCTCAAAGCTGGGGGTGGTGGAACCGGCCAATTACAACTGCTCTTGCCAGACCGCCGTTTCAGGGGAAACAAAGGCGGTGGCCGCCGCGGTTGAGATGGCAAAGGCGATGGGGGCAAGAAGGGCGGTGATGCTGCCGGTAAGCGCACCCTTCCACTGCAGTCTGCTAAGGCCGGTGGAAGAAAGGCTGAAAAAGGCCCTTGAAGGGATAAAAGTAATGGATGCCGCTGTACCGGTGATTGCAAATGTTACCGCCACCGAGGAGACCCGTAGTGACTTAATAAAAAGAAACCTGGTAAAGCAGGTAAGCAGGCCGGTACTGTGGGAGGAGAGCGTAAAGCGAATGATTGAGCTGGGGGCGGATACTTTCGTTGAAATAGGACCCGGTAAGACGATGTCCGGCTTTGTTAAGAAAATAGATAAGGGCGTGCGGGTATTGAACATTGAAAACTTGGAAAGTTTGAATAATGCCCTGTTTGAATTGGAGGGAGTCAAATGTTAAATCTGAATGGAAAGGTCGCTGTGGTTACCGGCGGGTCCAGAGGTATCGGAAAGGCCACAGCCATAACCCTGGCGCGGCTGGGGGCGGCTGTGGCAGTGAACTATGCCAGCGGCTCCAAGGCGGCGGAGGAAACGGTAACGGCGATAAAAAGCCTTGGCGGGGACGCCGAAGCCTTTGCCGCTGACGTTGCAGACCCGGCCGAGGCCAACAGCCTTATAGAAAGGGCCGCCGCGCGTTTCGGGGCGGTAGATATCCTGGTGAACTGCGCAGGCATAACCAGGGACGGGCTGCTTTTGAGGATGAAGGACGAGGACTGGCGGCGGGTTATTGATATTAACCTTACGGGAGTGTTTAACTGTACCAGGGCTGCATCGCGTCTTATGATTAAGAACAGATGGGGAAGAATAGTAAACATATCGTCGGTGGTGGGCATATACGGGAATGCCGGCCAGGCCAACTACTGTGCTTCCAAGGCGGGGGTAATAGGTTTTACAAAGGCGGTGGCAAAGGAACTGGGCAGCAGGGGAATAACCGTTAACGCAGTTGCCCCGGGTTATATCCAGACCGACATGACCATGAAACTGTCACAAGATTTAAGGGACGAGATGACAAAAAGGGTTGTGTTGGGCAGGCCGGGTACCCCTGAGGACGTTGCATACCTTGTGGCGTTTTTGAGCAGTGACCTTGCTTCCTACATTACAGGGCAAATAATTGGCGTTGACGGTGGTATTGTTATGTAATATATTTAATATATATTTTATAGCAAGTACCCGGAAGGAGGTGACAAGATGATATTTGAAAAGGTGAAATTGTACAGACCAGCTAGGCGTGGACGAAGAGGAGATATCAAGCGATGCACGATTTATCGAAGACTTGGGGAGCCGATTCCCTGGACCTGGTTGAGCTGATAATGGCTTTAGAAGAAGAATTTGATTTGGAGATCCCGGATGAGGATGCTGAAAAGATGAGCACCGTCGGGGATGCTGTAGAATACATAAAAATCAATAGCTAGTCCGAAGGTCCCGATTGAAATCGGGACTTTCTTAAATAAGAGGCAAATCACTGCGATTTGTTAATATATAACAAGGAGGTCGCCGGAATGGGAAGAAGAGTTGTGGTTACCGGCCTGGGAGCCGATTACACCCGTTGGACTGGGGAAGGAAAGGTTTTGGGCGTCGCTTAAGGACGGGATATCCGGTATAGGAGAAATAACAAAGTTTGATACCGAAGGGTACGAGTGCACCATAGCGGCGGAGGTTAAGAACTTCGTGCCCGGCGATTTTTTTTATGGATAAAAAGGAAGCAAGACGTATGGACACCTTCACACAATACGCCGTTGCCGGTGCAAGGATGGCCTTGGAGGACAGCGGTGTCGACCTGGGCAGGATTGATAAGGACAGGCTGGGTATTATACTGGGGTCGAGATCGGGGGCATAGAGACACTGGAAAGCCAGTTCAGGGTGCTGATAGAAAAGGGGCACTCCAGGATAAGTCCCTTCTTCATACCCATGATGATTTCCAATATGGCTGCGGGGCAGATGGCAATGGCTTTTGGCGCCAAGGGGGCCCAATGAGACGAAAGTGGTTACTGCCTGTGCTTCGGGAACAAACGCCGCCGGGGATGCCTTCCGGGGTTATACAGCGGGGGATGCCGACATGGTTATAACCGGCGGTACCGAAGCGGCGGTAGCCCCTATTGCGGTGGCAGGCTTTTGTTCCATGAAAGCCCTGTCCACCCGCAACCATGACCCCCGGGGCGCCAGCAGGCCTTTGACGGCGAAAGGGACGGCTTCGTATTGGGTGAGGGCTGCGGCATTCTGATACTGGAGGAACTAAATCACGCGCTCAAAAGGGGTGCAAGGATTTATGCAGAGCTTGTGGGCTACGGCAGGACCGCCGACGCCTATCATATAACCGCGCCGGCGCCGGGCAGGGCAGGGGCTGCGCTCGGCCATGGAAAGGGCTCTGGAAGACGCCGGTATTGCCCCGGATAGGATAGGCTATATAAGCGCCACGGTACTTCCACCAAGTACAACGACCAGTTTGAAACCGAGGCCATAAAGAAGGTGTTCGGAGAGCACGCTTACAAGCTGGCGATAAGCTCGACAAAATCGGTTACCGGCCACCTTTTGGGAGCGGCCGGCGGGATAGAGGCGATAGCTGCGGTATTGGCGATTTATGAAGGGGTTTGTGCCGCCCACCATGAACTACAACACCCCCCGACCCCGACTGCGACTTGGATTATACGCCCAACAAGGGAGTTAAGCGAAACATAGACTATGCCATATCCAACTCGCTGGGTTTTGGGGGGCATAACGCCACCATATGCTTCAAAAGGTTCGAGTAGGGACTTTGGTTATTTTAGGGTAGAAATATGCTATAATATACAAGGATGTTTTATATCGAAGGATGCCGGAAAGGATGTCGGTTATTGAGGGTAATAGGGCCAAGGCTGGAGGAACTGAAAAAACTACAGGACCGCCTGGGATACCGCTACAAAGATATTGCTCTATTGAACTGTGCCTTAACCCACAGCTCCTATGCCAATGAAAAGGGTCTTGGTAAGGATGAGTACAATGAAAGGCTGGAATTCTTGGGGGATGCCGTTTTGGAGATGATAACCAGCGAATTCCTTTACAAGGAATTTGCCGATTACACGGAAGGGACGCTTACCAAGATGAGGGCCGCCCTGGTAAGGGGCAAGGCCTTGGGGCAGCGTGCCAGGGAACTGGGGCTGGGAGATTTCCTGCAAATGGGCAGGGGAGAAGCGCAAAACGGCGGCCGCAGCAGGATTTCAATCCTTGCGGACGCCTTTGAGGCGGTTATTGGCTCTATATATCTTGACGGTGGATATACGCCGGCCAGGGACTTTGTTTTGGGATACTTGCAGGCCAGGGTACGGGAACTGGCGGAACAAAGCATAACAGGGGATTTTAAGACCGAGCTCCAGGAAACAGTACAGGCGTCCGGTCATCTTACGGTTGAGTACAGGCTTGTAGACCAGGAAGGGCCGGACCACGACAAAACCTTTCGGGTGAGAGTATTAATCGGGGACAGGGTTTACGGAGAAGGTACCGGGAAAAGCAAAAAGGAAGCGGAACAACACGCTGCACAAAAAGCACTGGAAAGGCTGGAGGGTTGAAATGACCAAAACCCATTATATAGTTCCCTTTTTTATTCCCCACATAGGCTGTCCCCATGACTGTGTGTTTTGCAGCCAGAGGAAAATAACCGGCAAAGAGCGCCCGGTATCACCGGAAGAAGTCATTCCCACCATACGGGAGTACCGCACCACCATTCCCCGAAAAGCCAGGGTAGTGGAAGCGGCATTTTTCGGTGGCAGTTTTACCGGTATACCGGTACCGCTTCAGAGGGCTTTCTTAAAAGAAGCTTACCTTGCAAAAAAAGAGGGGCTTATTGACAGGATAAGGCTTTCCACCAGGCCGGATTATATAGACCAAGAAGTGCTGGAAAGGCTCGTACAGTTCCACGTGGACACGATAGAGCTGGGAGTCCAGTCCATGAGCGATGAGGTGCTCAGTAAAAGTGCCAGGGGGCACAACTGTACCGACGTTGTACAGGCTTCCAGAAAAATACGGGAGTACGGGTTTCGGCTTGGTCTTCAGATGATGGTAGGGCTTCCCGGTTCCCGGCCGGATATCGAGGTACAAACCGCATCCAGGATATGCGCACTGAAACCGGACTTCGTGAGGATATATCCAACGCTGGTTATAAGGGGTACCGTCCTTGAGAAAATGTACAAAAAAGGCATGTACAAGCCTCCTTCGCTGGAAGAGGCGGTTGACCTGTGCGCTGTCCTGGCGGCAATGTTTATAAGGGAAAACGTCGCCATAATACGAATCGGACTGCAGCCCACCGAACTGATAAGCGAAGGCGGAGAGGTGGTTGCAGGGCCCTTTCACCCGTCTTTCAGGCAGCTTGTTGATTCCAGGCTGGTCGTAGGGCGGTTAAATGGATATTGGACCAAAGGGAATAGAACCGGAAAAGGAACTCGTAATGGAGGTAAACCCCAGGTCTCTATCGACGTTTAAGGGGATTGGAAAAGAAAGCATAAAGGTCCTGGAAAGGGGTACCCCGGGCTTAAGATTAAGGTTTTAAAGAACCAAAGCCTGGGGTACAGCGAAATTCGCTTTACAAACGGGAAAAGAGTGTTTGAGGCGGATTACCGCCAGGTGATAAAAAGCATCAAATAGTTCATTAAGCACCAGTGCCGGAGGTATAGTACATGTATCTTAAGAGCATTGAAATCAAAGGTTTCAAATCCTTTGCCGAGAGAATTAATCTTGAATTCGACAAAGGCATAGCCGCCATCGTCGGGCCCAACGGCAGCGGCAAAAGCAACATAGCCGACGCTGTCAGGTGGGTGCTGGGGGAGCAAAGCATAAAGAACTTAAGGGGCAGCCGGATGGAGGATGTCATTTTCGCCGGTACCAACAACCGGAAGGCGTTGGGCTTTGCCGAGGTTTCAATAACGCTGGACAACGGGGACGGTTTTTTGCCCATAGAGTATTCCGAAGTGGTGGTTACAAGAAGACTTTTCCGGTCGGGAGAAAGCGAGTATTACCTGAACAGGACCGGATGCAGGCTGAAGGATATTAATGAGCTGTTCATGGATACCGGCATAGGTAAGGAAGGATATTCAATAATAGGCCAGGGCAGGATAGACGAAATCCTCAGTTCAAAGGCCGAGGACCGGCGAAAAATATTCGAAGAAGCCGCAGGAATAGTAAAGTATAAAACCAGAAAGGACGAAGCGGAAAGAAAGCTCCAAAGGACCGAGGAAAACCTCCTGAGGCTGGGGGACATCATTGATGAACTCCAAAGGCAGGTGGGTCCCCTTTATGAGCAAAGCGAAGTGGCAAAGGCGTACATACTGATGAGGGACGAACTCAAAAAGCTTGAGCTGAGCCTTTTTATAGACAGTCTTGAAAAGCTTAACAGGCAAAAAACCGGCATACAGGAGAAGATAAAAGAATGCCGGAAACAGGTTTACAATAAAAGCAATATGGTTAACCGGCTGGAAACGGAGTTCTCAAGCCTTGAAACAAAAATACAGCAGTTGGAGGAGGAACTTAAGGAAGTCCAGGAGAGGGTGTTCAGAAGCCTCAACCTGGCTGAAAAAAAGGAAGGCGAAATTAAGGTACTAAAACAGAGGATACAGGGAGAAAAGGAGAATATTGAAAGGCACAAGGCGGAAATTGCCGAAACGAAAAATGAAACCGCCGCGCTGGAGGAAGAAAAACAAAAAAGAATGCAGGAGATGCAGGACCTGAAAAAGGACCTGGAGGAAAAGAAACAGATAATTGATACCTTCCAGGCCAACCTGGACAGCATTGGGGCGCAGGTGGGAAAAGACGAGGCAAAGGTAGAGGAGATAAAAACGGGTATAATCGAGAACCTAAACCGTATTTCCGAGCTAAACAGTAATGCAAACAGCCTGAAAACGCTGAACAAAACCATTTATATGCGAAAAGCTCAGCTGCTGGAGGAAATGCAAAACGTAGACGACAGGATTGGGCTTCTAAAGGCGGAACAGGATGACCTAAAAAGAACGCTGGATGGCCTGGAAAAACAGCTGGCAGATAATTCCCGGCATCGGAGCGGCCTGGTTAACAAGCTGAACGGTTTAAGGAGCCGGCGGCTGCAGTTGGAGCAAAAACTAAAAAACCTAAGGGAAGAACTCGGAATAAATAGGTCCAAACTGGCCCTGCTACAGCAGATGGAAAGGGAGTACGAGGGATATTCAAGGAGCGTAAAGTCGCTGCTGGAAGCGTGTGACCGGGGAAAGGTCCTTAAAAAGGGACTAGTGGGGGCTGTTGCAAAGCTGATTACTGTCCGGCCGGGACTGGAGAGGGCGATAGAAACAGCCCTGGGTTATAACCTGCAGAGCATTGTGACAAACACCGAGGAGGATGCAAAAACAGCGATAGGCTACCTTAAACGCAACAATCTGGGACGGGCCACCTTTTTGCCTATAAGCTCAATAAAGCCAAGAAACTTGAATAGGGACGAGGAAAAGGCCCTTGGTATGGAAGGGTGTATCGGAAGGGCGTCATCCCTTGTAAGCTGCCCGGACAGGATTAGTAACATTATTGACAACCTGCTGGGAAGGGTAGTGGTTGTGGATGACCTTGACAGTGGTATAAAAATGGCGAGGGCCTTCGGATACGGGTTCAGGATAGTAACCACCGATGGGGACCTGATAAACGTCGGGGGTTCCATGACAGGGGGAAGCAGCTACAGCAAAGAGGCGGGGCTGTTGCAGAGAAAAGCGGAAATCCAATCGCTGCAAGGTGAACTGGACAGCAAGGCGGATGAAACCGTGCGGCTGGACCGTTCAATAAGGGAACTGGGCGAAAAGGAACGGGATATAGAGCTGAGGATACAGGATATGGCGGATGCATATCACCAGCTTGAACTGCAAAGGATTAGGATAACCGAGATGTTGGAAGCAAAGGCAAAGGACCTGGAGGACAGGGAAGCTAAAAAACTGCAGTTTGAATCCGAGAAGCTTACACTGGAATCCGAGTATTATGAAACCCAGCAGCAAATTGAGAAAATACTGATAAATATAAAAGATAAAGAGAACGAGAACAAGCAAATGGAAGAGCAAATAAGAAATTTGCAACGGATAAGCTCCGAGAAAAAACAGGACCGGGATAACATCATGCAGCAGATAACAGCCCACAGGGTGGACACGGCAAGAATCGCCCAAAAACTTGAGGACGTGCAATCGGGGTTCCAGAGGGCGGTTTCGATGCTGCAAAAGGCCCGCATGTCGGTTATAGACCGGGAAAAGGAGATAGAGATAAACAGGAAAAACATTGAGAAGCTGGAGGATGGGATATCGGCGCTGAGACAGGAAATCGAAGTACTGGTCGGGGAAAAAAACAGGTACAACGGGGAAATGACAAAACTACAGCAAACAAAGTCCGAATGCCAGCAGAAAATGAAAGAAAAGGAACAGGCGGTTAAAGAAATTAATAAGGAAATTTCCGAGCTGGAAAAAAGGCTTCACAGGTATGAAGTACAGCTTACCAAGGTGGATATGGAGATAGGAAACCTTCATGACAGGATGTGGGAGGAGTACGAGGTAACCCGCATCCATGCCCTTGACTACAAGTGCGATATAAAGGACGAGAAAGCGGCACGCAGCAGGATTATTGAGCTAAAAGCAAATATTAAGGAACTGGGCAATGTGAATATTAACGCCATTGAAGAGTATGCCAGGGTTAAGGAAAGGTTTGACTTTTTGAATTCCCAAAAAAGGGACCTGGAGGAGGCCAGAGATTCCCTGAATAGGATAATAAAAGAGATGATGGATACAATGAAGAAACAGTTCGCCGAACAATTCCAAGTAATAAACGAGAGTTTCAACAGGGTCTTCAGGGACTTGTTCGGCGGCGGGAGGGCCCAGGTACTGCTGTCCGACCAGGCCAACATACTGGAATCGGGAATTGATATAATAGCACAGCCGCCGGGCAAAAAGCTGCAGCAAATATCGCTGCTGTCGGGGGGAGAAAAGGCACTGACGGCGATTGCGCTGTTGTTTGCGATACTCTCGGTTAAGCCGTCGCCTTTTTGCATACTGGACGAAATAGAAGCCGCCCTTGACGATGCCAACGTGGAGAGGTTCGGCGAATTCCTGAAAAAGCTTTCCGAAGACATACAGTTCATATTAATTACCCACAGGAAGGGGACAATTGAAATAGCCAACAACCTTTACGGGGTTACAATGCAGGAAAAGGGAATTTCGAAACTGGTATCGGTAAGACTGGAGGACATGGTCAGTTAAGGAGGAGAAAGATATGCAGGATAAACATCCCGGACTTCTATCAAGGCTCATGCAGGGACTTGTAAAGAGCAGGGAGGATATTAGGAAAAAGGTGGACGGTATCTTGGCCCTGGGCAACAAACCCAGCCCGGAAATGCTGGAGGTTGGAAGAGGTGCTTATCACCGCCGATGCCGGGGTGGATACCAGCCTTGAGGTGATAAATACGCTGGGCGAGAGAATGAGGCGAGACAAGAGCATAACCGGGGAAAAGATAAAAGAAGAACTTAAAAAAATACTTAAGGAAATGCTGGAAAGAGATGACCTATCTGCCGACAGTGAAGACGTTCCCGTGATAATACTGGTGGTGGGAGTAAACGGAGTGGGTAAAACCACCACCATAGGCAAAATGGCGGCCCTCTACAAGTCCAAGGGCAAAAAAGTTCTGGCCGCCGCCGCAGACACTTTCAGAGCAGCGGCAATCGAGCAGCTGCAAGTCTGGGGGCAAAGGGCCGGGGCGGACGTAATAAAACACAGCGAGGGTTCCGACCCCGGTGCGGTGGTGTTTGATGCGCTGGGTGCGTTCAAGGCAAGGAAGGCGGACGTGCTTATCATTGACACCGCCGGGAGGCTGCACAATAAAGAACCTTATGGAGGAACTTAAAAAGGTAAAAAGGATAATAAACAGGGAGGCGGAAGGGTACAGGGTAGAGACATACCTGGTTCTGGATGCCACAACGGGGCAAAACGCCCTTGCGCAGGCCAAGACCTTCAAGGAGATTACCGACATAACCGGCATAATACTTACCAAGTTGGACGGCACCGCAAAGGGAGGGATAGTGTTTGCCATAGGCAGGGAACTGGGGGTTCCTGTAAAATATGTTGGTATCGGGGAAGGAATCGAAGACCTGCAGCCCTTTGACGGGGAGATTTTCGTGGATGCAATATTGGGATGATTTATTGTTGACAGGAGCATAATAATAATATAAAATACGCCTGTAAAGCATAATGCCTTTACAGGCGTATTATGATGGATATATGAATGAAGAGTTCGTAGAAATGGCGCTTTTATACGATTTTTATGGCGGGATATTGACACCGCGGCAGCAGGAGATAATGGACCTTTATTATATGAGACTATTCACTGGGTGAAATAGGGGAGCTTTTAAGCACCAGCAGGCGAGGCGGTGTTTGATAACCTGAAAAGGGCGAAAACGCGAGCAAGGGGCATGGAGGACAGGCTGGGGCTTGTAAAAAGGTTCAGGACGGATTCGGAAAAAAAGACAAAAATTTTGGGAAATCTTGACAATATAATGGGAGCCCTGGAAAGGGAACAGGGCAAAGAGAAAATTATTGAAAAACTCCGGGAGATAAGGGAATTTATCCAAACGGCAACGGGAGGTTAGGGCTCATGGCCTTTGAGGGATTAACCGAAAAGCTGCAGCATACCTTCAAAAAACTTAGAGGCAAGGGAAAGCTGTCCGAAAAGGACGTCAAGGAGGGCATGAGGGAAGTAAAACTGGCCCTGCTGGAGGCGGACGTCAATTTCCTGGTGGTTAAGGACTTCATAAAAAAGGTCACCGACAGGGCGGGGGGCAGTGAAGTAATGGACAGTCTTACCCCCGGCCAGCAGCTTATAAAGATAGTAAGGGAAGAGCTAATTGAACTTATGGGAAATACCCCCAGCAAGGTTGTGTTTTCTCCCTCCGGTGTCACCGTCATTATGCTGGTGGGACTGCAGGGGGCGGGTAAAACCACCGCCGCAGCCAAGATTGCAAAGTACCTGGAGAAACACTACGGGAAACATCCGCTGCTGGTGGCCTGTGACGTGTACCGACCGGCGGCGATTAAACAGCTTCACGTTGTGGGCGATAAGGCCGGTATACCGGTTTTTTCAATGGGGGATAAGGCCAAGCCCTCGGATATAGCAACGGCGGGTGTTTCGGAGGCCAAAAAAAACGGCAGGGATGTGGTAATCCTCGATACCGCCGGCAGGCTTCACGTGGATGATGAGCTTATGCTTGAGCTGGAGGAAATGAAGGCCCAGGCAAAGCCGGACCAGGTACTGCTGGTGGTGGATGCCATGACAGGCCAGGACGCGGTAAACGTGGCGGAAAACTTTAACCGGAGAATAGGCATAGACGGAGTGATACTCACCAAGCTGGACGGGGACACCCGTGGAGGGGCGGCCATTTCTGTCAAGGCGGTTACCGGTAAACCGATAAAGTTTGCCGGTACCGGGGAAAAGGTGGAGGACATTGAACTGTTCTACCCCGATCGCATGGCATCCCGCATCCTGGGCATGGGAGATGTTCTGACCCTTATAGAAAAGGCCCAGGAATCCTTTGACCAAAAAAAAGCCGCCGAGCTTACCCGTAAGATTAAGAGCCAGCAGTTTACACTGGAGGATTTCTTAGAGCAACTGAACCAGGTAAGGAATATGGGACCGATAGACAGGATAATGGATATGATACCCGGCATAAAAGGGAAAAGATGGGACCGGTGGAAGTGGACGATAGGGAATTGGCCAGGGTGGAGGCAATTATTAGTTCAATGACGCCGGAGGAAAGAAGGGACCCGTCCATGCTAAACGGGAGCAGGAGAAGGAGGATAGCCGCCGGCAGCGGCACCACCATACAGCAGGTAAACAGGCTTTTAAAACAATATGAACAGACCAGGAAACTGATGAGACAGCTCGCTGAAATGGGGAAGGGCCCAAGGAAAGGAAAGCCCGGTTTCCCTTTCATATAAATAAAGGAAACATCATGCATTCGTGACGACGGGGAGGTGAGAAAATGGCAGTCAAGATAAGGCTTAGAAGAATGGGAGCCAAGAAAAGACCCTTTTACAGGATTGTGGTGGCGGATTCAAGAGCCCCCAGGGACGGGAGATTCATAGAGGAGATTGGTTACTACAACCCAATATCCCAGCCCAGGGAGATAAAAATAGACCATGAGAAGGCGGCACAGTGGCTGAAAAGGGGTGCAAAGCCCTCGGACACCGTAAAAGCATTGTTCAAGTCCGAGGGGGTTTACCAAAACCTCGAAGAGGTAAGCAATGAGGAGTAACTGGAGGTGCGGTAATGAAGGAATTGGTTGAGTTTATCGCCCGGTCCCTTGTTGACCACCCGGAACGCGTGGAGGTAAGACAGGTGGACGGAGAAAAATCAATAATTGTGGAGCTTAAAGTAGACCCCGAAGACATGGGGAAGGTTATAGGCAAGCATGGAAGGATCGCAAAGGCTATAAGAACAATAGTCAAGGCCTCGGCGGTAAAACAGGATAAAAGGGTAGTGGTGGAAATAATAGAGTAGGGCGGAAAAGGTGAGCGGACCGGATGTTCCGGGTTACCCAGGTGGTGTCGGTATGGAATATTTTAAAATTGGGTACATTGCAAATACGCTTGGAATAAAGGGGGAAATAAAGGTGCTTTTGCTGAGCAACATCCCCGACCGTTTCAAAGACCTTGAAGAATGTTATATAAATACCGGCGCCGGAAGACTGCGGGTTGAAGTGGAAAGGCACAGGCCCTACAAGACAGGCAGCATAGCACTGAAGCTTAAAGGATACGACGATGCGAATTCGGTGCTGCCTTTCAAGGGGAAATATCTCGAGGTGGACAGGGACAACCTGGCCCAATTGGAGGAGGGCCAGTTCTATGTTTTCGATATAATAGGTTGTAAAGTACTGGAAACCGACGGGTCCATGCTCGGCGAAGTGGTAGAGGTGCTCTCGCCCGGGGCCCATGACATTTATGTCGTGAAGGGAGAAAAGGGGGAAATACTGATACCCGCGGTAAGGGAAATGGTGAAAGAGATAAATATCCGGGAAAAAATTATAAGGGTACAGCTTCCGGAGGGGTTGGTGGAGTGAAGATTGACATACTCACCCTTTTCCCGGAAATGTTCGATGCAGTCTTGAAAAGCAGTATTCTGGGGAAAGCTATAGAAAAGGGTATACTGAGGGTGGGCGTAATAAACATAAGGGACTTTTCCAAGGACAGGCACAGGAGGGTTGACGACTACCCTACGGCGGCGGTGCGGGTATGGTGATGATGCCGCAACCCCTGTACTGACGCGATAAAGTCCGTAAAGGAAGAGAGCCCCGATGCCCGGGTGATTTTAACAAGTCCCCGGGAAAGCCCTTTGGGCAAGAAAAGGCCCGCCTGCTTTCAAGGAACCCCACCTGGTCATTGTATGCGGGCACTACGAGGGAATCGACCAGAGGATAATAGATACCATGGTGGACGAAGAAATATCCATCGGCGATTATATCCTGACCGGCGGAGAGCTGCCGGCCATGGTAATAGTGGATGCGGTGGCAAGGCTGCTGCCGGGAGCCATTGGCAGCCCCGCTCGCTGGAACGGAATCCTTTACAAACGGGCTGCTTGAGTACCCCCAGTACACAAGACCGGCGGACTTTTTGGGCATGAAGGTGCCGGAGGTGTTGCTGTCGGGCAACCATAAAAGATCGAGCAATGGCGCATGGAAAAAGCCGTGGAGATGCGCGGCGTTTAAGGCCGGACCTTTTGGCCGGCAGAGACATAAAGCCCGAGGAAACAGACCCCTAAACAATAAAACTTATTGTTATACCGTGGACTATGTGCTATAATAGCTGGCATAACGGACGGTCCAATTCTGCAGCGGGCAGTACGAACGTCAGGAGGGAAGGAGGTACAATATGGACCTTATAAAAATGGTGGAAAGCGGGCAACTGAAAAAAGATATTCCCGAGTTTCAGGTAGGGGACACCGTCAGGGTGCATGTGAAGATAAAGGAAGGAAACGGGAAAGAATACAGGTGTTTGAAGGTACCGTTATTAAGAGGCAGCACGGCGGTATCAACGAAACATTTACCGTACGAAGGATTTCATACGGAGTAGGGGTTGAAAGGACATTCCTTTTGAATTCTCCCAAGCTGGATAACATAGAAGTGGTTAGGAAGGGCAGAGTCAGGAGGGCGAGGCTGTACTACCTTAGGGACAGGTTGGGTAAGTCTGCCAGGGTTAAAGAAAGAAAATAGCAGGTATTATGGGACTGACGGCAGTCCATAATTTGTTTAAAAGCTTTATCCAAATAGGAGGGTAGGCCATGACTTCAGGTGCCAAGAGCCAGGCCAGGGAATGGTTGGAATCCATTGTAATAGCCGTGGTAATAGCCATTGTCATAAAGGCATTTGTGTTTGAAACGGTTTTGGTGGAGGGTTCGTCAATGCTGCCCACTCTTAAGGACAGCGACCGGCTGGCGGTCAATAAAATTGGATATCTACTAGGCAAACCGGAGCACGGGGACATAGTAGTGTTTGAGTACCCCTCCGACCCGTCTCTTATTTTTATTAAGAGGGTAATTGCTGTGGAGGGGACAGCGTGGAGATAAAGGACCACAGGGTGTACGTGAACGGTACCGAACTGGAGGAGCCCTACATCAGTGAAAAACCCCTAGGGGACTTTCCGGAAGTGGTGGTTCCCCCGAATACCGTGTTTGTACTGGGTGATAATAGAAATGACAGCAGGGACAGCCGGTATGCCGACGTAGGGTTTATACCGCTTAAGAATATCCGGGGAGAGGCTGTTTTTAGGTTGTGGCCTGTGCCCCCAACAATAATTGACTGAAGGGGTTAAAGAAATGAATATGCAGTGGTTTCCTGGCCATATGATGAAGACAATTAAAGAGATACAGGAAAACCTGGCACTGGTGGACTTTGTCATTGAACTTTTGGATGCCAGGATACCGTACAGCAGCGGCAACCCGGAACTGGCAAGGATACTCCCGGACAAAAAAAGGATAACCGTCCTTAACAAATCGGACCTTGCCCACCCCGGGGTAACAGGTCGTTGGATTGAGTATTTCAAAAGCAAGTCCATATCGGCCCTGGCCATTGATTCCCTAAGCGGCGGCGGAATTAGGGAGTTGATGATTGAAATAACCGAACGGGGAGAAATAATCCGGGAAAAGTGGCAAAAAAGGGGCAGAAAGAACAAGCGTATAAGGGTCATGATAGCCGGTATCCCGAACGTGGGCAAGTCGTCGCTGATAAACCGGATTACCGGGAGGGCTTCAGCAAGGACCGGGGACAAGCCGGGGGTTACCAGGGGCAGGCAGTGGATTAAATTAACCGAAGGGATTGACCTATTGGATACGCCGGGGATTTTGTGGCCAAAATTCGAAGAAGAGAGAGTAGGGGTTAACCTCGCCATTACCGGGGCCATTAAGGAAGAGATTGTGGACAGGGAGGAATTGGCTCTAAAACTTATTGAAAGGCTTTTCCGATTGGACCGGGAGGCTTTAAAGCGCGGGTATGGTATTGTACAATTGGAGGAAACCCCTTACCGGGTCCTGGAACAGGTAGGGATTGCCCGGGGCTGCATGGTAAGGGGCGGGAGAATTGATACCCTAAGAACATCGATAATACTGCTGGATGACTTTAGAAGCGGCAGGCTGGGTAGAGTAACGCTTGAGCTGCCGGAGGACGCCCCGTAAACAAGGGGCTTTTGTTAAAGAGGGCGGCATTTTGGGGGGTGAAGGTGGGTGCTGAACGGGAGTATAGAAGAAATAAAGCAATACATAGAGGGGCTTAACACCAAGGAACAATACCGTCTTATACCCGAGCTGCTTTCGGACGGCAGGGCGGGGGTAAGAAGGATCGGAAAAACCCTGCAGGGAAGGTTAAAGAAAGAAGCGGCGGAACTCGAAAGAATCAATAGAATGAGAGAAATTGAAAAGGACCTTAAAAAGAAAGGGTACAGGCTTGTCGCCGGAATTGACGAAGCAGGTCGCGGGCCGCTGGCGGGGCCGGTGGTCGCGGCGGCGGCTATACTGCCGGAGGATTTTTTCCTGGCCGGTGTTGACGATTCCAAAAAGCTGTCCCCCCGGAGGAGGGAAGCCTTGTACCAAAGCATAATCGACGGGTCGGTTGCTTACGGGGTGGGCATGGTGGACAGCTGTGAGATTGACAGGATAAACATATTGCAGGCCACCTATAGGGCGGTTGGTATAGCCTTGGAAAACCTTGGTCAAAAACCCGACTGCTTGCTGCTGGATGCCATGACACTTCCCGGCTGCTCCCTTTACCAGCAGAGCGTTGTAAAGGGGGACCAAAAATGCCTGTCGGTTGCAGCCGCCAGCATCATAGCAAAGGTGACAAGGGACCGGTTTATGGAAGAGCTGCACCGACGATATCCTGTGTATAATTTTTTGCAAAACAAGGGTTACGGTACCAGTGAACACGTGGAGGCGATATTGAGGTACGGCCCGTGTCCTTATCACAGGCGCACCTTTATACAGAACATCCGGAGGCGGTAATGGTGAACTTAAACCCGATAAACCCGGAACTCATGACAGAAAGAATAATGGATACCCTGCCGCTGAAGGTGGGGGAGCTGCTGGCTGCACGGGTACTGCAGGTGGAAGGCCGGCTTTTTACCTGCTGCTTGCGGACGGGACGCTCATCAGGGCAGGCTTAATGCGGAACTTGAACTGCAGCGGGAGAAGAAATGGTATTCAGGTAAAAAGCATAACGGAAGGAAGGATTGAACTGTCGGTGGTGACCGACGAAAAAGGGGTAAATGATGCTTCGAAAAGCACGGAGGCGGGGTACCGGATTCGGGCGGACCGGGAGGATGCGGGCATTATATGCAAGCTTCTTGAAAGAAGGCTTCCGGCTGCCCCGGAAAATATAAAGGAAATAAAAAGTGCGGTTTCGCTGTACAAGCTTTATTTTGAAAAAACAGTGCCCTGGTGGAGAGGGTCTAAAAATATCCCGGGAAGAAGACTTAATCCACCAGCCAATTGACCGGCTTGTAAAATGGCTGGTCGGGTCAGAGCAGCCGGATTCCATTGAAGGATTGGATGCACAGCATCAGAAGCTTATGCTTATATTGGAAGAGCTGGCCGGCGTAGAGGTGGAGGATATAATAACACTTATGAGGTTCGGGCTGAAAATCACCCCGGGAATCTTATGCTGGCAGCAAAAATTTAAGGGAAAATAAAGGATTTCCAGGCATATTGTTGAAAAGCATTTATGAAGAGCCCGAGAGCATGGATAAAACTCAAAGGCCCAATGGACAGCCAAAGGCTGAAGAGGAAACGGCGTTTTGGGAAGCGGCAAAGGGCCGAAGGGAAGACAGGAAGGGGCCGGGAGCCCAAAACCTGGCCGGGTCAAAAGCTGAGCCCGTTGATTTAAAAAATTTACTTAAAGGGATAATCGAAAGCAACAGGGCCGCACCGCGGCAGAGGGCAGCGGCGGAACTGTTAATGGAAAGAGTCCGCTTCTTGGAAGAAGTGCTTTCCGATCGAAACCTTCTTGTATTTCCCTTCTTATTCGATGGGCAAATCTCCGAGTGCTGGATAAGGGTGAGCCAAGGGAACGGCAAATTCAAGCAGCAGGAAAGCGAACTGGAACTGGTGGTGGAGACCGAACCTCCTAACCTTGGCAGCATAAGGGTCCAAATAAAGCTTAAAGACAAAAGGGTAGACCTTAACTTCTTTGTGTTGAAAGAACAGGCCAAAAGCCTGATAGAAAAGGAAAAGGAAAATTTAAGGCAGAGCATAGAAAGAAGCGGTTTTTCGGTAAACCGAATATCCTGCCGCAGGATGGAAGACATAAGGCCGGAAACGGTAAGAAGGTTCTTGGATTTGAGGGTGTAAACATGGATAACAAGCGCGTTGCGGCTTCAATAGAATACGGCGAAGGGGATAACGCACCCAGGCTCACCGCGTACGGACGGGGCTTTGTGGCGGATAAAATACTGGAGATTGCGGAGAAATCGGGCGTACCGCTGTACAGGGAAGAAAACCTGGCCTGGATGCTTGGCAGAGTTGAAATTGGAAGGGAGATTCCCCCGGAACTGTACGGTATTGTTGCCGAGGTTTTATCGTTCATTTACCTGCTCAACAAAAAAGAAGGGGATGGAAGGGATGACTTCCGGCATCCGAACGGGTAAAATGGGGGAAGACGCCGCAAAAAGGCACCTGGAAAACCTAGGGTACAGGATAGTCCAGGCCAACTACCGGGACAAACAGGGTGAAGCGGATATTGTAGCTTATGACGGCGAGGTCCTTGTGTTTGCGGAAGTGAAAACTAGGAAGAGCACAAGGTACGGCACTCCCGGCGAGGCGGTTAACCGGGAGAAACAAAGAAGGCTTACCAGGATTGCGCTGTCCTATATTGCGCGACATAAAGTACCGTACCGGCAGGTTAGGTTTGACGTGGTGGAAGTTATAATAAAGGACAGTGAAGTAAAGCAGGTGAGGCTGATAAAGGATGCCTTCGATGCTTGGCCGGGGTATTAATGAACCGAGGCTAAAGGGCTATCCTGCAGGATTTTTTAAAAGTACGGCAGGCAGAGGTGGTTAGATGCTGTCAAAGGTGTATAGCTGCTGTTTTTTTGGGATGGACGGCTACTGCGTGGAAATAGAAACCTACATCTCCAATGGTCTTCCGTCCTGCCAAATAGTGGGCCTTCCCGACGCTGCGGTAAACGAATCAAAGGAAAGGGTGCGGTCCGCAATAAAGAATTCGGGCATGGAATTTCCCTTAAAAAGGATAACAGTAAACATGGCGCCCGCAGACATAAGAAAGGAAGGAGCTTTCTATGACCTCCCCATTGCCGTTGGCATACTTTTGTCCTCGGGACAGGTGGAACCGGTATTTCCGCTGGAAGATACAGCCGTTATCGGAGAACTGTCCCTTGGAGGAGAGGTAAAAAAAGTGAAGGGTGTCTTAACCATGGCAATAGCCCTAAAAGAGATGGGGTTTTCAAGAATAATACTTCCCCGGGACAACGCCGAAGAAGCCTCCATAGTTGAGAATATGGAGATAATCGGAATAAAGTCGCTGGATGAAGCAATCGAGTATCTAAAGGCACCCGAAAAATACAAACGGCCCAAGAAAGGCGAGCATCCGCCGGAGGCACCCGGAGCCGAATTGGACCTAAGTGACGTCAGGGGACAGGAAAACGCCAAGAGGGCGCTGGAGATAGCCGCTGCCGGCATGCATAACATAATACTTATAGGTCCCCCGGGTTCGGGAAAAACAATGCTTGCCAGGAGGCTGCCTACAATTTTGCCCGACCTAAACGAGGAGCAGGCCCTGGAGGTTACCAAGATTTACAGTATTGCAGGCAAGCTGGAAGGAAAGTCCATTATAAGGGTAGCTCCCTTCAGGGCGCCCCATCATACCATCTCGGCAGTGTCGCTGGTAGGCGGGGGCACCATCCCCAGGCCGGGAGAAATAAGCCTCGCCCACCAGGGTGTTTTATTTTTGGATGAAATGCCGGAGTTCTCAAGGAGGGTACTGGAAGCCCTAAGACAGCCGGTGGAAAATGAAGTCATTACCGTTTCAAGGGTGAATGCAACCTTCTCCTTTCCGGCGAAGTTCTTGCTGGCGGCCAGTGCAAACCCATGCCCCTGTGGTTATTATGGGGACCATACACGGGAATGCCGATGCTCGCCAAGGGATATTCAGAAGTATTTCGGCAGGATATCCGGGCCGTTGATGGATAGAATTGACCTGCAGGTTGAAATATCAAGGGTTCCGGTACAGGACCTTGACCGGAGAAAGAGCTGGACAACTTCCGCCGAGGTAAAAGAAAGAGTAATCAGGGCCCGTGAAATACAATATAATAGGTTGAAAGGCAAAGGATTGATGTACAATTCGCAGCTTTCAATAAAGGATATAGAACAGAAATGCGAAGTAAGCGCAAGGGCCATGGACTTTTTAAACAGCACATACAGGCGGCTGGGTTTAAGCGCAAGGGGATATGTCAAGGTGCTGAAGGTTGCAAGAACTATAGCCGACCTCGCGGAGAGGGGCGGCGTCGAAGTGGAGGACATAGCCGAAGCACTTCAATACAGGATTACAAGTTGAATTGAAGGAGGGAGACGTAGTGGAACAGGATAAGTACTTGATCTGGCTGTCCGGTATAAGAAATATTGGCGGCATAAGGGTTAGAAAGCTCATTGAGCATTTCGGCTCGGCGAAATCGATTTGGGAAGCCGGCTGTGAAGACCTTGAAAAAGTAAAGGGTATAGACCGTGGGACCATTAGGCAGATACTTGCACACAAAAGCGAGGCAAGGCTGGAACACTGCCTGTACAGCCAGAGACACAATATTTCAACCATCCCGATAACTTCGGCACACTACCCCGCACTTCTTAAGGAGATATACAATCCGCCGTACCTTTTGTACGTAAAGGGAGACCGGAAGGCGCTGGAGGGACACTGTATAGCCATCGTTGGTTCAAGGACCGCCAGTTACTACGGCAAAAAAGTGGCTTTCAAACTGGCAGAACAGCTGGCAAGGGCGGGGTTTAATATAGTAAGCGGGTTGGCCAGGGGTATTGACAGCTATGCCCACAAGGGCGCCCTGGCGGTAGGGGGCAAGACCATAGCGGTTATGGGTAACGGCCTGGACGTTGTATACCCCAGGGAAAATTATCAATTAATGAAGGAAATATCCGGCAGCGGGCTGCTGATCAGCGAGTACCCGCCGGGGACCAGTCCCTTAAGAGGAAACTTTCCTGCCCGGAACAGGCTGATAAGCGGGCTGTCGCTGGGGGTGGTGGTTGTAGAGGCCTCCGAAAGGAGCGGCGCACTGATTACTGCGGACTTTGCCCTTGAACAGAACCGGGAAGTTTTCGCGGTACCGGGCAATATAAACAGTGCCACCAGTGCCGGTACCAACAACCTGATAAAACAGGGGGCAAAAATTGTTAACCGGGTGGAGGATATCCTGGAAGAGTTTCCCTTCGCGATGCTGCAAAGCCGAGAAAAAAAAGGCGGCGATAACGGGTTAATTGAAGGCGGGACGGGAAAAACTGAAGACAAGGTCCTAAGGATGATTGGACAGCAGCCGGTTCATATAGATGACCTCCTTTCCGAGAGCGGCCTTAGGATAAACCAACTGAACGCGCTGCTTACCCATTACGAGGTGGAAGGACTGATTCAAAGGCTGCCCGGCAACTATTTCGTGGCCAGATAACGACGGAGGTGAATGGTATGACAAAGTGCCTGGTTATTGTGGAATCGCCCGCCAAGGCAAAAACCATAAAAAAATTTCTAGGCAGGGGCTACAAGGTGGAAGCTTCCATGGGCCATGTGCGGGACCTGCCAAAGAGCCAGATGGGGGTTGACAAGGAAAGGGGTTTCGAGCCCAAGTATATTACCATAAGGGGAAAGGGCCCGGTACTGGATAAGATAAAAAAGGAAGCCAAAGAGGCGGACAAAATTTTACTTGCCACCGACCCGGACAGGGAAGGGGAGGCAATTTCCTGGCACCTTGCCCATATATTGGACCTGGATACCTCTTCCCCATGCAGGATAGAATTCAACGAGGTAACAAAGGATGCGGTAAAAAGGGCGCTGAAAAATCCAAGGCCCATAGACGGCAGGCTGGTGGAAGCTCAACAGGCACGAAGGATCGTGGACCGCCTGGTGGGTTACGAGATAAGCCCGCTACTATGGAAAAAGGTCAAAAAGGCTTAAGTGCCGGAAGGGTTCAGTCGGTCGCCTTAAGGCTTATTTGCGACCGCGAGGAGCAAATAGAGAGGTTTGTTCGGAGGAATACTGGCGGCTGTTTGCGACGCTGTATAAAAAGAACCTAGAGAAAGCTTCAAGGCGGAGCTTCATTCACGCAGCGGGAAGAAGATATCCATCGGCAGCAGGGAAGAAATGGACAGCGTACTTAAAGACATAAAGGATGAAAAATTTGAAGTCACCGAGATAAAGAAGGGCAAAAAAGGCAAGAAGCCCATACCCTCCCTATATTACCAGCAGCCTGCGGCAGGATGCGCACAATAAACTGGGGTTTACGGTAAAAAGGACCATGGCCGCTGCACAGCAGCTGTACGAGGGCGTTGATATTAAGGGTGTCGGCACCGAAGGGTTTATAACATACATGAGGACTGAACTCGGTGCGGATATCGGATACGGCCCTGGTCCAGGTTAGGGACTATGTCAAAAAAGAATGGGGTGAAGGCTACCTGCCCGAAAAGCCTCGTTATTATAAGAGTAAAAAGGGCGCCCAGGGAGCCCACGAAGCCATAAGGCCGACGTCGGTCAACAGGACCCCCGACAGCATCAGGGACTCCCTAACCCGGACCAGTACAAGGTATACAGCCTTATCTGGAAACGTTTTGTTGCGTCCCAGATGGTGGATGCGCTGTACGATACGGTGAATGTAAACGTTGCGTGCGGGCAGTACCTGTTTAAGGCTGCCGGCATGGCTCTCACATTTAAGGGTTTTGCAGGTAATGGACGATGATGCCGAAAACAAGCAGGAGGAGATACCGCCGCTGGAAAAGGGGGACTTGCTGAAAATTAAAAAGCTGGATGACAAACAGTATTTCACGCAGCCCCCGGCAAGGTACACCGAGGCGTCGCTTATTAAGGCCCTTGAGGATGACGGAATCGGAAGGCCCAGCACCTACGCTCCTGTAATATCAACCATCTTGCAGAGGGGTTACGTGGAAAAGGACAAAAAGTCCCTTGTGCCCACCTACCTTGGCAAGGTGGTGAACGAGGTTATGGAGGAATACTTTACCGATATTGTGGACGTGGATTTTACGGCGGACATGGAAGAGAAGCTGGATGAAATAGAAGAAAACGGGATTGAATGGAGAAAGGTCGTGGAGGACTTTTACCGCCCCCTGGAGGAAATGGTGACCAGGGCGGAGAAAAAGATGGAAAAGATAGTCATCAGGGAAAAGGAAACCGAAGAGATATGCGACCGCTGCGGCAGGAATATGGTGATAAAGCACGGGAAATACGGTAAATTCCTTGCCTGTCCGGGATTCCCGGAATGCAGGAACACCAAGCCGCTTTTGGAAAAAGCGGGAGTCCCATGCCCCAAGTGCGGGGGCGATATTGTTATCAAAAGAACCAAAAAGGGGAGGACCTTTTACGGGTGCGCCAATTATCCCGACTGTGACTTTATGACCTGGAACAAGCCTTCGGCAGAAAAATGCAAGGAATGCGGCCAAAACCTGTGGGAGGCCAAGGGCAGGAAGGGGAACGGTCCGGTGTGCCTTAACGTAGAATGCAAAAACTACAGCGGATGATATAATGTGACCTATTAATCATGGATGGGTGCGTTCGTACCGGTTACTTTATATGAAGACGGGTGAAACAGCATGAAAACGGTAACTGTAATAGGAGCAGGGTTGGCTGGAAGTGAAGCGGCATGGCAGCTGGCGAAAAGGGGTATTAAGGTCAAGCTTTATGAGATGAGACCAAAAAAAATGACCCCGGCGCACCATACGGGCCTGTTTGCAGAGCTTGTTTGCAGCAATTCCTTAAGGTCAAACCTCCTGGAGAATGCGGCGGGCCTTCTTAAGGAGGAAATGAGAAGGCTGGATTCCTTATAATAAAGTGCGCCGATAACAATACGGTGCCCGCCGGCTCTGCGCTGGCGGTTGACAGGGAGGGCTTTGCCCGGCAGGTAACCCGTATGATTGAAGAAAACCACAATATAGAAGTGATAAGGCAGGAGCTTATAGAGTTCCCCGCAGGGCCGGCGATAATCGCCACCGGCCCTCTGACTTCCGACGAGCTTACCAAGGCCTTGGCGAATGCACTGGACTGTGAATACCTGTATTTCTATGATGCGGTGTCCCCGATAGTAACGGCGGATTCACTCGACATGGATTTGATATTCCGGCTTCCAGGTATGGAAAGGCCGGGGACCAACTACCTGAATTGTCCCTTCACAAGGGAAGAATACGAAGAGTTTTGGTCGGAACTGGTGGAAGCAAAGTCTATCCGCTTAAACGATTTGAAGACTTAAAGGTTTTCGAGGGGTGTATGCCGGTGGAAGTGATGGCAAAGGGGAAAGGACACGCTGCTGTACGGGCCATTGAGGCTCGTGGGTTTAACCGACCCCCGTACCGGGCACACACCCTACGCCGTAGTGCAGCTGAGGCAGGACAATGCACAGGGTACCTTGTACAACCTGGTGGGCTTCCAAACCAACCTGCGTTGGTCTGGCTAAAAACCGGGTGTTCAGGATGATACCGGGATTAAAGAATGCGGAGTTTGTGAGGTACGGCGTTATGCACAGGAATACCTATATCAATTCTCCCCGGCTGCTGCTTAATACGCTGCAGCTAAAAACCGACCTCGGGATAATGTTTGCGGGGCAGATAACGGGTGTGGAAGGTTATATAGAATCCACAGCCTCGCGGCTTGTTGCCGGTATTGGCTTATGGCAAAGATGATGGAGGGAAAACCCCTGCCTGCGCTGCCGCGGGAGACCGCTATGGGGTCGCTGATTAGATATATTACCAGTGCATCGGATGAAGGCTTTCAGCCCATGAACGCCAATTTCGGCCTGTTGCCGCCGCTGGAGGAAAGGGTTAAGGACAAAAAAAGGCGCAATAGGATGCTTGCCGAAAGGTCGCTGGAATGCTTGGACAGGATAGTCCGGGACCTGGACTAGATATCGATGAATATACGCAATTTATTTTGAAGGTGGTGTTATTATGATAAAGGGGACTACCATTGTGGCTGTAAGGAAAGGAAGCAAAGGAGCCATTGCGGGGGACGGTCAGATTACGCTGGGCGAACATACCATAATGAAACACCGTGCTAAGAAGGTAAGGAAGATATACAACGACAGGGTCTTGGTAGGGTTTGCCGGTTCAGTGGCTGACGCCCTTACTTTGACCGAAAAGTTCGAAAGCAGGCTGGAACAATACGGGGGAAGCCTTAAGAGGGCAGCGGTGGAACTTGCCAAGGACTGGAGGACCGACAAGGTATTAAGAAGGTTGGAGGCAATGCTGATAGCCCTTGACAGGGAATCGCTGCTGGTTATTTCCGGGAACGGCGAAGTAATAGAACCGGATGACAACGTGATTGCCGTAGGCTCGGGGGGGCCTTACGCGCTGGCGGCGGCAAGGGCTCTATATGAAAACACAGGGTTGGACGCGGCTGGAATTGCTGAAAAGGCCCTGAGGATAGCGTCCGGTATTTGTGTATATACCAATGATGACATTACTGTGCTGGAGCTTTGATGTTAAAGGAGAGGTGAAAAATTGAGAGAACTAACTCCCTCTGAGATAGTAAAGCAGCTGGACAAGTACATAGTAGGCCAGGACAGTGCGAAAAGGTCGGTGGCGGTGGCCCTTAGGAACAGGTACCGTAGAAGGAGGCTGCCGAAGGAACTCCAGGAGGAGATAAAACCGAGGAACATAATAATGATAGGCCCCACCGGTGTAGGCAAGACCGAGATTGCCCGAAGGCTTGCAAGACTTGTTGATGCACCCTTTGTCAAAGTGGAAGCCACCAAGTTTACCGAAGTCGGTTACGTGGGCCGGGATGTGGATTCCATGGTAAGGGACCTGGTGGAAACCTCCATAAGAATGGTAAAAAACAGGATGGTGGAAGAGGTCCGAGGCAAAGCCGAAGCGGCGGCGGAAGAAAGGATAGTTGAACTGTTAGTCCCCTTGCCGAGAAAGGAAGCGCCCTATCAAAACCCACTGGAGGTTTTGTTTGGTCAGCCCGCGGAACAGCAGAACACCGGTGACGGCGAAAGAATGAAGGCGGTTCTTGAGGAGAGAAACATAGTAAGGTCAAAGCTGAAAATTGGTGAACTTGAGAATGAAATGGTTGAGATTGAAATAGAGGACAGGGGCGGGACCCCGGTGGAGTTTTTCACCGGGGTAGGTATCGAAGAAATGTCTATAAATTTCCGGGACCTCCTTGGCGGGATGCTGCCCGGTAAAAAGAAAAAAAGAAAGGTAACAGTGGCAGAGGCAAGGAAACTGCTGGTGCAGGAAGAAGCTAACAAACTGGTGGACATGGACCAGGTAGTATCCGAGGCCATTGAACAGGCCGAGCAAAACGGAATAATATTTTTGGACGAGATAGACAAGATCGCATCCAGGGACTATAAAGCCGGGCCGGATGTTTCCAGGGAGGGTGTGCAGAGGGATATACTGCCGCTGGTGGAGGGCAGTACTGTAATGACTAAATATGGGCCGGTAAAGACCGACCATATATTGTTTATAGCAGCGGGGGCTTTTCATATATCAAAGCCCTCCGACCTGATACCGGAGCTTCAGGGCCGCTTTCCGATAAGGGTGGAACTTGACAGCCTGACAGTGGACGATTTCAAGAGGATACTGACCCAGCCCAAGAACGCCCTTATCACCCAGTACACTGCGCTGCTGGATACCGAAGGAGTAAAGGTGGTAATCAAGGAAGATGCTGTGGACCAAATCGCCGAGATAGCCTATGCCGTAAACCAGGCGGACGAAAACATAGGAGCGAGAAGGCTGCATACCATTGTAGAGAAGCTGTTTGAAGAGATATCCTACTCCGCACCAGAGCTTAGGGGAAAAACCATGGTGATAGACGGGGAATACGTTAAAGCGCAGCTTAAGGAATTGATAACCGGGAAGGACATAGGCCGGTTCATAATATAGGCCGTTACAGGGCTTACATATAGCGGGACCTAATGCAGGATGAGAGTCAGAGTAATAAAAAAAAGAAAAAATAAAAATATTTTTACGGAAAAAGGAGGAAAAAGTAAAAATATATAGAAATATATGTTAAAGTATGATAGTAAATAGTGATATGATAGTGTTCGATAAAGGCAAACCCATCAAAAGGTGGGGACGCAAAGCCACGGGCCTAAGGCAAGGTAATTGCTATGGCAGCCGGGTTGCCGGATACAGCCGCTTTTAATAAAACGGTCTATATACCTGTTGCCGGCTTTCGGGCAGCAGGTTTTTTTAAGTCAAGAACTTGAGAGCCACAGCAAAGATACTGGCAGATTGAGGAATGGTGTATAAAAAAATAGAAAAGGGGGTTATTTTTAGATATATATGAAGGATTATGATGAAAACTATCGAATATGTATTTAAGTATGGGTCAAATCAATAGCCTGGAGGTGGGAAAAATGCGGAGCGAGAACAAAATGCTCACCATTCTTCAGAAAGCCTTGGATGCTTCATGTTTGAGAAACCAGGTGATTTCCAACAACATAGCAAATGTTGACACCCTAATTATAAAGCCTATAAAGTAGAATTCGAGGACCTTTTGAAGGATGCGGTGAGAAAAAGGGACTTTAAAGTGTCGGCCGAAAACCCGATGCATATTCCCATAACAAACGACAGCCTTGATCGGCTCTCTCCCCGAATAACAAGGGATAGAAGCACAAGGACAAGGATTGACGGAAACAATGTAGACATTGACGTTCAAACCGCAAACCTCGCCAAAAACACTATTATGTACATGGCTTTGACAGACCAGCTATCGGCTAGACTTGCAAGGCTCAGAACGGTAATAAACGAAGGCAGGAGGTAGACCCATGGGCATTTTCAACGCCATTAACCTAAGTGCCACAGGGCTGACCGCCCAACGGCTGAGAATGGACGTTATTGCTAAAAACATAGCCAATGCCAGTACCACCAGGACCGAGAACGGACTTCCTTATAGAAGACAAGTGGTTATATTTGAGGAAAACTGCAGGAATAAAGCCTTCTCACAATTCCTTTCGGAGGAAAGCCGAAGGCTTTTCCTTAAGAATGGCGGAGTTAAGGTTAAGGGGATAGTGGACGACAAATCCCCTTTCAAACGCATCTATGACCCGGGGCATCCGGATGCCGACGCGGAGGGCTACGTACTCATGCCTAACGTGGATGCCGTTGTGGAAATGGTAAACATGATTTCCGCCGCAAGGGCGTATGAGGCGAATGTAACAGCGCTTAACGCGACCAAGGGGATGGCCCAGAAGGCATTGGAGATTGGAAGGTCATAGGGAGGTTGGAATAAGTGAGAATAGATGTTCAAAGTCCCATTAAGCCGTTAAACATACCCGTGCAAAGGGTTTCCGGCGATGGGCAGCAAACCGCGGGCTTCGGCCAATACCTTACCGAAGCCTTAAACAAGGTTAACGCTCTGCAAAAAGCGGCGGATAATTCCGCCATGGCTCTTGCAACGGGAGAAATACAAAACTTGCACCAGGTGACGATAGATTCGTTAAAGGCGGAAATAGCGCTGCAGTTCACCCTGCAGATAAGAAACAAGGTAATAGAATCTTACCAGGAGATCATGAGAATGCAGATATAAAAACAATTGCTACGCTGCTTCGCCCGGCGGCTGAAGCAGCGTAGCACCGACCAAATAAGGATGGGGTGGACGCATTGGAAGAGACCCTGAAAAGAGTGAAAAATCAGCTGAACGAGTTCTGGCAGGCCAGGACAAAAAAACAAAAGCTGAAGATAGGCATAAGCGCGGCGATTTTTGTTGCCAGTATGGCAATGCTAATATTTTTTACGTCTCGGCCGGAAATGGTTCCACTATACGGGAAGCTTGAAATGGAGGACGCGGGAGCCATAACCCAGAAACTGGACGAATATAAGGTAAAATGGGAAATTGATGATGATTCCACAATACTGGTGCCAAAACAGGAGGTAAACAGGCTGAGGATGCAGCTGGCGACCGAAGGTCTTCCCAGGAACGGTTTCAGCCTGGTGGAGGCACTGGATAATACCCGCCTTGGAACAACCGACCTGGAGAGAAGGGAAAGGATACGGGTGGGTCAGGAATACGCAATAGCCCAAGCCATAGAGACCATAGAAGGAGTGGAATACGCCCAGGTAAACCTCTATATTCCCGGTGACAGTGTATTTGCACTAAGCGAAAGCGAATACCAGTCCAGTGCCGGGATTTTAATTAAGCTGCATCCAGGGGCTGTTCTTTCGCAGGAGCAGGTGGACGGGATAATACAGTTTGTTTCAAAAAGTGTTAAGGGTCTTAAGAAAGAGAATATATCCATAATTGACCAGACAGGCCAGGAGCTGACTTCCGAGGCGGATACGCAGCAGGGAAAGCTTTTGAAACAGATGGAAATAGAACAGGATATGCAGGGACGGATGCAAAAAAGCATCAGGGAATTTTTGGAGACTGCCTATGGAAAGAACAACGTGGATGTCAGGGTAAACCTAAAACTTGACTTTGACAGCCAGGTCACCAGTATAGTAAGGTTTGAGCCCCCAATACCAGGAGAAGATTCCGGCCTTATTAGAAGTATACAGGAACTGGAGGAACATGCGCAAAACATGGGCGGCGGGGGAGTTCCCGGCACCGACAGCAATATGGACGATATTGTATCCTATGCGGAGCTTGAAACCGACCAGTCCAGGTACGACACCGTTAGCCGGACGGTAAATTATGAACTAAACCAGATCAAGGAAGAGATAATAAAAGCCCAGGGCCAGGTAAAAAACCTTTCGGTAGCGGTTCTTATTAACAGCACATCCCTTGTCCAGGAGCTTACCCAGTCGGATATGGACAATATAGCGGATATTGTTGCAGCGGCGGCGGGCATTGACAGCCAGGTGGTACGGATACAATCGCTGCCCTTTGATACAAGCCTGGCAGCAGAAATTGCCCAGGGCTTCGATGATAGGCAGCGGATGGAAAAGATAAGGTTTTATACCTACCTGGGAGGAATTGGGGCGCTGCTTCTTATTGGAATTATTGGTACGTTACTTGTCTTGAGAAAGAGAAAACAAAAAGAAGAAGAGGTTCTAACATCACAACTGGATGTGGCAGTGACGGATGAAGTGGAAGAGATTGACCTTACACAAGGCCAGACAGGGGCGCGCAAGCAGGTGGAGAGGTTTATCAGCAAAAAGCCCGAGACGGCTGCACAGCTCTTGAAGACCTGGCTTCATGAAGAGTAGGTGAGATAATGGTTAGAACAAAAGGTGGGTTAAGCGGAAAGGAGAAAGCGGCTGTTCTGTTGATAGCCCTTGGGCGCGAGAATTCGGCAAGAATATTCAAGCATCTGTCGGATGAAGAAATTGAAGAGCTGACCCTGGAAATAGCCAATATGCGAAAGGTTACTCACGAGGAAAAGAGCAAGGTGATTGAAGAGTTCTACCAAATATGTGTTGCCCAGGAGTATATTTCGGAGGGTGGAATTGAGTATGCGAAAGAGGTGCTGGAAAAGGCCCTTGGGGGTCAGAAAGCCCTTGATATAGTCAACAGGCTTACGTCGTATTTACAGGTCCGTCCCTTTGACTTTGTACGGAAAGCCGATCCAAACCAGATACTGAATTTTATACAAAACGAGCATCCCCAGACCATATCCCTAATACTAGCTTACCTTAACCCTCAGCAGGCTTCGGTGATACTGTCTTCCCTTCCTGCAGGAAAAACAGGCGGAGGTTGCCAAGAGGATTGCCATTATGGACAGGACTTCACCGGAAGTAATAAAGCAGGTGGAAAAGGTGCTGGAAAAAGATATCCTCCCTGGTGACCCATGACTATACCTCCGCAGGGTATACAAAGCATTGTTAACATATTGAATTCGGTGGATAGGGGTACAGAGAAAAATATTATGGAAACCCTTGAGGTGGAGGATACCGAACTGGCAGAAGAGATTAAGAAAAGGATGTTTGTATTTGAAGACATCATTACTCTCGACAACAGGTCAATACAAGGTTCCTGCGGGAAGTGGAAAACGATGTTCTTGCCACGCCCTCAAGGGGGCAAACGAGCAGTTGCCGGCGTAATATTCAGCAATATGTCAAAACGGCTTGCGGAAATGATAAACGAGGACATGCAGTTTATGGGCCCCGTAAGGTTGAGGGACGTAGAAGAGGCGCAACAAAAAATTGTAAACATCATAAGAAAACTGGAGGACGCCGGAGAAATTGTTATTTCAAGGGGAGGAGGGGACGAAATCATTGTCTAGCCTGATAAAATCCCATTCAATAATACTGGGAGACCCCTTAGAAATAAAAACGGAAGAATTGATGGTTGATAACGAAAGCCAGGAAGAGGAGCCCCCGGGGCACCCGGCGGTTGAAGACAGCACCAGGGAAGAAGCGCTGGGGTTATTGGAGGATGCGAGGAAAAGGCTGCCCAAATAATAACCCATGCAGAGGAAAAAAGCAGGGAAATCTACGAGAGGGCCAAGGAGCAGGGCTATGAGAAGGGCTATGAAAAAGGGTATGAAGAGGGCGAGCGAAGTGGGTTTGCCGAGGGACATGATAAGGGAAGGCAGCAGGGCCTTGCAACGGTGGATGAAATGATGGAAGAGGCAGTGGAAATTAGGCGAAAGGCTCTTGAAACAAAGGAGCGCATGGTAAGGGAAGCAGAAGAGGAAGTTGCAAGGATTGTTATTGAGATTGCAAGAAAGGTTTTAGGGGAACTGGTAAAAACCGACCGGGAGGCGGTGCTGGGTCTGGTAAGGAAGGCCTTGGAGAAATGCACCTACACCAACAGTGCGACCTTGAAAGTTTCCCCCGACGATTATGATGTAGTTGTAGCGTCCAAAAAAAGACTTTTGGCGGAGGCTGAGGGTATAACCCAACTGGATATTGAGGCGGAGGAGACTATGCCCCAGGGAAGCTGTTTGCTTGAAACGAAGGCGGGGTTTATTGACGCCGGAGTTGAGGCGCAGATGACCAGAATAGAACACATCTTCAGGGAGCTTATGAGTTATGAGTAGCGTTATGCTGGAAAAATACAGCAGGGCAATAAAGGACGTGGATACGCTTAGGTACAGCGGCAGGGTTAGCAAGGTGATTGGCCTTACAATAGAATCCATAGGTCCCCCGGTGAATATCGGGGAGATCTGCCAGATTACTCCCGCCCGGGGAGGAAAGCCAATAAAGGCTGAAGTGGTGGGTTTCAGGGATAACGTAGTGCTTCTTATGCCCCTTGGAGATATGGAAGGCATAGGTCCCGGGAGCAGTGTAACCGCCAACGGGGGTACGCTAAAGGTGCCGGTAGGGGAAGAAATGCTGGGCAGGATACTGGACGGCCTAGGTGTGCCCATTGACGGGCGGGGGCCTCTACGGTACAGCACCCTTTACCCGGTGACCAATTCACCCCCAAACCCCCTTGCAAGAAAAAGGATAACAGAAGTACTGGAGTTGGGAATAAAGTCCATTGACGGCCTGCTTACCTGCGGTAAAGGCCAGAGGATTGGCATTTTTTCCGGCAGCGGCGTGGGAAAAAGTACGCTGCTGGGTATGATTGCCCGCAATACTTCTGCCGATATAAATGTTATAGGACTTATCGGGGAAAGGGGCAGGGAGGTAAGGGAGTTTATAGAGAACGACCTTGGGGAGGAGGGTTTAAAAAGATCGGTGGTGGTGGTGGCGACTTCAGACCAGCCGGCACTGGTACGGCTGAAGAGCGCCCAGCTTGTTACCGCTATCGCCGAGTTTTTCCGCAGCCAGGGTAAGGACGTGATACTGATGATGGATTCCTTGACCAGGGTAGCCCTTGCCCAGAGAGAAGTAGGATTGGCCATTGGGGAGCCACCAGTGTCAAGGGGGTACACACCATCGGTTTTCGCTATGCTGCCAAAGCTTCTCGAAAGGACCGGAACAGCGGCAGAGGGCTCCATTACGGGGCTTTATGCGGTTCTGGTAGACGGGGATGACCTGAACGAACCAATAGCGGATACCGCAAGGGGAATACTGGACGGGCATATAGTGCTTTCACGAAACCTTGCAAATAAAAACCATTACCCCGCGGTGGACATGTTGCGAGTATAAGCAGGGTAATGCCGAATATTGTGGATGAGGGCATTTGGGATGCGCCCGTAGGATAAGGACGTTGCAGCCGTTTATAAAAACGCCGAGGACCTGATAAGCATAGGAGCGTACAACCCGGGAGCAATCCCGAAATTGACTATGCCATTGACAAGATAGAGGATATAAATACATTTCTAAAGCAGGATATATACGAAAAAGTCGGTTTTGATGGCATCTGGAACAGATGAAAATGCTGCTGGATTAGGGGTGTTGCGGATGAATGACAGGTTTAATTTCAAGTTGCAGAGGGTTTTGGATTACAGGGAGTATGTAAAGGACAAAAAGTGCGAGGAACTGGCAAAATACCGCGAGATGCTTGAACTGGAAAAGAATACGCTGCATCGGTTGCAGAATCAGAAAAAAACGGTTGCTAGCGAAATGGATGAAAAATGCAGCGAAGGTGTAAAGGTTGCGTACCTGGTCCAATGCAGCCGATACATGAACCGGCTCAAGGACTTTATTGTCAGGCAGACGGCAAATGTGTCCGACATGGAGAAACAAGTAGAGATATGCCGTGACCAGCTTATAGATGCTTCCAAAAAAAAGGAAATGATGGACCGGTTAAAGGCCAGGCATTATGAAAGGTTTGTGTATCATCTATCCAAGGAACAGGAAAAGCAGTTGGAGGACCTGGTGAATAACAGGAGGTCTACGATTTAGGAGGTAGTCATGGCCAAAAAGGAAATGGAGGGTCCGAAAAAAACGCGCAGGACACGGTTGGTGACAGCTGTGGCCATAGCGATAATAATATTGCTTCTGGGTTTATGTATAGCCTTCAACTTTGCCGGGCTGGGCGCAAAGGTCAACAATACCCTGGCTTCACTGCCGGGGGTAGGAAGGTTCTTTAAACCGGTAGAGGAGACCAAGAGCCCGGAACAGCTTCAAAGGGAAGAGCTGGAAAAGGCTAAGAAGCTTATGGAACAGGAAAGGGCAAATTTGGATGAACTTGCTTCAAACCTTGCTTCATGGGAACTTCAGCTCAAGGCAAAGGAGGAAGAACTTGAAAAGCAGAAGGAAGCGGTTGAAGAACTTCAGCAGAGGCTGGAAGCCCGTGCAAGAAACGTGGAAGAACTGGTGACATACTATCAAAACATGGACGCTACCGATGCGGTGAAAATCCTTGACAATATACCCGACAACCAGCTTGTTATTACAATCCTTCGTAACATGAAGGAGCGGAAATGCTCGGAGATACTGTCAGCCATGGACCCTAAGAAAGCCGCAAGGCTAATGGAAATAATGGCGGCTCAGTGAATAGGAGTATAACGGGGTTACAGCCCCTTATACAAATAAAAACCTACGAAAGGAGGTGAGCATATGCAGGTGACGGCACTATACACCGCGGTTGAGAACCCGCCGGCAGAGGACAGCGGGGCGCTTCCAAGTGAAACGGTACCGGACAAAAGTCCATTTTCCGGGCTGCTGAAGAGCCTCATGAAGGGTATGGGTGAAGAGAAACCCCGGGGAACTGACGGAGAAAAGCACACCGAAAGTCCGGGACAGGGAAATACCGAAGACCTCTCAATACTCATGTTGGCGGGACCGGGGCTGGCGCTCCAGGTTGACTGTGAAACCCAGGGGCCGGCTAAGGCCGATACAACAGCACCCTGTGAAACGATTGAAACGGATGAGGCCTTAGGGGTTCATACTGCTGCCGGAACAGGGTTGGAGGTGAAAACAGACATCCAGGTACCGGCCGAAGTACCGGAAGGTGTGGCGGAAGCCGAAGCCGATATTGGAATTATGCGGCCGGCGGAGGAAGACCGTCAGGGGGAACGGGTTACCCCGTCAAAGGACAGCCCATCCCAAGGACAAGGCCTAAGGGCGGAAGCAGGCAGGGAAACAATGCAGCCCGGGGATGTTCCTCCAGGTACCGACGCTCATTTGGATAGGCAGCCAAAGGACCAGACAGCGGTGGAAGCGGAAAAACAGCCAGGTAGCAGCGTAAAGGCAGACAGCGGTGATTTTGATGCTACAAGAGTAAAAGGCCAATGGCCGGAGGGTAAAAGGGCCGGACCGGCCCCGGAATCAGACAGCTTAAAACCGGAAGCAGTGCGATACGACACGCAGGCAGGGGAACCAAAAACCGTACAATGGACCGACACAGGACAGGGCATGCAAAGCTTAAAGACACAAGGTCAAGAACCGGCCACCGCGGATTATGGCGCTGGGGTGATAAACCAGCTGGCGGAAAGAATGAGAGTCATGCTGGGGGCAAGGAAATCCGAAATAAGCATGCAGCTGGTTCCCGAAAGCCTTGGAAGGGTCAGGGTGAAGCTTACAATAACCGACGGCATATTAACCGGCAGGATAGTTGTACAGAACGATGAGACAAAGGCCCTAATCCAGGCTAACCTTGCAAAGTTGCAGGAAAACCTCGAGCAGCAGGGAATACCGGTCAGCAAGTTTCTGGTGGATGTGGGGAGGAACGGCGGGCAAGGCCAGCAGCAACTTTTCCAGGGAAGCCGCCAGTCCTATCATGCAAGAACAGAACTAAAGTCATACGAGCAGGATGAAAACCGGGAAATTCTGGCCTGGAGAGGAGAGGGCACCATTGAACTACTGGCATAGGAGGTGTTGATAATGAATGTTAGCGCGGCGACGGAAAACGGATACCAGGGCACGTACAGCTCAACGGTGCTGGATAGAAGCGGCATGGGTAAGGATGCCTTCCTTCAACTCCTGGTGAACCAGCTTAGGAACCAGGACCCGCTTAACCCGGTAAACGACAAGGAGTTCCTGGCGCAGATGGCTCAGTTTAGCACACTGGAGCAAATGCAGAACCTGAACCAAAGTTTCGAAAAAGGCCTGACAGGCATTATAGAAGCGGTGGACGTAGGGCTCTACGACAATTTTAAGGCCCTGCTGAGCATTAACAACAACCTGGTAATGCAGCAGAATTTCCAGGCCATAAGTTTGCTGGGCAAGGAAATATCGGTGGCGCTGGAAACCGAAGAAGGAGAGGAAACCATCGCGGGGACCGTCCAAAGAGTGGCCTTTAAGGATGGAAGGGTACAGATGGAGATTGACGGAAGGCTGATTTACATGGACGAAGCTGTACAGTTCGAAATAATTGGGTAAGAAGGACGTGAACAGGAGGCGGGGAAAATGGGCGGAGTAAACAATATAAACAACAGGATAATACCCGCAGCAGGAAGGCCTGCCACAAGACCTCGGAAGTTGGAGGACAGGCAGGGGAAAAGCTTTAAAGAGGTGCTTGAAGCGGTGGGCAGCCAGCCCGGGATAACACTGTCAAAGCACGCCCAGGCAAGGATGATGACCAGGAACATTGTGCTGGACAAAAACCAGGTGGAACGGCTTAACACGGCGGTGGAAAGGGCTAGGCAAAAGGGAATCAGGGATACCCTGGTGCTTATGGACGGTAATGCCTTTGTTGTAAACGTAAAGAGCACCACTATAATTACCGCGGCCAACCGCGAAACGTTAAAGGATAGAGTTTTTACAAATATTGACGGGGCTGTGATAGTGTAGCCGGACCTTCATAAGGGGGCACTGCTTTCCGGAACGACCGAAGGAAGGCATTACAGCTTCGAAAAAAGGAGGTCATGCAATATGATGCGTTCGCTTTTTTCTGGTGTCTCGGGCCTTAGAGCACACCAGTTAAGGATGGACGTGATAGGAAATAACATTTCGAATGTCAACACGGTGGGGTACAAGTCATCCCGTGCAACCTTTCAGGAAATATTCAGCGAAACCCTAAAAGGAGCCGGGGCGCCGGAGGGCGGCAGGGGCGGAACCAACCCGCAGCAGATAGGATTAGGAATTAGCCTTGCCACCATTGATACGCTGCACACCAGGGGCAGCATAGAATCCACCGGCTATCCCCTTGACCTTGCCATAGAGGGAAACGGATTCTTTATCGTATCCGATGGTGGATCGCCGAAGTTTACCAGGGCGGGTAACTTTATACGGGATACAGAGGGCAACATAGTAAACGGAAACGGGCTAAGAGTGCTGGGCTGGATGGCGGACGAAAACGGGTACATAGATACCACCCTTTCACCGGGTACAATACAGATACCCGAGGGAATGCAGATGCCGCCGAAGGCAACCAGCGCGATAAAGATTATTGGCAACCTGGACGCGGACACAGCCGTAGATGGAATTGTGCCCTTCGAAACGGAAATATACGATGTGCTGGGCAGGAAAAACAAGCTGACCTTTAACCTGGTAAAAACTGCGGATGATGAGTGGCGGATCCAGGAAAGTCTGTTTGACCCCGATAATCCGGTTGATAATGCGGTGGCGGTAACACTGCCCGACGGGACGGTTGCAAGTATAGTCCTGAGTAACCCCCCGACATTAACCTTTACCGACGGAAGGCTGTCTTCGGCCGGGACCTTTACGATACAGGCAGGATACCCCATATCCGAGGACATAACAGTGGACATATCCGACATCCACCAGTTCGCCTCGGAATCCGGTGTGGACCCGCTGGAGGTGGACGGCTATCCGCTGGGCAGCCTTGAGGACTTCAACTTCGATGCATTAGGGGTGGCCACCGGGATTTTCTCAAACGGCCAGCAAAAGGTTATTGCAAGGATAGCCCTGGCTGCCTTCAACAACCCTTCCGGCCTGCAGAAGGTAGGAAACAACCTGTATGTGCAAACCCCCAACTCGGGCCAGCCGTCGGTGGGAGCCGCCGGCGAACACGGAAGGGGCACCATAAATCCCAGTTCCCTTGAAATGTCCAATGTGGATATTGCGAAGGAGTTTACCGATATGATAATCACCCAGAGGGGATTCCAGGCCAATTCAAGGATTATAACCACCTCGGATGAAATGCTCCAGGAACTGGTAAACCTTAAGAGATAATAAATTGTGGCGGGGGCTTTCCCCGGTATAGGGGAAAAAAGCCCCCGCCGAAAGAAGTGGTGATTAAATGATAAAGGTAACAAGGCTTAACGGAAAGGAATTTGTTGTGAACGCGGAGCAGATAGAATTTGCGGAGGAAACGCCGGATACGGTTATATCGCTAATATCCGGCAAAAAGATTGTGGTAAACGAGAATGTGGACCAGGTGATTGAAAAGGTCATTGAGTATAAAAAAAGAACCAACGGGATTTGCTATGGGAAGTGAGGTGCGGACATGGATATTTCAACAGCGGCGGGAATACTGCTTGGAGTTGCTTTCCTTCTTATAGGGATACTTGAAAGCGGGGATATAGGAACTTATATTGACAGGGCCTCCATAATGATAACCATTGGGGGCACCATTGCGGCAACCCTTATAAGTTTCCCGCTGCCAAAGCTGGTTGAAACACTGAAAAGTGTCAAGCACGTGTTCTTCGGGAAGGAACTAAATGCAGCAGAGGCCATTGAAAAGATAATAGAGCTGGCCAACACGGCAAGGAGGGAAGGGCTGCTGGCCTTGGAGGAGGCGGCTATGCAGCTTGATGACGAGTTCCTGAAAAAAGGCATCCTTCTTATAGTGGACGGTACCGACCCGGAACTGGTAAGAAACATCCTGGAGACCGAGCTGTCCTTCCTGGAGGAAAGACACAGTACCGGCCAGAGCCTGTTTGAGACCATGGGGGCCATATCTCCTGCCTTTGGGATGATAGGGACCCTCATAGGCCTTATCAATATGCTTAGAACCCTGGATGACCCTTCCTCCGCAGGGCCTAATATGGCAGCTGCTCTAATTACCACCTTTTACGGTGCCATTATGGCATATTTGTTCTTCCTGCCCATGGCACGAAAGCTTAAGCTGAGAAGCAAGGAAGAAATACTCCTTAAAGAAATACTGGTGGAAGGGATGCTATCGATACAGGCGGGAGAAAACCCGAGGATAATAGAAGAAAAACTGGTGGCATTCCTGGCGCCCAAGTTAAGGGAAAAGTCAAAGAAGGAAAAGGAGAAGGAAAGCGGGGAGGAAGCCTATGTGAGCACGGCGAAATAAAGGCGGGGCCGAGGGCTCCAGCACCAGCGAATGGATGACTACATACAGCGACCTTGTCACCCTGCTGCTTTGCTTCTTTGTACTGCTGTTTTCCTTCTCGGTAATTGACGCGATGAAATTCGAGGCCATAATCAGGTCGTTCCAGGGTTCGCTGGGCATATTGGACGGTGGCAAAACCATAGACGAGGACCAGTACATAAGCCAGGCCTTGGAGAGCAGCAGGCTGCTTAGGGAGCAGCAGGAGGCGGAAAGCATGGAATGGCTGTACCGCCAGCTTGATGAATACATACAACAGAACAACCTTGAAGGTACGGTTGTTTTGGGAGGAAGAAAGGGGACTGCTTATCCGGTTCAAGGACCAGGTATTGTTCGACTCGGGAAAGGCAGTCATAAGGAAGGACGGGGAGCCCATAGTACAAAGCATTGGAGAGATATTAAAGCAAAACGACAGGGCCATAAGGGTGGAAGGGCATACGGACAATGTGCCGATGCATTCGCTGCTTTATCCTTCCAACTGGGAACTGTCAACCGCCAGGGCTGTGAATGTGGTTAAGTATTTTATTGAAAAGGTGGGAATTGCCCCGACAAGGCTTTCGGCTGCCGGGTACAGCGAGTACCACCCCATTGCCGACAACGATACCGCAGAGAACAGGCAGAAAAATAGAAGGGTGGACGTTGTCATTCTAAGAAAAAGCTTTGAGCTTAATGAACCAATATAAAACGAGGTGGCGAAATGAAAGGGAAAAATATTCTAATTATATTACTGGCTTTTCTGGTAATGGTGGGTATGGTTTTTTTAGCGGTATATATTGTAACCGGCAGTATGGCAGCCAAGGGAGAAGTGGGCGAAGATAAAGTAATGAAAACGGTGATAATCCCGGCCAGCGATAAATTCCAGACCAACCTGAGGGGCACAAGGAGTATTATCTCCATGAACGTTTATTTGGAAGTTGTTGAGGATAAGAAACTTCTTGAGACTATAGAAATGAGGGACCCGGAAGCAAGAAGTAAAGTGCTGGACATCCTACGGGACAAGACCTGGGAGGACGTGGAAGGAACGGTGGGCAAAAAATCCCTTGAAAAGGAGATACTTAACTGTTACCGTGCCTTGTATGGTCAGTCCAGGATAATAAGCGCATACATAGACGAAATAGTTACGCAGTAAAGGGGGGAGGGCAATGCCGGACGTTCTTACTCAGTCGGAAATAGACGACCTTTTAAAGGCGCTTAGTACTGGAGAGCTGGACGTACAAGAAGTGGTTCAGGATACCACTGAGAGAAGGGTTAAACCGTACGACTTCAAACGCCCAAACAAGTTTGCCAAGGACCAGCTCCGGACCCTTGAAATGATACATGAAAACTATGCCAGATTGGTTTCCACCTTTTTATCGGGGTATTTGAGAAGTTATGTGACGGTAGACTGGATAACGGTGGAACAGCTTACCTACTACGAGTTTACCAATTCCCTGTCAAACCCGACCATACTGGCGCTGTGCGATGCAAGTCCGCTGAACGGCAGTATAATATTTGAGGTCAGCCCTTCCCTTACCTATGCAATAATTGACAGAATATTGGGGGGAAGCGGGAACGGCGACATGAAGGTGCGAAATTTCACCGAGATTGAAGAAACAATAATGCGGAACCTGCTGGAAAAAGCCGTGGGCTTGCTGGTTGAGCCCTGGAGAAATGTAATCGAAATGAACCCAAAAGTAACGAAACTGGAAACAAACTCACAGTTTATCCAGATAATGTCGCCCAATGAAATAATCGCTCTAATAACAATGCGGGTAAAGATTGCCGAAGCTGAAGGCATGTTCAATATCGCCATCCCTCACCTGTCGGTGGAACCCATAGTAAACAAAATATCCACCAGGTTTTGGTTCACTTCTTCCGGTGATAAAAGAAGCCAGGGGGATACCGCACTGCTGGAGAAAAGAGTGGAAAACGCCAGTGTCCTATTAAGGGTTATACTGGGGGAATGTACCATAACGGTTGAGGAGTTTTGCCAGCTCCAGCCGGGGGATGTGCTGAGGCTTAACCGGCTGTGTGACCAGACGCTGGACATGTATGTGGGCAACAAGCGTGTATTTGGCGTGAAACCGGGGATTAGGAAAAACAGGATTGCGGTTAAGGTAATCGATATTGAAAGGAGAGGAGATGAAGGAAATGAATGAAATGCTCTCCCAGGAAGAGATTGATGCACTGCTTAACAAAACTTCTAGCAAGGAGCCCCAGCCTTTGACCCCTGAAGAGATTGATGCACTGGGGGAAATTGGCAATATAAGCATGGGGACTTCCGCCACCACGCTTTACACACTGCTTAGAAATAAAGTAACCATTACAACTCCCTGCGTGAAGGTTATAAACGCCGAACAAATAGCAAAGGACTATCCAATACCTTTTTTGGCGGTCAATATTCGGTTTACCGAGGGCATAAAGGGAACAAACCTGCTGCTTTTGAAAGAAAACGATGCCAAGATTATAGCGGACCTGATGATGGGCGGGGATGGCACAAAACCTACCGAGGACATCGG
>JAXGPT010000006.1:0-79930 GCA_040766775.1 Bacillota bacterium | reverse complement strand
GAAGGCATTGGCATCGGCATCCATCTGCTCCATGAAGAAAGTCATAAGCCCGGAACCGGCCTGTATCAGTTTTTCCATTTCCTCGCTTAGCCCGGCGTACTCCTTATTGTTTACGGTAAGGGCTGCTACCATCGAGCTAAGGGCGCAGGCGGCAGCGCCGCAAAGGGCTGCAATGCTCCCGCCTCCGGGAGCGGGGTCGCTCGAGGCGGTCTTATCCAAAAATTCCTTAATGCTCATATCAGCCAGCAATATTTATTCCTCCTGTTCTCTCATCAATTTGTTCACCGCTTTATAACAGATGCTGCTGCAGGGCTTATTAATCACCGGTTCAATATCTTTGACCTAATCTCCCCACAGAAGCCTGTTTTCCAGGACCTGTTTCTCCGAAAAGTCCTGCAGTCCCAAGTAATAGGCCGCAACGTCGGTTAGCGCCTGCATGGGCAGGATGCCCACAAGCTCGCTGCCCGCCACGTTTACGCCGTACCTCCTGGCTTCCATTTTTATCATTTCAAAGGACTGGTACAGCGAAGTCTTGGTATAATCCGTCATGTTCATTGATACCTGGACCATATCCTTCTCCTTCAGCCCGACGCCAATGGCCTTGCAGTACCTTAGGCCTCCCCCCGAATGGCGTATCCTCTTTGCAATGGCGTTTGCAATATCAAGGTTACCGGTGGCAAGGTTAACGTTGAAGGCCACCAGCGGCATACGGGCCCCTATAGCTGTAACGCCCGCAGTTTTATGTACCTCCTTGGGACCATAGTCCGGTTCCCATCCGGGAAGTTTAATCTTTTCGAAGAAACCCTCAAACTGGCCCTTTCTTATGTTGGCCAGGTTTTGCCTTTCCGGTGCGGTAGCGGATGCCTCGTAAAGATACACCGGCAGGTTAAACCTTTCTGCCGCTTCTTCCGCCAGGCGCCTCGACAGTTCGACTGCCTCTTCCATGCTCACATTCCTTACCGGGATAAAGGGTATAACGTCCACCGCCCCCATCCTGGGGTGCTCGCCCCGGTGTCGGTTCATATCGATTTCCAGTACCGCTGCCTCCATGGCACCAAGCAGGGAGCTTTTAAGGCCTTCCGGTTCTCCTATCAGCGTAACCACTAGTCGATTGTGGTCCCTGTCCGCCGAATAGTCCAAAAGCTTAACCCCGTCTGTCCTGCGGAAAGGTTCCACTATTTTTTCTATCACTTCCCTGTTATTCCCCTCGCTGAAGTTGGGCACGCATTCTAGTATCTTGTTTCCCATAGGCCTCATCTCCTTTATGAAATAGATTTCCTTTCGCCGGTATTTCAAACAGGCCGTCATTCAAAATGAAGGGGTTTCATGCCATATCCGGATTGGATATGTCTCATGAACCCTTCCCGGGTCAAGTACTGCCGTCTCCTATATAATTATACACAATTTGGGGGTTCAAATAAACATACCGTGTAATTATTCAAAGGCAGGCAGAATAGCTCCCTTGTATTCTTCTTCCCACAAACCATTAAAATAGCCCCTTCCGGCAGCAATAGGTAAACGCAAATAAAAAACCGAAGGAGATTTCCTTCGGCTAGTATTGGTGCCGTGGACTGGACTCGAACCAGCACGAGCGTGGCTCACTACCCCCTCAAGATAGCGTGTCTGCCTATTCCACCACCACGGCGCAAAAGTATCAAATCAAGCTGCAGAATATATTATAATAAACAACCGGCTGTTATGTCAATACCTATTGCCATCGCTCCGGAATATACCATTTTTCTATATTAAGGAATATATTATGGTCCCTTGGTTCCACTTCACCCCTTACCCTGTTTTTGACAAGCAGCGCCGCCGTTTTGAAATATAGGCTGTTGTAGGGAAGTTCTTCGGCTATGTGCTTTTGCACCGCTACGCTGGTTTCCTGCCTTAACTGTTCAGCAGCCCAGAAGTCCCGCTGCAGTAAAATATCCATTTCTTCGCTGCTGTAGGATACAAAATTGCTTCCCTCTTCCACCTGGTTGGAATGGAAGGCAAAGGACAGGTCAAGATAATTCGCAAGGTTCCAGCCCAGCATCACCGCATCAAAGTCCTTCTTATTAACCCTTTCCAAGAGCTGTTCCCAGCTAAGTTCTTTTAGCTCCACCGCCATACCCAGGGCATTAAGGTCGTCGATCACTTTACCATGCCTGCTGCTTCAAATCGTTTTTTGGGTTGTCGGAATTTGATAACAGCGTAAATTTTAGGTCATGCTTTTCACCGTCTATCTCCTTTTCAAGCAGCCCGTCGTTGTCCCTGTCCGCCCAGCCCGCCTCCTCCAGCAGCGCCCTTGCCTTTTCCGGGTCATAGGAATAACCGGTGGCTTCTTCCGAGTAAATCCAGGCATGGGGAGGTACAGGCGTATCAACCGCTACTGCATGTGCTTTAGGTAAACCTTATCCACTATCATTTCCCTGTTTATACCGTACTGGATGGCTTGTCGAAGGGCCTTGTCCCGGAATATCGGTTTGTAAAATTAAGTCCCAGAAAATCGTACTTGTTGGTGGTGAACTCTTTTGTATGACTTCCACTTCCTCCCGGTACCTTTCCCAGTCAGGATAGGTCGCAATCGCCGTATCCACCTCACTGTTCTTAAAGGAAGTTAGCGCAGTGTTTTCATCAACCACAAACTGCATGTGAACCTCGTTTATGTAGGGCTCGTCGCCCCACCAGTCGGGATTTCTCTCTCAAGGGCCAAATACTTAAAGGGTTGATGCTCCTTCAACATGAGCCCGGTGCCCACCAACTGAAACCCCGCCGTGCCTTTGGCCAGGTCCTGTGGAGAGGTGTACAGGTGGCTGGGCAGCAGCAGAGGTCATTATGTCAAGGGCCCCATTAAACCACTGGTCAAATACCACTTTAACCGTATTGTCAGCCAGGGCTTCGAAATATGCAATCCTTTCTATATTAGTGGTATAAAGGCTATCAGCATCCCTGACGCCTTCAGGTATTCCAGTGTGAATATTACGTCTGGATGTGACTGGAGTGCCGTCATGCCCTTTTATATTGTCTTTCAGCGTAAAGGTACAGGAATTACCGGTTTCCGAAACGTTCCAATCCTTTGCCAGCACCGGCTCTATTTGAGGCTTTCATCATAGTCCACAAGCCCCTCGAACACCAGTTTCAGGAAATGAAACGCATCCCTTTCGGTATTGACAATGGGGTTTAAAGTCTTTGGCTCGGTCCCGGCAAAGATAATCTCCCCGCCTTTAACGGGATTTTCAGGGGACTTCCGGTTCTGTTCAGGACCGTCAATGCTGGGCTGACAGCTTATCAGCGCAACCGCGAGCATCGCTGCCAGCACGCCCGCCAAAATCCTTTTTGCCGTATACAATACGCTCCCCCCTTCATTTTAACCTCTTAAGCTTATCTCGTTATGAATAAGGCCGGAATCCTTCCCCTTTTTGCTATGGCTTTCCCCTCAACTTCCTTTATATCCATCGTCATGTCTATGGGCGCCGCGGATGAAATGTAGCTGCCTACACCAAAGGCATCGGCCCCCGCTTCGGACAAAAGCCTTATTTTTGTCCGGGTTCAGGCCGCCGGATACGAATATTTTCACCCAATTGAAGCCTTCCTGGTCAGCCTTGCCCTTAACTCTCTAACAAGCCCCGGAGTAACGCCGCCCCTTTCACTGGGGGTGTCAGCCTTATCCCGCCAAGTCTTTTTTTAAGCCTGTTGGCAACCACTCCAGGAGTCTCCTCCACTTCGTCCTTAAAGGTATCCACCAATATAATCCTGCTGTGCTCCTCCGCCGTTATGCTATCATAAACTTCCGCCACCACCTTGAGGGTATCCCCGGCTATTATGAAAGCGGCATGGGGTACAGTCCCGGTGGGCTCTTTGCCCATAAGCTTTGCTCCCAGTATACAACTGGCATTGTTTGCTCCTCCTATGACGGCGGCCCTTTCCATGACCGGTGCCACCGCCGGGTGTACATGACGGGAACCGAAACACACAAAGGGCTTGTCCCCGCATGCCTGCCTGCAGTCTCGGGCTGCGGTGGCCCAGCCGCTGGCACTGGAAAGGCACCCAAGCACTACCGTTTCGAATATGCCAAACTCACTGTACGGGCCTTCAATCCTCATCACCGTGTCCACTGCCTCAAAGCTGGCCCCTTCTTCAATGGCCCAAATCTTTATATTCTTATCCCTTAGGATGTTTTCCGCCTCCCGGATGCCCGCCATTATACCGGCCTTTCTGGGGAATATCTCCGCGGTCACAACTTTATCCTGCAGACCCATATGCGTGAGTATTTCCATGGTTCTTATAAAATAGATATCGGTAGTCTTTCCGGACAGTATCTCCTCGTGGGTAGCGGAATGCAGGGGCCTGTCCATATCAACCCTGAAATCCTGTACATCCTTAAGCGTTTTGAGCTCTTCTTTGTTTGACATAACTTACCTTCCTTTCCAAAAATGTTTATGCAGCGTGGTACTGCATGCCTCTACTTCCTGTACAGATTGCTGTATACCCTATAGTTTTTTATTACTTTTTCCACATAGCCCCGGGTTTCGCCAAAGGGTATATGGTTCAGGGTCCTGCCGTCACTGCTGTACCTTTTATCAGCCAGCCATCGGGTCACGTTACCGCTGCCCCCGTTATACGCGGCTATCACGGTTTCAAGGTTGTCCCCGAATTCCTTTTTAAGCATATGTAAATACCAACATCCAATCATTATATTGGTTTCCGGCTCATACAGTTTCTCCGGGTCATAATCTTCAATCTCAAGGACTTGGGCCGCCCACATGCCTGTAATGGGAGATATCTGCATAAGGCCGCGGGCATCCTTGCGGGACGTGGCCTTGTGATAAAACTTGCTTTCGGCTCTTATAATGGCAGCTATAAGGTACGGGTCCACGTCGTATTCTTCCGAATACCTGAAAATTATATCCCGGTGGTATACCGGAAACAAAACTCTCATAATCCATGTGGCACTGTTTATCAAAACCATCAGCATAATCGCTGTAATGATCAGTACAATTATAATACTTCGCCTTCCGGATACTGCATCCAAGTACAACACTCCTGAAATGTATACTACCTCATTATATTATTGGCTGACCCCTATATGCAATATGTTTATTGTTTTCTCCACAGTTTACGGATTTTGGTTTCCAACTCCTTCTTTGTCCCGGTGTTTTCAATAACAAGGTCCGCGAGCCTTTCCTTTTCCTCCATAGGCATCTGCGAATCTATTATGTTTTCCGCCTTTTCCCTGGACATTCCATCCCTCTCTACCAGCCTTCGGACCTGGGTTTCCTTGTCCGCTTTCACCAGCCACACGCTGTCGACAAGCCTGTGAAGGCCCATTTCTATAAGGATGGCGGCATCTATCACCACCGCTGGTATATCCGACCTTTTTTCAAGTTCCGCAAGCTCTTTTTCCACCCTGTCAATCATCACGGGATGCACAATTGAATTGAGTTTTCTTAGCTTGTCCCTGTCGGAAAAAACCAAGTCACCCAGCTTTTTTCTATCAAGGCCGCCGTCCGGCCGCAGCATATCCTTCCCAAACTGCGCTGCAATTTCCTCAAGGCATGGGCTTCCCTTCTCTACAACCTCCCTGGCGATTAGGTCAAGGTCTATTATATAGGCCCCCAGTTCCTTCAGTATACTGACGACCGTGGACTTCCCGGTCGCAGCCCCTCCCGTAAGCCCAATCTTTAACAATTTTCCGCCTCCCGTCAACTGCTTATTCCTACCCTCTGCTTCTAGGCTTCGTACCAATTCCGACCCACCGACATTTTTAACCTCCAGCGGCACCTTTAGGTCCACCGCCCCTTCCATGCATTCCCTCAGAATAGCTTTCACCCTGTCAAGCTCGTCCCTGTGGGTCTCTATTATAAGCTCGTCATGCACCTGCAGCACAAGCCGTGACCTTAAGTTTTCCTCTTTCAGCCTGTTATACACCTTATTCATTGCCAGCTTGATTATATCCGCCGCGCTGCCCTGTATCGGCGTGTTCATCGCCAGCCTCTCGCCCAGGTTTCTTATATTCCTGTTGCCGGATTTAAGCTCCGGCAGGTAGCGTGTCCTGCCCAGCATTGTTCTAACCATACCCTGCCGGGTGCCCTCCTTGATAACCCGGTCCATGTACTCCCTTACGCCGCTGAATACTTCAAAATACCTTTTTATATACCCGGCGGCTTTACTTGCGCGGGATGTGCAAACTTCTCGCCAGCCCAAAATCGCTTATGCCGTATATGATACCAAAGTTCACCGCCTTTGCGCTGTTTCGCATGGCCGGGGTAACCTCCAGCGGTGTTACGTCGAACACCTGGGCAGCGGTGCGGCTGTGTATGTCCTGCTGCTCCCGGAACGCCTTTATCAGGTTCTTGTCGCCGGATACATGCGCAAGGACCCTAAGCTCTATCTGTGAATAATCCGCAGCCACAAACAGGTACTCTTCGCTGCCTGGGATAAAGGCCCTCCTTATCTCCCTGCCCAGGTCCAGTTTAATCGGTATGTTCTGCAAATTGGGCTCGGTACTGCTAATCCTGCCGGTGGTGGTAACCGTCTGCTTGAAATTGGAGTGCACCCTTCCGGTGCGCGGGTTTATCGCCTTCATTAGACCCTCGGCGTAAGTTGACTTAAGCTTTATTAGCTGACGGTATTCCAATACCTTTTCCACGATAGGATGCCTGTCCCTAAGCTGCTCCAGCACCTCCACGTCGGTGGAATAGCCGGTCTTGGTCTTCTTTACGGGCGGCAGGCCCAGCTTTACGAACAAAACCTCTCCCAACTGCTTTGTAGAGTTTATATTGAACTCCTCCCCGGCATGGGAATAAATCTCCAGGGTCAGGGCTTCTATGTTCCGCCCAAGTTTTCCCAAATACTGCTCCAATTCCTTTCGATCAAGCCGAATCCCGGTTAGCTGCATACTTGCCAGCACCTGTACAAGCGGAAGTTCCACGCTGTAGACAAGGTCCTCCATTCCGGCATCCCTTATTTGCTTTTCCAAAACATCCCTCAGGGCAAACATGCACCGCGCCCTGTCGGCAAGGTACCGGCATATTTTCTCCATCTCTATTTGATTGAACCGGATACGGTCTTTGCCCTTACCGGCAATCTCCTCTATGCCGGCTATGTTTTCGCCCAGGTATTTTATCGCAATCTTCTCCAGGTCGTAGCTGCTGGCGGCCGGGTCCAAAAGGTAAGCGAATATTTCCGAATCGAATGTATAATTTACAAGGCTGATACCCCGTTTGGCAAGGGCTATTATATCCTGCTTCAGGTGGTGCCCCAGCTTTTTAATGCTCCCGTCCTCCATTATTGGTTTTAATGCGTTGAAAACCGCCGCTTCATCCAAGGCGCAGCCCTCATTGCCTGTCGGGATATAAACCCCTTCTCCCCGGTCCCAGGCTATTGATATGCCGTATACTTCAAACTCAATATCGTCGTCGGTGCTGGTCACTATTTCAAAGGCCATGCACTTGTTCCGCTGTATGTTCTCCAGTACGGCGTCCATACCGTCGAGGGTTTCAAGGCAGGTATAAGTGCATTCCGGCGTTTTATTCCCCGGGGTTTTGGCCGTATCCCCGGTGCCCAAAAGGTCTTTGGCCCTGTCTATCAGGCTGTTGAATTCGAGTTCCGACAGCTTTGCCGCCACCCTGTGGATATCCGGGCTGGGCTTCCTGCTCCGGCCGATATCTAAAACAATGGGTATATCCCTGCAAATGGTGGCAAGCTTTTTGCTCAAAACAGCCTGCTGGATGTTTGAAATTAGGCTTTGCTTGAGCCTGCCCTCCGGCATATTGTTTGCGTTCTCCAGCACCGCTTCAAGGTTGCCGTACTGCTGCAACAGTTTTAGCGCGGTTTTTTCACCAACCCCCGGTACTCCGGGTATGTTATCGGACTTATCCCCCATAAGCCCCTTAAGGTCTATAAGCCCGGCGGGCTCCAGCCCGTACCTTTCCTTTACGCTCCTTTTATCACAAAGTTCAAAGTCGGATACCCCCCTCTTGGTGTATATAACCTTCACGCTGTCGCTTACAAGCTGCAGCGCGTCCCGGTCGCCGGTCACTATGAGCACTTCCATGCCCTCCCGCTCGCCGTGCCGGGAAAGGGTCCCTATTACATCATCCGCCTCGAAACCGGCCGCCTCCAAACGGTCTATGTCCATGGCATCCAAGAGGTCCTTCAATACCGGTACCTGCACCGCCAGGTCTTCCGGCATGCCTTTTCTCTGGGCCTTGTAGTCCGAATACTCGTTATGACGGAAGGTGGCTTCCTTCCTGTCGAAGGCGACGCTTATGTAATCCGGCTTGTATTTCTCCAATATCTTAAATAACATTGTGACAAAACCGTAAACGGCGTTGGTGGGCAGCCCCTGTTTTGTGCTGAGAGGGGGCAGTGCATAAAAAGCCCTGTTTATAAGGCTGTTTCCATCGATAACTATCATCCTGGGTTTTTCCAAGCTAAAACACTTCCTCTCTACATCCCACTTCCCACTTCTCATATAGTATTTCACCATAATGTGTTAAAAACCTCCATAAAGCCAAAAAAAAGAAGCACCCGCGATTATTTTGCGACTGTGCGGATGCTCTCCTTACAGGAGGGGTTATTCTATTCAGTTACATCCCAGAGCGGTTTTTCCAAAAATTCCGAAAGGACCCTGGCGTCTTCCTTCATAGCATTTTTATCGGCATGGCTAAGGACAAAAATGCGTTTCCCGTTCTTTAAAACAAGGTTCAAGTCATAACTGTAATATTGTTTTTTCCCTTGGAATACGGGTTTAAATAGAAGCTGCAGCGCATGAATGTTTTTAAGTTCTGCCTCTTTTTTGGGGTTTTCAATATCCGGTACCTTATCGGGCTTTCCCTTTCCCCTTGAGAACATGCCATTGGACTTGTCAAACACTATAGGTGCCAGCTGCGAATATACCAGGTATGCCCCAAGCAGTGTAAAGCCAAGACCCAAGAGCAGGGCGAAAGCATTAAATTTGCCGGAAAAAGCAAAGAAAAGTATCAGTATTCCTGCCAGCGGCAAAATAGCGGACAAGGCTACAGCCCTCTTTTCCCGGCGAAATTCCATCCTGTCCGGGCCCACCCTTACCAGTTTGTAGCTGCAGAAGCTGTCGCCTACTGCATTTAACGGTTCCCAGTCGGTTTTATAGGCTACTGAGTCGCCAAACCGGGCAGGGTCTACGGGCTCGGGTTTTTCCAGCATTTTACCAAATCTTCCCGGCCTAATACTTGTTTTTACTTTTACCATTTTCCATCCTCCTTAGAGAGATATTTAGTATCCCTGCAGCAATTGGAAACACCCGGTCTTACGTATCACCGGGCTTTCTGATGGAGCCTGCTGCCGGTTTCAGCGGGGATTCGGCCTATTATCAACCATCACTGAATTCCGACTCAACTTTATCGGGTACGCCATCGCCATCCAGGTCAATATACATATTGCCGTCTGCGTCCATGTATATGTCTATCACACCATCGCCGTCACTGTCGATTTGAAATGTCCCGTCCGGGTTGAAGGTAGCCTGGCCCTGTTCGCTGCTGCCATCCATACCGGCTCCCCCGCCGGCTCCTGCATTGGGGCCGGGCAGGCTCCCGCCGCAGCCGGGGCTTTCGGCGCCGATTTCGTCCCCAAAGGGGCTTTTCAGCTCGCCGAGACCGCCTTCACCGTATGGTTTCTCGGTAATGCTACCGTAAAAATACCCGGCACCCCACATTTTCCCGGTAGGTGGGTATATCCACTGTCGCCCTTTCCCCCGCCACCAGTATGGTAATACCCATAGGTACGCTCTCGCCGTCGGTGTAGCTTCCCCTCTGGTCATTAAGGGTCTCCCCGGTTTCCCGGTTTATGACCTGCTGGTCCAGTTTAAGCTTGGTAATCCAGTCCGACCGAAAGGCAGCCATGCCGGTGAAATTCCCCAGCGGAGCAACCCTGGGCTCCCCGGGAAGGGGAGGTATGCTTTCGATATATTTTTCCTGGTCGAAGGGTACTATCTCAAACTTCAGATCCTTGCACTCCCTGTTAAATGCTCCTCCACCCATATACATTAAGTCCTGGTCCGACATCTTGGATTCGTCAAATCCAAATATGATATAGCCCATGCCCTCGTATTCGCCGTAGATATCCTCGCCTCCGGTTTTGCATGCCTTAATGCCTAAGGTTATTTCATAATCAAGGGCTTTCCCGGCCATGGGTATATCGTAGGTTCCGGACACGGTGTCGTCTACCCATATTTCCCAATCCTTACCCTTGGGCTCCTCCGGTATTTCCTTCGGTGTTTCTTCCGGCGCTTGCTTATCCTGCGCGCCTTCCGTCTGCGCAGACTGCTCACCGGAACCTGCGCCGGTGGACGGCTCCCCGTCACCGCCGCCGCAGCCGGTCAGGATAAGCATGACTACCAGTATATATAATGCAAGGCTTTTATACTTCATAGGATCACTCCGTTCCGAAGACACTTATGTTTGCTGCCGCTGCACAAAGGCATTGAAGGCAGACAAGACCATTCCCTTCCTGTCTGCCTTTTGATTGATGCCTTACCCTGCTGTTTGTACGCATCGTATACTCTTACCGCTATTAAGTCGCCCTCAGTTAGTTTTGTAATAGGCAATTACTACAGTGCAGCTGTACTGGTCCGGAAAATGCTGGGTGAAATCAATCTCGATCCTGTACCCGCCCAAGTTGCCATAATGATGTGATTTTACGCCAATCGTTCCATCGTAGTTGTCCGCTTGCATCATTAAGCCGGCATAATGCCCGTTAACTTCGCTGGTTTTTTCGCCTTCATAATCGATGGTAATTGCGTAGCCCACATCCCCCGTATCAAAGGTCTTTTTCTCAACCGATACAATTTTACCGTTCTTGTATAAAGGAATGATGTCTGACGGGTACCCCTCCGGCAGAGATGTGGAATCACCACCGCCGCCGGTATCCGAAACCTGTTTGGTGGCGGAGATATCGTCCATTTTCTCGTAAGTCCTCACCGTCATAAGCACCGCCGCTTCCCTGGTAGCCATCCCATAGCCCGCAGCCTGCTGTGCGGTTGTAGTGGCCTTTGGCATAAAGTTTCCGCTTGCATCGCCTTTTATTATGCCAAGCTTGAACATGTACTTGGTGCCTTCCACCGCCCAGTCGGAAATATCTTTTTGGTCCGGGAAGTCGGCAACTCCTGCAATACTGTAGTCGGCATCCGGGGCTATGGCTTTTATTGTCCTATAAAGCATGGTTGCGCACTGCTCCCTGTTTATTAATACATCGGGAGAGAAGGTGGTGGCGGAAGTACCGGCCGTGATCCCCGTTGCAAAGGCCTTCAGTATCTGCGGGTTATTTGTATCGGTGAAGGGGTTGGGGGAAACCGGGACGGCCGTCTTGCCGCTTGCCTTTTCGTAAAGCAGCACTGCAAGCTCGGCGAACTCCTCCCTCGTGATGGGCTTTGTCATGTCCGCACCCTTAAGGATATCGGGTATAAGCCCATACCCGGCAGCCTTGTCAAGCTCGGGCTCCGCCCAGCCGGAAGCGTTCTTATAATACGCTTCCATACCGACGCTGGCAACATTTGAAAATGGGCTGTATATATAGTATTCTACTTCTCTGTCCTCATCGTCGGAAGTAAGGTATGAATACCTTACCCTGAACTGATACACATTTGCCTTTATATCAATTGTATCCAGTTCTCCGTCATTAATCGGGTCATAAGCTGCTTCACGTATTGCATAGATTTCGGTTTCATCGTATCCGGCATGAAGTGAGTTTCCGGTTATTGTATTCACTATAACATCATAATTCCACCTTCCGTTTCCCACTTTCATGTCAATCTGGTAGTCCACATAGGCTTCACCATTTTCGTCCCAGTACTTAACAAGGTCCAATATGCTTTCGGGATTGGTCCATTTCAACAGAAAATAGGGTTTGCCGTCCGGTCTTTCTTTTACCTCCACTGTTAAACCCTGCGGAGCTTCCAGCGTTTCGCCGGCCGCCATCGCAGTCAGGCTAAACAATGTAGCCAATACCATAACCATTGCAATAGCTAACGAGACCCTTCTTTTCATTTTTTTACCTCCTTATCTCTTTTTTAACCCGCCCCAATCGGTCCACACTGTTTCATCTCCATCATAGGCATAACGCCCGGTGAAGGCCTCTCCGCTGCCTTCCAGCTCGAATTCGAATGTCCCTTCGAATTCATCTTCCCTAATCCTGCCGGAAAAGATATCACCGGAAACCGTTCCCTCAATATAAAAGACCGACACATCGGTATAGGGCCTGTAAACACCGCTTATGCTTGAGCCATTCTGTGTAAGCACCATGGGGCCAAAATCCGTATACCAAACTCCTCCCCAATCTGTTCCGGGGGAACCGAAGGAATCCGATACTTTGACCCCTGTGAATTTGATAGAATCCTCCCAGTCTTCATAGCCGTCAGGACGGTACCAGCCGTTTATGCTTCCGTTCGGCGACACATTGAATTCAAATGTACCCGGATCTTCATAATAATCAACGGTGCCTGTAAGTTTACTGCCCCTTGCCGTGCCATTGATTGTCCAGTTTTCGTCCCACTCACCGAAGGCACCGGTTACACTGTTCCCCGTCTGTGTAAGGATTAACATGCCCATATCTATCTTCCATACTCCTGTACACTTTTTATTTAAAACGCTTCTCCGCCAAGGTTTCCTGTAAAGCTGCCGTCGGTTACCGTATACCAGTGGGTCGCCCCTTCAATAAAGGACGCCTCATCCGGTATGCTGCCAAAGATTGATTCCGGCTGGGCTTCCACGTTGTCAAACCTTGCGCAGGAACCGTTGCTGCCGCTGAATATAACCCTGCGGGTGCACAGGCCTTCTACGGGAGTGAAGTTGTCCATGCTTAGAACGTCTACGAAATGGTACTGCGCCGCGTAGCCTCCCGGCAGCTTCACGTACTCAAACAGCAGCTCAAGGGCACCGTCTACGTATGACTCAAGCCGCACTGAATCGGCATCACTGTCGTATTTCGCCCTGGCCTCCAGGGCCTTCCCGTTTTTATCGGTACCCTTTACCACATACTCTACATACCCGGCGCTCTCGCTGTACTCGACCTTCGCGTCGTCCGCCCATCCGGTCTGCATCATAGTAGTTTCCATGTTTTCATCGAATTTACCCATGCTATTGATGGACTGCTCCATATAAAGCAGCGGCAAAAGGTGGTCAAAAACATTTATTTCGTTCATGGTCGCAAGATTGTGTTTTACGGCTACGATTTCATGGTCTTCGCTTTGGTCTACTACATAATCGATGAATTCATGCTTGGCATCAAAGAACGCCTGGTAGCCGTCACATATGACACCCTTTCCGCTCGCCTGGACGGGTTGTTCCACCGGCTGCTGCTGCGCCTGCTCCTGCTGCTCCTGTTCCGGCGTCTTCTCACCGTTTTCTGGCGGTGCGCTGCTTGCCGGCCCGCTGCCGCTCCCGCATGCGGCAAGGGACAGCACCAGTAAAAACACCAGCATACCTGCTATTAATCTTTTCATTATAACCCTCTCCTTTTATAAATCAGCATAAAATACATATTAAGGCATAGCTCCACTGTCTATGCCTTATCTTCTTCATGCATTTCTATAAGTTGGCAGACTACAGTTTAATGGCATCGGCCTGTTTTTCTGCTATGTCGCCAACCACCGGCAGTTTGAACCAAATGTACTTATACGCTTTCACCATGAGTAAAATCCAGAGCACAAAGGAGACCGGCCCAAGAAGAATTAACGCGATCCATCCGATAAAAGGTATAAACCCCAGTACAAAGGAAAGGACCATCAAGGCTGCGGACACCAGGATGGACTGCATCGCATGGAACTTAACAAACCTGCTTTCCTTTTCAATAACAAAAAATATGATGCCGGTAATAAACCCCAATACATAACTTAACAGGGCGGCCAGGTTTTCATTCATCCCGGTTGAAGACTTTGAAACCGATGCTGTGTTGTTGTTCGTGTTTTCCACCATCCCACCTCCTACAATATTTTTTATACATAATCTTTAAATACATTATATAAATACGGTCATTGTATTACTTGTTAAATATTGCTTTTTTTTATTGAGATATTGCTCCTATTATGTAAATTCACCAAAATCACCCCCGGGGTGATTACTTCGCCAACAAAAAAATGTAAAATAGGTATGGGTTACCACATAAAAGACTTCGAATATTTCCCGGGAGGGTAAAAGATGAACATGGAACTGTTAAAAATGTTCGGTGAGGGTCCATACCCCCTGCCCTTTGAGCATTTTGCCGAGAAAGTGGATATGTACATGGCCTCAGGCATATGCATAACAATACCCAAAGAGGGCATCGATTTTATTGAAAGGGCCCAGCATGTCCATGACAGTTACGAGTTTATAGTGCCCTGCTCGGCTGTTACACATATATACGTTGAAAAAAGCCACTGCCCCGGCGAGAAGGGCAAGATTTATCCAATGAATTCCGGCCAGGCCCACGGACCCTATCACCGCATGCTGAAAAACCGCCTTATCGCCATTAATGTTGACAGGGATTTTATGGATGAAATCGCTTACATGGTCTACGGGAAAACCAATGTGTATTTTAAGCAGGGCAATTACGTCTTTGGCAAGGATTTAAGAACGCTTGTCAGGGCCTTTGCGGAAGAATACAATAACTCCCTGCCCGGTCGAAACCTTGTTCTGAAAAACCTAAGCACACAGATAGTCGTGTGTCTTTTGAGGCAGATTGACAACAATATGCCATCCCCGGTTGCTTCGGGGTATAAAACAAAAAAAGGGAATATTGATAAGGCCATTGAGTATATCAGGAACAGCTATGATGGGGAATACAGCCTTGAAGAGGCGGCAAGGGTAGCCCGTCTTAGCCCCTACTACTTCATTAAGGCTTTTAAAGCATGCACCGGCAAACCTCCCTACGAATACCTGATGGACCTTAGGATACAAAAGGCCAAAGACCTGCTCAGCCTTCGGAATGTGAGTATAACGGAGGCCTGCTTCATGTGCGGGTTCAACAACCCCAGCAACTTCACCACCTATTTCAAGCGTAAGGTGGGCATGACCCCATCGGAATACAGGAAAAATGCACTTAAATAGAAAATCAAAGAATTATCAAGGAGATATGATTTATGAAAAGGAGGTTTTTATTGCCCGTATTAGTGTATTAGTCTTTGTCTGTATCGTTGTGCTTTTATCAGCTTGCGGAAACAGCAGCCAAGAGATTGGACAGAGTGTTCCGGCCAAAGCTGACAGCATTGCAACTGAAGAATCCGGTTCGCACCCAGAGGAAGAGAATGACTTGTTTGGCGAAGTGAACGTATCGGTTACCACCCCTGAGGGGTGGGAACCATATGAGGGTTCGCCTCATCCGGCAGAGTACTATAAGGGCACGGCCAGGTTTATTGTTATGAATTGGGGCTTTAACGCATCAAATCTGGATGAGCTGGTTGAGAAAGCGAAGTCAACATATCCCAGCACTTACAAGGACATTGAATACATTGGTGAAGTGGAAAACCTAACCGTGGACGGAAGAGATGCCAGAAAATTTGTATTTACCTACGACGCCGGAGCCGCCAGGCTTAAGTGTTGGAATATATTTTTATTATTAGGCAAAGACTCCTATTTAATCGGATTTACTGATATGGTCGAAAACTTCGATGATAACATTGGGGATTATGAACAAATACTAAAATCCATAAGTTTTGATTAATATGACGAATTCCTTGCTCCTGTTTATGGGAAAGCTGATTGGCAAAAACCGCACAAGCTTAAAGAAAATTAAAATGGTCTTGCGGCTCTAAAAGAACCTCAAGGCCATTTTGCATGTAAACCGAGGCTTCTCAAGGAAGCCCTCTTTGCATTAGTAAGCGTACTGCACCGAAACCATTGCACTTATTTCCAGCTCTCCGGTGGATATGGGCGTTGCGGCCATGTCCGCCATTTCCATAGTCTTTGCAAGACTTACTGTGTCCCGTACAACCATCGGCCCGCCGCTTGATATCTCCTGCACGTTCACCGCTCCTTTAAGCGTTACGCCCAGCCCCTTTGCAATGGCCTCCGCCTTTCCGGAAGCGTTTACCACCGCCGCGTTTAATGCCTCGTTATAATACTTCTCGGTGTCCGCAACGTCAAAGCGTATGCTGGATATTTTGTTGGAGCCTACCGCCGAAACGCCGTCTATCACCGCCCCGGTGCTGTCTATATCCCTCACTGTAACCTCTACCATGTTGTTAACCCTGTACTCGTATACATAGGACTTTTTGGTTTTTTCATCGTACCTTTCCAGGGGGTACAGGCTGTATGTCACCGTTTTGATATCGTCCTCCTTGATGCCAAGGGACTTTAGCTTTTTGGTTACCTCACCCATAACCCGGGCGTTTTCCTGCTGCGCCTTCTTTGCATCGGAGCCCCTCGTCTCCACCCCCACCCTTATATAGGCGGTATCCGGCTTAACCTTAATAATCCCTTTTCCGTTTACCGTTATTATGTTCTTTTCGGCTTCCTGGGCGGCGGCGGCTTTTTCAGAGAACAAGTCCCCGGCGATATAGAGCGCAAAGGCCAGAACGGTAACCGCCAAAAGGTAGACCGCAATCCTTGACCCTTTACCCGTCATTTGCATCACCTCGCTTTACTCTTTTTTACTGACTCTAATCTTTCTCCAGGCCAGGTATGCTATCCCTGCCAGTATTGCCACCGGTAGGGCATAGCCTATCCCGACAATAACCATTTCAATCATGTCCATTATTGCGTTGTTGGTGCTTATAAAACACCTTTTAATCCGGTCCCATATATTATCAACCTTCAGTACCGACACCTTTGTATCCTTCGTGTCCACCTCGGTCATGAATACACGGATGGTGGAGTATTGTACAAGGTTATCCCATCCCCTAAGCTGCGTACCCAGGCTCTCAATCTCGGTCCTTACCCTGCTTAATTCATTCTCTATATTTAATATATCCTCCACCCGCTCGGCCTTGGACAGTATTTCTATGAGCCTTTCCTGCTGCACCTGCTTGCTTTTAAGGCGCGTTTCGATATCCATGTACTGGAGGGTAATATCACTGCCGTAGGTGGACCGGTTGGTCACCTTGCCCAGGGCGGCAATCCTGTCCAGGCAGCTTCCGAACTCGGTACTGGGCACTCTTATTACCGCTTCGCCCTCCATGAACTCCCTTTCGCCCTCGGCGGCGGCATACTTTCTGACATAACTTCTTGAGCTCTCGACGTATCCGCCGGCCTCCTCTGCCATCCTCTGCACCTCATCAAACTGATTTTTGAAGTCCTGGACCTCCAGCGATATATCGGCATTCTTGATTATTTTCCTATCATGCTGTGCGACAGTAAGCTGGTCGCCCGGTGCCGCCGGTGCCGTGGTAGCCGAAAACGTACCCCCGTCGGAAGCCATTTCCGCCTCCGGCATATCCATTTCGGCTCCCGCGATGCCCGCCCCCGCCATACCGGCCCTGCCGGATTCTTCCATCATCTAGAGGCTGACTTCCCGGTTCTGCGCAGCACTGTAGGTATCAGCCATTGGCGCTTCCGCAGCCGGGGCCTCGGCTTCCGGTGCCGCCTGAGGGGCCGCCATGTCTTGGGTGGCTAGTTGCTTTTGTATATCAGGCATTATACCCTTTACCGCTACCGCCACCAGGAGCACCGCAGCCACCGAAACCAGGCCGGGCTTCAACCATTTTTTGCGTAAACTGCTCGTCCATTTTCCCTTTCCGGACCTTCGCAGGCTGCTTGCAATCATCGGGTACAAGTACTCGGGAGGTTCCTTTTCCTCCAGGCCTTGGCAGCTTGCCACCATCTCCCGGAGCATCGAAAGTTCTTCCCGGCAGTCCTTGCATTCCTCAATATGCTCCTCCAGCAGCCGGCTTTCCTGCTGTGTAAGCATTCCATCTATATATAAAGAGAGTTGTTCCCTGAATTCTTTGCAATTTTCCATCCTTATCCCTCCTCTCATACCATTTTGACGTTTTCTTCGGATTTTAGTTCCCCCTGCCTTAACAGCTCTTCCTTAAGGCTCTGCCTTGCCCTGCTTATGCGGGATTTTACCGTCCCTATGTTAAGGTTCAGTATATCTGCTATCTCCTGGTAGGACCTTCCCTGTATATCCCTCAAAATAATTATGACCCTGTGTTCCTCCGCAAGCCTGTTTATCGCCCTTTGCACCTGTTCCCTCGTTTCCCTGCGCTCGATTCTATCCTCCGGCAGGTCGCCGGTATCGGTTATCAGCTTGCCGCCGCCGTTTTCCGGGTTGTCGTTATGCACAACGGGATAAAGTTTTACCCTTTTTCTTTTCCTCAGCTTCGTCTATGCATACGTTCACAGCTATCCTGTAAACCCATGTTCCGAAGCTGACTTGCCGGTGAACTTCCGGATTGACTTGAAGGCCTTTAGGAAAGCCTCCTGGGCCATGTCGCAGGCGTCTTCCTCGTTGCTCATCATCCTGTACCCCAGGTTGTATATTTGTTTCTGTACATGACCACGAGCTCTTCAAAGGCCGCTAAATCGCCCCCTTGTTGCGCTCAACCAGCTCGAGTTCCGCAGACATGGTTATTCCTCCCTTCCCACTCATACGTTTATTTTGACGAAGCATTTCCCCATTAAGTTCCATGCTGTATTCACGCAAAAATAACAGGACAGTATATATTACTGCTGTCCGTATTCTATATACGGGACATAACCTCAGGGTAAATTATGAAATAGCTCTATATACCCGTACTTGGAATGGATATTATATCTCAGACTCCTCCCCATCAAGGGCAGAAAGCTTCACCCTGCCTTTTTTGGAGGGGTTTATAAGGCTGATATCTATCGTGGGTTCCTTGAAACTGCCAACATCCGAGGTGAGAAACCTGCCATCCAATTTGGCAAAGTTTATCTCGTAGTTTAGCTCCTCTAATCCCCCTGGCCGTCAACCTGCCCCCCAAGATGTGGTACTACGTCCGCTATGGAAGCATATAGTTTACCCATGTACCAAACGGCGGATACCGGCCTATCCAAAGGCTGCCGGTGGCTATCTCATCATTCCACCCGATGTTTATTCCAAAGAACTCGTTCAGCCGGTCACAGTTTACGAATATCATGGTCCTGTCGTATATGGTATCGGATGTTAAAAACTCGCCGTTTATCATAAGAACCCAATTTTTTCGCAAACACTACTTTCCCCAGCGTTTAGAGCGGAAAACAGCTCTATCCAGCTTTTGTTATGGAATGTGCTCCCTCCAAGCCCATTTTCCTGTGCTCCTCCATTATTGTGTCTTTATAGCCCTTTTCCTGAGAGTATATATCACGGTATGCGGTCACTGCCGCTTCCTTTCGTGGCCTCCAGCAGGTCGCCGTAAACCACATCCACCGGGGTCCTGATGTCCGACGATGGAGTACAATTCCGTCATAATTGTACATCCTTATGCATCCCTTAAAGGATATGCTTTTACAACACTGAAGAAATGCTGTTGCCGCAATCCCGTATCCCCCGTAAAAAACCCATCCATCTTACTCCCAACGGGGCTGGCGGGGCCGGGGGTACTGGGTTCCGGCCATTGGGGCGCCAGGTGGGGTTTACCGCCTTGTTTATTATGCTGTAGCTGCCGGTAAGGTTAGTGCCTGCTCATGGCAATGGGAGAAGCTTATAGGGTCCACTCCATCAAAAAGGCTAAGGAGAAGCGGGGGTATGTTAATGACCATCCTGTACCCGTCCTGCTGCTGTGCCATCGCGCACTCGGCGCAAAACCAATAAAAAAACCAGGATAATAATTGTTGACTTCTGCTTCAATAGCTGCTTTCACCTCCCTCTGCTTTTTCATTGTATTTTGAGGAGGAAAAATTATTCCAAAAAAAAGAAGAGGGACATGCTCGGTGGCATGTACCTTTTTCATAATTGTTTGCCTCGGCGGGTTTAACTTGAATGAATCCATCCCCTGCAATCGCCTGCCGGTATGGCTTGTATAACAATTTGACATATTGCCGCCGGACATGACAATGCAATTTTTGCTATTGCCTAACAGGGCCTGATGCTAATATATTTTGCATACAATTTGCCGAAGTGGTGGAATTGGCAGACGCGCTGGACTCAAAAATCCAGAGGTCAAACCGTGTGGGTTCAAGTCCCACCTTCGGCACCACATCAGTATTATCAATGGTTTCAGGGTTTTTGTCTCTGAAACCTTTTTGTTTATATGCGTGAGATCAGAATAAAAAAACCTTGCGAATATCCTTAAAATCTAAATTCAGTCTGCATTTAAGAAATAATAACCAGTACCGGGTTATTTGAAATCTCAATCTTCATCAAGCAGCCTTTTTACTGTTTCTTTTAAGGCTGGCATTTTATTCTCCTTAACATCCCATATAATATCATAGTCTATACCAAAGTAATCATGAATCAATATATCTCTCAATCCTGCAATCTTTCTCCATTCAATATCCGAGCTGCTTTCTCTGATTTCCGCCGGTAGTTTTACCGCCTCACTGATTATTTCCAAGTTCCTAATAACTCCATCCTGCATCAGTTCATTCTCACAAACTCACTATACGAGATACTTTTTGTATATCTTTCAATCCTGTTAATGCAGTCCAGTATGTCACTTAAATACACCCTATAATTACGCATACTTGACACTTCCCAGAATCTCGTCTTTCAATCCCATCTTTATATTTTCTACTATAATAAGGTCAACTTTCTTACCCAGCAAATCCTCCAGATAGAATTTCAGATCCATGTAATTATCAAATGTTTTTCTTTCTTTTTTAAACCTAACCAGAACATCAACATCACTGTTGACCGTTTGCTGGTCTTTGCTATATGACCCGAACAATCCTATTCTATCAACTCCATACTTCTCTATATCTGATTTATTATCCCTGAGAACTGCAATAATCTCTTCCGGCACCCATGGTTCTCAACTCCTTTTAATATGCATACTATGTCATTATTATACCACATTCTTACATTATACAAACAGCAATCCTTTTGTCGGTATTAAAACTAACTGCAAGACACGGGCAAGTCACGGGGACGTTTCACGCGTCTTCCCGTACAGCCTTTTCAATGATGGTCTTCCCTAATCCTAACACTCTCCTCAACTGTCTCATACGTGCACCTGTCTTATTATATACACCTTTTATTATCTAATTTTTTTCTTGTACCGGAAATTGTCCCAAAGTCCGTGGAATTTGAAGTGGCGTTCCTGACGACAGTTTGATAAACTGTTGGTTGGGAAAAACCAAAACGAAAGGAGACGCCACTAATGGAATTATACCACGGACAGCAAGGTAAGGTAAATGAAAGCTTGGATTTTACTGTAGATTTTTCAGAATTGGAGGGAATGGCACGGACTGGGCTATTATCATTATCAGTACAATTAGGCATCAAAGCATTGAATATTATGCTTGAAGATGAGGTTATCTCTTATGCTGGAGAGAAAGGCAAGCACAACCCATCTAGGACTGCATATCGACATGGACATGAAAGAACCAGTGTTGTTCTAGGCGGCCAGAAAATCGCAATACAAAAGCCCAGGGTAAGGAGTAAAGACGGAAACGGAGAATTGCCTATAGAAACGCTTATACAGTTTCAGGCAGAAGATGCACTTAATAATGCGGCCTTACGAAGGGTCCTTCATGGCGTATCCGTTAGGAACTATATACATACCCTGGACGAGACCCCGGAAGGTTCCCATTCGACCTCAAAGAGCAGCATAAGCAGAAGGTTTACAAAAGAGACTGAAAGGCTTATGAATGAGTTCATAAATCGCCGGATAGACGACTATTATCCTGTCATAATGATGGATGGAGTAAAGATTGGGGGTTATATGGTTATTGTAGCCCTTGGCATATCAAAGGCAGGAGATAAAAAAGTCCTCGGCATAATAGAAGGGTCCACTGAAAACGCCAAGATATGTACAGACCTTATTCAGAACATGATTAAGAGAGGCCTGGACGCTAGCGAAAACAGGCTGTTCGTACTGGATGGAGGTAAGGGCCTACACAAAGCGGTAAAGGATGTATTCGGAGAAAATGCATATATCCAAAGATGCCAGATACATAAGCGCAGGAATGTGCAAAGCTACTTGCCGGAGAGTGAGCAAAGAAAAGTAAAGGCAGCAATGAATAAGGCATATATGGAGTTTGAATACAACGAGGCAAAGAAGAAGCTTGAGCTTTTAGCAAGGGAACTTGAATTCAAATACCCGTCAGCAGCAGCAAGTTTACGGGAGGGCTTAGAGGAAACCCTTACAGTTCACAAACTGAAAGTTCCTGGGCTGTTAAGGACTACACTCTCAAACACCAACCCTATTGAATCCGCTATTGGTACTGCACTGGATGTTATAGGCCGGGTTAAGAATTGGCAAAGCGGGGATCAGGTTTTAAGATGGGCATCCGCCGGTTTTATGCTGGCAGAGGAAAAGTTCAGGGCAATTAAGGGGCACAAACAAATCCCCTTTTTGGCAGATGCTTTAAGCAATAAAAAACCCAGCGAATTATTAAAAACAAGTTGATTTCGCGAAAACCCGAGAAAAACTGCGCTACTGAAATTCTACGGAAGATAGGACAAGCTCATATAATTTGCAATTAGACTAACTTGTTAAAATCAATCTGTTCCTGAAGTATCTCTCTTAATGCTTCATCTGTATACTTTCTTACCGACTTATTATCCATAAAATCATCATCGCTCTGCTCATTCATATATCTTTCAAAGTCTTCCTTCGTTTTAAGATATCCTTTAATTAATTGCGCATCTATTTGGGAATTTTGGTCTTCATATGCAGATATGTAAAGAGAATAACTACTCCACAAATATTCTTTCGATTGCTTAACAATCTTTGCTTTCACAGGATTTTGATGGATATACCTTAATACACTGATTAAATAGCCCTCTGTCTCAACAGGTTCACTCATATACCTTTTTTTAAACAAATGACCCGTCCTTGCATGCTTATTGTTATGCCAGCGCACATATCCTACCGTTATGCGCTTGATGCTATCTCCAATCCCTTCATTGATAAACTCGATAACTATCTTAGGTGGTATAATGAGAAACGCATCAAAATGTCTCTTGGGGCGATGAGTCCCGTTGATTATAGACGGAGTATTGGGTTAGCGGCATGAGCAAGTCCAAATAAATGTCCGCACCCCCCTTTGTCCATTTACATTATGCAACAAACATGCAACACTACTGAAGTCCGGTAAAATCATACTTGATATTTTTTATGATTGTTTATTCTTACTTCCTTGTATGATTATACCTACAAAAGATAAATATATGCCACCATAAAATATATACGTAATAAAATTAGGCACTTCTTGATGAAGTAAATACGTTAAAATAATTCTTATTGAGAGAGCTAATATAGATATAATAATACCTAGTTTTGTTATATTATTCATATAATACCCTCCTGGTAATCTATTTTATTTGACAACCTTCAGCGCCATTAAATAAATTAAAGTTATGTTAAAAATTTTGCTTGGTAAATAATTCTTCTTATTTTAGAATATACAAATTATAATTTCCCATTATATCTATATTATAGGCGTATTAACGAAAGACTTCGCGCCTTATTATATTAAATTTCTGCCGTAAGCCACACCGTTTGCCCTGTTCCGATCCATCAATAACGAAATCTAACTTGTTCAGAGAATAAATATAAAAACTGCTGACGTAGCTATGGAGTGTGGTTAATCCACAAGGCTAACTAAGAGCTGTGGTGAATCCCATGACTTTTCCAGAGCTGGGCAGTGTTCAGTAGCCCCTTATATCGTCTTTTTATGCCTAACGTTACTGCGAGAAAGTGTTTAAAGAATAACCCGGGGATCCCCGGGTTATTTGAGGTTTTAATTTACATCCAACATCTTTTTTACTGTTTCTTTACGGTTGTATCTATACTAAGCTTCCTGCCACAAATAATCTTCCCTTCAGTGTGTTGTTTTATAAGCATTTCGCTCAAATCCTTTATGATTTCTTCACCGTACTTCTTGTTTACCTGTATTAATGTTGAACTGTCCGATGCGTATTTATCCAGATGGATGCGGCAGAATTTCTTGAGCGTGATATTATTGTCAACTTTCTTCTCGAGAGTTTCGAAACCTCACTCATTCGAATACTTCAGAACCATAAACCCTATATATAGACAAACTAGCACTGAGCCCCTAACGATAGTCTCATTGAATCTCTCATTGAAAGGTTCTTCAAATTCCTCATCGTTAAGGATTTGGTCTATCTCAGCAGATCTAGCAAAAGCTTAAAAATCTACGGTGGAAGTAGTGATCTCCTAATAGATATTTGATTAGCTGCGATTTCGAGGCACTCTAGTCTTAACAGTGACTAATACCTCCCAATATTTAACCAATTTGTCTCATGTTGTATATATTCAACATCTAAACTAAAAATCCTGCTGAGGCGTTGATCTTTCAAAGGTTAAAGCCTCTGTTTTTCAGGAGGCGCTAAATAATTCTTTTATATTATAAGCCACCCGCCCATCCTGAATAAAAAGTTGAATCACTGTACGGGTTAGTGAAGTTACTGTTAGTATAATACTGGCAGAAGTGTTTCTTATAAAAATTTAATGTCTCATGATAATGCTGCGTCTCTTTCATATAGACGATTTGAGTCTTTGGGTCATAATACTTCACATATTCATAAAATGCTACAGCTCCTACACCAAAAACAGCAGCTGGAATACCTGATCCCCCTGATATAATAACAGAAATTACTGCTATATAGGCAGCAAAAGTAATATTGTCTATTGCAGTTTCAAAATTCACATTGTAGTTTGTATAGCCAATGTAGCGTGTATAATCTCCTGGCGAACCATAAACTGGATTCTTACTATAAACCCAAGATGCAGCTAATAAATTTCTATTAATATCAATTTCTTCTATATTGGCTACTTCCTGTATTGAAGTGATTTTCACATTTTTACCATCTAATATAATACTATTAGATTCCATGTCAATAATCAATTTATTCTTTAGTGTTCCCTCTACAACATCTAATTGGATTTTATTATCAATCCGTTTTTCTTTGATTTGTGCAATTATACCATTCGAATACTTAACCTTTATATCTTTTACACCTTTACCGTTATCAATAACTTCCAAGACTTCAGCTGAACCATCATGGACATTACCTTGTATACTATTCAAGAAAAACGAATCATCTTTCTCTGTAGAGTTTCCATTGGTATATGCAAATGCAGGGGTAATTGCTGTTAAAATTAAACATAGAGTCAACACAATTGAAGTAACTTCTTTTATTAACTTTTTCATGCTTTTACCTCCTATTTATTGCATAATGTAAATGGACAAAGTTGCAAAAGGAATTCCCCACTTTTGCAACAGTAAATTCCCCATAATTGCAAAAAGGTCATTGCAGGCACCACACCAAAATAATATCCTTGTAGTTGAGAGACCTAATCGAGTACAAGGAGGACTGGAGGATGCTAACAATGGCCCAAGTTAAGGATATCAGAAAAATGTACTTTGAGGAAGGGAAAAATATTAGCCAGATTGCTCGAGATACTGGCCATGACCGTAAGACAGTAAGGGGGTACCTTGACAAAGACAATTGGAATGAAGAGCTGCCAAAAGTAAAGAAAGAAGCTGCGTTTCCCAAGCTTGACCCATACAAGCAGGATATCGATACCTGGCTTACCGAGGATAAGAAAGCCAGGCGAAAGCAAAGGCACACTGCAAAACGTGTATACGACCGGCTGGTAAAGAAGTACAAGGATGACTTCAACTGTTCTTACAGAACCGTTGCGGGGTATGTAGCGTTAAAGAAAAAAGAAATATTCGGTGAAAAGAAAGGTTTTCTGCCCTTAGAACATATTCCCGGCGAAGCACAGGCAGACTTTGGCGATGCCCAATTTTATGAGAACGGAAAGCTGTATAGCGGTAAATACTTTAACCTATCATTCCCTAACAGTAATAAGGGGTATACCCAAGTTTACAAGGGAGAGAACCAGGAATGCCTGTTTGAAGGCTTAAAGACGATATTTGAACACATAGGTGGTGTACCGACGAGGATATGGTTTGATAACGCAAGCACCATGGTTACCAAGGTGATGAAAGGCGGAGGGCGAAACCTTACAGACGATTTCTTGCGGTTTATGGAACATTACCGGTTTGAGGCAGCCTTTTGCAACGTGGATGCCGGGCATGAGAAAGGCAACGTAGAAAGCAAAGTCGGCTATCACCGGCGAAATATGCTGGTGCCGGTACCACGGTTTGAGAGCTTAAGTGAATTTAACAAAGACCTTCTAATCCAGTGTGAAGAGGATGCTAAAAGGGAGCATTACCGCAAGGAAGGGACCATTGAAGAACTGTACAAGGAAGATGCTGCAGCCCTCTTGGAATTACCGAAAGTAACACTGGATACAAGTAAATACATAACGGTAAAGACAAATGGGTACGGCAAGTTTCTACTAAACAAAGGCTTACACGAATACTCGGCAGCACCTAAATATGCGAACGGGTATGTATTGGTTAAATTAACTGCCTTTCATGTAATAGTGCTTGATGAGAACTATCGCGAGATAGTACGCCACGATAGGCTCTATGGGGACCATAAACAGCAAAGCATGCAGTGGCTGCCCTACCTAAGCCAGCTGGCACGACGCCCAGGGGCATTAAAATATACAGGTATATATCATATGCTGCCACAGCCTGTAAAAGAGTATATGGAGGATTTAAGCAAGCAAGACAAAGGGAAAGTGCTAAAGGCTATTGCCGAACTAACCCAAAAGAGCAGCTTTGAAAAGGCGGTTGAGACTGTCAGTACTGCTCTATCTTACGGTGCTGCCGATGTGGACAGCCTGATAAACCTGCACAACCGGCTGCATGAAAAAGTACTGCAGCTTGAGCCGGTACGCCTGCCTGAACATATACCGCAGCTAAAAAGGTATGAGCCCAACCTTACGGCCTATGACAAAAGCCTTGGGAAGGCGGGGGTAAAGGGATGTTAGTACCTGATATTGCCGCCTGCTGCAAGAGGCTTCGCTTAAGCAAAAATATCGTTGAAATGTCGGATAAAATACAGGCAGACAGCCATCAGGAATACCTGCTTAAACTTCTTCAATCAGAGATTTTGCACCGTGAGCAAACAAGGAAAGATAAGCTGTTAAAGAAGGCTGGCTTTTATACCATAAAGACCTTTGAAAGCTTTAGGTTTGATGAAGTAACGCTCCCTGGTGGTATTACCCCGCAATACCTAAGAGAGTGTGAGTTCATCGCAAACAAGAGTAATATTGTTATGTATGGCAACGTAGGTACCGGTAAGACACATCTTTCCATTGCCCTGGGTGTAGAGGCCTGTAAGAAGGGTTTTGAGGTTAGGTTCTTTAGGACATCAGCACTTGTGAACAAGCTGGCGGAGCTAAAGAAAGCTGGGACATTATCCGTCTTTTTAAGAAACTTAAGCAAGGCCGACCTTTTGATCTGTGACGAGTGGGGCTATGTCCCCCTCGACCGGATAGGGGCACAGCTTCTGTTTGAGGTGATATCCGAGCGTTATGAACGGAAATCTGTGATTATCAACACTAACATAGAGTTTTCAAGATGGGTAAATGTATTTTATGATGAGCAGATGACGGGTGCCATTATTGACCGAATACTCCACCACTGTCACCTGCTGCTATTCCCCGGCCAAAGCAACAGGATGCGGGAATCTGGGCTGAACGCATAGGAATTAAACAGTCAGAACTATTGGGGTTAACATAAAAATTCCCCACCGGTGCCTGGGGAAAAAGTTTTGCAAAAGTGAGGAATTTTAAGTTGCAAAAAACACCTCCTTTTTTATCATTCATTTTTGATGTCCTCTTACATAACATCATTGATCCTATTATATTTATTATTATACCCTCATAAGCACCATATCTCCCTCCAATAATCTCCTTTACCTTTACAGAAACCAGAGAGGGAGGTATAATTTATATAACTCCTACCTGTCTCTGGCAGGTAAAGGGCTACTCCCTGTCAATGGTTGGTTCCGGCTAGGACTTGTACATTGGCAGGGATGTTTATTTTTCTATTTATTGTATTCTGTTCCATGTGTAACTTTCCTTCCCGTTTTCCTGAATAGCCCATTTTGAGGGTTAAATAGCCCATTTTAGGAACTGAATAGCCCAATACGGCGACTCAATGACCCAAAGGCTATGCCTAGAGAAACAAAAAGACACCCCTCATCTGGAGGGGCAAAACAATTCCTTATGCTCTTTATATTTATACCGGCTCATATGAGCTGTCCTATTATAATCATAGAACTCTATTTGGTATGACCTCCTGCTTACTTCCATGATGCTCTTTATCTTACCTGTATTTACAATAAAGGATTTGTGGGTCCTCAGGAACTTTCGGGGTAATATTCCTTCCAACTCATTTAGAAACATATCTGTTTCATGAATACTGTTAAGGGTATGGACAAGGGTTTTTTTATCCTGCCTTTCTATGAACAGTATTTCCCCAGCCCTTAGGAAGATTATTTCATCGCCTGTTCTTATCGTTATTTTGTCAGTGTCATTATCCGTATCCCTATCCTGCAGTATTTTTGACGCAAGGGTAGATATTACCTCCATCACCCTCTCGGTTTTGACGGGTTTTAGTATATAGTCGTAGGGGTGTACACTGAAGGAATCAAGGGCATACTTTGCGTAACCGGTAATAAATACGAAATGTATACGGGGGGTTATCTTCTGTATCATCATTGCAACGTCTATACCGTTTATACCTTCCCCTATGTCCAGTTCTATGTCAAGCAAGCGCAATATCCGGGAGGTGCTCCTTTGCCATCTTTACTGTCCTGCCGCCGGATGATACAGCTATAGCCCTTTTTACAATAGGTTTTTAGTTGCCAGCCCTTTTAGGTATTCCCTGGTATAGTATTCATCTTCAAGAATAAGTATGCTTACCATGTTAACCAACCCTTATTCTTTTAGGCTTTTGGGTATATCCGGCTCGTATAGTATCCACATGCTGTTGGGGCTTACGCCTATAGAAGCAACAAATATCAGTAGTGACGCGGCTCCTGAAAGTAGCATTTTTACTGTCTTTTTATACATTCCCCTACACCTCCTTTGCCTAAATTATCAAGTTTATTGTCCAGGGCCTTTGCTATCCTGTATCCCCAGGGGGTTATAAGGAAAAGAGCTGCCAAAGCCCCCAGCAGGGAGGCAAAAGTATGGTATATAAATCTATACTTTATTAATACCGTACAGGTAATAACCCAGAGCATGAGCACCCACCCGGTCTTTTTCTTTTGCTTTAGCCGTACACGCCTGTCCTTTACCTGTTTTTTCTCGGTCCCTGCCGGCACCCACTTTGTTATGGCATATATCCATAACAGTGAGGTCACTATAAGCAAGAGGAATAATGCCCCTGTTTCCATACCATGGGCAGCAAGCTTTCCCAAAACGGTAAATACGGCAAGTCCGGTAACCAAGCATTTGGAATAGGTGCTTAGATGAACCCCTCCCCCGAAGTTGCGGAAGGCTATGTATGTTATGAGGCATATTAGTGTTGTATGGAAGGTATCCAGTATCAAAGATATCAGTAGTATTAAAACCAGTTTAAAGCCCGTCCCCAGTATTATCTGGAGCCCGTATGCAAAAACTTCTACTCTATCCTGGTCACATTGAAGCTGTTTTCCCAGCTTCTCGGCCATATTCCTGGAGATAGTCCTTATCATTTTCCATCCCGCCCCCATCCGGTAAATATATGATGAATGTGGTTTTGTCCCGGGATATAGCTTCAATATTCCCGCCATACTCCTCCACCAGTTTCTTAACCAGATACAGGCCGTAGCCCCTTGCACCAGACCTTTTTGTGGTAAAGCCAGGATGGAAAATCTTTTCTTTTAGCCTGTCGGGTATACGGGGGCCGCTGTTGTACACGTATATTATGTAACTATTCTTATCATGCTTTATCTCAAGCCCAACTCTCTTTGGCCCCTGGCTGCATACAACGGCTTCAAAGGCATTGTCCAGAAGGTTTCCCGTCATACTGCACAGGTCCCAGGGTTTAACCGGTATATTTTTCAGATTGCATTTTGAGCAGAAGGCAAATTCCACACCCTTTAGTTCAGCAGCTGCTTTTTTGCTGTTTAAAAGTGCCGATAATGCAGGATGGTCTACATACACCATCTCGTCGCAAGGCCAGTACTTTCCGGCAATACCCTCTATATACTCTATCGCTTTATCGGACTTTCCAAGGTCAAGCATTGACTGTATGGTCTGTATATGCCTTACATGTTCATGCCTGCTTTTATGCAGCACCTCTGTCAGTTTCTCTATCTGGTCAAGGTGGTTTTTTATGAGGCTGACCTCAACTGCTGTGGAGACATTTTCCTTAATCTGCATTATAGAAAATATTGAGAAAATACCCAGTATTATTACCAGTAGATTTACAAACGGCAAATACTGTTTAAGGACATTCATATCCTCCATTATCATTATCTGCTGGTTGACGATAACAATCAGAAGTATCTGTGCTAGTATGGTATTTACGATAATAACGCTTCTATCTTTTTTCATTCTTACCAGTCCCTGCATTACTCGAATGACACAGCAAAAATTATTCTTGCTAACCCACCGATAAAGCAAAATCATTATTGCCATTGGAATGAAGTATAATATATTGAGCCACGGCTTGCTGGCTAAATCATCTACAGTCCTCGATGTTATAAGGAGCAAAAAGTAGAGTACCGTACTCTGTAGTACCCCCAGTATCAACCCGCCGACAGCAACGGACGCGTTGCTCCCGACTGTGTTTTTAGTACGCTAGAAGGGTAAGTAGTATAATAAGTATAGTGTAAGCCGAATACATAAGAGGCATCCTCCTCACAAAATATGAGAAGATACCGTTTAGCAAAGATATTAACAAGGCTTTTTTGGTATCTACATCCGTTCCAAAAAGCTTAAAACCCAGCTTCACAACGAGGAATGTTTCAGGTACAGTTACCAGCAGTGCAACAAACCAGGGTATGGGATACAAATGTCTCACCTCGTTGGCTATATTTACCACAATAGTATTATTCTATATCTATTCCCAATTCCCTTCTTTTATTGGTTTTTATTTCTATAATTGTGGTGTATTGTCCATAACTCCCGGCACTCTTCATAATATACCGTTCCTCATATGCTTTACGCATTTATTAATCAGTACTTGCTTCTGAATATCATTTTTTTGGAAGTTTTGCAATGACCGATAACGTATGCTATCATATCTTTAGGAATGCGCTAGATTATTTTGCACCATTTAGAATTATTGCCCCTTTTAGTGATGCACAAAAAACGATATTTGAACAGTCTAATGCAGTGTTGTAGAAAAATAAGCGCGCCCGAAATCCCAGAACCATTGAGACGCCTATGATACAGGTGATTGATAATTATTATCAACATTTCACGGGACTCAAAATCCAGTGAGGCTCAAACCTCGTGTGGGTTCAAGTCCCACCTTCGGCACCAATCGAGTAGGAGGGGATGATTAACCCCCGGTCCTCTCACACCACCGTACGTGCCGTCCGGCATACGGCGGTTCGAAAAGATATTAATGGACTAATGAATATCTTTCGATACTGACTTTGTTCCAAACTTTTTAGGTATTCATTGCGATGGATTTGCTCAGATAAAAGCTATTGGCTGAAGGTTATAGCTTTTCCTCGTGTTGGCATACTGCCATGCCTTGTAGTTGTCTAGTACCTAACCTTGCTAAGGTTTCTGTGCTTTGTACTAACTTCTTCTTCCACTGCTCTGTAGTAGCACATTCCTTATCCTTGCGCCCATCTGCTCCTAAGTTTAGCAGCTATTGTTTTTCATGTCCGCCAGGCTAAAGTAGTTTACCCAGCCGGTAATGCTCTGGTTCAGTTTAAATATCCTGTATTCCATGCTCATAGCATACTCCTTTGAGGTTATCTCCTTTAGCTTGATTTAAACTTCGCTAGTGACCTTGGGTGCACCTCTTTATCCCTATACCACTATCTTTACGGTAAAAGGAGAAACCTAAAAATTTCAGCCGCCTATCAATAGTATTCTTTTCACGGTTTACCTTGGGTTAAATCAGCCCTCGATAAACCGTGTAACACTACCATTACCCTTTCTGCTGCCTTCCCTGACGTATATGTTTACATCATCGGCGTACCGGCAGAATTTAAGTTCCCCTTCTTTCTAGTTCCTTATCCAGTTCATTCAGCATGATATTGGATAGCAGCGGGCCACGGCGGGGCCACCGCAGGACAGCCCTCTTCCGTTTCACCACTACTCCATTATCATTACCCCGATTGAAGGAATTTGCGGATAAGTGATATTACCTCTATCCTTAACGGTTTTATGGATTAGGCCCATCAATTTGTCGTGGTTTACGGTATCAAAGTATTTCGCAAGGTCAATATCCACAGCCCAGTCGTAGCCTGCTTCTATGTATTCCTTGCATTTCAATACCGCCTGTTTTGCGTCCTCTCGGCCTGAACCATAGCTCAATCGAGAACTGCTTCTCAAAGATTGGGCTTAATACCTGGGCTATTGCCTGTTGCACTACTCGTCTACTACTGTTGGTATGCCAAGTAGTCTTTTGCCGCCGCCTGGCTTTGGTATCTTTATCTGCCGCACAGGTTTTGGCTTGTAAGTACTTCTCCCGGATACACTGCCTGATTTGCTCACCATTTTCTTTCAGAAACTGTAGAAGTTCATCTACTGTCATTCCATCAATTCCATGGCTGCCTTTTTTGTTTGACTTAACCTCTTGTAAAGGCCGGTTCATGTTGTCTCGGTCAAGCATTTATCAAGCAAGCTTCCGGCATACTATTGCCATCGTTTTGGTTCGGGAAGATGCAACAGAAATACCTGCACTCCCATGCTTCTTTCGGGTTCCACCCTATCCTCACACAGGTAGTCTTCAGTATGAAGTTGGTTGCGCTCATCGCATTTCGTAGTGTGCTTCACAATACCAAAACATCCTTCCGTTCGGTCCTTCCCATTCCGTATATATCCGTACGGTACTCATGACCTCTGCTGACTTCTGACAGCTCACCATACATCGCTGCATGGGTTATCATGGGGAAAATTCATTCCCTGCCTGACGTACCTTTCCGCCACCTCCCCGATTAAGAACAGTAACTTTCATCCCATGTCACCGCTGCATTTACACCGTGGATTCCGGTAGTGTTGGACTTCGTTTTGTTATGCAAACTCGTCCGTTCCACGTATGCCTTGTATGCAGTTCCCGTCCGTCGGTGCGGGACTTTGCCTGCAGCTTCCTCCAGATTTCACCTCACGGTGAACACTCCTTGCTGTTTAGCTAATGGTTCCCACTACCAAGCCCATGACTTTCACCGCCTAGTTACTGCCCATGTCGCTTAATGATAAAAGGCTCTTGCTTTATCTGAAACCTTTTTTATATCTATGGAATTGTAAATATCATTTGCAAAAGACACGAGAACCGGGTCCCCCGTCTTTCCCTTTGTCTTTCAAATTCCCCTTATTACCTTTTCCACCGTCATGGCGCTTCTTTCAGTCCCCTTGATATCAAGCACAATTTTCCCTTCATGCATCATAATGGTTCTGTACCCAGCTCTGCGCGTGCTTTCATATCGGCGTGTTATCATAAGGGTGCAGGTTTCGCTGCTGGCAGCAATTTCCCGGATGATACCCAGCACTTTTTTGCCGTATTTGGGTCCAGGGTTGCGCATGTCATCCGGTGGATAAGAAGTTCTTGGTTTTGTAATGGCAGCCATAAGCAGCGTAAGGGCTTGCCGCTGTCCACCTTGCTGAAAGGAACTCATGCCGGCGAGCTTGTCATCCAGACCTTAATCCCAAAACTGTTGCGGCGTTCTCTGAAAAATTTCAGGTCCCTTTCCGGATACCAAGCCTTAATCCCTCGGTTTTCCTTTGCATAGGCAATTGCGAGACCGGCACAGTCACGGCCGGCAGGCCCATTAAAGCGGTCCTGGATTCTTCCTATCAACCGGGGAGCGTTTGTATTCGTCGGGTAATGTCCGTCGAATCAAGCATTATTCTTCCCCTGTCTACCCGACAAACCCGTAATACAATTTGCCAGCGCGACTTCCCCGCACCGTTGCCGATTACTGTAATAGAACGCCCCGGCCCAGCGACAAATTTTATATTGTCAAGGGCCGTTTCCGGCGTGCGGCACTGTCCCCGCCGAAGGTTTTGCAAACCCTTCAATCCCCACTGAAAATGCCCCTTTTTTTGTGTCTCTTGCCGGATTCCTTCTTTACTCCATGTAAGGCCAGCCGTTCTTTAACCGCCGGCATTGCCAGCGCCACGGCAACAATTAGGGGCAGATATCAGCTTTAAATCGGTGGCGGGAACACCTAGCTCAAAGGCAAAAGGGCTATAATGCCTGTACAATACCGCGCCCAATATAATCGCCCCAAGCCATCTTTTTTAATGAACCAACCCCGCAGACCGCCTCCCCAGATAATCACCGATGCCAGCCCTGTCATCAATGCCGGCACCATCCCGATATCGGCAAATGAATTATACTGGGCTGCCAGGGCAATTGAGATACCTGCCAGGCCGCCTGCGCAAGGCCGATAAGTTTGACCGTATCTGTATTAACTCCAAGGGCTGTTACCATTTCTTTCATTGTCCCCACCTTCGCTTAAATGGAATCCAGGTCAGTATTGAGAAACAAGAACAAAGAAACTTGATAAAACTGCCAGTATTCCAAGGGGGCAGCACAAGCCTCATCGCTGTTTTCCACTGTACTACAAAAACTAAAAACTGTGGCTTGTTATTAAGTGTACATTCGGCCTGTTTTGCATAACCTTGTTTACAGAATAAAGGCAAGCATTGTCAACATCCGGCCAAAATAGCTGGATTTTGAATTTGCTGCTCATTAAAGAGGTAACACACCTTGCCCCGGCCGCAGCCAGGAATGCCAGGGGTAGCCCCAGGATGATGCCCAACGTGCACAGGACAGCCGATACGGCAGCCCCAAGAACGAAACTTCCTGTCCGCCGTCAGGGTCCGGCACATTAAGCACCCTGGCGAAACAAAACCCCCAGCGCCAGTACCGCAGAGTATAGCATTCAGTTCCACCGCACCTTGTATTATTGAAAAATACATAGTATTCATCCCCCAAAACTAATAGTGTCCAATAAATTTCAACCGCTTCATCATTATGTCTTCGGGTGCGTTATCCCCAATGCCTCGCCGTAGCCAGGTTCAAATAAATATCCATGTCATTTATAGACCTTACCGATATCCTGTTCTGCTATTGCTATCTAAAGGCTACAACCGCGGTTTCTTCAAGGGCTTCATAGTTTATCCTGCACGCGGCAAGCTCCCCGTCTTTGACCAGCTTTTAATTTGGCCCCGGCATATATGGGGAACCTCGCCTCAACAGCCACTTGCGCAACCGCCGGCATGGCCGACGCCATTGTATTGTTCAGGCAGGAAAATTGCGTCTACCTTCCGCAGAATTGCGCTGCCTCCGTTTTACCTCGGAAGAATTGGTTACGGTAGCTTCCACCAAAGTCATTCCGGTGGTATAATCGGTTTCTTAAGTCTTCAACAACGGCGGCAACTGGTTTCGCCCGAACTGTAAAGGACACCCACGCTGCTGATGCCGGGAGCGGGTTCGTTTTGCCAGCTCCATAACCCGTTGTGCCGATACCGCATCGGATGTACCGGTTACGTTTTTACCGGGCCTTTCCGCGTCGTCAACCAGGCCTGACCCTACAGGGTCGGTACATGCAGAGAACAGAACGGCATTTTTGAAGTCTCGCTCACCGCAGCTCAGGCCGACGGCGGAGCTGCAATAGCAACAATAAGGTCATACCGGCGGCTTGAAAATTTCCTGCATATGGTCTTTAGGTTTGCCTGGGTCCCCTTGGGCGTTCTGGTAGTCAATAACCAGGTTGCCGCCGCCTGAAAAGCCTCTTTTTTCTAGTCCCCTGACAAAGGACTCCTAATGGTATTATGATGGATGCTCCACAATCTGACAATGCTGACCTTATCGCAATCTCCCTGCCGCAGACTGCCGGTACCACCTCGGCTTTGCTGCCTGAAATGCCGTAAGCAGAAACAATACGGCCGCCAAGCCGGTCAGGGCAATCGAAACCTTGATCTCTTTTCATTATGATTTCCTCCTCGATGGCGACTTTGGTTTAAGGCCTTTCCCGCAAGTATGAATCATCCGGCATTTTACTGGCGGCTTCATTTATTAAAACAAAAAACACCTGTCCTAAACCAAGGACAGGTGTTGAAGTTTGCGGTGCTACCTTTATTAATGCACTCCAGAAATATCGTGCATTCACTCTTGCAGGGTGCCGCCATCACACCCCTAGCCCGTTAACGCTGGCTTCCAGGTTGAAACTACTGAAGCCAATCGCCCGTTCGCCTACCCTCCGGGGCCCATTTGTCCACCTCTTGTCCTACCGGGTTCCCAGCTCCCGGTTCTCTGTGAGACTGACTCCGTGGTTTAACTTCCTGTCATCGGTTTCAGAGAAATAAGATACCACACCTGTTACATTATGTCAAGCCCGTTTATAAGACTTTGCTCAGGTAAATCCTGCTGCCCACCGGCTCCTTGATACTGTATTTCCCGCAGTAGGGATTTTGTGCCTCCCTGTCCATCCTGGCAAGGACAATCTGGCAAATCCTGCGCCCCGCTTCAAGCCTTATGGGCAGCCTGTTGGCATTAAACAGTTCAAGGGTGATTTCGCCTTCAAAGCCCGCGTCCACCCAGCCGGCGTTTTGTATAAACAGCCCCATCCGTCCTATGGAACTTCTACCCTCAACAAAACCGGTTATCTCCCGGGGGAGTTTTATGTACTCCATCGTGGTGGCCAGCAAAAAGGATTGAGGGGGTATTACTATTTCATCCCTCTCCAACTGGACATATTTTAACTGCTCCCTCATGGTAATACACTCGGTACAGTTTTCATCAACCTTCAAAAAGAACCGGCCAAGCCTTAAGTCTATGGAAGCCGGTTGTATTTGTTGGTCCTCGATGGGTTCAACCCTAAGAGCACCCGAAGCAAGCATCTGCCTGATAGTATGGTCGGATAAAATCATTTTTCTTCCTCCTTATGAAAAGCATTTGAAGTATCGCCATGTTTTTTTAACAGTTCTTCGATACTTTCCCTCGGCAGGTTTACCGAAAACATAGCCTGGACATGGTCGCACTCCATCCTTTCCAGCGCATCCAGGTGCTCCTTTTCCTCCACCCCTTCAGCAGTTACTTCAATGCCCAACTGGTGAGCCATGGAAATTATCGAACCAATTATTATCCTGTCCGAATGGCACCCGTTTAGGTCGCGGAACAGGGACTGGCCAGATTCAAGAATACTTATATCCTCTGAGATGGCCTTGCGTAGGAATAACCGGTGCCAAAGTCATCCATGGATATGGATACCCTAATTCCCTTCAACTCCTGCCCATGGTATCAAGACACATATCCACATTGCCCTTATTGCATCTTCGGTTATTTCCAGTTCCAGGTATTTCCGGTTATTAGCTGCGCCTGTATTGCACAGGACCCTGTTTACTGTTTGGTAAGTCCACTGATTGGTTGCCTTGCCGAAATGTTCACCGCTATGTGATCGGGGGAAGGCCTGCATCCTGCCATGACTTGTTTAAGGCACAGGCGGTTTCCAGCACCTACTCCCCGATGGGAATAATCATACCGGTTTCCTCTGCCAATGGTATACCTCTGTTGGGGGTATAAGCCCCATTTGGGGATGATGCCACCGCAGCAGCGCTTCAACACCGTTTATCCTTCCCGTTTCAGGTTGAACCTTGGTTGGTATTCCAGTATAAGTTTTGTCCTTTGCCAGCGCATCCTTTAACTCGTTCATCATAAATATGCGTTCCTCACCTCGGTGTTTATGCTTTCGGCAAATACGTAAATATGCGCAGTTACCCTCATATCCTTTGCCTTGTACATGGCCGCATCGGCATTCTTTATCAGCGTGTCCATGTCTTCCCCATCCTTGGGATATGTGCTCACGCCTATACTGGTGGTCAGGTATAAAGGTTACCGTTTACCAAAAAGGGCTGTTGTGAGCGCTTAATATCTTTTTGGTAATCACCTTTTACTTTCCTTTGATACTTCCGGGAGCAGTATGATAAATTCGTTCCCCCTATACGGGAAATGGTGTCAACTTTTCTACGGGTGTTCTTAAGCCTGACGCAACTTCATAAGGTCATCGCCTATCCCGTGTCCTAGGAATCGTTCACATTCTTAAACCGGTCAAGGTCAGAAACAGGACCGCCAGCATTTGCTTATTCCTCTGGGCATGGGCAAGCTCCAGCATAAACCGGTCCTTGAACAGTACACGGTTGGGAAGCCCGGTCAAAATATCATAATATAAGCTTGTTTATGGTCTCTTCAGCCTTTTTACGCTCGGTTATGTCCTGTATGGTGCTTGTGACCGCATCCTGTCCCTTGTAGTTGAACCATGTTGCAGACATTTCCACTTCCAAAAAGGAGCCGTCGCACCGTATTATCTTTTGCTCTCTCATGGGTATATCTACCGTTTTCTGGAAACCATCTCAACTATCTTGGTTATTTCCATGTAGTCCAGGCATTATATCAAGAATTCCATGCCCAGTAAATATTCAGCCCCTGAGCGCCTAAAAGCTTCGCCGCCGCTTCGTTGGCCAGACCACTTTTCCTTCCACGTGAACCAGTATCGCTTCCGGTACTCAATCAGCTTCCGGTACCGTTCCTCGCTCTCATGCAGGTCTCTTTCAGCCTGCTTTCGCTTGGATATATCACTGTATATGCCGTAAATCCCTACCTGCGCCTGTTACGAAAAAATAGGATAGCCAACTATCGAAACCTCCACCAGGCTCCCGTCCTTGCGCATCCTTACCGTCTCTTTTTTTGCTATCTTTCCACTAAGGGCAGTGTTGGAAATACTGTCCGCCTCTTCTTCCAGGTGCCGCGGTACAATCAGGCTGTTAATCAGGCGCCCCTTCACCTCGTCCTCACTGTACCCGAAAAATTCAAGGAAACTTGGATTGGCTGCCATAATCCTGTCGCTGTTGTCCACCATTATTATTGCATCGGGTGAATTCTCGAACAATTGCTGAAAATAGCCCCTCTGGCGTATGAGTTCCCCTTCAATCCTATAGCGTTCGGAAACGTCCCTAATTATGGTAAGGATTGAGGTCCTGCCCCGGTACTTTATAACGGTAGCCGCTACCTCGCACAGGATGGTTTTACCGTCCATTCTTGTAAGTTCCCACTTGGAATACTGCTGCTTTTGTTTTGAACAGCAACTTATTTTTTCTTTATTTCATCGCTGTTTGTGGAATAAAGCTCCTCAATGGGCCTGCCTATCAGGCTTCGACACTGTCCGCGCCTGCCAGCGATGCAGCCATCCTATTGGCAAAAACTATCTTCCCCAACCGGTGGACTATTACCGCATTCGGCAAGAATCGATTTCCGTTTGAATAAAGTCTTTTTTATCCATCCCCTATCCCCCAATAGAAAACGCATATCGCATAATTCTACAAATCTTCCTCAATACCTGCTAATATTTTACTTAATACGCAATGAAATTGCATTTTTTTAACTGTTATAATAAAATATAGTTAATCCGATAAAGGCAAAAACTATCGAAAGATGGCGGCGCAAAGCCATTAGGGGCCAGCGCGAATAGCGTCATGCCAGCCAGCTGCCGGAGTATTCTTTACTACTTCGCACTGGCGGTTTTATTTTTGTTGGGGCGGGGATCGGCGGTGCTCTCCCAGAAAATTATCCCCACCGTATTCTTGTTTATGGGCAGCAGCACAGCCTGCTGCCTTTTTCCTTGCCCTTTATAATTACAAATGATTTGCATTTAAAATGTATAAATGTTACAATTTTTGGATAATAGTAATTGCCAGTGAAATGCTTAATACAGCATCAAATTAGGGGGAAAAGGACTGGAACGGAAGTGACCATGTGTATAATGCTTCTTACAGTATCAATTATGACAGCCGGATGCATAAACAGAGCAAACTGGCAGGCCAGGGTTGCCGAAGACCGGGGCAAGCCCCTTGTGTATGCCAGTATTTATCCCATGTACGATTTTGCAAAGAAATTCGGCGGGGATAGGATTGACTCCATGGATGGCAGTACCGGCAGGGGCGGAGCCCCATGGCTGGGAGCCCACCGCCCGATGCTGGTTGAAATAGAAAGGGCGGATGTTTTTATTTATAACGGGGTAGGCATGGAACCCTGGGGTGGATAGAATGCTGGCTTCCCTATCCGGCAGCAACCGGTGGTTGTAGAGGCTTCCGAGGAATTGTTCTGCTTGAAATGGAAGGTTGGGACGGACAAGTACAGCCCCGCGGGCATGACCCCATGTATGGCTTGACCTGGCCATACAAGTATGCAGGCGGAAAACATTCTGAACGCCCTGGTACAGGTTGACCGGGACAATGCGGAGTATTACAGGGCCAACTTCCTGGATTTTGACAAACTTAAAGAGCTTACCTGGCCTATACCGGGAAGCGCTGGACAAGTCGGACGGCAAGGAAATTGTGGTATCCCATGCGGCCTTTGGATACCTTGCAGACAGGTACGGGCTCGTTCAAATACCGGTATCCGCTGAACCCCGGGAGTGAACCGGGGGCGGCGGAATTGGTGCGGCTTGCGGAGCTGTTACAGCGAATATTGACCATGTTTTCTTCGAAACGCCACAGTCCCAAGCTGGCAGTAGGCTTGCCAAGTGAGGGAAGTGGGGGCAAACCCGGTTTTAAAATCCCATAGTGACCACTCGGCAGCAAATGGAAGAGGGCATGGACTATATAATCATAATGAAACAAAACCTTGAAACCCTTAAGCGATAAGTTTTTGGTGATTAAATATGAAAACTCATAAACGTGAAAAACGTATCCTTTGCATACGGCAGCCAACCGATACTTGAAAATATAAACCTGGACATTTGCCGGGGCGATTATATGGGCATAGTGGGGCCTAACGGTTCTGCAAATCCACTCCTGCTGAAACGATACTTGGAATCCTAAAGCCCGCGAAGGAAGCATAGAAGTTTTCGGCAAAAGCATTGAAAGGTTCAGCCAGGGGTGAACGGGTGGGATACGTGCGGCAGAAAGCATCCTTCTTCAATCGGGTTTTCCTGCCACCGTTGAAGAGGTAATTTCCAAGCAACATACACTCCGGTAAGGGATTTTTTGACGCCTCGGTTAAAAGGCACCGGGAAAGGGTTTATGAGGCCCTGTCGCATGTCAACATGGAAGAATACGGTGGAAGGTTGATAGGAAACCTTTCCGGCGGACAGCAGCAGAGGGTATTCATTGCGAGGACCCTGGTCAATTCGCCGGAGATTCTGTTTCTGGACGAGCCCACGGTGGGTATAGACTTGGATTCCCAGCGGGAGTTTTACTGCCTGCTGGAGAAACTTAACATTAAAATGCGCATAACCATAGTGATGGTTTCCCATGATATAGGGGTGATTGCCCAAAAGGTGAGTCGTATAGTATGCATGGGGGATGGCAAACTCATCTGCCACCAAAACAGCTCCGGCGAAACAATATCCGAAGCATTAAAGAAAGCCTACGGGGATTGGACAAGCCCAATAATACACGACCACTAACCTTGGTCCTAAGCGGCCAGGACGCCTGAATGGCCCGGGATAACTCGCCCGCTAACTCGGCATCGGCACCTATAGCCTGTTACCTGGGTAATCAAAAGAACCGTCCCTATGATTGGGGGGAGTAAAAGCATGATGGAGCTTTTTCAATACGGGTTTATGCGAAGAGCGCTTGCGGCAGGAATGATTGTCGGGGTGCTGTGCCCTTTGATTGGTATTTTCCTTGTATTAAGAAGAATGTCGCTTATAGGGGATAGCCTTTCCCATGTGGCCCTGGCGGGGGTTGCAGCAGGCATTGTGTCGGGCGTATACCCGCCGGTTGCGGCGCTTGCTTTTTCGGTGGCGGCAGCCCTCGGAATTGAACAGCTTGGCAAAAAATACCCGGAACACGCAGAGCTGGCAATTGCGGTGATACTTTCCGCGGGAATAGGCACAGCGGTTATCCTGGTCAGCTACGCCAAGTATATTAATATAGACCTGTTCGGTTACCTGTTTGGTAACATCCTGACGGTGGGGCCGGGTGACATGGGGCTTATCGCTGCCCTTGGTTCCTTTATCCTGTTATTTGTCAGCATTTACTTCAGGGAATTGTTTTACATAGCCTTTGACGAGGAGGGGGCAAGAATTGCCGGCATACCGGTAAAAAAAATCAACCTTTTGTTTACGATACTTGTTGCCATGACCATAACACTATCAATGAGAATAGTGGGAGCCCTTCTGGTGTCCTCCCTCATGGTGATACCGGTTGCCGCCGGTATGCAAACCGCAAAGAGCTTCAAGCATGCGGTCCTAATGTCGGTTGTTTTTGCGCAAATATCAGTGGTACTTGGAATAGTTTTCTCGTATTACTTGGGGCTTGCCTCCGGGGGAACCATAGTGCTGCTGTCGGTTGTTCTGCTAATGCTGGTCCTGGGATTTAAGTCCCTTTCGAACAACCGGTAAAGCAGCTATTTCCCGTTCATCCCTTTGTACCGCACTTGTCGCAGTAGCCATAAAGCTCCAGCTTGTGGTCGGTGAGAGTGAAGTTCGTATCTTCAATGCTTTCTAACAACTGCTCTATGGGACATCCGCTTATTATCTCGGTTTTGCCGCATCCCTTGCATATTATGTGATGGTGGTGCGAGTAATCACAGATAAGTTCAAATACTGCCGCTCCGCCCTTAATACTTGTCTTGTGTATTATCCCTACCTTTTCAAAAATCTCAAGGTTCCGGTAGACGGTGGAAAAGTCGGTCCCGGCATGTCTTTTCTTAGCTTGCGTTAAAACTTCCTGCGCCGTTATAAACCGTCCCTTGTGCTCAATCAACGCTTCGATGATTGCTATCCGTTGCGGCGTAAGCTTGTAATTGTTGGCCTAGCTTTGCCTCTACGGCCTTTCTGTCACTCATAATATACACTCCCGATGGTTGCAGCCTTCCTGCAAACCCGGCTTAATTAAGCTTTGCAGTTACATTCTATTATATAATTGCCGTATATTCAACATAAGACAAAAACACGACACGCCTCACAGGCTGCGTCGTGTTCCAAATGGTGCCGAAGACAGGACTTGAACCTGCACGGGCGAGATGCCCACTAGACCCTGAATCTAGCGCGTCTGCCAATTCCACCACTTCGGCGTATCGAGTTCATAAAATATAATAGCATAAGAAATGCTTCAGTGCAACCGAAATAATTTTGGAATTGACTCCATTTGCATTCAGCCGTTCAAAAGCGCCAGCATCACTATCTCCTTATTTATTGATTATCCGTCTGTATGGGGTATAATAATTATATAATTACCTTCCAAGGGAGGGCTATTATGGGACAAAGAAACGTCCCTTGTCCCATTGTCCCATAGTGAAAGGAATCAGGTATGAAAGCCGATAAAAATGCTGTCATATCCAGGCTGAACAGGATTGAAGGCCAGATACGCGGCATCAGAATATGGTTGAACAGGACAAATACTGCGTTGACGTACTGATACAGGTTGCGGCGGCAAGGTCCGCTTTGAACAGCCTGGAGCCGTGATACTGGAATCCATATGCAGGGATGCGTCAAAGACGCAATACAAAGCGACAAAAGCGAAAAAGATTATAAACGAACTGGCCGAGGTAATAAAAAAATATATGAAATAGGCAGCCCCTACCGGAACTGCCTATTCTTTATCATTTCCTCGGCCTTTTGCAACTCAAACGACATCTCACTGATTTTCGCCGAGTCGGGCAACCTGGGCCGCCAAGCCGGCGTCCTTGACTCTTGAGTTATTGTTATCCACCATGATAAGGTTTATGGCCTCAATTCCCTCCATGCTGCTTATATTATTCCTTTTTATTGTTTCCAGCTGTTCCCTTATGTTCTCCAAGTCTTGCCGGTTATCCATCATAAAACCTCCCGCTTATTATTTATAATATTTTCTCCTTCGGAGGCGAAAAATAACCGAAAAAGGGAGAGCTACCCCAGGGGGGAAGGATAGCTCTCCGTTCTTCCTTTGTGCCTCAGCTTTTCTTCCTTAGCTGCTTGCAGTATAAAACTATTCCTCCACAATAAAATGTGTGAATCATAATAGCCCGCCCTTGGGGCGAGCTATCAATCGTCCATATTATCCTCCAAGAATCTCTGCAGCCTTATCCTGCGCCTTAGGGTTTCATCCTCTTTCACCGAAATGCAAAGGCCAATGACATCACCCTCTCCGGCGCCTTCCGGCAGCAAGGCTGCGGGTATGTTGAAGGTTTCCCCCTTCTTCCCGTATTCCAGTACCGCCCATCCTTCCTCTATCCTATCGATTACCAGGGTGGTTTTCATAGGTAAATTCCCCCTCTAACGGTCGCCGCTAAATTGGATCGCCCGGCCATCGGTTGTGAGTATTATGGTACCCAAAAGGTCGGTCCTCAGCACCTTAACCCCGGCACTTTCCAATCTATCCAGCGTCTCCCGGTGGGGATGGCCGTAGTCGTTATCCTTGCCGCAGCTTATGACCGCGTACACCGGGCTTACGTTTTCCAGGAACTCCCCGGAAGTGGACGAATTTGACCCGTGGTGGCCCACTTTCAGCACCTGGGCACTCACCCGGCTTGAGTCAATCTCCTTTTCAGACAGCTCTTCCGCATCCCCCATAAGTAGTATACTCACACCTTTGTACTCCAGCTTCACCACCGCTGAATGGTTGTTCAAATCTTCGTAGTCTTCCCTCACCGGGGCAAGCATGTTAACCTTTAGGTCCCCGTCCTCAATCATCACCAACCCTGCCCTTGCCCTCCGGAACCGATGTCCCTTATCCGCAACAGTTTGAATAAAAGTTTCAAAGGTCTGGCTGGTATGCACTACCCTTGGCATGTATACACTGCCCACCGGAATGGTTCCAATTACTTCAACAAGTCCCCCTATGTGGTCCTCGTGGGGATGAGTGGCCACAACATAATCCAGGTGGTTTATACCCAGGGATTTAATGTAGTCCTTAACAAAGCCTCCTGCTCTACGGGTTCCGCCATCAACCAGCATGCTTTGGCCGTTGGGAAGCTCAATGAGGATGCTGTCTCCCTGGCCGACGTCAAGAAAATGCACCCGCATTTCCTCCGCTGCGAGTGGAGCTACGGCCGGCTCGTCGGGTATAAGGTTGAGGCCGACTATAACAAGAAACAGCAAAAACAGCAGAATAGGCTTACTTTTTTTCAAAACATTACCCTCTTTCCATATCCCTTAATTACTGCTGTCGCTTGGTCTGCCTATCCTTCAGACCCGTTTATTTCATATCTCGGTAAAAGGCAATGTAAGCCCTGTAGGCCATGTATATATCCGCTTTGCTCGCCAGCTCAAAGGGTGAATGCATATTTAACACCGGAACACCGCAGTCCAGTACGTCCATGCCGTAATTTGCAAGAAACTGTGCTATTGTGCCTCCGCCTCCCAGGTCCACTTTGCCCAGTTCTCCCGACTGCCATACTATGTCCGCATTGTTGAACACCCGTCTCACCAGGGCCAGGTATTCGGCATTGGCATCACTGCCGCCGGACTTCCCCTTATGGCCGGTGTATTTTTCTATGCACACCCCGTTTCCCAGCCTGGGCGCGTTCTCCTTGTCATGGGTATCCGAATAGTTGGGGTCAACCGCTGCAGCCACATCCGCCGACAGGGCCTTGGAATTGGAAAGGGCCCTTCTAAGCTTCAAGTAATCACAATCGCCGGTGCTAAGGGCTATCAGCTCCGCCACCGCATTTTCAAAAAAGGCGGACTGCATACCGGTATTCCCCATGCTGCCTACCTCTTCCTTGTCTGCAAAAATTGCTGCACAGGTTTTTTGTGGGCCCTTTACATCCATTATCGCTTTGAAGGAAACAAAGGCGCACACCCTGTCATCCTGCCCATATCCACCCACCAGGCTGCTGTCCAGCCCCACATCCGCAACCCTCCCAGCGGGTACCGCCGTAAGTTCCGCGCTTATAAAGTCCTCCTCTTCCAAGCCGTACCTGTCTTTTAAAAGTTCCAGCACCATGTCCTTGGAACCCTTGACATTTTCCGTCGCTGTCGTATTCCCTCGGCACGGTACCCACGATGAGATTAAGTCCTTCCCCGGGTATGACCTCCGACGCCTTTTTTCCATCTGTTCCTTTGCCAGATGGGGCAGCAAATCGGTTATTGTGAATACGGTATCGCCCGGGTCCTCCCCGATCACTATCTCAAGCTTTTCGCCGTTTCTTTTTATGACCACCCCGTGCAGGGCCAGTGGTATGGCGGTCCACTGGTATTTTTTGATGCCGCCGTAATAATGGGTCTTAAAAAGGGCGATGCCCTGGTCCTCATAAAGCGGGGACGGCTTTAGGTCCATCCTTGGCGAATCCAAATGGGACCCAACAAGGTTTATTCCCCTTTCAATACTATCCTGGCCCATAACAAACAGTATCAAAGCCTTGTCCCTGTGATTTATTAGAATTTTGTCCCCCCTTCCCGGCTTCCTACCTTCCTTTACAAGGGTATCCAGGGGTATAAAACCGTTCTCCAGAGCCAGCTCCTGCATGTATTCGACACATTCCCGTTCGGTTTTACACTCGGATAAAAAGTCAATGTATTCACTGCAGAAATCGAATACCGCTTCCCTGTTGCAGATATCCGGCTCCAGCCAGCAATTCTTAATTTTTCTGGAAAGGTTTTTTCCCATTGCAAAAACTCCTTTGTTAATAGTATTGATATATTAAAGCAAAAACCGCTATTGTGTCATATTGATAGAGCCCTGCACTCTTTTAATCGTACCTGTGCGCGAGATAGCTTTTCATCCCCAGCAGGGCCGCCTGGGTCCTGTCCTTTACGCCAAGTTTCTTGTAAATATTGGATACATGATTTCGGACAGTCTTATCGCTTATAACCAGCCTCTCGGCTATATCTTCATTGCCAAGGCCCTTTGAAACCATGGACAGTATTTCCTTTTCCCTTGTAGTCAACCTGTCCAGTAACATGCTCTTGTCCTTTTGGGCTATGATATCCCAGGCCAGGTTAGGATGCACATAGGTTTTTCCCGCCTTTACATCCCTGATGGCACGGTACAGGCTCTGCGCCTCAACATCCTTTAGGAGATAGCCGTGGGCGCCAAGCCTTATTGCCTGGTTAACATACTCCCAGTCGTCATGGATGGTCAGCATTATGACTTTTATGTCGCATTTTTTCTCCCTGAGAAGTTCCAGCACTTTAAGGCCGCTCATATCCGGCAAATTTATATCCAGCAGTACTACATCCGCCGATGTCCCGGACACCAGGTTAAGAAACTCTCTGCCGGTATCGGCCTGGCCCACAACCTCGAAGTCCTCCTCCATCTCCAGCAGCTGCTTCAAACCTTCTCGCATAAGCGAATGGTCATCGGCCAAAAGTATTCTTATAGCCATATTTACAATATTCCCCCTTACTTACTGCTTAATACCCGCCCCCACAGGCCCTTAAACTAATCAATGGGAATTCTTATAAATATACTGGTCCCCTGCCCCTTCTCGGAGTTTATATCCATATACCCCTGGAGCAGTTCCACCCTCTCTCTCATACCCATAAGCCCAAAACACCTGTCCTCTTCCACCCAGTCACAAACCTCGTCTACATTAAAGCCTATTCCGTTATCTTTAATAAGAAGGGACATGCTTTTTTCCATGAATTCCAACTTCACCACAGCCTCAGTGGACTTTGAATGCCTTTTTATATTGTTCAGAGCCTCCTGTATTATTCGAAACACCGCAATTTGAACCAGTTCCTTTACTTCCACCGGCTCACCCATAAGCTTGAAATCCGTTTTAATGCCCGTATCCTTTTCAAAGTCGGCAAGCAGCTTTTCAATGGTGGCCACCAGTCCTAGGTCGTCCAGCGACATCGGCCTTAGGTTATATATAATTTTTCTTAGGTCCTGAATATTTGTATTGACCTGCTCCTTGAGTTCCTTAATATAAGTCCTTGCCTTTTCCATGTCCTTATCCAGGACCTGCAGGCAAAGTTCTAGCCTTATCCCCATGTTAACCATGGCCTGGATGGGCACATCGTGGATTTCCCTTACTATCCTGCTTCTTTCCTCCTCGGTGGCTTTAATAACCCTGTAACCCAGGTACTGCTTTTTCCTTACATCCTCCGCCAGCCCGTTGATACCGGCAGCCCCCGCCCTGAGATAATCCAGCACCGCGCCCATATGGGTCACCACGTTTTGTGCCTTCTTCACGAGTTTTTTCTGGTCCTTTAACTTTAATTCAAGCCTGTTCCGTTCCTCCCTAAGCCTTACTTCTTCCTGCTCCTTGATGGTCAGCGCAATTTTAAGGTCCTCGGCTTTTTGATAGGCTTCCTTTATATCCCGCTCGGTATGTATACTAAAGTCCCTGCTAACAACCAGCAGCTTGTACCGGGCACTGTTCTCCGCCTTTCTTAGCTGCTCCACTTCCTGTATTATATTAAAAACCTCATCCCTTAATGCCTCGAGTTTTTTTTCAATATCCTCGGCTTCGTTATGGGCATGCTCCGCGATGTCGTAAACGTCCTTTTGGCCTCTTTCCATTATCTTTATGGTCTTATGTATTATTTCATCAATCTTTTTCATCTGGTCCAGCGGCTCAGGCATTTATATCCCCCTATCTATCCTGTATCATTACCATTCTCATTACACCGTCCCAGTCAACACTGTAACCCAATACTTCGGATACAAACCGTATCGGAACGTAAGTTGTGTCCTGGTACAGTTCCGCTGCTACATCAATATCCACGCTGCGGTTATTAACCAGCGCTTTCCTGCTGCCGATTTCCAAAGTAATAACATTGTCCTGCCTAACAATTTCCACGGTATAGGTTTGGTGGTTCCAGTTCACCACCGCCCCCAAGTCTTCGCATATGCCCCTTATTGGAACCATAGTACGGTTGTCTTTAATATAGGGTGCGGGGTTATACGTTTTTTTGATACCGTTCAAATATATCAGTATATCGCTGCCGGGGCGGTAGGTCTCCAGCCCCCCTCCGCCGGTTGTAAAAGTCCACTCCTTTTTTAGCTCCTCCCGGCTGTCCTCATCGTATATTATTTCCATTGTTATGTTTACCCTGTATGTAGTATAGGGTTTAAGATTTCTTTCCGGTACCAGTACTATTGCGTTATTATCGTCAAGCTCCGGGTCGTTTGAAGCGTCAAACCGGTAAAATTTCACGCTGCCCGTAATTCCCTCGGCTATGGAAGCGCTTTTTAACTCAACCCTTTCGGTCCTATCCCCGGATACCAGTACCGTTATGGGGTATCCTCCCGGCCCTTTGACCCCGGGATACAAACGGAAGGGGTCCGGCTGTTCCATGCCGCTCCATGTCAGCGGGACTCCCCTTTGACCGTCCGCCGGGTACACCACGACCTGGCGGTCAAGGCCGTTGTATCTTACGGCACCCACCTCCAACACATTTACATATTTTGTATCCTTAACCGCATACCCGTACCCCATGTGCTTGTATATGGGGTTTATTAGGGGCAATCTGTGGTACACCGAATCCATCCAGTCGTCTACCGCCCCGGTGTGGGACTTTACAAAGTGTATATTTTCGGCCACCATGGGGCTCATATACCCAAAATACCTGGTCCTGTCCCAGGGCATCTCGCCTGTGAAATACTGGTGTTTTTTGTTGTTCTGGTAATGACCCGCATTAGTGTTGCTGGAAACATACAATGCATGGTTGTTGGCTGCCGCGTTAAGGCTTTTATCTATGGTCATGCCCGGCAAGCCGGCTATACCCCTGTAGTAGTTTATCCTGTCCCTTACTTCTTCGTACACCGGGGTGTTGGGTATTTCCTCAAAGGCCTTGTTCAGTATGTTGAAGCTGAAAGGGGGTGATGAAATCCTGACCCCGCTCTTCAGGGTTACGACAATGGATACACTTTTCCTTCCCGGCGCCAGGTTTTCACTGGGCGTGTAATAAACCGAATTCAGGTCGTCCCTGAATACGGCGTTTACCTTTTTCCCATCAAGGGTCATCTGTATTTCCTTTATTTGCTCGGAGGAAAGCCCGGAAAAGGTCCAAAGAATTGTAGGCCTTCTTATGCCCACATCCCCCTGCGGCGTGGGAGGATAATACCACAGGACTTCGCCGGTCGCAGCCACTGCCGCTGCCAGCAGCACGTTTAGTAAAGCAATGATTATTGCCATGAATACTGTTCTTTTCCACGAAAAGTTTTTCATCTTTTTTCCCCCAAAATATGACGTATTTATTATTTCTATAATACTGGTTGTAATCCTGCCTGGGACTAGAATATTATTTGAAAAAGGATATGGATAAAATGGCCCAATGTTAAAGCCCCGTCCGGGGTTGACGGGGCTTTAATGGATTATAAAGGGGTTAATAAAGCAGTATAGGGGTAATGATTTCCCTTGTACAACTGATATTATACACTAAAAATCGATAAGTTCACCGCAATGTTGCGCCAAAACGACTTCTATATGTCCAAAAACCACCTTTACATTGTTCAAACGGAACATTAGCTAATCAAAGCCTCCAGGTCGTTTATCCTTGAATAGGATATAAGTGCTTTTTTTTAATGTTCTTGAACTTTATTGCATAGACCTTCCTTCCGTAGCTTACTATCCGGTCCACATAAGTGCATATTCACAAGATAACCCTGTGGGACCTGAAGAACATGTCGCTGTCAAGGCGTTCCTCCAGGCTGCTTAAGGAATCGTAGGTTTCGAACACTTCCTTTATGGTATGGATGCAGGACTTGGCTTCATCCCTCTCCACCATTACTATCTCGTGCTGGTTTAGAAATATTATTTCGTCCCGGGTCCTAATGACAATCCTGCCTACCCTTTTATTGGCCGGTATTCGTATTCCCCTGGCCCTATCCTCGATGATTTTCATTATATTGGTTACCGTCCTTATCACCCTTGCGCTGTCATAGGGTTTAACGATATAGTCGTACACGTAAAGCCTGTATGCATCCAAGGCATACTCCGGGTAGGCGGTGGTAATAACGGTATAAATGCCCGGGTCTATACCCTTTATAACTTCTATGGCGCTTAGACCGTCCATTCCCGGAAGCCCTATATCCATGAACGCCACGTCCGGGGAGAGACTTTTTACCATCGCCACCGCTGCCGTGCCGTCCGCCGCGTGGCCTACCACCTCCACCCCTTTCATCCTCTCCAGCATTTCCTTAAGGCATAGGGCATTTTCCAATCGGTCCTCGCAGATCAGAACCTTCAGCATAAAATTACTCCCTTTACAAAATATTACTATATCCATAAAACCCTTGAGGTGGACTATAGTCCACCTCAAGGGATTTGCCTATTTCCTCAAAGCTTTCGGAGTCTCGGGTTGGTATAGTATAGAAAAACTGGCGCTACCGGCAAAGGCTGCAGCTACAATGGTTAGCAGCGTGGTAAGTATGGCAAATACATTAGCTTTTTTCATTTATGACACCTCCTTTTCTATCCAGTTTTTTCTCTATGCATTTTACAAGCAAATATCCGCAGTCGGTTAATGTAAAACCCTCCAGCAAAAGCCCGGTCACCAGGCTGTGGTGGTACCATGCGGCACCGCCCTTTATTGCGTAATCCGTCCAAACCGCCGCCAGGACAAGGCCTGTCGTTATTAAGGACGCTCTTCGAAACCTGGGCAGTTCCTCCTCCCGTATGAGCCTGTTGGGGTTGTCCCTGGGGGAATATCTATAAATGCAGTATGCTGCAAACAGGCTGGCGGATGCAAGATAGAGCGTTTCCACGAAACCGGGCAGCAGGACAGCCAAGCGCACCAAAAAACCACCGAACACGAAAATAAGGACGCTTGAGACAAGACACCTGTTGTAGGTGGAAAAATGCACTCCCCCCGCCATAAGCCTTAAGGTCACAAAGGTCGCCGACATAACCAGCGTTTCCTTAAGCATTCCTAAAATTTTCCCCGAAAGAATTATTAGTGCAAATTCCATTACGGTCCCCAGTATCCCCTGCAGGCCATAGCTTATTACCTCGATATCATCATCCTCTCTTGCGCTTCGCCGCGCTATGAATGCAGCTAACCTGTCACAAAGCCTTTTCATTCTTTTCACCTTCATCGGGGAAGCTCCACCAGTATCCGCACTCCCCTTTCCGGGTGGCTGTCCACCTCTATCCTTCCGTTATACATATCGACAATACCCTTTACAATATTTAGTCCCATTCCCCTGTTATTTCCTTTTTTTGTACTGGTGCCCGGCACAAAAAGCCGGTCCATTACCGAAGGGTGTATCTGGCCCGGATTTTTTACGCTTATATAAAGTTTTCCCGCATCGCAGTAGACCTTAAGTTCCACCTTGGGCGAAGGTATCTTCAGTTCCCTTACCGCCTCGATGGCGTTGTCCAGGAGATTTCCCAAGATGCGGCACAGGTGAAGAGGTCTCACTCTGCCGCCCTCTATATCCCCCTGCACGTCGTATTCCAGTTGGACTCCATATTTTTGGGCCAGGCTTACCTTCGAGCCAATAAGCGCTCCCACCGTCGGCACTGCATGCCCAGTATGTTATTTACCCCCGCCGCCTCCTCGGTGAGGTCCTTCAGGTATGCCAGGACCTGGGGAAGCTTGTTGGCCTGGGCCAGCATGCTTATCACCTGCAGGTGGTTGTTGAAGTCATGCCTTCGCCCGCGCAGCGCTTCGTTCATCTGTTTTATGTGGCGGTTTTCCAGTTCCTTTATCTCCAGTTCCTGCTGCTTGCGGGCAAGCAAAGACAGCTTGCTCACAGTTGCTACCGTTATAATAGTAAGTACCATAATTATATACGACAAATACGGCATGATAGAAAGCACCGTTTCAGCCCAATACTCTGTTATTGTGCTGAAATACACGCTTTGAAACACGATGATAAGCAGTATAGCCTGTAGGAGTATTATGCTCACTATATATATGGCATTCTTGTCAAGCATTTACATCCCTTCTTCGAATACCGTAACATCAAACACTTTGAAGTTGTATTTGTAACAAAGTAGTATTATAACAAGCATAGCAGCCTGCTCCGGCAGCGATACCAGAACCCGAATCCACGCATTGTTCAGAATAACCTCCAAGGACACAATTTTGAGAATTAAAAGGAAATACAGCTGGTCCAGTATGCCTGTAAATATAGCCGCCCCGAGCAGTATCCCCGGCACCACAGCCGACCACCGGTAGCGCAGGCACAGTTTTGCCAGAACCGCCATGGTGACAAGTTGAATTAATATATGTACACCGTAGGGAAAATTCATACCTCTGATGAAATATGAACCCACCGCCTGTATTACGGCGGCCATTGCAAGCCTTTTAGGTCGGGCTTAAGTCCGGTTAGAACCAATCCCATAAGCATTATCAAAAAGCCTCCGGGATACTTATGAACACCACTGCCTGCCATGGCATAACATCCATAACCATTACCCCCTAATAACTTTATGCAGCTTACCCCGATATCTTCTGCAGGTGAGCCTTTCAGAATCCGACAGCACCTTTTCGATGTCAAGGATTATTATAAGCCTGTCCTGCAGTTTCCCCACACCCTTTATGTACTGCCTGTCCATGCCTTTGGCTACCGTCTCCGTGAGTCTCCTCGATGCTGTTCTCGTCAAGCCTTAACACCTCTTCTACCCGATCCACCATGAACCCCACTTGGCGACCCTCCGGTCCCCCTATACCGGCAATAATCACCCTTGTGGCATCCCCGGCCTCTTTCCCCCCCAGCTTGAACCTCCTGTTCAAATCCAAAATGGGCACAATACTGTCCCTGTAGTTAATAATCCCGTCAAGAAAATCCGGGCAGTCGGGCAGTTTTACAGTCTTACGGTATCTGATGATTTCCTTTACCGCAAGTATGTCAATCCCGTATTCTTCTTCGCCCAGTCTGAAAACCACCAATTGCTTCTCGGCCATACCAAGTGCCCCTCCTTTCAAACATATATGTATGTTTACGCTCCAACCTCCCTTTTATTGCATATCCCGGTACACCAATCTCTGTTCGTCAACAACCAGCCTGCCGTCCTTGATGACCTTGTCCACATGGTTTATACCGAAATGGTAAGGAAGGTATTCAATGTTGGGGACGTCAAGAACTACTATATCGGCCTTCTTTCCAACCTCAAGGCTCCCGATTTCCTTCCCCCGGTCTATGGCATGGGCGCTGTTTATGGTGGCTGCTATCACCACTTCCTCCGGCGTCATTTTCATTTTTAGGCACGCCAGGCTGAGTATCAGCTGGATGTTCTCGGTGGGGCAGCTGCCCGGGTTGTAATCGGTGGCCAAGGCCACTGCAAGACCGGCATCTATGATATCCCTTGCCCTTGCGTATTTTCCCACGTTCAAATTAAAGGATGTGCCCGGCAGCAGTACGGCTATAACGCCGCCCTCTTTCATCTTCTTAAGGCCCCTGCCCGACATTGCAAGGAGATGGTCTGCCGACACTACACCCAGTTCGCCGGCCAGTTCCGCGCCCCCCGTAGTTTCTATTTCATCCGCATGTATCTTCAGCTTGTAACCCATTTCCCGCGCCCTGCTGAGGATTTTTCTGCTTTCCTCCACCGAAAACACGCCCTTTTCGCAAAACACGTCACAAAACTCTGCAAGGCCCAACCGCTTAACCAAGGGCATAACTTCCTGTATTAAAAAATCTATATATTCTTCCTTTCTATCCCTGTATTCTTCCGGCACCGCATGGGCACCCAAAAAAGTGGATACTATATCAACCGGGTGCTGTCGGTTCAGGGTTTCGGCCACCCTAAGACATTTCAGCTCGTCCTCCATGTTCAGGCCATATCCGCTCTTTGCCTCTATGGTTGTGGTACCGTGAAGAAGCATAATATCAAGGCTTTTCCTGGCTTTTTGCAAAAGCTCTTCCTCGGATGCCGCCCTTGTTGCCCTGACCGTGCTGAGAATCCCGCCGCCCCTTTTAAGTATCTCCAGGTAGGGCACTCCCTCCAGTTTAAGAGCAAGTTCCTTTTCCCTGGACCCGCCATGGACAAGATGGGTGTGGGGGTCAACAAAACCCGGGAGCACGGTTTTTCCCGAGGCGTCAATAACCAGGGTGTCTTCGTCAACTTCAATCTCCCCGGGTATATCTCCTTTGCCTATTCCCACAATCCTGCCCGCCGCAGCTGCAACCCAGCCGTCCTCCATTATTATGTCATAGGACATCTCCTTGCCCCTCCGCGGCCTGTCACAACCCGCACAGGTTGCTATCTGTGATGCGTTTCTAATGAGGATATCAGTCTTCATTGTTTTCCCTCCCCCTAATCAACAGACCGGTAGCCGGCAGCCCATAGGCTTTACCCTGTCTTTGGCGCCCGTGACCCGTAAGCATCAACCTGGTACCTACCAATTACCGACTATGAAACAATAATTTATTATTTCGCCTAATTTTGTCATTCTCCTTCTTTTATCCGGCACCGGGTTTGCATGCCGGCCGGTTCAGCCAAGCTTATAAACCGCAATGGGCAGGTAAATCCTCCTTCCTTTCTCCTGCCTGCTTTCCATAAGGCTAACCGACGTAACGTTTATAACTTCAGGTTTCATTCTCTCCATGTCCCCCGGCTTCCCCGGCAGCACCACGTCCCTGGCAAGGGTAATATGAGGCGAAAACCGTTTTTCGGCTTTAAACCCGGCGGCTACTGCCCGGTTTTCTATGTATCGTCTTAAGTATGAAAGGGCTTTTATATCCCCCGCGGTATCAAGCCACAAAACCCTTGCCCTTCCATCCCCCAAATCCCCAAACACTCCCACCGGGCCGGTTGTCAGCCGGAACCCGCTGCAGCTATTAGCGGCATCCCGTAGCAGGCAGTGCAGTTCGTCAATGTCCGTCTCATCTGCCTCGCCTATATATTTCAACGTCAGGTGGTAATTATATTTGTCCACCCACCTTCCCCCGCTGCACGCCGGTTTTACTACCTCCCGCACATACTCATGTATTTTCTCCTTTACCTCCTGCTCTAGCTCTATAGCTATAAATACCACCATACCTTTTCCCTCCTCACGGACCGGTTAGAAAACCTCACTTTATTTGATTATAACAGTTTCCGTTGGTTAAAAAAACCGCACCACTGCGCTTCACTTCGAAAGTCGGGCAGTGCAAACAAAAAGCCCCGGTTAAAAGGATTCTGCTATTTCATGTAGAAATAATATTAACGAACGCTTTGGAGGGATACGGCTTGAAAAAGGCGGTACGCAAAAAAAACACAGGGTATATCACCTTCAGAATAATAAGGGGTACCACAGAAAACACGCGGTCGCTAAGGCTTCCGAAGGCCCTTATTAAGACCATTTTTGGCCTTCTGGCGGCATACCTGGTATTTGTAGGTCTTATGACATACAGGACAGGCAGTTTAAGCTTTACATACCAGAAAAAACTTGAAGAAATACAGGAGCTGGAAGAGGTAAATAAAACCCAGCAGCGGGAAATAACAACCCTGAATGCCATCACCGCAGAAGTCAGGGAAAAGCTAAAATCCCTTGAGGATATTGAAGCAAAGGTTAAAGAACTGGTGGGAATAGACGAATAAAACATATATTACAGGGAGGTAGACTATGTTTAGCGGAAAAAGAGAAGATACCACTCCTAAGTATGACAAGGTGGACACCCTTATAGGCAAGTCAACATCCTTCAACGGCAATCTGGAGGCCGAAGGTACTGTACGTATAGAGGGGACCTTTGAGGGGGAAATGAACATTAAGGGCGATATAGTATTGGGGGAAACCGGAAAGGTTTTAGGCAACATGGTTGGCACCAATGCCCATATTGCAGGACGGGTGGAAGGCAACGTAAAGGTAAAGGGTCAGCTTCATCTTACACCTACAGCATATATAGGCGGTGACATCGAGGTGGGCAACCTGGTGGTGGATGAAGGGGCGGTCTTTACTGGGAAATGCCTGATGGGAAACAATACAATGCAATCCGTTGAGATAAACAAAACGGACCTCAAGCTGGGGGGTAAACCGCTGCCCAAGTAAAACCCCTGTTTCCCGCCTTGTCTAAAGGGTGGAAAGGCCGATGGTGAATATCAATCTTGAAAATTCGGAAAGGAAAGGGTATCGTGAATAATACCGACACCATAAAGAGGCTGCTTATTTCAGGCCTGCTGGTTTTTATCACCGGCCAGGTATACATCTATCCTTTCGGCTCGGATTTTCGGTTTTCCCTAAGCCCGATTGTATTTACCTTTGTACTTTTGTATTTCTCCCGCCTTCCGGTTATTACTGCGGCTTTTGTGGTCGCGGTTTCGGTGTTTTCCGGCAGGTTCATGCTCGAATACCTGAACCACACCATGCCGGTTGCGAATATAATAGTTAAGCATTATCCGGGAGGTATGTTCTATTTCGTAAGCGGTCTTATTTTTTACCTGTTGGATATACGAAAACACGTGGAAAAACCCCTGCTTGCGATTATACTGTTAACCTCCATTGACACCATGGCAAACATAATAGAACTTGTAATCCGCAACCAGGTAATGCAGGACTTTTCCATAGTAATGTCAAGCCTTCTATTGGTAGCATTCCTTCGCAGTTTCATAGCGGTACTGACATACTGGTCAATAAAGCTGTACAATGTACTGATACTGAAAAAGGCCCATTACAATCGGTATATAGAGCTGCTTCTTTTTATATCCAACTTGAAATCCGAATTGTTCTATCTCAGAAAGTCCATGCAGGATATTGAGAAAGTAATGAACAGCAGCTATTCAATGTATGTACAGATAAGCGAGATGCAAAACGGTAAAAGTGACAACGACCTTAAGCCCTATAAAGAGAAGGCCCTGGCGTTGGCAAAGGATATCCATGAAATAAAAAAGGACTACCAAAGGGTCATTACCGGTATAGAAAAACTGCTGCCCAACCCGGTTGAAAGCGAAAAGATGACCCTTGGCGAAATCCTTGAAATAATAAAAGATAACAGCAGCCGGTATATAGAAAGCATAGGAAAGAAAACCGTGCTTAGGTTCCAGTCCCGCGACAAGCTGATAATAAAACAGTATTATTCACTGGTATCCATTCTCAACAACCTTATATTTAATGCCATAGACGCCACCGATGAAAACGGTGAGATTACAGTTGTGGAATACACGCGGGACGGCAGCCTGGTAATCAAAGTGGCAGACAATGGGACCGGTATCCCGGAAGACCAGCTTAAGGTTATATTCCAGCCGGGTTACTCAACCAAGTACGACCCGAAAACAGGTACAATGTCCACCGGCCTTGGGCTCACCCATGTGAAGTCCCTGGTGGAACACCTATCGGGCACCATTTCGGTTAAGTCCATTCCCGGCAGCGGCACCACTTTTATCATAGAAATACCGCTTGCCCAATTAACCGGTGAAGGAGAGTGAAGGGAATGCTTAGTTTCTACATAGTGGACGATGATATTGGCGTCAGAAAGGTGCTGGCAAATATTATTATCTCCAAGGGATTGGGGAGGATAATAGGCGAAGCCGAGGACGGGCCAACGGCGTATCGCAGCATAATGGAACTTAACCCCGATATTGTACTTATGGACCTTCTGATACCGGGCAGTGACGGGATTGAAACAATCAGAAGCCTGAAACAGGAGGGCTGTACCAGCTGCTTTATAATGATATCCCAGGTTGATGCCAAGGAAATGGTATCCATGGCCTACGAAAGCGGCATTGAATTCTACATCAAAAAGCCCATAAACGTGATTGAGGTTCTGTCTGTGATAGACAGGGTTCGCGAAATGATAAACCTGAAAAAATCCCTTACCATCATCCACCGGACAGTAGAGGAACTGAGCCCCCGGGACAGTGATGCAAAACCTGCCAAATTCGGGCCGGCCGAGGATTCTATTGATACAATCCTGTCCGACCTGGGCATTACCGGTGAAGCAGGCAGTATTGACATAAGGAAAATAGTCGAAATAATACTGCAGAAAAAAGCCACGTCGGGAAGATATTTCAACTATAAGCTAAGCAACATGTATGAACTGTTAAGCAAGCACTATCACAGCGAAGGCCAGACCGAGCAGTCCTCCGCCGGTGTCAAGGCAATAGAGCAGAGGATAAGAAGGGCGGTGTCCAAGGCCCTGCAGAACATAGCCACCATGGGCATAGAAAACCCCAACGACCAGAAATTCACCCGTTATTCCACTTCCCTTTTTGACTTCAAAGAGGTAAAACAGGAGATGGACCTTTTGAGGGAAAGGTCGTGCTACCACGGCAAGATAAACGTAAAAAAATTCCTGGAGGGAATAGTCCTCCAACTGCTCCGACAGTAGTAAAGAAACCGGCATTGCCCCATGCCGGTTTCTTTATATTGCAGCCCTACCTGTAAGGGCAGGTCTTCGATGTAAAATGCCGTTTTATGCCCCGGTACTTGCATCAAGTCTTTGGTTTGTTACCTTTTTCCTCTGGATAAGATATCCTATCGCGAGAATTGCTATTCCAATAAAGTCGGTATAGACCCCCGGTATAACCATCAATAGTCCTCCTACAAAGAATATAATACGCTCAAGGAAGGACTGGTTGGTTATGAAAAACGCCGAAACCGCAGAAGCCACACCAACAATACCGATAACAGCCGTTACCACTATAAGAATCATGCTGCCTACGTTTACATCTATCATCAACAGCTCAGGGTTGTATACGAACACATAGGGCACAAGGAACGCCGCTATAGCCAGTTTGAAAGCATTTATACCCGTCTTCAGGGGGTTGGATTTGGCTATGCCCGAACCTGCAAAGGCTGCCAGCGCAACCGGCGGAGTTACATCCGCAATGATACCGAAATAGAACGCGAACAGGTGAGCCGCCAGCACGGGAATATCCATCAGAAGCAGCGCCGGTGCCGCTATGGTTGATGTAATTACGTAGTTAGCCGTTGTAGGCACGCCCATCCCGAGAATTAAGGACGTCAGCATCGTGAAAAACAGTGTAAGGAAAAGGTTCCCTCCGGCCAGGTCCACCAGCGTTGACCCCATCTTAAGCCCCAGGCCGGTCTGGGTAACAACACCAATTATTATACCGGCACAGGCAGTGGCGGCAATCACGCCCAGGGCAGACCTTGCACCCTGCTCCAGGCCCCCTAATATATCTTTAAAGCTTATTCGCGTGTTCTTCTTAAGCATCGAACATGCGATTGACAATATTATTGCATAAAGCGCAGCCTTCATGGGAGTCTTGCCCGAAACCAGGAGGTATATTATGGCCAGCAGCGGTATAAGCAGATGTCCCCTGGACAGCAGTATGTCTTTGAACTTGGGCAGTTCATCCCGGTTAAGACCCCTTAGTTTCAGGCGCTTTGCCTCAAAGTGAACTCCCGACCAAACTCCCAGGTAATAAAGCAGCGCCGGGATTGCTGCCGCACCTATAATCCTTACATAGGGGAACCCGGTAAATTCGGACATCAAAAATGCCGCGGCCCCCATTATGGGCGGCATAAGCTGTCCCCCGGTGGATGCGGTGGCTTCCACCGCTCCGGCGAACTCCCCTTTATAGCCCAGCCTTTTCATCATGGGTATCGTAAAGCTTCCGGTACCTACCACGTTGGCTACTGAACTTCCCGAGATCATTCCCATGCAACCGCTGGAAATTACCGCGACCTTTGCGGGTCCACCGGAAGCCCAGCCGGCCACTGCGTTTGCCAGGTCTATAAAGAATTCTCCCATGCCGGTTTTTTCCAGGTAAGCACTAAACAGAATAAACAGGAATATGAAGGTAGATGACACCCCAATGGGTATACCGAAAATACCTTCAGTAGTATAAAACTGGTGCTGTACCATGCTGGTCAATCTCACTCCCCTGTGGGCAAGCTGCCCCGGTATATGACGCCCAACCAATGCGTATATTAGGAATATGATGGCGATTATAACCATTGGCCAGCCTACTACCCTGCGGGTTATTTCCAGTATAAGCACTATAGCAATTATTCCTACGATGAAGTCCAGGGTTGTAACCCTTCCGGCCCTAAGAACCAGTTCCTGGTAGTTCACCACTATATACATCGGAACCGAAGCGGCAATCGCCGCCAGGGCTACGTCAACAGGATGGAACTTGTGTCTCGGCCATGTTTTCCTTGTAGGATACAGTAAGAAAATTAAACAGAAACCAAAGGATAGGTGTATTGACCTTTGAATCATCGCGTCCAGCACACCAAAAATCGCCGTGTAAAGCTGGAAAAGCGAAAAAGTTATCGCAATTGCCGCAATAAGCTTTGCTCCGAGGCCTGTCATGACACGGAAATCGGATTCCTTGTCAAACTTCCTTAGTATATCTTCATTGTTTGTTACAACTTCCGGGTTTTCTCTGTTTTCCATATTTACGCCCCTTTCCTGCCAAGTCTCAACCACTTTAGCGACCATTTGTCGACTGCTTTTATCTCCAGAGGACCTTCGGGCTTTGCGAATTCTAGCAAGGGGTAGGTCTTACCGTCCACGGAAATGGTATGCTCCGGTATGGGTGATACTATCATATTGATGCTTTGAAACTCCCTGTCAAATTTCAGGGTAAATTCACCGTCAATAATCTCCAGCGTCCCGTCTTCATAGTCATAGGGCATCCCAACACCCAGCGAACTGTACCTTAACTCCTTAAGGACCAAATTGTTGTCACCGTCAATTTCATAAACCTCATGAACCGGAGTATGATGCACGGAGTGAATAAACGAAAGCGTAAACACCCTGTCCGGAACTGCAATCCTATACTCCGCTCCCCCATGTCCGTCTTGAAGTACCAGGACCTTTTCCTTCCCGATACCGCAGCCGATCAGTATAATGACCATTAGGACTATTAATACTGTGCCCGTATGCTTCAAGCGCTGTATCATAAAATCAGAGCATTGGATTTCTCCAATGCCCAGACCCCCTCTTCTGAGACGTGAGAAATGAGAGGCCGGATGTGGGATTCTTGTCTCCCACATCCTTCTGCTTACCTCTCAACAAGTGTCCGCGTACTTCTTACTTATTGAAGTATCTTGCAGCGCCCGGATGCAGTTCGATGCCCATTCCATCAAGACCGGTTTCCGGCTTAATCTTGGCTCCTGCAGTTGTATGGGCCGCTACCATTCTGTCATGGTTATCGTACATGGTCTTGAGCATGTTATAAGCAAGGTCTTCGTCCATTTCGGCGTCAATTGCCAGCATAGCCTGGACCGCAACTGTTTTTATATCCTCGTCAATCCCGGTGTAGGTACCGCCGGGAACGACAATCTTCGTATAGAAGGGATATTTCGCGATAAGAGCATCGGCCATATCGTCTTCAACAACAACAAGCTTGACATCATGCTGTGCGCCGATATCCTGTATAGCTGCGGTCGGATGTCCTGCTGTTACGAATGCCGCATCAACGTTACCGTCCTTCAGGTTGTTAGCAGCTTCAGCGAAGGACAGGTACTGAACGGTGATGTCGTTATAGGTGATCCCGGCTGCTTCCAGTATCTGGCGTGCGTTTGCCTCGGTACCACTGCCGGCTGCGCCAACAGCTACCCTCTTGCCCTTTAGGTCTGCAACCGTATTTATGCCCGTACCTTCAATGGTAACAATCTGGATAGTTTCCGGATACAGGATGCAAAGTCCCCTAAGCTCGGGATAGGCATCCCCTTCAAACATCTCGGTACCGTTTGCCGCATAATAGGCTATGTCGTTCTGTACCATAATTACTTCGGCTTCGCCGTCGCGGAGCAGGTTGATGTTTGCCACCGATGCACCGGTACTCTGGGCAGTAGCGTTTACCCCAGGAATATTCTTATTCCAGATATCCGCCATACCGCCGGCCAACGGGAAGTAGGTACCCGCGGTTCCGCCGCTGGCAATGTTGATAAACACCTGCTCGGCAGGTTTTTCCTCTTCGCCGCCTTCCTCCGCCGGAGCTTCCGTGGCAGGAGCGCTGCATCCTACCAATGCAACTATCAGCAAACACGACATAAATACAAACAACAGTTTCCTATTCATCAAGACCCTCCATTCATATTTAGTTTCATGCAAGTATTATTCTTCGAAAATGCAAAAAATCCTGTTGGTACTTTACGGTACTTCGCGTCATTTTCTGTAGGCTGACCCGCAAGCCTTCATGTTTATAACGCTTTACTCCACCTGTGAAACAAACTCCTTTATCCTGTCAAGGCCCTTTTCTATTTGTTCCATGGAAGTTGCGTAGGATATCCTGATGTATGTGTCATCCCCAAAGGCCGCCCCGGGTATCACGGCAACCCCTGCATTTTCCAGCAGCAGCTCCGCGAATACAAGGGATGAATCTATCGTTTTGCCCTTGTATGCCTTGCCCAGCAGCTTCTCAAGGCTTATATAAACATAGAAAGCGCCCTCCGGCTTCACGTATTCAAGGCCGTCAATGTCATCCAGCCTTTGCAGGGCGTATTTCCTCCGCCTATCGTACTCCCGTGCCATGTCCGCGATTATGGACTGGTCTCCCTTAAGAGCCGCTTCTCCCGCATACTGGGCTATAGAACTGGGATGGGAAATGGCGTGCCCCTGTATCGATCCCATGGCTTTTATTACGTTAAGCTCCGCCGCTGCGTAGCCCAGCCTCCAGCCCGTCATTGCGTAGGCTTTGGACATACCGTTTACCAGTATGGTAAGGGCTTTAATTTCTCTGCCCAGTGAAGCGATGCTAATATGCTCCGCTCCGTCATACACCAGCTTTTCGTAAATCTCGTCGGAAACCACGAATATGTCCTTCTCCACCGCCACCGCCGCGATTTCCTCCAGTTCTTTCCGTGAATACACCGAGCCGGTGGGATTGCCGGGAGAATTAAGTATTAGGGCCTTTGTCTTGGAAGTAATGCTGTCTTTTAGCTGATGGGCGGTTATTTTAAACCCGTTTTCCTTCATGGTTTTTACTATTACCGGTTTCCCTCCCGCTATGGTCACCATCTCGGGGTAGCTGACCCAATAGGGTGAGGGAATGATAACCTCGTCCCCCGGGTCGCATATTGCCTGGAAGGCGGTGGACAGTGAATGTTTTGCACCGCTGGACAAGATTATCTGTTCATATTTATAATCAAGCCCGTTGTCAGTTTTCAGCTTCTTTGATATTTCCTTCCTCAGACCGTCTATTCCATAAGCCGAGGTGTACCTTGTCTTTCCCTCGCGGATGGCCCGCACTCCCGCATCTGCTATGTATCCAGGGGTATCAAAGTCCGGTTCCCCGGCCCCGAAACCTACTATGTCCATCCCGTCCTCCACCATTTTTTTAGCCTTGGCGGTTATTGCAATGGTCATTGACGGACTGATTTTACTTGCAAGCTTGGCTAATCCTGGCATCATTATTACCTCCCATTATTGAAATAATATTTGTGGACGTAACGTCCTTTGTTAAACTTATGTTTGTACTATATTATGTTTGTACTATATATTGTAATACAATACCGGTACAAAAGTAATACCAAATGTAAGCATTGAACAAAAAGCCAATTGGCTCTATAATTTTATGTACAGATACAACTGGCGCCTGGCACCTGTAAGGTGCGGGATGATATATTGGATGTGGGATTTAAGCATTATGAATACTGTGAGGTGTGGAAGATGATAAGGGTACTAATTGCCGACGACGAAGCGCCGGCAAGGGAAGAGCTGAGCTACATGATAAGCAGGCTGTGGGGTTTCCAGGTTGTCGGGGTGGCTTCAAGCGGCAGCCAGGCGATATTCCTGATTAAGGAGCTGCGCCCCCAGGTGGTTTTTCTCGATATTCAGATGCCGGGTTTAAACGGCCTGGAGGTGTCCAAATCGCTGGCGTCGGTAGACCCAAAACCCCTTGTGGTTTTTGTGACCGCCTATGACGAGTACGCGCTGAACGCCTTCGATGTTGAAGCGGTGGATTACCTCCTCAAGCCGGTAAGCGATGAAAGGCTGTTAAAAACAGCCCGAAGGCTTAAGGACCTCATACAGCCCAGGCTGGCGGAAAAGCTGGAATCCATACTTCAGGTACATGGAAAAGACAAAGATTTAAAACGCATTCCGGTTGAAAGAAACGGCAGGATAAAGCTGTTGGAGCCAAGGGAGATTCTATACTTTTTCGCCGACCAGGGGTACATCCTCGCAAAAACCAAGGCCGAGGACTTCATAACCAATTTCACCCTTAATGAACTGGAGGAAAGAATAGACCAAGGGACCTTCTTCCGCTGCCACAAAAGTTTTATTGTAAATCTGGACTATATCAAGGAAATAATACCGTGGACCTACAGCTCCTATAAGCTTATAATGAATAATGGCGATGAAATTCCGGTAAGCCGGCAGAAGTCAAAAAAACTCGCCGCCATGCTGGGACTGTAAACGTACACCCCCAATATTTTGCAGGTTGCAGGCATATATTGCAGGATGGAGCAAATAGCTAAACATCCGTATTTACTTGTTTTATAATTATAATTGGAATAATGTATAAAAATACTTGAACTCGTCCTGCCAGTATTTCCAGAAATAATCTCGGCCTTATATCCCGTACAACGGTCTGCACTGCACGTATCCCGTGAGCGTCCTCGGGACCGCCGTTGTACAAATAACCGGGTAAAGGGGTGTCGTATACAGGTACGCTTTTCCTTCGAAACCAAAAATTAAAGGAGGATGGTTATGAACTCATTGTTTGTAATTCTCATTAGCATCGTCTGCTTTATCATCGCCTATGTAACCTATGGCGCATGGCTGGCCAAGCAGTGGGGAGTTGACCCAAATAGAAAAACTCCGGCTCACACCAGGAATGACGGTGTTGACTACGTGCCGGCCAAGGCCCCGATACTGTTGGGTCACCACTTCGCATCCATCGCAGGTGCAGGCCCGATAACCGGACCGATAGCCGCAGCCATATTCGGCTGGGTGCCCGTTCTGCTTTGGATTATCGTGGGCAGCATATTCTTCGGGGGCGTACAGGACTTCAGCTCCCTGTTCGCATCGGTAAGGCATGATGGAAAGTCCATCGGTGAGGTAATAGAAGCCAACATGGGCAAAACCGGTAAAAAACTGTTTGCCGCCTTTGCATGGCTTACACTGCTGCTTGTTATAGCGGCCTTCACCAACATCGTTGCCAACACCTTTACCGCCGTTCCCGCGGCTGCCTCCGCATCGGTAATGTTTATAGTTCTTGCCGTTGTGTTTGGCTATTTCGTGTACCAAAAAGGCGCTCCGATTGGTATAAGCAGCGTAATAGGGTAATCCTTCTGTTTACCTGCATTTGGCTTGGGAATATTTTCCCGCTGGCCCTCCAGCAAGAATGCCTGGGTTGGAATACTGATGGTATACATCTTCGTAGCATCCGTCGCCCCGGTATGGATACTGCTGCAGCCCAGGGACTACCTGAACTCCTACCTGCTGTATGCTATGATAATAGGTGCGGTGCTGGGCCTTCTTTTCATGAGACCGGCGATGGTTTCACCGGCCTTTACCACATTTAATGTGGGCGGCCAGTGGCTGTTCCCGATGCTTTTCGTAACGGTGGCCTGCGGTGCCATATCCGGCTTCCACTCGCTGGTGGGCTCGGGTACAACATCCAAGCAGATTGACAATGAAATGGACACCAAGCTTATAGGCTACGGCTCAATGCTTATAGAGGGTGTTCGGCAACAATAGCGATAATTACCGCCGCATATAGGCGCCGACAAGTTTGCTGAACTTTCGGCAAATGGCGGCCCCACGAATGTATTCTCGGACGGTATAGGAAACTTCATGACAAGCTTCGGGATACCCTTCGAAATAGGTAAATCCTTCGTTGCCCTTGCGGTATCGGCCTTCGCGCTGACCAGCCTTGATACCGGTACGAGGCTTGGCCGTTTCATAATGGAAGAGTTTTTCTACGATGCTTCCAAGGAAAAGCAGAACCCGCTGGCAAACAGGTACGTTTCCACGCTGATTACGGTTGTGCTGGGCGGATGGCTTGCAATGACAAGCTGGAGCGTAATTTGGCCGGTATTCGGTTCCGCCAACCAGCTGCTTGCTGGCCTTGCACTGCTTTCGGTGGCAGTATGGCTTAAAAAGAGCGGTCGTAACTACAGCATGTTCACAATACCCATGACCTTCATGATGATAGTGACGCTGCTTGCGCTGATACAGCTGATGCAGGCCAACCTGGCAGCAGGGAATCTCCTCCTTGTGGTCATCCCGGCTCTGCTGTTCATACTGGCAATAGTTCTGGCAGTACAGGGTTACAAGGAGATTACCAAAGATAGAATCTCCGCTAGAGAAATAGCATTAGTGACTTAAGAGGATGGGCGTTTTGCCCATCCTCTTAACATTTCAAAGATAAACGATAAAAAAGCGGATACCCTGAAAGGCATCCGCCTTTTTTGTCTTAACCTATAAACTCTTTGGCAGTCATCTGGCTGTAGTCCGCCGAGTAGTCCGGTATTAGCATTGAAATCCTGGTCCCTTTCCCCCTTTGGCTCTCTATTTTCAGCCCGTAGTCACTGCCGTACATATTTTTGAGCCTTTTGTCTATGTTCCTAAGGCCTATCTTCTTGTAGGCGCCGACCTCCTCTTCCTGTGCGAGGAGATTGTCGGTTTCAAACCCCACCCCGTCGTCCTCCACGTATATATGAATTCCCCCTTCACCGCCGGATACTCCTATCACCACAGTCCCTCCCTCTTCCTTCGGGGCCAGTCCATGCTTAATGGAGTTCTCTACCAGCGGCTGCAAAAGCAGCGGCGGGATTTTACAGTTCAAGTCCTCCTGTATGTTGAATTTTACGTTTAACCTGCTTCCGAACCTGGCCTTTTCTATGTTCAAATAGGACTTGATGTTCTTAATTTCGGTATAAAGGTCTATATTTTCGCCGTAGTGACCCAGGCTGCTCCTCAGGATATCCCCGAGGTCAATAAGAAGCTTCCTGGCAGTTCCGGGGCTTATCCTGCAGTAGGATACTATGGTATTAAGGGCATTGAACAAAAAATGCGGGTTGATCTGGGCTTGCAGCGCCTTTAGCTCCGCCTTTGCCAAAAGACGCGACTGTTCCTCTATCTTGCTAAGCTCAAGCTGCGTGGAAAAAAGCTGCGCCAGCCCCAGGGCCAGCTCCTCCTCAACCCATCCAAGGCTGTCCCTGCCTTCTTTAAAAAGCACCAGGCTCCCAACTATCGCGTTCCTCTCTTTAAGAGGGACGGCTATTATGCTCTGGGCCCTGCCGTCCGGCCCCGCCATGCTCACCGTGTTGCTCTTGCCCGTTTGAATTGCGTCAATTACCGCGGGGTTTTCAATGGGCCTGTCTATGCTCATGGATGTGATAATATTCCCGTAAAAGGAAAGAACCTTTTCGGTGTCGGTTATTGACACCCCGTCTATGTCCGTCATGCCGTGAATTATCTTGGTAGCCTTTGCGGCGGACAGGTTGTTTAGTCCCTTTCTCAAAAAAGGAAGGGTTTTGTTGGCAATGTTTAACGCCTGCTAACTGTGCGTTCATGGCTGCAGTCTTTCCTGCTCCCCGTATATGTTGTTTATTATAAGTATTGAAAATACCATGCCTATGGAATTTATCGCAGTCATGGGTATAGTTAAATCTTAACAACTTCCAGCGCAGTGCTGAAAGGAGAAGCAATGAGCAGTATCATCAGCATCTCCAGCATTTCGGCTACTATTACCGCCACAAGAGGATACTTGTAATTTATCTTTTTGTTGCCCACCCATCGGTGCAGATACCCCTATTCCGCCCTGAATAACAGTCGATATGCCGCAGGCCATAGCGGTAAAGCCTCCTATGTTTACAGCCCACCGGTGTATTCCCCGCGATTAATCCCGCACCGATTCCCACTACGGGCCCCCATACCTGCAACCATCACCGCTATGATACGGAGTTTGCAATTGAGCCCATTATCGGTATACCGGAATAGGTGCCCAGGATGCCCTCCCCGAATATAAGCGCCAGCAGGATTTATCGCAGGATATTATCTTTTTCAGTATGAGCTTCTTAAAAACTTCAATCCGTGACAGGAAAAAAACGAGCATGATTATTATGCCCAGCTTGTTTGCCAGGTTTCCCACAACCTCACTATCACCGCAGGCATACAGGCTCCCCACTTACAGTGACCCCCGCTGCCTGCGGGCCGCCAACTACCAACAATAGTCTGTAATAATTATACCACAATAACCGGCCCGCTTACAGGCTACCAATCGACAAATTTGAAAGAATTTACATCAAAAGCCCCTTATCGGTTATTTTAAGGCTGGGTATGACCGGCAGCGCCATAAAGGACAGGGTAATAAAGGGGTCCAAATCCTCCGGCACTCCCAGCTGCCTTGCCCTTTTAAGCAGCGTTTCCAACCTGTCCCACCTCGTTGGCGGGACTTCCGGTCATAAGCCCCCTACCGGCAGCGGCAGGCACAAGGTCTCTTCGTTTCTGCCATCGACTATGCAGTAGCCCCCGCCGCACTCCTTAAGAGCCTTAACCGCCTTCAGCATTAAAGAGTCGTCGTCTCCCACAACTATAATATTATGGGAATCGTGGGCAACCGACGAAGCAATGGCCCCGTTTTTAAGGCCAAGGCCGATTATGAAGGCGGTGGAAACCTTTCCGGTGGCCCTGTGCCTTTCCACCACCGCTATTTTCAGTATATCGCTACCCGAAGGCGGCTTAAGGCCGTCTTCCCCGACGTCCATTTCAACGTATTCCGACCCGGTTGCTATGGACCCGGGTATTATTTTTATCACCGGCACCCTTGGGCTTTTAGACCTTACCTTAAAGGCGTCCGCTCCCAAGGGAGCCATGTTTATCGAGCTGCCCCCGGGCACAGTGGCCTCCTCTCCCGCCGGGCCGGCCAGCATTCTCTCCTTTTCGGCAACTTTTTGTCCCATAACATATACGCTTTCCACTGAGTCATTGGGCTGTCCACCGCCAGGTCCCCCGAAAGCCGGGGGCAACCGCTCCCTGGTCCTTAAGGTTATAGCACCGGGCGGGATTTATGGTGGCCATCCTCCACTCGCAGGTAACCGGGTCAAGACCCAGGTTTATCGCCTTTCGTATACAGTGGTCAATATGCCCCTCGGTCATTATATCCTCCAGGTGCCGGTCATCGGTGCAGAACATAAAATACCAACAGTTATTCCGGTTTACGGCGGGCAGAAGACTTTCCAGGTTCCTGGCTGCCGTCCCCTCCCCCGTATGGCGACGTACATGCCCAGGCGTACCCTTCCTGCCTCCTCGGCATTAATACACTCATGGTCGGTGGTTATTCCCGCCAGGCGGTACGTTCAATCCATCCCCCGAAAGGCCGGGCGCCGTGCCTGTCTATAATCCGGCCTGCGGCGGCGGATATCTTGGCAAGCACCTCCGGGTCCCCGGCAAAGCACTCCAGATAGTTCATCATTTCCCCGAGACCCAGTATCCCTTCCCTTCCCAAGAGTTCTTTTATGTCCAGGGATGAAATTTCAGCGCCGCTAGTCTCAAAGGAAGTGGCGGGAACGCAGGAGGGTACCATTACATGGACGGTAAGGGACAAGTCCCTGCTGGACCTTATCATGTATTCTATGCCGGCAGCGCCCAGCACGTTGGCTATCTCATGGGGGGTCCGCTATCACCGAGGTTGTGCCCCTTGCAACCACCACCGATGCAAACACCGGCGGGGTTACCATGGCGGATTCGATATGGACGTGGCTGTCTATAAAACCGGGGCACACTATTTTTCCGCCAAGGTCCTCCTCCTCGATACCATCAAACCGGCCAACACCGGCAGTATATCCATCCTGCAGCGCCACGTCCCCTTCCTCTATTTCACCGGAAAAGACGTTGACAACCCTGCAGTTTTTTTAGGACCCGTTCAGCCTTCCTTTTTTTAGGGCGACATCCATAAGCCTTTCACTTTTATAACCCATGTAAAAACCTCCTTGCTTTTTAAAGAGGCCCCCCTGCAAAGCAGACGGGCCCTGATGTACGAGGTGAAAAAGTTTGCTCGGTGTGTCCCCATTATTCCGATCGGGGACATTCCGCAGCAAGGAATACCCGCGTAGCAGCGGAATTGTGTCCCCATTATTCCGATCGGGGACATTCCGCAGCAAGGAATACCCGCGTAGCAGCGGTGTGTCCCCATTCCTCTATACAAAGAACATAAACCGTATCACAAAGAACACTGCCAGTATATACATCACCGGCGAGACTTCCTTATACCTTCCGGAAACAAGCTTTATCACTACATAGGACAGTACGCCCATAACAAGACCTTCCGCTATGCTGTAAGTAAGCGGCATAAGTATGATGGTCAAAAACGCCGGGATGGCTTCGGTATAATCCGAAAGGTCAATCTTTAAAACCGGCTCCATCATGAACAGCCCCACCAGTATAAGGGCCGGGGCGGTGGCTTGTCCAGGGATAGCCGCCACAATCGGTGAGAAGAACAGGCCAGCAGGAAAAGCACTCCGGTTACCAGCGAAGTAAGGCCTGTCTTTCCGCCTTCCCGCTACCCCCGATGCGCTTTCCACGTAGGTGGTGACGGTACTGGTTCCCAGGGCTGCGCCCGCCATGGTGCCCACCGCGTCAACCGCCAATGCCCTGTTTATCCTGGGGAGCCTGCCTTCCTTGTCCAGCATATTCGCCTTTGAGGCGACACCCACCAGCGTACCCATGGTATCAAACAGGTCAACAAAGGTAAAGGTAAATATTATAGGTATAAGTCCAATATTAAAAGCCGTTTTGAAGTCCATCTTAAAGAGAATGGGTGAAAGGCTTGGCGGAGGACTTACAATACCTTCCGGCCACGGTACAATCCCTGATATCATGCCTACTAAAGAGGTAACCAGTATGCTGATAAGCAGTGCTCCCTTTATTCCTCTTGCCAGCAAAAGACCTGCAACTATAAGGCCGAAAACCGAAAGGAGAACCTTGGGGTCGTGAAAGTCACCAAGGGCTACATAGGTAGCTTCGCTTGCCACCACTATGCCCGCCTGGGTAAAGCCTATAAAAGCAATAAAAAGCCCTATTCCGACACTTGTTGCCAGCTTCAGGTTCATCGGAATTGCATTGAAAATTGCTTCCCTTGCCGTAAACAGCGTAAGCAGAAGGAAAATAACACCGTCGATGAATACTGCTGCCAGGGCGGCCTCCCAACTAATCCCCATTCCAAGCACTACGGTAAAGGCGAAAAAGGCGTTAAGCCCCATTCCGGGAGCAAGGGCGAAGGGATAGTTCGCATAAAGCGCCATGAAGATGGTGGCAATGGCGGTAGAAAGACAAGTAGCCGTTATAAGGGCGCCGAAGTCCATGCCTGTAGCGCTTAAGATCCCCGGGTTTACCATGATTATGTACCCCATTGTCATGAACGTGGTAATTCCTGCGATTTCTTCGGTTTTTACGTTTGTATTGTGCTCGGACAACTTGAAATACTTCTCCAGCAAGTCCATTCCTCCTTTTTTTGTTAGGGGGACAAATACTAAAAGCGCCCCCGATTAAAATAAAATCCGAACATCACACCATAATTATATAATAATAGTACGTACTGATCCATACTTTTTTGAAAAAATTCTCCCGGATTGTTCACTTTTTTGTCGGCAGTACCGTCACCGTCCGCCCACATCCGTTAAATGTATTATCTCTTTCATATTTCCCTCCCGGTCCAGGTAAACAACCCGCCCCAACATGGCGTTTCTTATCATCCTACGGCACAAAAGACAGGGCTGCCCGTCCGCAAAGGAGCCGTCATGCTCGAACCCGGCTATGTATATGGTTGCACCCTTCATCTTAATCGGGTCCCCGTTTATTATGGCATTCTGCTCGGCGTGCACTCCCGCACACAGTTCGTACCGCTCCCCTTGGGCACCTGCATTTCTTCTCGGGCGCAAACGCCGGTATCTATACAGTTAGCTTCTCCCCTGGGCGAGCCGTTATACCCGGTACTCACTATCACCCTGTCTTTGACGATAACCGCACCGTAAAAACGTCTAGCGACACGTGGACCTCTTGGACACTACCTGGGCAATCTCAGGAAATATTCATCCCAGCCGGGCCTTTTGGCAGTCTGCCTCATTGAATCATCCCCCCGTAATCTAAAATGTTGTTCTTAAACAAGCCGGTATTTACCCACGTACAAACCTAATTTTAACAGCAGCGCCCCTTATAATCAACACCATGCCACAAGTGCGCTTCGGTTCCCCCTTTTTACTGTGCCCCTTTCCCCTCATGATAAAGGACCTGCCCACGGGCGGCAGGTCCTTTATCAGTGAATACCGTTCCTCATATTGTTTTCATATTTGTCCAGCAGCTCTCGTATCCTCCTTGACTGCAGTCCCGTCTGCTCAGCAAACTCCTGGAACGCTTCCTTTACCTCGTTATCATCCACCTGCTTGGAAAAGGTCTCCAAGTCCCTTACCCTTTCCTGTGAATCCAAAGCCATTTTAAGCAGAACATCCCTGGTATTCATTTAAACGAAAACACCTCCTGACATTAGGCTGCTTATAATATTCTTTCATTTTTACCGTTTTAATATGTATCGGATGTTATGCCTCTTGCTTTGGTCCGTTCAGCCTGTCTGCCAGGTTCTTGAGTATCCTGGCGGTGATTCCCCAAATAATGCGGCCGTTATACGAATAAAAATAGACCGGATAGGTTCCCGACCTCCAGTTGTACGCTTCCCCGTTGGGTATAAGTTCAAAGGGAAAACTCCGCGGTATTTGAACCTTAATATCCACCGGGTAATTTTCCGGCGGTGTTTCAAGGAAAAAGTCAAGGGGTACTGTAAACACCTCGTCCACTTCGTCGGGGGCAGCTTTTATGCAGCCTACGCGTTCTTTTTTAATCTCCCCGACAAAGGGATAAATTATATAATTAAAAGGAGTTACAAGGTAATCCAACGGTCCAAATACCGAAATATCGGTCTTCGGTATGGAAAGTTCCTCGGAGGTTTCCCTGACGGCCGCCTCAAGCGGGGTCTCATTCTTTTCCTTTTTACCTCCCGGCAGGCTTATTTCCCCGGGCTGCCGCTTAAGGGTGGAGGCCCTGGTTTCCAGCACCACGCAACATTCCCCTGGAGTCTCAATTAGAGGAACCAGAACGCCAAATTCCTGGTATTTTCCCTCCGGTGCAGCTTTGCCGGCCTGTATAATTCTTTTTACATCTTCCGCTTTCACTATACTCCCCCCAGCCTACATTCTATTATATATTATTTCTTTTGTTCTGCAATCAGCAGCATATCCCCCGGTTTATACAGAACCGTATTCCCGGCCTTTTACCGGTCGGTCGCATCCGAAACACCGGCACCGATTTTTACGATAAAATGGACAAATTGTGTTTAAAGAAGAGACCCTTTGCATATATATAATACAGGGCTTTTCGAAAAAAATACCAAATAGATTTTTGTTTCTTGAAAGCCCGCTTTACATATGTTATAATAAGTAACACATTTTGGTTTAGCCCTGTCGGTTTTATCACTGGGTTGCACCATTGGCAGTATTTCCGGTAAGTCTCCGCATTTATAAAACATTTCAAGGTCAAATGCGCGAGTCTTCCGCCGTCTTTATAATACGACATAAAACCTTAAATTCACTGCCATTTTTACAAATTATACAGTCTTGTATAATGCTTGTAATTTTTATGCTTAAATACCATAAACCGCCAGATTGGCAGAACGTATTTAAATGTCAGTTTCGCTGAATTCCCGTACGGGAAACGGGGGAACCAATCAATGGGGTGAATCCCGCTATTTCAGGGGTAGGGCCATTCTCTTTCGGCCCGAATCCGTCAGCTAACCTCGTAAGCGTGGAAAGGGGGCTTAACTTCCCTCTTTCGCAAATTTTTAAAGAAGGGGGAGCAAACTCATGGAACAACTGATTACCGGTGCATTAAAGCAGACTTTCGACAAAAAAACTCTTGCTGATAGTATCCGCGTAAGGAAAGCCATACCCGAAGACGTTAATGAGATATACAGAATTGCAGCCACCGTTGGGCAGAAGAATAAGGATGCCGACCTGGGATTCCTTATAGACGACTATAAGTCCCACCCTTTAAAGTACAAGGAAATGTTTCTTTCACGTATTTTTGAACTGGAACACTTTTACGTGGCCTATACATCACAAAAACCCGTGGCCTTTTTAATGGCCTACAGCAAAGCTGACTGGCTTAGGTACAATCCGGGCTGGCTTGACGATATTTATTGGCACCCCGGGTTTGACAAAAAATACACCAAAAAGTTCGTGCTGGTGGACAAAACGGCGGTATTATCCGGCCTGACGGGACTTGGAATTGGGAGTAAGCTCTACGAAAAGCTCATCGCCGATATCACTGCCAAGGGCATTAAAAATATATTTGCCGAAACAATAATAAGCCCGGTTCCCAATTTCGCTTCACTGCAGTTCAGAAGGAAACAGCGCTACCAGCTGGCGGGAGTAAGGTATGAAGAGTATAAGGGCGAAATCCTGACAGATTTGATATACCACAAGAGGGTATAGTTGGGGTTTACCCCTGGGGCTGATGATGCAGTCATTCAGCCCCGCTTTTTTATGCCCTTTTCAGCAGCCTTTCCATCTCCGCAAGGGGAATACAGTTGAACACGTCCCCCGCTTCCAGCCACCCCTTGCGCGCGGCATCCACACCGTATACTATATCTCCCAGCCCTTCCGGCGAATGGGCATCGGGGTTGATGCTTATTTTAACCCCCATCTCCTTCGCTCTCCTGCACCATCGCCAGTCAAGGTCCAGCCTGTAGGGGTTTGCATTTAGCTCTATCACCTTGCCCAACCCTGCGGCGGTCTCTATCACCCTTTCAAGGTCCACCGGGTACCCCTCCCGCGCCAGAATGAGCCTTCCGGTAGGGTGACCCAGCATTGTAACGTGGGGGTTTTCAAGGGCCCGGACAAGCCTTTTGGTCATGGTTTCCTTATCCAGCGTAAAGGCCGAATGGACCGATGCTATTACAAAATCGAAGGAAGCCAATATTTCATCCGGGTAGTCCAGCGAACCGTCGGTTAGTATATCGCTTTCTATCCCTGCAAATATTCTAAACCCCTTGTAAAGGCCGTTAAGCCTTTCTATTTCCTCCCTCTGCCTAAGCACGTCCTTCTCTTTGAGCCCTCCCGCGTAATAGGCGGACCGGCTGTGGTCCGAGATGCCAATGTAGAACATCCCCATCTCAACGGCCCTTTTGGCCATCTCCTCAATGGAAGAAATACCGTCGCTGTACCGGGTATGTATGTGAAAGATCCCTTAATATCGTCATACTCCACCAGGCGGGGCAGCTGCCCTGTTCTGCCGCTTCAATCTCGCCGGTGTTCTCCCTTATTTCGGGGGGAATGTACTGAAGGCCTAGGTATTTGAAAAATTCCTGCTCGTCGGCACACTGTATGCTCCCTTCGCCGCTTTCGCCGAATATACCGTATTCGTTAATCTTAAGGCCCAGTCCCTTGGCCCTATGCCTCATGGCGGTGTTATGTTCCTTGCTGCCGGTAAAGTGATGCAGCGCAAAGGGAAACTGCCCGTCGTCCACCACCCGGAGGTCAACCCTTATACCGCTGTCCAGCACCGCCCCCAGCTTGGAGCTTCCCCTTTCAAGCACCCTGTCCACCCAGGGAAGTTTTGAAAACTTGTCCATTATGGCTTCGGGCAAATCCCCCGAGGCCAGTATATCTATATCCTTCACCGTCTCGGTCCTTCTCCTTAAGCTTCCGGCGATGCTTACACGACTTGCAAGCCCGGACTCCCGAAGGCCGTCCACCAGGGCCCTGGCCTTGTCCAGGGCTTCGGGATACAGAAATCGACCCCGGTTCCTTTTTAGATACTGTATTCCCTCCAGGGCCTTTTTCTGGGTTTTCTCCCCAAACCCCGGAAGGTCGATAAGACGGTTCTCTATGCATGAATACTCCAATTCTCCCAGCGTAGTTATTCCTAGCTTTTCATACAGGGTCCTTACCTTTTTGGGTCCCAGGCCCGGAACTTTCAAAAGGTCGAACAGCCCCGGCGGCACCTTTTCCCTTATACGGTCATAGTACTCCAGGCGGCCTGTATTAACGAGTTCTTTAATTTTTTCGTCAAGGGCCTTCCCGATACCCCTTACTTCTTTCAGCCTGTCCTGCCTGACCAGTTCCTCAATATCCTCGGTCAGCAGTTCAATGATGCGGGCCCCGTTATAATAGGCCCTTGACTTGAAGGGGCTCTCCCCCAGGAGCTCCAGCATGGTACCAATTTCGGTAAGTACTTGCGCTATCTCCTTCCTGTCCACCTTATCACCGCCCCCGGCTATTTTTTAATCGCATCCTCATTCCTAATAAACGGTTCATCCGGAATGAAATGCCCGAGGGGCTCTACCTGGCCCTCTATGGTAAAAAACGCCCTTTCTATATAATCGAATTCGGTCAGCGTGTTTACAAGGGAGTTCAGTACCATCGCCTCGCCGGCAGCCCCGTGGGCACCGCGCAACTCTTCGGAAAAATCAACCGTCACCGTATCCCCTTTTATTTCAACCAACTTTACCCTTGTACTATCCCTAATAAATATACCCCAAACCTGCCGCCTTTACCCCCAGTTAAGGTAAGCCCCGGCCTATTTACTAGTCCGCCGGTTCCCCTTCAAAAAGCAACAGAATTTCTTTTACCGTCCTTTGTATATCGACATTGTCAATTACCAGGTCCGCCTGGTCCTTAATGCCCGAACTTTCAAACCTCTCCCTGTCCCTTTGCACCCTCCTGTCAATCTCTTCGGGGATATCCCCCCGGTCCAGCATCCTTTTTATCCTTGTTTGTTCGGGGACTTCAAGGTACACTATTTTTACCTTTCCCGGAAACATCCCCTTCAGTCTCCTTGCCCCTTCAGTCTCCAGGACCGTAACGCCCCTCATATCGCTGCTCCTTTTCAGGCCGTAATAATTGCCCGAATACTCCACCCATTCCAGCAACAGACCCTTCTCCATCATGCGGCGGAACTCGGCATAGGTTACAAACAGGTAATCAACGCCGTCAATTTCTCCCGGTCTTTTTTGCCGGGTGGTGACGTTCTTCAGCGTGGGTATGCCGTACTCATCATTCAGTATCCGCCTTAGGGTGGTTTTGCCGGACCCGGAAGGGCCGGTGATGACTATTATCATATACTCACCGCCATATTGTAGTATTAAGCTGATTATACCAGGGAGGGGGTTTTTCCGAAAGGCCGGTCATTATAAACGCTTTTCAGTATGAATTGATTATAAACAATGACGCATAGTAAGAATAATGCGTCTTAATAATACTTGCTAATCAATTTGTTTATACTTGATTTTTGTAATTTTGTATTCAATAGTATTCGAATGTTAAACCCTGATTTCCCGTAACTTAACCTATACCAATAATAGTTAATATACTCAATTATTCCGAATAAAAATAATCCAATAGCAATTAACAAATCTTTATTACTGCTTTTAATAAATGGTATCACTATACTTATGGTCACTAATACAATCATATTTAATCGTCTTAAAAACTTTAAGAGTTCTATCGTCTTATGATTAACTCTTTTCTTATTGGCTATTAATATATATCTATAAAACCAATACGCACTTCCTTGTAATAAGATAAGTATAAGATATGAAAATGCTACTAAACTAGCTATTCCAAGGTCTAATAATCTATATACAAAAATAAAAGTTAATAAAGCTGCGAATTCACCTATTGCTAGGTTTAACAACTGTTTCTTTAACCTACTCAATCTATCACCTCAAAGCTTTATGACGCATCTTTCTACCTATGTTCATTATAACATGTGAAGAAACTTTCTTTCCCAAAATTAAACCCGCCTATCGGCATTGTAAATGTTTTTCGTTTTGCCCCTTTTATTCGAACATATGTTCGTGTATAATATATTTACCAATATAATCTTCTATAGCTGGAAGCTTGTAGGAGGGTGAAGCAGTATGCCAGATAGGATAATAATGCACATAGACGTAAATTCCGCCTTCCTTTCGTGGCAGGCGGTATATAATCTCCAAAGGGGCCATTCGGTGGACCTTCGGGAAATACCCTCGGCGGTGGGAGGAAACCAGGCCACCCGGCACGGGATAATACTTGCAAGGTCCATTCCAGCAAAAAAATACGGTGTCAAAACCGGTGAAACGGTCTGGGAAGCCAAAAACAAGTGCCCGCAGCTTTTGCTGGTCCCCCCCAACCATCACCTGTACATGAAGTGCAGCAGGGCCCTGATGGAGGTCTTAAACGAATACTCGCCCAGGGTGCAGCAGTATTCGATAGACGAGGCTTTCCTGGACTTCACCGGCATGGAAGAGCGCCTGGGAGAGCCGGTTCCCTTCGCGCACCGTCTAAAGAACAGGATACATAAAGACCTTGGCTTTACCGTAAACATAGGCATATCCTGCAACAAACTGCTGGCCAAGATGGCCTCGGAGCTTAAAAAGCCCAATATGGTCCACACGCTGTTCCCCGGCGAGATAAGGGAAAAAATGTGGCCGCTGCCGGTGGAGGAGCTCTTCATGGTAGGGAAAAAAACCGCCAAAAAGCTTCGGTCCATGGGAATACTCACCATAGGCGACATCGCCGCCGCCGACCCGGACCTTTTGAAGCACAAGTTAAAATCCCACGGCCTCCTCATATACGACTACGCGCGGGGGATAGAGAACTCCCCGGTTTTTCCCGGGTACTACATGCCCATGAAGGGCATGGGCAACAGCGCCACCATACCCTTTGACGTGGAGGATACCCGCACCGCCCGCCTTATACTGCTGTCGCTGTCCGAAACGGTGGCCATGCGCCTTAGGTACTCCCGGAACTGCTGCAGCGTTATTGCGGTGTCCATAAAGTATTCAGACTTCAGGCACTGCTCGCACCAGCAAAAGCTCATCACCCCGGTAAATTGCACCATGGATATATACAAAACGGCGGCCCGCCTGTTTGACGAGGCGTGGGACGGCTCCGCGATGAGGCATATGGGTATAAGGGTAACCGACCTCCAAAGAGATGACCGTATCCAGTGCTCGGTCTTCGACCATCCCTACTACTCAAGGAACCTTGAACTTGACAGGGCGGTGGACGGCATAAGGGATGCCTATGGTATAAAATCGGTGGTAAGGGCATGCTTTATAAATTCCGGTATATGCGCCTCCCTCGGGGGCGGAGGCTCGGAAAACTGGCCGGTAATGAGCAGTAT
>JAXGPT010000005.1:0-89382 GCA_040766775.1 Bacillota bacterium | reverse complement strand
GTGAGAGGACGGGGGTTAATCACCCCCTCCTACTCGATTATTCCCGTTGCAATACCGCAATTGTCCTTTTTATAAACATATGTTATTATTTAAATTGCCCAAAGATGAAAAAAAGGCAGGGATATAGGTTATGGTTTCCCAGGAGAGAAGGAAAAAAATTATTGAGATATTGAGGTCGGCCAAAAATCCCATTAAAGGGACAGACCTGGCGGACAGGTTTGGAGTGACCAGGCAGGTGATAGTACAGGATATCGCCATTCTCAGGGCGGCGGGCGAAGATATCATTGCCACGCCCCGGGGCTATATAATGCTAAATCCGATAAAGCCCGGAACTATGACCAAAACCATTGTGTGCAGGCATCATACCAATGAAGAAATCGAAGAAGAACTCACCGCAATAGTTGACCTGGGTGGAAGCATAATAGACGTGATAATAGAGCACCCGGTATACGGCGAAAAAAGAGGCGTATTGATGGTTTCCTCTAGGAAGGACGTCAAGGACTTCATGAAGTCCATAGATGACGAGCATGCGCAGCCGCTTTCTTCGCTGACAGGCGGAATACATATCCATACAATAGAAGTCCGGGACCAGGCAAGTTACGAGAGAATCCGGGAAGAATTAAAGAGAAGAGGATTTTTGTTAGAAGAATGAGGAAGCGTTGGGAGAGTGATTTTATTGAATAAAAAAAGCGGAAGGGGCAAAAAGCTTGTAGCTGCGGCAATAGGGCTGGTAATAATGCTCTTTTTGCTGCTGATGGTGCTTTTGGACTTCATAGTGGACTATCAATGGTTTGAAGAAGTGGGATACACAAGCGTATTTATGGCCGCCATAATAAATAAATTCAGGATAGGCACACCGGTTTTTGCGTTGATGACGGTGTTTCTTTACTTATATTTCATGAACATGAAAAGGGACTTTTACAGGAAGTCGCGGCTCATCGAAAGCAACCAGGACAGGAAAAGGTACGGCAAAATAATACTGGTACTTTCCCTGGTCCTGTCCTTTTTTATAAGCAGCGTGGTGGCGGGAAGCCTTTGGCTGGATATTTTAAAATACATAAATGCCTCTGACTTTAGCGTGATGGACCCCATTTTTTCGAAGGACGTGGGTTTTTATATTTTTAAGCTTCCACTGTTGAACCAGATTATTTCACTGCTTATCTTTGTGGCGATTGTTTTATTGGTCGCAACCGCAATATTCTATGGCGTAATGATAAGCCTTAAGACCCCGGAGATGGGCAGGATGCAGCAGGACCAGGAAGGCGATTTCCAAAGACGCAGCCTGTTCAGCAAAGAAATGTTGCATCTAGCGGTAAGACAGATAGCCGCCGTTGGTTTTGTTATATTTGTTATCCTGGCGCTGAAGTTTTATCTCGCCCGGTACAGCCTGCTGTTCTCTTCGGCGGGGGCGGTCTACGGGGCGGGATATACCGATATGGCGGTCAGGTCAAGGGTTTATATGCTTCAGGCCGCAGCCGGGGCTTTAAGTGCTGTTTTTGGTACTGTATGCCGCTTACAGCGCCAAGTACAAAACGGCATTGTACGGACCGGTACTGTTGGTGGTCATAAGCATAGTCGGCAACCTGGCAGCATTGGGCGTGCAAAACTATGTGGTGGAGCCCAACGAATACGCAAAGGAATTGCCGTATATAACAAACAGCATAGCATTCACCCAGAAAGCCTATGGACTGGATAAAATAGAGGAGAGGGAATTTGCCGCGGCGGAGGAATTAACTCTGGAGGATATCCAGGCCAATAAGCCCATTATTGATAATATAAGGATTAACGACTACAGGCCCGCCCTTCAGGCGTACAATCAACTGCAGGGTATCAGGCCCTATTACAGGTTTAATGACATAGACATAGACAGGTACAGGATAAACGGTGCCTATACCCAGGTATTCCTTTCCGCAAGGGAACTGTCGTTGGAACAGATGGAGGAGGCCCAGAGCTGGGTAAACAAGTACCTAAGATACACCCACGGTTACGGGGCGGTGTTGTCCCCTGTAAATACAGTGACGCCCCAGGGCCAACCTCATCTTTTGGTAAAGGACATACCTCCCATTACCGATACCAACCTTGAGATAACTCGCCCGGAAATATATTTCGGCGAGCTGACCAACGACTATATAATTACCAATACGAAGGCCGCTGAGTTCGACTATCCGCTGGGGACGATAACATAGATACCTATTACAAGGGCACCGCAGGCATTAGAATGAATCCGCTGAACAAGCTTATATTTGCAATTTACAACGGCAGCTCAAGGATACTTTTTTCGGGGGATATTACCTCCGACAGCCGTATTCATTTGAACAGGAACATAATCACCAGGGTCAATAAAATAGCACCCTATTTTTCCTATGACCCGGACCCGTATCTCGTTATCCATGAAGGCAGGCTGTTCTGGATAATAGACGGGTATACCCACGATACCAATTATCCCTATTCCCAGCCCATATCGGGGGGTGTTAATTACATCCGCAACTCCTTTAAGGTTGTGATAGATGCCTACAACGGGACCACCGATTATTATCTGGTGGATGAGGCGGACCCGCTGGTAAGGACCTTTGATAAAATTTTTCCGGGTTTGTTCAAGCCCTTTGACCGGCTGCCGGAGGGGCTCAAAGAGCATATCAGGTACCCGGAAACTCTTTTTGACATCCAGGCGGAAGTGTTCAGGGACTATCACATGGAGAACCCGCAGGTTTTCTACAACAGGGAGGATTCTGGAGCATAGCGCTGGAGCAGTATGGCGGCGAAACCCCTGGAGATGGATTCCAGTTACCAGGTTATGAAGCTCCCCGGCGAAGAGGACGTGGAGTACGTGCTCAGCATCCCGTACACGCCTATAAACAAGAATAACATGGTAGCTTTCCTTGTGGCCGTAATGATGGTGACAAATACGGGGAGATGATAATATACAAACTGCCTAGGAACAAGCTGGTGTATGGGCCCATGCAGATTGAAACGAGGATAAGCCAGGACACCGAAATAGCCAGGCAGTTGTCGCTGTGGGACCAGAGGGGTTCCCGGGTAATAAGGGGCAACCTGCTTACAATACCCATAGAGGATTCCCTGCTGTATGTTGAACCCATGTTCATGCAGGCGTCCAACCAGGACAGCCTGCCCGAGATGAGAAGGGTGATAGTAGCCTACGCTGACACCATAGTAATGGAGGAGACCCTCGCCGAGGCTCTTACGGCCATATTCGGGAAAGGCGTCCCGGACACAACGCCGCCGGGAGAAATGGATGAAACGGCACCGCCGGACGGAATGGATGAGCCGCCGGATGGCATCGGAGGAAGCCTGGAGCAGCTGGTGGAACTTGCCAACGAGCTCTTTGAAAAGGCCCAACAAGCCTCCAGGAACGGGGATTGGGCGAAGTACGGCGAATACCTGGCAGAGCTTGAGCAGGTGCTTAACAGCATGCAGCAGCAGGTTAACCGGTAAATGAAAACAAATAAACAAAGCGGAAGGATAAAAAGCCTTCCGCTTTTATATGCTCCTTTTCTTGCGCAGGTAAGCGATCTCCTCCGCGGTCATTTCATCCAGCAGCTTTGCCTTCCTGGCGATTTCGCCGCGGTCAAGTATTCCCTTATCTATCAAAAGCTCAATAACGCTTGCGATGGCAAGAGTATTCCTGTAGTCAATCTCCTTCATATCTCCTAGCTGAGAAACCATGTCAATGTCATTCATTTTCACACCCCCCGGTGGTTTCTTCTACTGATTATTGCCTTATGGTCGCCGTTTTATTCCGCCGGCTGTGAATTAAGAATTAACACAAAACAAAAAGGCCTCATAGTATGTAGTGAAATTGAGGAGTAAGCTGGCCCAACACTTTAATATAAAAAACCTAAAGTACAAAGTAAACGATTGGGAGGTTAAATGACAATGATGGATCCGAGGTTAAAAGCTCCGGATAAGCCTGGCCCTTCTTTCCCCAAGGACTGCTACGACAACGTTCCGGAAGGTGTATATATACCGGGAAACCCATATCTTCCAAACATTGAACCGGCTCCCGGCGCGCCGGGCACGCCCGGGCATCCCTGTGTTCCGCAGGAGACGGTTATAAAAGATGTAAAACTGGCAAGGGCCTATGTTCCCTTTCAAAGGTTATGCAGCACCTATTCCCCAATCCAGGCGCTGTGCAGGGGAACGCTGTTCCCGGAACTGTTCAGTCCTTACAAGGGACCGGATAAAAAAATAAGGCCCCCGCAGTATGATTAAAGGAGGCAGGCATATGGATACCAGTAGAGAGGAACTGTTAAAACAGCTTAGCGCGTTGGACTTTACCATTATAGAGTTGAACCTGTATCTCAATACCCACCCCCATGACCGGAATGCGCTTATGAAGCACAACACGGCAGTGGCCCAGGCCAAAATGCTCCGGGCGGAATATGAAAGGCGCTACGGGCCGTTAACCGCCTACTATTCGACAAGTGGCTACCCGTGGCAGTGGATTTGTAATCCCTGGCCCTGGCATTACAGCTTTAATTTCAGACTTGCAGGGGAGGAGTGTTAAGCATGTGGATTTATGAAAAAAAACTGGAATACCCGGTAAAAATCAAAAACCCCGATCCCAGGATGGCCAAGGTAATAATAACCCAGTACGGGGGACCCGACGGTGAGTTGGCAGCGTCCCTTCGATATTTAAGCCAAAGGTTTTCGATGGTTACACCCGAGGCCAGGGCGACATTAAACGATATAGGAACCGAGGAACTTGCCCACCTTGAAATGGTTGGAACCATGGTTTACCAGCTGATTAAGGGCGCAAGCATTGATGAAATAAAGGCGGCCGGCCTTGACCCCTATTACGCGGACCACGACAGGGGCGTATACCCCATATCGGCGGCGGGCAACCCCTTCACGGCGGCGTATATTCAATCCAAGGGCAACCCGGTTGTGGACCTTTATGAAAACATGGCCGCTGAGCAGAAGGCCAGGGCAACCTACGAATGGCTTATAGACCTTGCAGACGACCCGGATGTTATAGACCCCCTCAAATTCCTCCGGGAAAGGGAAGTTGTGCATTTCCAGAGATTCGGTGAGGCATTGAGAATAGTACAGGACTACCTGGACAGCAGAAGACATTTTCCAGTATCCAAACCCGATGGTATGGAGTAAAGTTTTGGGTCAGGCGGCAGGGGACCGGCTCCTCTGCTTACATAGCTTGTTTCAGGAAGTGCTTGATTTTTTTTGCGGCTGTGTTATAATACATTTTAAATTAAGCAACAATAATTATACATGCGATGAAGGGGAGCAGTACTAAGCTTTGCCTGCCAAAGAGAGCCGGTGGGTGGTGTAAACCGGTGCAGGGGGCTTTGGAATCCGCCCCGAAGCAGATGGACGAAACAAGTCCTTACGGGCTGCAGCCGTTAAACTGCAAAAAGCCGGGCTATTGATAAGCCAATTAGGGTGGCAACGCGGGAAACCTCTCGTCCCTTGGGGGAGCGAGGGGATTTTTGGTTTTTCGCATGGAATCCTGACCCTAAAGATTATCAATCGGGGACACTGCGCAGCAAGGAATGCCCGCGTTAGCGGCGGTGTGTCCCCATACCTTAAACAAGGAGTTGATACAAATGCTGGATTTAAAATTCATAAGGGCAAATCCCGAGAAGGTAAAGGAGGGTCTTTCCAAGAGGGGGGAAGACATAGACATCGACAAGCTGCTTGAGCTGGACGAAAAAAGAAGGGACCTTCTTTCGCAGGCGGAACAGCTAAAAAGCAGGCAGAACGCCGTATCCAAGGAAGTACCAAGACTCAAAAAGGAGGGCAAGGATGTAGCCCCCGTACTGGAAGAAATGAAGCAGCTGTCCGAGAAGATTAAACAGATGGAGGGCGAGCTGCGGGAGCTCGACCGGCAGATACAGGATATTATGTATTCCATCCCAAACATACCCCATCCCTCGGTACCGGTGGGGGACAGCGAAGACGATAACGTTCCGATGAGGTACTGGGGAGAGCCCAGGAAGTTTGATTTTGCAGCAAAGGCCCACTGGGATATAGGCACGGAACTGGGCATTCTGGACTTTGCGACCGCAGGAAAGGTTACCGGTGCAAGGTTTGCGCTGTACCGCGGAGCGGGGGCGGCCCTTGAAAGGGCGCTTATAAGTTTCTTCCTGGATGTCCATATTACCAAGCACAACTATGAAGAAGTGTTCCCGCCCTTTATGGTGCACCGGCACAGCATGGTAGGTACCGGGCAGCTTCCCAAGTTCGAGGAGGATGCATTCAAGGTTGAAAAAACCGATTATTTCCTGATACCGACGGCGGAAGTGCCGGTAACCAACATGTACAGGGAGCAGATAATAGAGCCCGGGGTGCTGCCGATAAAACATGTGGCTTACAGCGCCTGCTTCCGGGCCGAGGCCGGTTCCGCCGGAAGGGATACCAGGGGCCTTATAAGGCAGCACCAGTTCAACAAGGTGGAGCTTGTAAAATTTGTTGCCCCCGAAACGTCCTATGATGAGCTGGAAACTTTGGTCAACGATGCGGAGGAAATTCTGCAGCTTTTGAACATTCCCTACAGGGTGACCATGATGTGCACCGCGGACCTGGGCTTCACCGCTTCAAAAAAATACGACCTTGAATTGTGGATGCCCAGCTACAACAGGTATGTCGAGGTTTCGTCCTGCAGTAACTTCGAGGACTTCCAGGCGAGGAGGGCGGATATTAAGTATCGGCCCGCGATTGGCGAAAAAGCCCAGTATGTTCATACACTGAACGGTTCAGGACTTGCCGTCGGAAGGACGCTGGCGGCAATACTGGAAAACTACCAGCAGCAGGACGGTTCGGTAATTATACCCGAGCCGCTGCGCAAGTATATGAACGGTCTTGAAAGAATTCAAAAAAAAATAGTATAATAAGCTGACCGGCAGCGGAATAAAACACCCGGCTGCCGGTCAATATAATCCATGTATGGCAGGTACGCCATTTATTGCACCCTTTTGGCGGTTGACACTGAAAATAATAGTTGCTATAATAACTTATGTGTCTAAAGAAGGAAGGGTGTCCGAGCGGTTTAAGGAGCTGGTCTTGAAAACCAGTGACTCCGAAAGGGGCCGTGGGTTCGAATCCCACCCCTTCCGCCAGCAAAATTTAATCAAAAATTCACGGAGAAGTACTCAAGTTGGCTGAAGAGGCGCCCCTGCTAAGGGCGTAGGTCGTGTAAGCGGCGCGAGGGTTCAAATCCCTCCTTCTCCGCCATTTTTTTATCCTTTTGCGCCCGTAGCTCAGTTGGATAGAGTGTCTGACTACGAATCAGAAGGTCGTGAGTTCGAATCTCGCCGGGCGCACCAAAAACCCAGATATACCAATGCTTTGCGGCGTTGGTATATCTTTTTTTATGAGCGTTTTTCCACTTCGCCCTTCACGGCTGTGTCAGCATATTCATCTATAGCTGCCTTATCTTCACCCGGAGACAAAGCAGATTGAGAATCGGGGATAAAATGGTCTACTAGTTTCCCCAGTTTTTCATCTATGTTTTCCAGCAGCTTAACGGTTTTATTAATCTTATAATACCAACAGTAAAATTCCCTTAACAGTAGGCGGAATATAATCCACGCAGACAGCAGGAGCAGCAGGGGCAGCATTATTAAGGCAGTGCTTTGCGTAGGTTCAGTTAAAAAATCCATCAACATATGTCGACCTCCTTATATATAAGCATCTATGCTTATCCAGGTAATCAGATAAGTTTTGCAGTGAAGAGGCTTTATCATCAAAAGCCAGTGTCCATATTAGAATTCTAGGTTCAACAAGTTCTTCACATAATAAAGAGTTTAGGACATCGAGCTTTGATTTTGCCTGTAATGTCCTAAATGCATTCCAGGTTAAGGCATCTTCAGAATTAATACTTGCGATATGAGGGTGACCGGCATAGACCTTTTGGTTTGCCGCACCGAAATAACGATCCCTGTTGGCTTTAAAGGCAAGTATTGGATTATTGCAGTCAATAAGGATATTGTCCCGATAATCGTTGAATACATTGCCGTTAATCAGAGAACCATTCATTACACAACCTCCATAGTTTACAATTTTGAATTTACTCCACCGCAGTATTGAATATCATTGATAAATAATAAGTCCCATCTCATAGCTGCTATATTGATGATTAAGGCTACGAAATGGGCTACTTATACTACTTGTTTATCAACTTATCCATGAAAATTATACCAGATTTAGGCATGAAGTGTAAAGCTATGACACAGAATTACAAATAAGGAAAGTGCATAAGCACCGGGTTTATCTGTTCCACCAATATTCTATCATACCATTTTTTAATTCATATCTCATATTAACGCTTTCGAACACATTGATCATTTCCTGTGTGGAATGCTTTCCGGTTTCATTATATTTATTTATTAGTTTTTTTATTTCCTGTATACAACTATTAATGTCGTTTTTGTTATTCATATTACTGATTCTAAGAATCTCGTCGAAAATGTTCTTGCATAATGCAAGCCTTTCTAACATCATACCATGGTATTCCAGCATCTCGGCAGGAGGGCTGATGCCTTCAACCATTAATATACTTTGCTCAACATCTTCTGAATACCCTGCAATATCCGCGAAATAGCCGGACGTATCGGTCTGTTTCTGTAAAACCTCATTTAAATTCACTACCGCATAGTTCAAATTTTTATCATGTATATCTTCACCGGGTTTAAGACTTTGCAAATACTCCGCTATTTCCCTGTGCTTCGTCCCCTGTACGTCAAGGGCTCTATGAATAACGGGCAGGGTTTTACCGGTCATTGAATAATAAATGGGATTAATCCATGTATATATCGCATAGAAGTTCCACAACAGAGTGAGGATTCCAATAACTCCGGCTGAAATAAATATTCGCTTTCTCTTTATTTTCTGATAGTAACCTTTAATATAATCTCTTTCTATGTAGCTGTAGAAGCCGGTATCGCTGTTGTTATTCAGCTCTTTCTGAAGCTCTCTCATCTGTTTTCTGTAATTCTTCTGTGTTTTCGTTGCCATTTTACTACCCCGTTTAAAATCATTTATTTTAATATAAAATACTATATTACATCAAAAAATCCTCTAAAATGGAATTTTTTGTTGGAAAAGAGATTTAATGCTTTAAAGGTTTTTATGCATTTATGAAGAACTACTGCGGGATAAGGCAGACCGTGCCAAAGAAATCGCATATAATATATGCGGAGGGATTGTTTATGCTGGTAATGGCATTAATATCTGTGCTGTTTGTGGTTTTGGGGATACTAATTAAATACTTCAGGTGGTATTGGCTAATATCCGGCTATAATACCATGCCTGCAGAAAAGAAGAAAAACGTTGATGTCCAAGGGCTGGGCAATTTTATGGGCAACTGCATGTTTGTTATCGCCGGTATATTCTTGGCCGGTATTATCGTGGACAGCATGGGGCTTTCGTGGGGGATAATGGCGTCCGCCCTGATAATGAGTGTGTTTGTTATCTACATTTTAGTCGTGGCACAAAGGTACGACCATAACAAAAAGACAAAAACGGACAAGGCTGTGTTGTCAGTGGTCATCACAGCTGTGGTCATAATTATTGGCAGCCTGGCAGGCAGTATGATTTTCGAGACAAGGCCTGTCAAGGTGGAAATAACGTCACAAACCATCGACATAAAGGGGATGTACGGGGTAACAATACCGGTAAGCAGTATAGAAAACATCACCCTGGAAGAAGAGATGCCCAAAGTGCTGGCCAAAACTAACGGTTTTAATGCCGGGGGTACATTGAAGGGTAACTTCCGGCTTGAGGGGATTGGAGCTGCCAAGCTTTTTGTTCAGTCGCAGGCCGGGCCCTTCATATATATCATCACCGCCCAGGGGGATACGGTGATAATAAACTATAGGGACGGACAGCAAACAAGGGAATTATACGACAAACTGCTAGCCGCTGCCGGGCGATAGCAAGGTATGGGATGCAGTCGGGCTATTATTGCATGTTTTTAGCTTTAAGCTATTGGGACGAATAACAAGGGGGCATGGCTGTGACACGGCAGGAAGAAAAAATATTTATTAACGGCAGCTTTATAACCATGGACAAGGAATGCCCAAGGGCTGATTATGTAATTGTGAAGGACGGAATAATCAAAGAGGTGGGAAAGGGTTCTGCCACCATTTCGCCTCAAAACCATGGTAGCGTTGTAGACCTCGACGGCAAAACCGTCCTGCCCGGGTTTACCGACTGCCACATGCATCTAATGGGCCTTATGTGCAAAAAGGAGCGGGAGGTGGACCTTGCAGGCGTAGGGTCAATCCCGGAACTCAAAGAAAGGGTAAGGGATTTTATCGTGCAAAAGGACCTCAAACCTGGGGAGTGGGTGGTAGGGTCCGGCTGGAACAACGAGGACTTCCCCGGAGGGGTGCTGCCGGACAGGGAGCTTCTTGATTCGATATCTTCGGTCCATCCCATCAAGTTAACAAGGGCCTGCTACCACCTATGCTCGGTAAACAGCCTTGTCTTGCGCATTGCGGGTATCGGCAGGGAAACGCCCGGCGCGGGGGTGGAGGGAATAGACAGGGACGATAAAGGCTTTCCCACCGGGGTCCTGAGGGAAAACGCCATTGAAGCGGTAAACAGGTGTATTCCGGGGATCGAGGACAAGGAGCTTATGAAACAGCTTATACTAAGGGGCTGCATATTACTGGCCGGGGAGGGCATAACCACCGTCCACACCGATGACTTTGGCCATGTCCGGGACAAAGGAAGCCTCCTTGAAGCCTACATGGAACTCGACATGGAAGGCCGTCTTCCCATAAGGGCGGTGCTTCAGTTTAGGGTAACGAAGCCTCGGGATATAGATACCTATAGGGACCTTGGGGTGAGACCGGGAAAGACTTTAAGAAGGCTTACCTTCGGCCCGGTCAAAATAATAGCCGACGGGTCTTTAGGCGCACGGACCGCGGCACTGTCAAAGCCCTATTCGGACCGGCCGGGGGACAGGGGAATCATGATATATGAAAAAGGCGTCTTGGACGAAATGATTTCAAAAGCCTTTGATGCCGGCTTTGACGTGGCGGTGCACGCCATAGGCGATAGGGCCTATGAAACCGTCCTGGACCTGTTTGAAAGACACAAAGGGGTCATTAATGCCAAGGGGCTGCGCCCATCGGTTGTTCACTGCCAAGTAGGCAGCAGGCATATTCTTAAAAAAATGAAAGTCCTGGACGTTACGGCAAATATACAGCCGATATTTATAAACTCCGACTGGAGGATGGCGGAAAGCCGGGTGGGGGAGGAAAGGCTTGGATACAGCTACTGCTGGCGCAAATACATGGATATGGGCATAAGGTGTGTCGGAAGCTCGGATGCGCCGGTTGAACCCTTTGCCCCGCTAAAGGGTATATATTCCGCCGTTACACGAAAAGACTTAAAGGGCGAGCCTGCCGGGGGATGGATGGCGGAAGAGGGATTAGCCCTGGATGAGGCTTTAAAGCTGTTTACCGTGAATCCATCCTACCTGACACGCCGGGAAGGCAGTTCGGGAAAAATTGCCAAGGACTGCCCGGCGGACATGGTGGTGCTGTCCGAGGATATATTTTCGGTTCCGCGGGACCGGATAAAGGATATAGAGATTGTCCGCACCATCGTGGACGGACAGGAAACTTTGGGGTAAGGAAACGGTATATTACATACTCACCAAAGAAAACCTCCCCTCATAATATGTACTGCAATAGAGGAGAGGTGAAGATGTGTCTAAAGGTTTAAGCAACTTCTTTGGCAAAGGGTTTGACACCCTGTTCCTGCTGCTGGTTATAATAATAATCTTCTTCGCCTTTGACCTGTAAATCTCCAGCAGACAGTAACACCCGGGGCCTTTCACTTCCTTTTCCCGGACATCTTACTGCGCACAGGACATAGGGCGGTCTGCGACGTTGCAGCCCGCTCTATGTCCATAAGAAGGTCTTTTTGCAGGTTAAGGCTTCAATTGGCGCTCTGCGAAATAACCGTCTCGGACTGCCTGTAGGATTCCGCCAGGCGCTGGTCGGGTTTTTCGTAGGGACGGTACCAGCCCCGTGTCACCGCCAGGTTCATCATCGCTCCATGGCCCGCCAGTATCTGGGTAAGAGCACTGCTATACATGGTCCTCATTTCGGGGGTTGATGACTTTAGAATTGCCATCAGGTAAGCGGAGGCTGCAGCCTCGGACCCCAACAGCATATCGTTTGCCACCATTTCATCGTTTGCCTGCTTTCCAACTCCCGTGAGCGCATTAAGCAGTGAAGGCATATCAGTGCACCTCCCTGGTTGGAATTATTCCATTCTCATTGATAAATTGCTGTATTCCCTTGATGCGGCCTTCCGCCGCTAGGATGGAAGCTTCAACCATCCTCTGCAGTTCCGGGTCGCTTGCCAGGGCCCGTGCCGCCTTAACCTTTGTAAGGGCGTTGGTCTCCATCTGGAGCAGCTCGGTAAGGATAGCATTTCAGCATCGGATAAACTTCTCAATCACATCGCCTCCAATGATTTTAATACACTACTATTGTTTAACAACAGGGAAAAAAGTATGTGTACTGTAAGTCATTTTTCATTAAAGGATTTTGGCAAATACTGCACGAATATTATAGGCATGACTTTCATTAGAGGCATATTCTGACCTGTCCTTAGACAAATTAACCTATAGTGCGGTGACTTAACAAGGAGTGGATGAAAATGAACCAAGAAAGGCTGCAAAAGCAAATAGAATTTATTGTGGAGATTGATAAAATAAAGCACATTCTAGAAAAACCCTGCTGATGAACGGAACGAGGCACGAAAACGATGCGGAGCATTCCTGGCACCTGGGTGTTATGGCCATACTGCTTTCGGAGTACTCCAACCAAAAAGACCTGGATGTGCTGCGGGTGCTAAAAATGGTGCTGGTGCACGATATTGTTGAGATAGATGCCGGGGACACCTTTTGTTACGATGAAAAGGGTGCCTGGACAAGCGGAAAGAGAGGAAAAGGCTGCCGATAGGATATTCGGCATACTGCCCGACGACCAGGCCGGGGAGATTAGAGGCCTTTGGGAGGAGTTCGAAGAGTGTGAAACCCCTGAAGCCCGGTTCGCAAATGCGCTGACAGGTTCCAGCCGCTTTTCACAATTATATTACCCGCGGCCGGTCATGGAAAGAACATGGCATAACCAGGGACAGGGTAATAAACAGGAATAAGCCTATACAAGAGGGGTCCAGGCAATTATGGGCCTACGTGGAAAAACTGGTGGAAGATTCTGTGGATAAGGGCTATCTGCCTGAATAAATGATATCCTGAAGGAGGATGCATATGCCAAGGGAAAGAGTGTACATAACCAGGCCTATACAGCAGGAGGCCATAGAGCTGCTAAAGGAACATTTTGATGTAATCATGAACCCTGAAGACAGGGTGGTGGAAAGGGATGTCCTGTTAAAGGCGGTGGAGGACGTGGATGCCCTTGTGCCTTATTAACGATACGGTGGACAAAGAGGTTATTGGCCGGGCGAAAAGGGCAAGGATAATAGCAAACTACGGGGTGGGCTACAATAATATAGACGTTCCGGAGGCCACCAAAAGGGACATTATAGTAACCAACACCCCCGGCGTTCTTACCGACGCAACGGCAGACCTTGCTTGGGGGCTGCTGCTGGCTGCGGCAAGAAGGATAGTGGAGTCGGATAAATTCACAAGGGCGGGCAAATATGAAAGCTGGTCCCCTACACTGCTTCTGGGGCGCAGCGTGGCGGATAAAACCTTGGGGATAATTGGCGCCGGAAGGATTGGCAGGGCGGTTGCAAGAGAAGCCTTGGGTTTGACATGAAGCTGCTTTATCATAACAGGAAAAGAGACCCGGACCTGGAGAGGGAGCTAAACGCCCGGTGGGTGGACAAGGAAACCCTTCTTGGAATCCGATTTTATCTCGCTGCACGTGCCGCTTACCGACGAGACCGGCATATGATAGGTCGCAGGGAGTTTGAGGTCATGAAGGATACCGCGGTACTTGTAAACACATCCCGCGGCCCGGTGGTGGACGAAAAGGCCCTGGTGGAGCGCTGCGCAAAGCTTATCTGGGCGGCGGGCCTGGACGTGTACGAAAGGGAGCCGGAAATCGAAGAAGGCCTTAAGGAACTGGACAACGTGGTGCTGGCCAGTCACATAGGCAGCGCCACCATAGAGGCAAGGACCAGTATGGCGATGATGGCGGCCCAAAACATTGTGTCGGTACTAAAAGGCGGCAAACCCATAACCCCTGTGAATGAAATAACCGTCAAAGGATAAGGCGGTTTACAAAGCTATAACCTCGGGCGAACCTTCCGGACGGTTGAGAATTAGAAGGCCCGGACCAAATACGGGCAGCCCGGAGACGGCGCAGGTCGGGTGCCGGAAAGGACGGGAACTGTGTTTTAAAACAAGGTGTAAGGAGGGTAATCATGGATTGTGAGGCTTTGCTAATTCATCCCCTGTACTCAAAGATGCAGGATATAAATGAGAATATAGGCATAGGCTATATTGCATCCTATTCAAGGGCCAGGGGTAAGAAAATAGAGATACTGGACATAGCCGCCAGGGCTGGTCTTTGAAACAGGCGATGGAATACATATGTGACGGTCCGCCCCTCTTATAGGGATAAGCATCCTGTTCCAGGAGGGGCGGCGGAGGCCGCTTTGCCAGGATGCTGAGAAAGGGCGGCGTCAAAAGCCATATAATCATCGGGGCATATATCCCACCTTCGAATACCAAAACCTTCTGCAAAACCACCCCGAGATAGACTCGGTGTGCATCGGGGAAGGGGAGGAAACCTTCTATCACCTGTTGGAAGGCCTGCTGAAGGGCGAGGATATTTTAAAGGTGGAGGGGCTTGCCCTAAGGAAGGAAGGAAGCATCGTGACAACGCCCCCCAGGGCGCCGCTAATAGACTTGGACACCCTGCCCTTCCCCGCGAGGGATGTGCTGCCCTTTACATTAAAGCAAAAAACCTATGCCCCCATTGTATCCAGCCGGGGGTGCTACGGCCGCTGCAGCTTTTGCAGCGTGAGCGGGTTCTTTACTTCGATAAAGGCACGGTACAGGGCCCGGAACCCTGAAAGGGTCGCGGATGAAATAGAAAGCCTTATTGAAGAATACGGCATCAGGAGGTTTACCTTTGACGACGCCAATTTCATGGGTGCCGGCAGGGCAGGCAGGGAAAGGGCCGCGGAATTCGCTCGAATAATAATGGAAAGGGGACTTAAGATAGAATATAGCATCCAGTGCCGCTGCGACAACGTGGAGCGGGAGCTGTTCAAGCTTATGAAAGAAAGCGGGCTGGCGCGGGTATACCTGGGTGTCGAATCGGGATCACAGCCGCAGCTTGACAGGTATCGTAAGGACAGCAGCGTGGAGGAAAACCTCCGGGCCCTGCAAGTGCTGGCGGACCTAGGCATTTTCGTGCAGATGGGCTTTATAATGTTTGACCCCCTTGCTACGGTGGATGACATATCCGCCAACCAGCGGTTCCTTGCCGATGTAAAGGCTATGTTCCCCGAGGACAAGCTGGGGTACCTTTCGCCTACCACAAAGCTGATTCCATTGTCCGGCAGCGAGTACATGGAAAGGCTGAAAGAGGCGGGACAGCTTAAGGGGAATTACCTGGATTATACCTATGACTTTGCGGACAAAAAAACAGCGATGCTCTATAACATATCATCAAAATCGGCAAGTATGCTGTGGGGGGCCAAGAAGCTTTTCAAAAACAAAAGCGGCGATGAGGAAGGTTTCCCCCCGCACTGGAGAAAAGCGCAGGGGGAATAACAAAGGGGCGTTAGGCTTTAATCAACTGCTCGGCTATTTCGTTTATTATATCCTTAACCGAGGACATTTTGTTCACCCGGTACACATTGTCCCCTGCAAAGGCAAACCCCTGCTGCAAATTTCCCCGCTGCGCGTTTATTAGGGCGTCGGCTATGCAGTAGGGCGACTGAAGGGGGTTGCAGGGCTTGAGACAGTTGGAAAGGCACCGGAAGGGCTTTTTTATGCCCTGCTCCACGTCCCTCAGGTAATCGTTCCTTATGGCTCTGCCCGGAAGCCCTACCGGGCTTTTTATTATCACAACGTCTTCCTTTTGGGCGTTTATATACTGGTCCTTGAACCTCTGGTCCGCATCGCATTCGTGGGTGGCGACAAAGCGGGTGGCCATCTGTATCCCCGAGGCGCCTCTTGAAAACACCCCGACAGCGTCGATGCCGTCGAATATGCCTCCCGCGGCGATAAGGGGGATTGCTTTTTTGTACTTTTCCTCAAAGGGTTTTACGGCAGAGCGTACTTCCTCCACCAGCCTTGTGAGGGGGTACTCGGCCATGTTTTTAAGCTGTTCCAGCGAAAAGCCAAGGTGTCCCCCGGCCCTCGGTCCTTCAACCACAATGGCGTCCGGCAGGTAATTGTATTTTTTATCCCAGTGCTTGCACAGAACTGCCGCCGCCTTTGCCGAGGAAACAATGGGAGCTATCCTGGTAACCGAATCCCTGACCAGGTCGGGGAGCCTTAAGGGCAGCCCCGCCCCGGAAAAAATAATATCGATCTTTTCCCTGACAGCGGTTTGAACCATCTCTTCGAAGTCGTTAAGGGCGGCCATAATGTTAACGCCTATAATACCGGCAGGGCTCGCCTGGCGGGCTTTTCTTATGTTGTACGCCAGGGCCTCCTTGTTGGCCTCTTTCTTTCTGCGCCGGTAACCGGGCAGTGCGAACCCCGGTTCAACACCGGATATTATGCCTATTCCCCCGCTGTTTGCAACGGCGGAGGCAAGCCGCCACATGGATACCCCCACGCCCATACCTCCCTGTACAATGGGTAGCCGGGGCTTTAGGTTTCCTATTCTTAACTCCGGAATTATCATTAAAACACCTCTTTTTAGTACCAGGTAATAACATCAGTTAACAAAATCAGTTAATAACATTATATACTTATAACCTTCCTAATACAACAAGTATCTCACATTATGCGGGGTTATATGCGATGTATTGGTCGACCGGGCCTTGCCAACCGGGTGTTGGGGGGCGGCTGAGGGGCCCGGGCGGTTGAAGGACGCTGTTATTAATGGTATAATCTGTCTTGCATGCAAAGGGATTGACAGCGAAAATAAATAAGACCAAGGGGCGGTGGTTTGAGTGGGGAATACAGGGATACGCTGGGTTTACAATAACAGGGCAAGGGACGGCGGGTGCGGCAGGGTGCCGGTAAATGAGTTTTCGGAGGATGAGGTCAGCAAGGCAAGGGACTTCCACAGGGCCTTTGCGGAATATGAGCCAACGCCGCTGCACCGGTTGGACAGCCTGGCGGGGGAGCTGGGCGTAAAAAACATATGGGTTAAGGACGAATCCAAGCGGTTCGGGCTTAACGCCTTCAAGGTGCTGGGGGGTTCCTATGCCATAGGGAAATACCTGGCCGCTCGGCTGGGCGTAGATATAGGCGGCGTTTCCTTTGAAACCCTCAAAGGGATGACCGCAAAAGAAAACAAGCAGAGACTGCTGTTTGTAACCGCCACCGACGGGAACCACGGCAGGGGCATCGCGTGGGCCGCAAGGCGGCTGGGGCAGGACGCGGTGGTGTTTCTGCCCAAGGGTTCGGCCGAGGCGCGGGTCCGCAATATAGAGAGGGAAGGCGCCAGGGCCTATGTCCTGGACATGAATTACGACGATGCGGTAAGACACGCCAGGGACTATGCCGAAAAAAACAACGGCATATTTGTACAGGACACCGCCTGGGAAGGCTATACCGAAATCCCCGGGTGGATCATGCAGGGTTATTCCACTATAGCCCATGAGCTTACCGAGCAGTTGGAAGCGCAAGGGGCGGATAAACCCACCCATGTTTTCCTGCAGGCCGGCGTGGGTTCCTTTGCTGCGTCAATACAGGCTTATTTCGCCCAAAGGTATGGGGCGCAACGGCCGGTCACAGCAGTCGTGGAGCCAGAGAAGGCGGACTGCATGTTCAAATCCGCCTGGATAAACGACGGCAGGGCTCATACGGTGGCCGGGGACCTTGATACCATAATGGCGGGGCTTGCCCGGCGAACCTAATACCGTTGCCTGGGGCATTTTGCGGGATTATTCGGATATGTTCTTCTGCTGCCCTGATTACGTGGCGGCGAGGGTACCAGGATGCTGGCAAATCCCCTCGGCGATGACCCCCGGATTGTTTCGGGGGAATCCGGCTCGGTGGGGGTGGGCCCCTAGCTCGCTACTGGAGCGGGAGGAATACAGCCAGGCGGTACGGCTGCTGGGGCTGGGAAGCGATTCCGGGTGGTGTTTATAAATACCGAGGGGGATACCGATCCGGTGGGCTACAGGAGGATTGTATGGGACGGGCTCTGCCCAACGCCTTAAAACGAAGGGGACGGCGGTTCTCCTGGTTAATGTTATCCCATGATTCCTATGCAGCAACCAAAAACGAAAGCTATGAATTTAGGGGGAGTAATTATTAAAAAGATTATTAAATTTGTTAGAGCCGCTTTAGCTATTTTATCATGCTTATTACTTATTTTTAGCATATATGCCTGGTTAGTGGAATTAAGAATAAGCGATTCTGAATGGTTGGCAATAATGGTTCCAAGTAGTTTAAATTTATTGCTGCTACTTGTATACTGGGTAGTAGGAATATCATGTATTAAGCCTTCAAACATACAAGAAAATAAGGTTGTTAGAGTCTTATCCAAGGTAGGGTTTGGCGGAAACATAGTTCTATTTATATGCTGTATATTAATAGTTATTGGATTTGGTATTATACCTTGATTAGGAATATAAGGCATAGTTATTATCACATCCATCTACTTGTGCGATTTATTAATAAACAAAACGGCTTACCAAAAGTGGTAAGTCGTTTTTCGTGAGCATTAACATTAATATAACCCGACAAAGCGAAAAAAAGAAAACTATTTTTTGATATGGCGGGTATATATAAGTGAAAGGGCATATAGGAGACGAAATGGATAGGAGGATACCGATGGAAGCACAGCTTATTCGCGAAATAACAGCGGGAGATAAGGGCTCTTTCAGAAAGCTTTATGAAATGTACGCCGATGCCGCCCTACGGACGGCAATAAGCGCCACCGGCGACAGGGAACTGGCAAAGGATGCGGTGCAGGAGGCCTTCATCCGGGTGTATCGAAACCTTGAAAGTTTTGATACCGCTAGACCGTTTAAGCCCTGGTTCTACCGCATACTAATAAACGAATGCAACCGTTTGCTGGCGGCAGTAAGCCTAGGGTAGTATCATTAAACCGGTTGTGGGACGAGGAAGGGTACCAGATAGCCGTCAGCGAGAGGGAGAACTATATTGACCTTTACGATGCTATCCTATCCCTTAAGGATATTTATCGTATTCCGGTTATTTTAAAATATCTGCACGGGTTTACCGAAAGGGAGACGGCGGATATACTGGGACTTAATCAAAACACTGTAAAGACAAGGCTATTAAAGGCAAGGGACATGCTAAGAAAAAAGTTGGGGACCGATGAAGGGAGGGTTGTATATGGATACCAGGGATATGGACAAAAGGATAAAACAGGCACTGGACGAGGGAACCGTGGTTAGGCCGGAAGATAGGGAGGAAGTATGGAACAGTATAGAAAAGGAGCTTTTTAAAGACAAAAAGAGGGGGGACACCATTCCGATGAGAAAAAGAGGCGGTCTTATAAAGCTGGCAGCATCGGTGGCGGCGGTGGCAGTAATAGTTATAGGGCTAAACACCCAGCCGGGACTGGCGCTGGTCAACCGTATAAGGGAAATGTTTGAACCGGAGAAAAATATTACCCAGGACATAGAGGGCAGCAAGGAAGAGCAGAATGTACAGCTCAATGAAGGCGCAAACGCGGAGTATGTTATATACGTGGACCAGGAAAGGTACAAGATGGTTAAGGATGCCGATGCCGATAGGATTGTGCCGAATCCGCCGCTCCCGGAAAGGTATCCGGAAGTGTCCATGGAAATAAGGCAGGTTGCTGATAAGGACCCTGAAGGGCTGGTAAGGGAAATGGAGTCGCTCCTTAAGGAAAAGTACGATGACGTGACCGCACCCCAGCCGGTGGAGGACCCGGTTAAGGGCTGGACGGTAAGGGGGCTTGGCGGCAGCAGCTGGGACAGCCCGGTAGAGAGGGTCTACGTAATAAGCAACGGGAAAGAGGGAAGTTTCGTAATAACCCAGAGGTACTTCCTTGAGGCCGCGGAAGGGCACGGGGCCAGGTTCTACCACATGTTAAAAGAATTCTATATAGTGGGAGAATAAGACTTGTAAAAAAGCCGTCCCCCATGCCCGGCGGGACGGCTTAAACTTGGAATAGACATTAATCCTCCTGGGGGGCTTCAGGCTCCACAGGTGCCAAGGGGCCTTGTTCCATTATATCTTCCTCGGTGATTACCGGGAACTCAACTTCTCCGTCGAAGTCGTATATTTCGAACTCGCCCTCCGAATGGCTCAATACTTTCATGGAGAAGTTCGGCGCATCTTCACCAAGGGATTCCATAAATTCAGTTATAAATCCTTCCATAGGCATTGTCATATCTTGGGACATCCACACTCTCTCAAACAGTCCTGTCTCCTTATTGATGTAATACCTGTAGGCGAGCTCCACTTCCATTCCGGATACAAGGGTTGCCATCATTTGTTTGTATTGCTGCGGGTCAAAGTCCGGGTCCTGCTGAAGGGTGGGACTTTCCACCTGCAGCGTTACCACCGATTCCATAACCTTCTCCATAATTTCCATGTAGTATTCCATGTAGGCTTCCTGGTCTATGTCAAAGCTTATTACGTAGTATTCCCCTTTATCGGTTTCAATGTCGTCTTCGTATTTTGCAAATTCCTTAAACATCTTAAGCTCGTACTCGGACAGCTGGGCCAACTGGTAGGGCTCGCGGTCGGTTATTGTCCGTATTTGCTCCATGGCCGGGCCAAGGTCTTGCACAATCCATTTGTCGCTGCCCGCCATCCTTTGATACATAAGGGGTCCGTCCATAAAGGATTCCACGTCTTGCATAACTTCTTCCACTCCGGCGGTTGTCACCAGCGATTGCTTCATATATGTCCTGTCAGGGGCCTGAAAGGAGGCATCCATTTCCATACGCGTGCTCATTTCCATTCCGCCTTCAAGGAACTTTTTAAGGTCCTCATTCTCCTCAATCTGTTCCTGTGGGATGCCCTCTATAAACAGCTGCATTTTCGTGAATATTGTACCTTTTTGCTTGTAGGTTCCAATCTCGGCCAACTTTTCATTTATGCGTACAAGCATATCCGGTGCCGATAACCCGTCCCGGGTAAACAGCCGCTGGTATACATCCTTTGCTGCTGCTATCATTTCACCGGCCTGAACGGCTGTGACAGCATCCTTTGGGCAAAAGGAATCACTCTCCCTGGCTATAAGACCGGTTTTCAGTGCGTAGGCTATGTAGGGTTTTGCCCAGGAAGACATATCCCCGATGTCTGCAAATTCAAGGTCAGTGTCTGTAAACGCTTTGGCCGCTTCCTTGAAACCTGCTTTTTCTCCAAATACATCCACAATTATTTTGACGGCCTCTTCCTTGATAATGTTATTTCCGGGAGCGAAGTGATCGCCGTATCCCGATACTATTCCTTTCTTATAAGCGGTTTCTATGTAAGGGATTAAATCAGGGTCGGTCACATCGATAAAGGACGATTGGGCTGTCTCCTCAATTTCGGTGCCCGCCTGGGACAATATTTCCTTTACGAATTCCGCCCTTGTAATAAAAGATTCCTGCTCCTCCGCCGGTGCGGCCGCAGGCAGGCACAGGACAATGACGAGGGTCAGCAGTGCACACAGTTTTTTCATAACAAATCCTCCAAACATTGGTTAATTAATACATCATTATTATTATACTATTAATTCTACATATAACGCACTAGTAGTATTACAATTCTTTATGTATTATTCTAAGTTTATCCTTTTATACCCCGGATTGCTGCCACAAGCAGCACCAGGGCCGGAATGCCGTATAGGATAGGTATGGTATATAGGGGGAATACGGTATCCAGAAACATTATCAGTTCATTGGGGCTGCTGACAAAATACTGGGTAGAAATAAGCAGTGCTATCGACGACGGCAGTACCAGGGGGCGGTGGCTTTTCATGCCCAGCCACTGGGAAAGGCATAGAACAAAGATATATAAGAATACCGATAATTTAATAAAGTTGCCCAGCAGATTAATGGTGACAAACAGTATGTCGTACCGCTCAATAAAGGCGGTGGGTTTTATGTATCTAATCAAGGAATAAAACGGATTTGAGGCGTGCTGCCTAAGAAGGCCGAAAACTGCAGTGTAAAAGAATTCGTTTACTATTCCGCCAAACCCAATCAAGGCCATTGTGATAACAGAGTATTTGGCGGTTTTACTTATTTTATTTACCGAAGGGGCAAGGAATACTACAAACATGATTTCGCCGGCCCAGGCGAGGGGGGTTATACTGGAGCGCAGTATATTGGCCGCTCCGTTTTCAAAGACCGGCAGCAGATTCTGCAGGTTGACATCGGGGATTAGCAGTAGGTACAGGGAAAACAAAATTATAACGGTTGGCAGGAACACAACCTGGCTACTTCGGGCAATGCCCTCGATTCCAACATAAACAGCGTAGACGGAAGGGAGAAGCATAATGGCCATAATTGGTGCGATAGGCGTATCGGGCAGCAGCGAAAGTTTGATAAAATTTGTTACCTGCCAGAGTACAAAGCCTATGGTATGAAACAGCCATACCAGGAAAACCAGTATTAACAGTTTGCCTATAAATGTTCCCAGCACCTTTTGGGTATAAACAACGAAATCCTTTCGGGGGAAGCGGCTGGCCAAGGCCCCCACAATCAGGCTCAGTACCATGCCGCCTATTGTGAATAATACCGCTGCTGCCCATGCATCCCTTGGAGCATGAAGCGCTATAAGAACCGGGAGACTGATCATTGCAGTTCCCATAATGGTCCAGAACATCATTCCTATGAACTGGCCGGCGCTTATCCTGTATTTTTGCATATCCTTCACCTACTCGCTGGTTTTGGGGACTATGGGCTTTGTGCCAAGGGCAGTCCCGGTGATTTGAGCTTTTACCTTAATGTCGATACCAATTTCAGGATATATGGAGGCCAGTTTTTGCTGTACTCTTTCCATATTTCGGGCTTCCTTGCATGAATTAAGCGTCCAATACCGAGGGCATCCGACCCCAGTTCCTTGCATTTGTTAACAGTTTCCAAAAGGGCTGCCTCGGCCTTGGCGGAAAGGCTCTTTTCAAGGTTTTCTATCTCTGCTTCGGATAGATTTGAATAAAAATGTATTTCTTCCAAAAGCCCCTTTAACGTGACATCAAAGTGTACATTAACCCGGCCGTCCTCAACGGTCAGCCTTCGCCTGACCTTTGCCTGTTCATACCTGTATGACAGCTTCTTCCCGTTTCTCTCAATATCGTAATAGCCGGCATTTGACAGGCCCTTTAGAAGCAAAACCGCTGGGTTTCTTCGGCGTCCAGGTATCCAACCAGCCTGTCAGCCTTAAATAAGTGCCGTTCCTCCGATGATAACAGGCTGGCTCGCACTGCTACCGGATGTTTGGGCGGCGGAAAAGGTTTCAATAAATGGTGCCCACGGGTCCTGGCCGTTCGTGAGTATGCCCTGGGCAATGATGTTTAAATCGGAAGGATAATAATAGTCTCCCTCGCCTACGCTTGTTTCCAGGATGGAGAACAATTCTCCCGCCAGGGTATCTTCAAATTGCGGGCTTGATGCCAGCAAGTCAGATTTATCTCCCTTAACAACCAAGACGTAATTCCCGGTTTCCGGGTGCCCCTGGCCCTTAATAAAAAATCAACGGCTTGCGAAATACCTTCTCTGGCCAGGCCTTCTTCAAACATGATTACCCTGTTATGGGCAAGATATATATACCTGGGCGAGCGGATTGAAAGTTTTCGTATGGCCTTCTCCAGGGTGGACCCGTAGGAGCTTGCCTCCCACTGCGTGTTGCAGCCTGTGCAGCGCCTTCTTCGCCGCTTGCTGCCATCTGTCCTCCGCCGCCGGAAGAGGGCCTGGTGGTGATGAAGGATACCCTGTATTGTCCGGCGTCACCGGTATTTGATTTGCCGAAAACTATAGAATCCACAAGAAGCAGGTCTTCGGTTTCCCTGCGGTCCCAGCAGCCGCCGGGCAGCAGTAATAACGGAATAATTGCAAGAAGTATCAAGACTTTTCCGGCCATGCTCTACTCTCCTCCCCGTGTCCAGCTGCCTTGCCGCCGGATGTTGGATTTTCCCGTCTGAATTGGCCTTTTTTTCATAAAGGAGGATGGAACCCTTATGAGGAAATCCTTCCAGTCACTGAGGGAAAAGGGGCTTACAGGAGAAAGGTAGGGCACGCCAAAGCTTCTCATCCCCGCCAGGTGCACCAGAAGCATCAGCCAGGCCGTAATGATTCCCGGCAGTCCAAAGGTTCCGGCTGCCAATAATACGGGGAACCTAAGCAGCCCATGGGCGTCCGAGCCCTCGGGGATGGGTATGGTAAAGGAGGCAATGGCGGTAAGGGCTACTATTATTATTGAAGGGGGTGAAACCAATCGTGCTGCAACCGCCGCCTGACCGATGACCAGGGCGCCGACAATGCTGACTGCCTGCCCTACCGGCCGTGGAAGACGAACCCCGGCTTCCCTGAGTATCTCAAAGGAAAGTTCCAAAATCAGCATCTCCAGGAAGATTGGAAAGGGGAGCTGCTCCCGCGCCTGGGAAATGGATTTTAAAAGCTCGGTGGGTATCATTTCATGGTGGTATGAAAAGACTGCTACGTAGAGGCCCGGAAGCAAAACGGTTATATTTAACCCGACGAATCTTAACAGTCTTTCAAAACTGGCAACCAGGTATTTTGAGCTGTAATCCTCGGCCGATTGGAAAAACTGGGTTATAACCGAAGGTGCGACAACGACAAAGGGGAAATTGTCCATAAGGATTACTGCACGCCCTTCCAGCAGGCAGCTGCACGCCCTGTCGGGGCGTTCAGTGGAATAAGTCTGGTGAAATATCGAAAAAGTGGAGTCGTCTATCATTTCCTGTAGCATTCCAAAATTCGCTAAACCGTCTACATCAATTTTCGCGATACGCTCCTTTATTTCCTCTACCAGTCCTTCCATAACAATGCCGTCTATGTATGCAATATTGACTTCGGTATTGGTAATCCTGCCCAGATTCAGCCGCTCAAACTTCAAACCGGGGTATCTAATCATTCTTCGAATAAGCGACCTGTTAACCCGAATGTTTTCAACAAAACCCGACCGGGCGCCCTTAACTACCGTTTCGGTCTGGGAGTCCTCCACCGCCCTTTCCTGCCAGCCTCTAGCCTCAATGGCAAAAGCGTTTTCCCGGCCTTCTATTATTATCGCAATACTGCCGGACAATATTCTTGATACCAGTATGGTTGGGTTCTTTATAATATCTACGGTACCGGCCGGCAGCAGGCTGTTTAATATTTCCTCGTCAAGTTCTGACCCGCCGGTATCCCCGGGGTCCAGCAGCATCAACGGCTTCAGGACGTTTGCCGCCATAAAGCCCGAGTCAACCATTCCGTCCAAGAAAAAAATATGGGCCCGAATTTGGCGGTCCCGGCCTATTCTTATGGACCGGGATGCCAGGTCGCAGCAATTGGCCAGCGCCTCCCGGATGCACTTTATATTTTCATCCAAATCCTTCGACAACTTTTCCCTTTGCATAACCTGGACATCCTTGTTTGATGCGGGTTTGTTCTTTCTGAAGATGTGTCTGAACATACTGCATAACTCCTTTGTTGAAGCATACATTATTTATAATGCCGGATTTGCCCGACATATATACCTGGTACTCCCTGAACCGCACGGCAGGGCAGAAGTGGTATATTTCCACTGAAATTGCGAAGTTTATGAATAAAAATGGTAAAGAGATGAGGAAAATATGATAGTAAGATTCGGATACGTAGCAATGTCCATGGTGCTTAAGGACTGCTCGCCCTCCAGGACGGTTACTGCTACCAACCTTGAAAGGATACAAGAGCCAAAGGCCAGGGTATCCAAGCTTTTGAGGCTCGCAAGGGAAAACCTGCACAACACCCAAAGGCTTCTTTATCACAACAGCGCCAATGACATATCGGTGTACCGATTTACTTCTAAGCTTATCCCCCTTGCCACCCATCCCCTTGCATCGGGTTGGAACTGGATGGAGGACCTACGGGATGAACTGAAGTCGCTGGGCAGCTATGTAAGAGAGCGGGGCATGAGGACAAGCGCCCACCCCGACCATTTCACGCTACTAAACTCACCCAGAGGCGAAGTGCTGGAAAAGGCCCTGGAGGACCTGGAGTATCATTACAACGTTTTTAAAGGTATGGGACTGGATGCCTCCGCAAAGTTTGTAATACATGTGGGCGGTTTATACGGAAACAAGGAGGAATCGGCGAACAGGTTTTTGGAAAACTATAAGGCTGTGCCGCCCTATATAAGGGAACGAATGACCCTGGAAAACGATGACAAGATATACACGGCGGAGGATGTGCTGGATATATGCCAAAAAACAGGGACGCCGATGGTTCTGGATGTACACCATGACTGGTGCAACAAGGGTGCTAGGGATGCTGGCAGCCTGTTGGAGGATATTTTTGATACGTGGAAGGGGCAGCCCCTTGTTCCCAAAGTTCATATCTCCAGTCCCAAAAGCGAGAAGAATTTCAGGGGGCATTCGGATTACATAGACCCGGAGTTCTTCCTGGGATTCCTGGAAAAGGCGAAGAGGGTCGGACAGGACTTTGATGTGATGATTGAGGCCAAGTACAAGGACCTGGCACTGTTTAGGCTTATGGAGGACATTAAAAGTATAAAATGGGTAAAGGTGAAAAACGGTGCGGCGATTGAATGTTAAATTATATATTGACAGGGGATTATATTGTATGTATAATATAAATGTAATAAATACAATATAGTAATGTTTACAATAAAATTTTCTGGGTATATAAAAGATTGGGAGGAGGAGCCTTTTGTATGAAAGTTTCGGTAGAGACCTTGATGAGTATATTTAAAAACAAGGGTATAAAGCCCTCCTATACCAGGGTGAGAATAATGGAATACCTAGTGGCAAACCGGAGCCACCCCACCGCGGACGAGATATACAACAGCCTGGTGGGCGAGATACCCACGCTGTCAAAGACAACAGTGTACAATTCCATGAATGCATTCGTGCAGGCGGGGCTGGCAAGGGTCATAACCATTGAGGAAAACGGGGCGAGATACGATGCCGACATATCCGACCACGGGCATTTCAAGTGCACCCAATGCGGTAGAATATATGATTTTCCGGTGGACATGGCCGGACTTCGTCCAAAGGGCCTAGCGGGATTTAAAGTAAGTCAAAGGGACGTTTATTTTAAAGGCACCTGTTCCGGATGCCTTGCTAATAAATAAAATATTAATAATATGGAGGTCTGAAATTATGAAGAGCCTGAAGGGTACAAAAACAGCGGAGAATCTATTGAAGGCGTTTGCGGGGGAATCCCAGGCGCGCAACCGCTATACCTACTATGCATCGGTAGCGGACAAGGAAGGCTACAAGCAGATAAGGAAGATCTTCCTGGAAACCGCCGACCATGAAAAGGAGCATGCTAAAAGGTTCTACAAATTCCTGCTGGCCGGGTTTGAGGGTGTTCTTCCGACTATGATTGAGATTAACGCTGCCTATCCCGTTGCTCAGGGTAACACCCTTGACAACCTTAAGGCTGCAGCTGCAGGAGAGAACGAGGAATGGGCGGACCTTTACCCGGCCTTTGCAGATGTTGCGGAACAGGAAGGTTTTAGCGAAATAGCCAAGGCCTTCAGGGCGATATCTGTATCCGAGAAAAAGCACGAAGAAAGGTACAATAAACTTGCTGCCAACATTGAAAAGGGTGAAGTTTTCAAAAAAGGCGACAAGGTTTTATGGAAATGCGGCAACTGCGGGTATGTGCATGAAGGGGTTGAAGCGCCGGTGGAATGCCCTGCCTGCATACATCCCCAGGCCCACTTTGAGCTGTTTACCGAAGCCTATTAAATAATTATGTATGATAGGGAAGTTTGCATGTACTGAAATGGACCATATGGTTCATAAATAAAAAAGGAGGTTTGCTCATGCTGGTCACAAAGAAGGCCCCGAACTTTACTGCCAAAGCCTTTCACCAGGGCAAAATCAAAAGTGTTTCACTGGAGGATTATAAAGGGAAATGGGTTGTACTGTGCTTTTACCCGAGATTTCACCTTTGTATGACCCACCGAGATTTCACACACAGCCGTTGGCTATGAAAAACTTAAGGAACTTAATGTAGAAGCTGCTTTCGGTTAGCGTGGACAGCGTTTTTTCACACAAGATATGGAATGAAACCGAGCTAAGCAAAATGGTGGACGGAGGGATACCCTATCCTATGCTGTCCGACCAGACCGGAGAAATAGGAAGGCTATATGGCGTCTATGATGAGGAATCGGGAACCAATATTAGGGGCAGGTTCTTGATAGACCCGGATGGCATAATACAGGCCGCTGAAGTATTAAGCCCTCCGGTAGGAAGGAATCCTGAGGAACTGTTTAGACAGATTAAAGCGTTTCAGCATAACCGAAATACCGGAGAAGTGCTGCCGTCCGGCTGGGAGGAAGGCGGCCAGACCCTAAAACCTCATACAGGGTTGGCGGGAAAGGTTTGGGAAGTATGGCAACCGCCTAAAAAATAGTAGTTATGCAAATAGGTGGGATGGCAATCTGTGACGTTTACACGGGCTGCCATCCCCTTGTTTTTTTATGTAGGAGTCTGGAGGAAGGTAGAATTGACTTGCAACTATTACCCAAATTGACTAAAATATAACTGACAGTATCTGAGACAAGCATAGAAGAAAACGAGGGAGGGTATTTAAGTGTATAAAAAGTTCTTGGGGTTTTTGGCTGTTCTTCTGGCGTTGACAATAGTCCTTGCGGGATGCAGCCAGCAGGCGGCGGGTTTCAAGGTGGGAATGATAACCGACGCCGGCACCATAGACGATAAGTCCTTTAACCAGGGGACCTGGGAAGGAGTAGTAAAGGCGGCCGAGGAACTGAGGCTGGAGTACCAGTACTTAAAGCCCGCCGGGACCACCGAAGCGGACTATATGAAGGAAATTAGCAATATGTACGATGCGGGCATTAAATTTATCGTATGCCCCGGTTTCAAGTTTGAGACTGCTATTTTCCAAGCCCAGGACAAGTATCCGGATGCGAAATTTGTTATCCTGGACGGAAACCCCCATGCCGGGGACTTTGTACCGGTAGTTAAGGAAAACACCGTATCCATATTCTTTGCAGAACACGAATCCGGGTTTGTTGCCGGGGTTGCCGCCGCGTTGCAGCTTGAGAATGCGGAGATGGGCTACATAGGCGGGATGGAAATCCCCGCGGTGCAGAAGTTTAACTGGGGTTTCCAGCAGGGCATAAAGTATGCCAACGAGAACCTGGGAACCAATATAGTTATGAAACCCGAAAACGTCATTTACCAGGGGTCCTTCGACAACGTGGCCGCAGGCCAGCAGCTTGCCGCCCAAATGTTTGACAAGGGCGTTGACGCCATATTCTGTGCCGCCGGCGGTGTGGGCATAGGCGCGATAAACGAAGCGAAGGCCAGGGCCAAGGCCGGTGAGGAAGTATGGATAGTAGGCGTTGACGTTGACCAGTATGCAGAGGGTATATATGAAGGCGACAAGTCCATAATACTCACCTCCGCGATGAAGTGTATCGACCAGGCGGCCTATGATATGATTATGGCCGAAAGCAAAGGCCAGTTTCCCGGAGGCCAGACCCTTGTTTTTGACGCGAAGAATAACGGCGTAGGTATTCCCAAGGAAAATCCCAACCTGAGCAAGGAAGTGCAGGACAAGGTTGCGGAGATATTTGCCAAGCTGCAAAGCGGGGAAATTACCGTATCCGACCAGCAGGGGGACCTGATTAAATAGTATATATATGACAATACAGCCGGAAGAGGACAGGCTTTGCCGTCCTCTTCTTTGTTAACACGATTGTTGGTTTTAAGAATGTGAGTATCAGAAACGGTAATTACCGGATTAATGCGTACAGGGAGAGGATGACATGAAATTCGTTGTGGAGATGCTGAACATCCGGAAAGAGTTTCCCGGCGTTGTAGCCAACGACGATATAAGCCTTCAGCTAAAACCCGGCGAGATTCACGCGCTGCTGGGCGAAAACGGTGCCGGGAAGTCTACCCTTATGAGTATCCTTTTCGGACTGTATACGCCGGATAAGGGTACCATAAGGGTGCGCGGCAAAAAGGTGAATATAACAAACCCCAACGTTGCCAACAGCCTGGGAATAGGAATGGTCCACCAGCATTTCAAGCTGGTGCACAATTTTACCGTTACCGAGAACATAATCCTTGGCATGGAAACGAAAAAGGGTCTTGTGCTGGATATCAAATCGGCGGCGGAAAGGGTGAAGGCCCTTTCCGAAAAATACGGCCTCAATGTTGACCCCTATGCAAAAATTGAGGATATTTCGGTGGGTATGCAGCAGCGGGTGGAAATTATGAAAATGCTTTACCGGGACGCAGAGGTGCTCATATTCGATGAGCCCACTTCGGTGCTTACACCCCAGGAGGTCCGGGAACTTATGGGCATTATGCGCAACCTAATCGCCGAGGGCAAATCCATAATCCTTATAACCCATAAACTGAAAGAGATAAAGGCAATCGCCGACCGGTGCACCGTAATCCGCTGGGGCAAACTGATAGGCACGGTGGACGTTGCTTCCACATCGGAGGAAAAACTGGCGGAGATGATGGTGGGACGCCAGGTAAGCTTCACCGTCCAAAAGAAAGAGCGTCAGTCCGGGGAGGTGGTCCTTGACATAAAGGACCTGTCGGTGTTAAGCAGCCGCAAGGTATTGGGGCTTAAGAACGTTTCGCTGAAAGTACGAGCAGGGGAGATTTTGGGGATAGCCGGCGTGGACGGCAACGGCCAGTCCGAGTTAGTGGAAGCAATAACCGGGATGCGGAAAGTGGAGGCCGGGAGAATATTTCTAAAGGGAACCGATATTACCAATATGCCGGTCCGGGACCGTATTAAGGCTAAGATGGCTTACATACCCGAAGACCGTCACAAGCACGGCCTGATACTGGATTATTCCATAGAGAACAACCTGGTGCTTAAGGTTTATTACAATGAGCCCTTTTCCAAAAACGGGCTGTTAAACGGCTCTGCCATACGGGAGCACGCGGAAAGGGTTATGGAACAGTTTGACGTGCGCTCGGGTCAGGGCCCGGCGGCATCCGCCCGGTCCCTTTCAGGGGGCAACCAGCAAAAAACCATAGTGGGAAGGGAAATTGACCATGACCCCGACCTTTTAATCGCAGTTCAGCCCACGCGGGGACTGGACGTGGGAGCCATTGAATACATCCACGGACGCATTGTGGAGCAGCGGGACAGCGGCAAGGCGGTGCTTCTGGTTTCGCTGGAGCTTGACGAAATTTTGAACCTTTCCGACCGGATAGCCGTGATAAACGGCGGTGAAATAATAGACATAGTGGATGCAGGTAAAGTAAGCGAAAACGAGGTTGGGCTTATGATGGCCGGCGTGAAAAGGGGTGAGACCGCTTGAACTTGAAAAGGTTTTTTGGCAGGGACTTCGTAACGGCGTTGGTGGCAGTGGTTCTAGGGCTATTGGCGGGGGCTGTCCTTATGGCCTTGATAGGCAGAAATCCCATTTCGGGTTATGTATACCTTTTCCGGGGCGGGATTATGTCAATTGAACGGGTGGGCAACACGTTGGCCACCGCCACTCCATTAATACTGACCGGCCTTTCGGTGGCCTTTGCCTTCAGGACGGGGCTTTTCAACATTGGCGCTGCAGGGCAGATGCTTATAGGTGGCCTGTGCGCGACCGCCGTCGGGCTTACCCTTGTGCTTCCCAAACCGCTGCTTCTTACCGTTATGGTGGCGGCGGCCATCCTGGGGGGCGCGGTATGGGGGCTGGTGCCCGGCCTTCTGAAGGCAAAATTCAACGTGCACGAGGTGGTAGCCACCATAATGATGAACTGGATTTCCTACTGGACGGTTTACTACGTGGTGCCGGCCTATTTCAAGGGGGCCTACCTGGAAACCGAGTCGAGAAAGATACCGGATGCCGCATCGCTGAAAGTGGAATGGCTCACCGAGATGTTCAACGGCTCCTACATTAACCTGGGCCTTTTTCTTGCGATTATTTCGGTAATTGTGATAGCGTTTATCATAGACAGGACCACGTTTGGATACGAACTGAAGGCGGTGGGTTTCAACCGGCATGCGGCGGAATACGCCGGTATAAAGGCCAACCGGAGCATAATAATGTCCATGATGATTGCCGGTGCCCTTTCGGGGCTTGCAGGCGCCACCTTTTACGTGGGCTATGCCTCAAATATACAGATCGGGGTTTTGCCCACCCAGGGGTTTGACGGTATAGCTGTGTCGCTGCTGGGCGGGAATTCACCCTGGGGAGTGTTCGGCGCTGCCCTCTTCTTTGGCCTGCTCCATTCGGGCAAGGGCTTTATGAACGCGATGACAAGGATTCCTCCTGAAATAGCGGACACAATAATAGCGACCATAATCTATTTTTCAGCCACCAGCGTGTTGATAGAAAGAAACTGGGAAAGGCTGAAAAGGAAAGCGGGGGGTGTGAAGTAGCATGTGGACCATTATTGTTCAGGTATTTCCCTATGCGGTGGCCTTTACCATCCCCCTTTTGATAACAGCCTTGGGGGGACTTTACAGCGAACGAAGCGGCATTGTAAACATAGGCCTTGAGGGGCTGATGGTGGTAGGTTTTTTCACCGGCGCGCTGGTAATATCAAAGCTGGAGCTTAGCATACCGGGGATTTCCATATGGCTAGGCCTTTTGGCGGCTTTCATAGCCGGTGCGCTGTTTTCGCTGCTGCATGCCTTTGCCTGTATAAGCCTTAATGCCAACCAGGTTATAAGCGGGACGGCAATAAACATGATTGCTGGGGCCCTTACGGTATTCCTGGCAAGGAACATGACCGGCAGCGGCAACATCCTTATTGTGCACGGGCTTATACGTAGAGACGTCCCGGTTCTTTCGGATATACCCGTTGTGGGCAAGCTTTTCTTCACCCAGGTTTATGCCACCACCTGGCTGGTGCTGGTGCTGCTTGCTGTTTCGTGGTTTATACTATACAGGACGGCCTTCGGGCTGCGGCTACGGGCCTGCGGGGAGCACCCCCAGGCTGCGGATTCGGCGGGTATAAACGTGTATAAAATGAGGTATATAGCGGTTATGGTATCCGGCGCCTTTGCAGGCCTTGGGGGTGCCATAATACTTGTCACCTATTCCGGTGAGTTTACCGGCACTGTTTCGGGGCTTGGGTTCCTCGCCCTTGCGGCGCTGATATTCGGCCAGTGGAAACCGCTGGGGGTGCTGGGGGCAACGCTTTTCTTCGGCTTTGCCAGCACCATAGCCAACGTGTCCCAGGTGATACCGGCCCTTTCCGGCATACCGGGGATTTTGCTGAAAAACTTTCCGTATATTGTAACACTTGCGGTTCTTGTGTTGTCTTCGAAGTACTCCCAGGCGCCTGGGCGGCAGGGGAGCCCTATGACAAGGCAAAACGATAAAAAAAGGGTGCCGGCTGCGGCGCCGCTCAGGTTGTACTTTGCCCCATATCACCCTAATCAAAAAGAACCGTCCCCTGATTACATGATTAGATTATAAGAAGCGGATGAAAGATACTCGGTAACATTGGGTATGGCCAAATCACCGATAAAGGTCCCCAGGATAAGGGACGCGTATATGCCGGCGGCGAGCCAGAAAAAGGCAAAGGCTGCAAGCTCTTTCCACTGTTTTTTATTAATCAAAATGGGCACTTGTAAAAAAGCGCTATTATAACCATACCGGTCCACACCCAAATCAAGTCCCTACCTCCTTTTTTCGGTCTCCAGGGGGCTCGTCAGAAAACGGTCCCTTTAGGTTCATTTCCGCGGACATTAATTTCAATATCTCGGAAAGCCTCGTACCACCTGTCTTCTATCTGCGCCCAAAGGCCGGGGAGCTTTCGGTATATGAGGTTTCCAAACCCTATTATGTCCGATTCCAGCTCCCTGGACAGGGCTATGGTCGAATGGACAGCATCCCGGATGGCCTGGGCGCCCCCTTTGTTCAAGGATGTTATATAACTATCGATGCTCCAGGTGCCTATAGACGGAAAATGTCAAGCAGTATTCCAAAGGCGCTAATATCCATCTCTATGCGCAGGCGGCCGTTTTCAAAATATAGGCCGCATTTTGCTTTTCAGGTTGTAAACACCTATTCCCAGGGGAGTTGTATCATCGATGGGGTCCTTAATATAAAGGGCTGAACGAAATACCCTGCCGGTGGCATAGGCCCATCCTATGGTCTGCTGTTCATCGGCCCATCCAACCATCTTGTCTTCCTTGAACACCGCCCCGCCGCCAATAGCCGGCGGGGGAGAGGCCGCTGCACCGCCCTGTCCGATGGGTACTCTTGTGTATCTTCCGGATACCTTGACCCTGCCTATAAACATTTCCCTGCCCGGCTGGCAGGACGTACAGTTCGTTCATGGATTTTACCGGGAAAAGGGAGCGCTCGTAACGGATGGTTGTGATCTGCCTGTCCAGCCCTGGCACCGGTCTCCTCCAGCGGGAACTCAGCCTCCATAAGTTTTTTGACATCACCGTCGGCCACCACCACATGGCCGCTAGTCCGGATCTGGCGCTCTCTCTCCACCATATCCATGACGGGATAAATACCGCTTCTTGCCAGCTCTTCGGAAAACACGAAAACCCGGTTATGGGCCCAGAAGAACTCATGGCTGACCGCTTTGGTTAGGTTTCGCATAGCCTGGTATGAAGCTGCCCGCTGGCCGTCGAGTCCAGAAGGGTTTCTTGCCGCTGCCTCCTCCCTGGCCGGCGTCCTGCCACATAAGCGGTCAGCGGTTGGCTATCTGGGTTGTTACATGGTACATGCCGCTTTCCCGGTCCCTATCAAAGGCGTGGCCAGAAGGGCCAGGTTTTCCGGGTCCCGTCGGTTCCAGCAGCCCGAAAGGGATAATACTATTGTAATGATAATTATTATGGCGGTGGCTTTATTCCTCATCCGGTTTACCCCCAACCAGGCGGCGGATTCCGTAAGCCGCCCACAGGATTCCCATGGGCATAAGTATCAGGAGAGGATGTAGGGGCCGCCGATTTTTGGTTGAAAAAAGGTTCTAAGCTGAAACAGGTTCTGGTAGGAATGCACGAAAAGGTGCCCCCATATTACCGCAAGGTATAAGGGGACGGTAATCATCAAGTCCCAGCACCGGGCCAGGCCCTTTGACCCGCAGTACATAAACACCGATACGCCGATAAAGACTCAGGCGAACAGCGCTAACATTGATCATCTCGACCCTTTCAAGGAATACGCTTATATAAATAGCTTACCATGCGTTGAAGAATGGGAAAACCAATTCCCGCGAACCATGGTGGGGCCCCAGTATTGCGGTTACAGCCAGCGTGACTAATACCAGCACCCCGAGGAACCGGCCAGGGCCCACAGTAGCGCGTGCCCAGAGCTTTTTTGGTTGGTTTGTGGCGGGAAGTATCATGGTGAGGCACAGTACTGGGCTATTACTACTGGATATAACGCTGCCCCGCAGCACCGGCCCTATGCCCCGTGCCAGCACCGGTTCCGGTTGCCTTCCATGGTTATCGCATCGGGAATCACCAAGGCAAGGCTCACAACTATCATCACCAAAAAAGATTGGGAACAGCAAATCCGCCGACCGGCCTATTACTTCCAGGCCCGAATGGCTGCCGCCGAACCGGTTATCACCATTGAAAAAATGATAAAGGGAATGGGGGTCTCGGTCAGGAATCCTATTACCAGGGCTTCGGAGTAAATCCGGGTGTCGGTGGCGGCAATCACCAAGAAAGCCCACATTATAATAAGGCATACCGCTTTGCCCGACCATTTCCCAATAAGCTTTTGGGCGTATTCCACGATGGTAAGGTCCGGGAACCTGACCCCAAGGCCGGCAATCATTGCTATCAATAGTGAGGCGCCAAAAAAGGATACTATGGCGGAGGCCCAGGCGTCCTGCAGTGCGTCCGCTGTGGTCAGTACCGGCAGCAAGGCTATAACTACGGTGGTTCGCATCATAAACAGTATGTACAAGAGCTGGCGGTTGGCAATCTTCTCGGTGGTAGTTTTCGGGAAATTATCGGTTTTTATCTTGGTTCCCTCCCTCTATATCATTAGGGCTGTGTTTTCCAGGATGGGGCATCTGCCCGGATCTTTGCCTTCCGGGCTCCCGCCGGCCCAATATTTTGGGCCGGGTGGTCCTGGCCCAAACCGGTGCCAGCAGGAAGTTGTCCTTCATATCGGACAGTATATGGGGAGCCAGGGGTGACATATAGGGAATTCCCAGCGAACGCAGCGAACAAAGATGTATTACCAGCAGCAGTATCCCGAACTGGATTCCGAAAAGGCCGAAGACCGCCGCCAGTATTGTAAAAGCAAACCTCAACGTCCTTAGGGCTATGGCCATGCTGAATACCGGGTTGGAAAAATTGGCAATGGCGGTCATTGCTACTACTATGACCACCGCCGGGGACACTATGCCCGCCCGGATGGCAGCCTCACCCAGCACCAGCGCCCCCACTATGCTTATGGCGGGACCTACTGCAACGGGAAGCCTAATGCCCGCCTCCCTCAACACTTCGAACAATACTTCCATTATAAGGATTTCCGCTATAACCGGAAAGGGCACTCCCTCCCGGCTGGCGGTAACTCGAAGCAGCAGGGCGGTGGGTAAAAGTTCCTGGTGGAAGTTGACCACCGCCACATAAAAGCCGGGCAGGAATACCGATATTATGGCGCCTATCCACCGCAGTATCCGGACAAAACTCCCCTGCGGCGGTTTCTCGTAGTAGTCATCGGAGGCCTGGAAAAACATAGAAAAGTCCGCTGGGAGCACCAGCACATGGGGGGACTCGGTCACCAAAACAGCCACCCTGCCGGACAGGATCGAACTGCATACAATGTCCGGCCTTTCGGTCCTTAGTGCTAGAGGAAACAGTGTAAAGGACTGGTCCTCTATGTACTGCTCTATATAACCGCTTTCAAGGATGGCATCGGTGTCTATCCTCTTCAGTCGGCTTCGAAGCTCCTCCAGCATTTTTTCATCCGCCAGGCCCTTGATATAGGCAATGGCCACCAGTGTTTTAGTAAGGCTGCCTATCTCAAAGGTCTCAAACCACAGGTGGGGTACCCGTATCCTGCGCCTTATAAGGGTTATATTGATGCACAGGCTTTCGACAAAGCCGTCCCGAGGCCCCCGTATGTTGGTCTCGGAAAGGGGTTCGGTTATGTCCCGGTTTTTTATGTCAACGGTGCTGCAGACAAAGGCTAAAGCCTGCCCCTCAACAAGAATGGCGGTGTTTCCGTAGGTCATTTTGAAAAACAGTTCGCCTATACTGTCGGTTTCCTCAACGCTGTTTATTATAAGCAGGTCATTAATCGCTGAGCGCAAAAGACCGCTGTCCCTTTGCCAGCCCTCTATCCTTTGTACGTCTACCATGAGTACCCGGAGTATTTCTTCTACACTGAGGGTGTTTACCATGTTGTCCAAGTATACGAGGGCTGCAGGGATTTGCCCGTTTATGTTAAACCTGCGTATTATTAAGTCCTGGCTGTATCCGCACACCTGCTGCAGTGTTTTTAGGTTTTGCTCCAAGCCGGGCTCCAGTTTCATTTTTTGGACCTCCTGGTAGCGCTGACTGAGGTCCATATTATCGGCCAGCGGATCGCCGGTTTTATCCTTCTTTCGTTTATGTATTTTCATATAGCGCACCTTTCCTGTAAATATCCTGCAACCTATAGTTTTTACCTTAACGTATAAAAATAATTCATTATGGCAAAAATAGCGATCGAAACCTTTTGCCGCCGCTTTGGAACCAATAAAAAAAGGCGGAGCTCTCCGCCTAGTGTTACGAGGTTACTGCCTGGCAAATGGCCAATTTGGCCAGCGCGGGTATGGCGAGGCCTTCTTCGGCCGAAAGGCCGATCCGGTCCAACAAAGTTCCGGTGTCTTCGTCTACAGCCGCTATTCTTTTTATGGTATCCTTCTTCTTCCATTCACCCTTGTCAAGAAGTTCCAGTATTTCATCGCGGCAGTCCAACAGGGATATGGGCGCCTGGGAGGCTGCCCTTATGTCATCCATGCACTGCATAACCCATTCCCGGGTGGTATCATTCAAAATATTGTTTGCAAGACAGAGTTTTAACGCCAGTATGGTTTTTAGCAGCGCTTCGGAATTCCTGGACAGCTCGAGGGTAATGCCGCCGTTTGTTATACGTTCTGCCAGGTACCTGGCAATTTTTGCAGTTGTTCCCGATACATTCTTATGTTTTCGTTTCCCGCCGTGAAGGCCGTAAGTACAAGGGCGGTTGTCTCCAGCTTTGTCAGCAGGTCGTCCCCGCTGTCCGGCGAAAAGGCTCCGCTGGCTTGCTGGTTTCTTGCCAGTATCGCTAGTATGTCGCTGCGTCAGCGTTCCGTCCTCGTCTGGGGGGCCGTATTCGCTGCTTACGGGGTCCGGGTGTGTATGCTGAACTGTTCCGGCACCGGGCACTGTCACCTGCACCATGCGGGTTGTAACGGGGACCGGTACCGGGGCCGAGCGAGTATGAACGGTGACAAGGGCGGTGAGTGATGACGGCACACTGCCATTCTTAGAAAGGCCTATTATCTCGTTCCGCACCTCTTCATATCTGTCAGGAGAGGTATAGGGAAGGATGCCCTCCAGGTACTTGATTTTCTGTAAAGCCAATGCTTTATGAAGGAAGTTTGTACCGTCAACCCTTTTTTATATCCGAAGCGTCGACAGAGAGATGGAATAAACTCCTGTCGGTATTTCCCCGAAGAATGACCTTTCCATCCAGTGGCCCTAGGGTTTGCGCCAGTACCGTTACCGGTTCCAGGTCAAAGATGCCGGATATGCCGGAGGGAAAACGCTGCCCACTTCAAGGCCGTCCCAGTCCATCCGGACATTATCGGCCATGGTGGAAGTTATCCCGGCAAACAGCCGGACCGCCCTGTCGTCAATTCTGTCTCCCGGGCAGATGCATTGGTACCTGCCCTGCCTGCTTCCGCCATTCTTCTCAGCATGCAGCTGTTTGCGTAAGCGTCGGTTCCCAGTATAAAAAGCCTGCTCTTACCTATATTGTCGTAAATATAGTTAACCGGTTCATCGGTGGTGTCCAGCCGTCCGGCGGTAGAATCAGCACAGTGCTTTTCCTGCCGCCCCGGGGGGAAGCGCGTACCGGATTACCTTAAACATATCCGCTTCTCCCGACGTCAGACTCTAGGCCGCTATCCCCTCTGCCGCCCGGTCAAGGCTGGCCTGGGCAAAGGGGAGGCTGCTACCGCCGGAAAAGCTATAGGTCCTTTCCAAAGGCTGCAATTTTGAAGGTGTCAATTTCGGAGAGACTGCGCAGTATTGTATTCAGCGCGTGTTTGGCCTGAACCAGTTTTTCTCCTGCCATGGTCTCCGGATGTCCAGCAGGAATATGTAGTCCCTGGCCCTCCTTTCCTCGGTACAGGGTAGTTCCGGCACAAACTTCCAGGTAAACCACTCCGCCGGTATTCCGTAGCAGTAGAATACTCCGCCGGCGCTTTCTCTTCTCGGTAGGTGCACTGGAGTATAAAATCGCTGTCCAAAGAGGCCCGAAAGGGTGATGACGTATTGGGATTCCGAAAGCCTGTCCACATGTATAGGATGGGAAGGAGAATAAAAGTTTAGTACCTTCCTAAACAAGTCCGCCGATATTTTCAGCGATGCCCTTGGCCGGGGCTCCCCCTGTCCGGCGGAATCCTCCGGCTTGCCGTTTAGGGCCGCTGTGGCCGGTATTATAACCGTTAACTGGTTATGGTTATATATAAGCTGTTGAATGTATGAAATGTGAACCTTTACTTTCTCACCCGGGGGCAGCAGGCCTACGGCAAATTCCAATATATAGGGGCCTTCCTGCTGCAGGGGCAGGGCGGTGTTCCTAAACTCCTTGGGGTTTCCGCAGGCAGCCATTGCCTCGTCCTTTCCCAGTATAAAGCCGTCTATCTTTTCGCGGGCCATAACGGCGCTAAAACCGGTGACAAAAGCCTGGGGAGGCAGTGTCAGCCTGTAAACCGTGTCCGCTTCCTTGTTGCCGCTGTTGAGGAATTCCTGGTTTATTTCAGCTTGAAATAAGCATCCGCATATCCTGCCGTTTATTTCCATCGCTGTAATGGAAATGTCCCCGGAGGGGCCGTTCCTGTTTATCAACCCGGTACCCATGGTTCACCTCCGCCAAAACCGTTTTACAACTCAGCCGGTATTTACTATAATTACAGTATACATATGCTGGTTTTAGCTGCTTGTATATCTAAATTATAACAGACTGTGGACATATTTCAAAAGGAATCGGGTTGATGTTTATGGGACTTAGAATTGTATACGGCAGGGCGGGCAGCGGCAAAAGCCGTCTCTGCCTGCAGGAGATTAAAGCGGCGCATACGGATGGGGCCAAGGGGCGGCTTATATTGATTGTGCCGGAGCAGTATACCCTCCAGGCGGAAAAAAACCTGGTGCGGGAAATAGGGTCTACCGGTATAATCGGTGCGGAGGTAATGAGTTTCCGGCGAATGGCTTACCGTGTATTCAACGAGGTGGGGGGTATAACACGAAAGGCGATAAATTCCGCAGGTAAAACGGTAATCTTATGCAGCATAATCGAAGACATGAAGGACCGGCTTAATATATTTTCTAAGGCGGCGGGACAGCAGGGCTTTGTCGGGTTGATGGCCGATGCCATTTCAGAGTTTAAAAGATACGGGGTTATGCCGGACCACCTGAAAGAAGCAGCCGAAAGCCCGAAAAAGTAGCGGTGTATTAAAGCAAAAGCTGGGGAGTTGGCGGAGATATACATGGCCTTTGAAGCGGTGCTGGAGGGAAGGTATGTCGATTCCGACGACCAACTCACTCTGCTTGCCGATAAACTGGGTCAGAGTACCTTTTTTGACGGAGCGAGGGTTTGGCTGGACGGATTTTCAGGGTTTACGCCGCAGGAGTACCGCGTTATAGGCGAGCTGATGGTAAAGGCCGACAGCGTGAGCGTATGCCTGTGCACCGACTGCATTGACGGGGATGCCGGTGACGGTAGCGGAGTGTTTTCACCGGTGGCAAGAACCGTTTCAAAGCTTGTGGCGGTGGCAAAGGAAAGGGGTATCGACATGGAGCCGCCGGTACCGCTGACCGGCGAGCCGCCGCACCGGTTCGGCCAAAGCAGGGACCTGGCGCACCTGGAAAGGGAATATTTCCGGTTTCCCTGCAGGGTTTACCGGGAAGAGACCAGGGATATAAGCATCTTCGCGGCCGCCAATATATACTCGGAGGTGGAGCATACCGCGGCGGATATACTGAGGTTGTGCAGGGACGAGGGATTGAGATACAGGGACATTGCGGTGGCGGTTAGGGACTCCGCGAGCTACGATAAGCTTATCGGGTCGGTGTTTGGCGAGTACGGTATACCCTGTTTCGTGGATGGCAAGAAGGACATCCTTGGTAATCCGCTGGTGCAGTACATACTTTCAGCGCTGGATATATTCATACACAACTGGTCCTACCAGGCGGTGTTCAGAAACCTGAAAACAGGGCTTGCAGGGATTTCGCCGGAGGACATTGACGTCCTGGAAAACTATGTATTGGCCTGCGGCATAAGGGGCAGCGCCTGGACCCGTCAAGGGGAATGGACCATGGGAATGGGGATATCCTTTGACGATGGTCCCATGTCGGATTATGAGAGGGAAACGCTGGAGAGGGTGAACCGGATAAGGGATAGGATGACCGGCCCCCTTAAGGACCTGCGCTCAAACATGAGGGGCAGAAAAAGGGTGCGGGACCTTTGCGCGGCCTTGTACGGTTTCCTGTGCGACGTGGGGGTGCCCGAAAGGCTTCAACAGAGAATCCATCGGCTGGAGACAGCCGGCGAACTGAACCTTGCCAATGAATACCGGCAGATATGGGGCATAGTCATGGAGGCGCTGGACCAACTGGTGGAAGCGGTGGGGGACAGGCTGACGGACATTGAGGGTTTCAGGAGGCTGCTGGAGGCGGGGCTTTCAGAGTACAGGGTGGGCTTAATTCCCCCGGCCCTTGACCAGGTACTGGTGGCCAACGCGGAACGATCCAGGAGCCATGATATTAAGGCCCTTTACATACTGGGGGTGAACGACGGAGTGTTCCCGGCCCTATGCAGCGATGAGGGGATGCTGGGCGACCGGGACAGGGAGGACCTGCGCGCCATGGGCATTGACCTGGCCCAGGATACCAGGACGAAGGCCCTTGAGGAGCAGTATCTTATATACAGCCTTTTGACCGCCCCTTCGCGATATCTACGATTAAGTTACCCGATAGCCGACCATAGGGGCCGGTCCATGAGGCCGTCGGTAATAATATCGCGTATTAAGAAGCTTTTTCCACAGGTGAAGGAATACAGTAATGTCTTGGACAGCACAGCCGACAGCCTGGAACTGGTGTCGGCTCCACTGCCCACCTTCAACCGGCTTGTTTCCAATGTAAGGAGAGGTTTGGAAGGGGTGGGAATAAACGATATATGGCAGCAGGTACACCGCTGGTACATGGACAACCCCGAATGGTCGGATCGGTGCAGAATCATGCTTTCGGGGCTTCATTATACCAACCAGGCCGGTAGCATAGGCGGGGAAAAGGCAAAGAAACTGTACGGCAGTCCGCTGTACACCAGTATTTCAAGGCTGGAGCGGTTTGCCGCCTGCCCCTTTGCCTATTTCGTGCAGTACGGCATAGGGCAAAGGAGAGGAAGCAGTTCGGCCTCAGCGCCCCCGATATGGGTACCTTCATGCACAATGTGATAGACCGGTTCTCCAAAGAGCTGGCCGACAAGGGAATTACCTGGAGGGACATTAATAGGGAGTGGTGCCGCCGGGAAGTTGACGTCATTGTGGACCGAATGCTTGATTCGAAGGCGGCGGCAGTTCTGGACAGCTCGCCAAGGTACAAATACCTTACCCTAAGACTTAAACGAGTTCTGACAAGGGCTGTATGGATGATTGCCCAGCATATAAGGATGGGCGGGTTTGAACCGCTTGGGTACGAGCTGGCTTTTGGGGAGGAAGACGGCCTTCCGCCGATTGTGCTGGACCTTTCCTCCGGCGAAAGGGTAAGTTTAACCGGCAGGATTGACAGGGTGGACGTTCTTCAGACGGAGGACGGCACCTATATAAGGGTTATTGACTACAAGTCCGGAGTAAAGAAATTTGACCTGTCCGACCTGTACTACGGCCTGCAGGTACAGCTTATTACCTACCTCGCGGCACTTTTGGAAAATACTCCGGGCCTCTTAAAGGGACCGGTGCTGCCGGCGGGGATCCTGTATTTCAGGATAGACGACCCAATTATTACAAACGGCAGGGGAATGACCGACGAAGAGGTAGAAAGGGCCATAATGAAAAAGCTCAGGATGGACGGCCTTTTGCTGAAGGATGTTAAGGTGATAAGGAATATGGACAAAGACCTGGAAGGAAACTCCCTGATAATACCCGCCAGGATAAACAAGGGAGGTGACCTGGGCAAGTCATCGGCGGCAAGCGCAGAGCAGTTTGAACTTTTGAAAAGATATGTAAGGGGCCTTCTGGCAAAGACCGCGGAACAGATGCTTGAGGGGAACGTATCCATAGCCCCTTATAAAAAGAACGGGGTTACTCCCTGCAGCTACTGCGAATATTCCCCGGTTTGCCAGTTTGATACGGCCTTTCCGGACAACCGGTACAGGGTTTTTATGGATATAAAGGAACAGCAGTTCTGGGGGCTTATTGGCTATAGAGAAAAGTCGGAAAAGGGTGAGGTCGAGTGAACAAAATGAAATGGACAAGGGAGCAGCTTGAAGCCATAACCGAAAGCGGGCGGAATCTCCTGGTGGCGGCTGCGGCGGGGGCGGGCAAAACGGCCGGTCTCGTCGAAAGAATAATTCGACGAATTACCGACAGGGACGACCCGGTGGACATCGATTCTCTTATGGTGGTCACCTTCACCAATGCCGCAGCCACTGAAATGCGGGAAAGGATTGGGGACGCACTGGAGAAAGCCCTTGACCGGAACCCGGGTTCTACCAGGCTGCAGAGACAGCTGTCGCTTTTAAGCAGAGCTACCATAACCACGGTGCATTCCTTCTGCCTGGAAGTGATACGAAACAATTTTCACCGCATCGATATCGACCCGGGGTTCAGGGTGGCGGACGAGACCGAGACCGTTTTAATGAAACTGGAAGCCCTGGAGGAACTGTTTGAGAGCCTTTATGAGGACCCAAGCGAAGGGTTTTTGGACCTGGTGGAATGCTGCGGCGGCAGGAAGGACGACCGCGCGCTGCAGCAGTTGGTGCTTTGGCTGTACGATTTTGTCCAGAGCTATCCGTGGCCGGAGGATTGGCTGAGGGAAAAGTCGGAAAGCTTTAACCTGCCAGAAGGGGCGGCCTTTGGAAACACCGAATGGGCAAAGGTCCTGGCCGGAAGCATCAGGATAGAACTTGACGGTATGCTGGAGAAGATGAAGGAAGCGGCCGGGATAATACGCACAGCCCGGGGCCTGGAGCCATACCTGGACAGGTACCTTGAGGATATTAAAAATATTGAATGGCTTATCGAGCTGGCCGAAGGGGAGTGGGACAGGCTTCGGGAGGCTTTTTTGGCGATGGAGTTCGGCAGCCTTCCGCGGTGCGGTAAGCAGGCCGATGAAACCGCAAAGGGACGGGTTACCGCCCTGAGGAATGGTGTAAAGGCCGGGATTAAAAAGATGAAGGAGGAGCTGTTTGCTCTGACGTCGGCGGAAGTGGCGGACGACATAAGGAGGATGTACCCGTTTACAAAATGCCTGTCCGGCCTTGTGACTGCCTTCGGGCGGAAGTACTCGGCCAAAAAGAGGGAGAAATCGGTGCTGGATTTTAACGACCTGGAGCACTACTGCCTGGAGGTGCTTACCGAAAGGGACGGCGAAGGCGGGATAGTCCCTTCCGAGGCGGCTATGATGTATCGCGAAAGGTTTAAGGAGATACTGGTGGATGAATACCAGGACAGCAACCTTGTCCAGGAAGTGATAGTGGACACCATATCTGGGAAGGAGAATGGTGGGCCCAGGGTATTTGTGGTGGGGGACGTGAAGCAGAGCATATACCGTTTCAGGCAGGCAAGGCCGGAGCTGTTTTTATCGAAGTATAAAAGCTATTCCACCGAAACCGGCAGCAAGGACAGGAAGATAATGCTTTACCGGAACTTTAGGAGCAGGGAGGACATAATAAACGCGGTCAACCTGGTGTTCGGCAGGATAATGTCGAACACCGTGGGGAGCTTGACTATACGGCGGAGGAAGCCCTAAACCCCGGGGCGGAGTATCCTGCCCCCGCCGAAGGGGCCCAGGAAGCAGGCGGACCGGTGGAGCTTCATATCATAGACAGGGCGGATGACGCGGCGAAGGATGTCCTAGCATCGGAGGAAGAATACGACGGTGACCAAGCACTGTTAGGAGAGGATGAGCCTGACGCGGTGCAGTCGAAGCCATCCTTATAGCAAGGAGGATAAAGGAATTGGTGGAACCCGGCGGGCACCCCCTTAAGGGTTTATGACCGGCGGCTGGGAGGCTACAGGGATGCGCAGTATAGGGATATAGTGGTGCTAATGAGGGCCACCAGGAACTGGGCGGAGGTCTTTATGGAGGAGTTTTCCCTTGCGGGGATACCGGCTTATGCCGATACCTCCACCGGGTATTTCCAGACCGCCGAGATACAGGTAATGATATCCCTTTTGCAGATAATCGACAATCCAATGCAGGACATACCGCTGCTGGCGGTTCTTAAGTCACCGGTGGGGGCCTTTACCCCGGAAGAACTGATGGATATAAGGCTGCATGACGGGAAGTGCCCTTTACGTGGCAATGAAGGGGCTGGCGGAAAACGGCGGCGGAAGCACCGCCGCTAAAGCCGCCGCCTTTTGGACAGGCTGGACGGTTGGCGGGAAAGGGCACGGAATATGTCCACCGACGAGCTCATTTGGTACCTTTTTTCCGATACCAACTACTACAGTTTTGCCGGGGCGCTGCCGGGGACTGCAGAGGCAGGCAAACCTGCGCATGCTTTACGAGAAGGCAAGGCAGTACGAGGAGACCAGCTACCGGGGCTTTTCAATTTCATAAACTTCATAAACAGCCTAAAGTCGGGCAGCGGTGACATGGGCAGCGCCAGGTGTTGGGAGAGAATGAAAACGTCGTAAGGGTCATGAGCATACACAAGAGCAAGGGGCTTGAATTTCCCGTAGTTATAGTGGCGGGATGCGGTAAAAGCTTTAATTTCCAGGATATGAACCGAAGGCTGCTGGTACACCATGACCTGGGCTTTGGACCGGATTACGTGGACCCCGAAAGAAGGATTGCTTACCCCACGCTGGCCAAGCGGGCCCTTAGATACAGGTTGAAGCTGGAGACGCTTTCGGAGGAGATGAGGATACTGTATGTAGCCTTTACCCGGGCAAGGGAAAAATTGATAGTTACCGGCTCGGTAAGGAACTTGGAGAAGGCGGCGGAAGGGTGGCGGCTCGGCCCGGGGGAAGAAAACGGCAGGCTTGCGGTGTACCGGACCGTAAACGCGAGGAATTACTTGGACTGGCTGTGCCCCTGCCTTTGGGAGGAAAGGGACAATTCTTCCGATTCGGCGGAGAGTGAGCCGGTGCCGATATACAACGGGGACGGCCCTTGCAATCCATCGGGGTGCAGGCCGGTATCCGCCGTTTCAAACGGGCACAGTGAAATGGACCCGGGACAAAGGCGGGAACAAAACTCGCCTCAGCATGGCTGTTGGGACATCAAGGTATGGAACAAGATTGAACTTTCCAGGGATACCGTCGGGCCTATGGGGTATAAGGACGCTGGGGCCAAAGAGAATGAAACCCTTAGGGCCAATGGGACTGTCCAAGCCGGCGGGGTCCCGGAAGCTGTCGGCATCGATGGAGACCAAAGTACCGGCCGGTGCAGCGATGAAATAATAAGAAGGCTCGAATGGGAATACCGTTACAAGGAGGCCGCCCGGCTGCCGGTGAAACTATCGGTAACAGAGCTTAGAGGCGTGTTGGTACCGAGTTTGCAGGAATATCTTCCCATGCAAGAATTTGGTCCCAAGCCGGTGGAAAAGCCCTCCTTCCTTGACCAGAGCAGGGGGTTCAGCGCCGCCGAAAAGGGCAGTATACTGCATTTCGTGATGCAGCACCTGGACCTTGAGAGGCCCCTTGACCGGGAGGGGATTAAAGACCAAGTGGCAGGTATGGTGTCCCGGGAACTGCTTACTCTGCAGGAAGCCCAAGTGGTGGATGCCGCCAAGCTGGAGGAGTTTTTCGGCTCAATGTTGGGGCAAAGGCTTCTAAAGGCGGACCGAATTTTCCGGGAGGTACCCTTCAACCTTGACATAAGGGCCGCCGATGTGTACCGGGAACTGGACGGTGAAGTGTACGGGGAAGAAACCATCCTGCTGCAGGGGGTCATTGACTGCTGCTTTGAGGAGGATGGGGAAAATGATACTGGTGGACTACAAGACCGACCGGGTGAAGCAAGGGGACGCTCCTTTGCTTCCAAGCAGGAGAACGGCCCTTCCGCCTGGTCCGGCGGGGATGTTGACAGGATAAAAGAAAAGTACAGGTCACAGGTAGAGTATTACGCATTGGCCCTTGAGCGCATCACCGGCAAACCGGTGACTGAAAAGTACCTGTACCTTTTTGACACGGGACAGGTGGTGGAGTATTAACTACCGGTCATAAATAACGAAGGGGGTGGGTAAATGCGAATACTGCATACATCCGACTGGCATCTCGGGCGGTCGTTGGAGAATATAAACCGCATAGAGGAGCAGTGGGAGTTTATCGACCAACTCTGCGAAATAGCCGACGAGGAAAGAATAGACCTGGTGCTGGTTGCCGGGGATGTTTACGACAGCTATAATCCCTCCGCGGCGGCGGAGGAACTGTTTTACTATGCCCTGGACAGGCTGAACGATGGAGGCGGCAGGGCGGTGGTGGTCATAGCCGGAAATCATGACAACCCTGAAAGGCTGTGCGCTTCAAATCCACTGGCGTCAAAAAACGGTATAATACTGCTGGGCTACCCCGGCAGCCGGGCCGGCGTTAATAAATACGGCAGCGCCAAGACAGGGGTTGTGGACTCCGGCGCCGGCTGGCTGGAAGTGGGGATTTCCCGGTGCAGCCATACGGCGGTAATTATTGCCCTTCCCTATCCTTCCGAGGCAAGGCTTGAACAGCTACTAACAAGGGAAACCGATGAAAAAACGCTCCAGAGGGCGTATTCGGACAGGGTAGGCAGCATAATTTCAGCCCTGAGCCGCAGGTATAGGGCTGACACGGTGAACCTTGCCCTGAGCCATTTATTTATGAACGGTGGCAAACAGTCGGAATCCGAGAGGATACTGCAGGTGGGCGGTGCGCTGACGGTGGAACCGGGAGTCCTTCCCGCCCGGGCCCATTTCACGGCCCTCGGACACTTGCATCGGCCGCAGCAGGTCAAGTCCGCACCCTGTCCCGCCTATTATTCCGGCTCCCCCCTTGCCTACAGCTTTTCAGAATCCGACTATGCAAAGGCCCTTTACATAGTAGACGCAGAACCGGGCAAGCCGGCGGATATCCGGGAGCTGTACTTAAGCTGCGGCAGGCCGCTCAAAAGGTGGGTCGCGGTGAACGGCATGGAAGAGGCCCTAAGATGGGCCGCCGAGGGAAGGGACAAAAACGCATGGATTGACCTGGAGGTCCATACCGACAGCGTTATAACCGTAGAACAGCAAAAAACCCTGAGGGAATTGAACCCGGGGATTCTAAACATAAGGCCGGTTATAAGGCAGCAGGATTGTCCGCTTCCCGCTTGGGAAAGCCGGGAGACCAAAAGCGCGGACCAGCTTTTCCGGGAGTATTACCTTTACAAGACCAAAACCGAGATATCCGAGGAGCTAATGAGCACTTTTTTGTATATTCTTAACGACAGCGACGATTTGGAGGATGAAAACGCCGGAGGTGACGGGTATGAGGCCCAGGTACCTTGAGCTAAAGGGGCTCCAAAGCTTTAAAGAGGTCCAGAGGATAGACTTTGACGCCCTGGGGGAAACCGGTCTGTTCGGCATATTTGGCCCTACCGGCAGTGGCAAATCCACGGTGCTGGACGCAATTACGCTGGCATTGTACGGTAATGTGCAGAGGGCGGGCAAGGGGTATAGGGGAACCCAGGGCATAATAAATACCGATATGGACGAGGTGCAGGTGTCCTTTACCTTTGACCTGCTGAAGGAGGGGACCAGGAGGACCTACAGGGTTGACCGGGTCTACAGGCGCAGAAAGGGCTCGGACGTATCGACAGAGAACAGGCTGGCAAGGCTTTATGAGATGGTCAAAGGAGGGGATATAGTCATTGCCGACAAGCTGGGGGATGTCAACAGCAAGGTCCAGGACTTGATAGGGCTTAATTCGGAAGATTTTACCCGGTCGGTGGTGCTTCCCCAGAACAAGTTCCAGGAGTTCCTGATGCTGGACGGGGCGGATAGAAGGAAAATGTTGGAGAGGATTTTTTACCTGGAGGAATACGGGCAGCGTCTTAGCGAAAAGTTGACAGCGCGGCTTAACGGTGTTGAAAAACAGCGGGAAAACGTTGAGGGCGCCATTTCATCCCTGGGTGACGCTTCAAAGGAGGCTCTTGAGACAGCCGAGGGGCGCCTTAAAGAGGCCGCGGCATTTAAGGATAAAGCGGAAAGGGAACTGCAGCTTACCGAAAAGGAGCTGGGTGATGCCAGGGAAGTATGGGAACTGCAGGCTGAGCTGCAGGCCATAGCGCGGGAAGAGGAGACCCTATTGTCTAGGGGGCCGGAGGTGGAAGAAAGACGCAGGCTGCACCGGATGGCGGTAAAGGCCGGGGAAATGGAAGGGACAATAGGCAAGTACAATGAACTTAAGGCCAGCCTTACCGATACCCTTGCACAGTTGGAGGATATAAACAACAGTCTGTCGCTGCTGGAGGAGGACCGGCGCAGAATAACCGAACTGTACACGTTGAAGAAACAGGAAGCGGAAAAGGAAATACCGGTTCTTTACGAGCAAAAGTCCAGGTTAAAGGACGCCCTGGCCTTGGAGAATGAAATTGGCGATATTGACAAACAGCTTAGGGACCTTCGACGGCAGTATGTAGACCTGGAAAGGCAGGCAAAGGAAAAAGAGCGGCAAATAAAAACCGCAAAAGACCAGCTTGCCCGAACGGAAGAAATCCTTCTTGAAATACAGTCCCAAAACGAAGCCCTGAAGATGGCGCCGGAATACAGAAGGGAAATGGGTATGGGGGTGCGGTTGGAAGAGGAACTGGAAAGGCTGGAAGAGGAACTGCGCCGGCAGGTTAAAAAACACGAAAAGGCCAAGGCGGACATTGCCGGCCTGGAGAGGGAAATGGAGAAAACAGCTGCAGCAAGGCAGCAGGCCAAAGAAAGGCTGGAAGCCGAAAAAGCCCGCCTGGAGGATTTGGAAGGCAGCCGACCTTACCGTAGGGAGGACCTGCAGAAAGATATTGACCAACTCCACAGGCTGCAGCTTGGATTCCAAGCCTTGAAAGCCACTGCTGAAGAGGCCGGTATCCTTGAACAAAAACTCGGCGTCCTGGACCTTAGGGCAAAAGAAAAGCAGGAGGAACTGGCGGAGGGCAGAGCACAGAGGGAGGCCCTGCGGCGGGATGTTGATTCAATAAAGCGGGAACTGGAATCCCTAAGGATTGTGCATGCAAGGACAGCGGCTTTTATCCTTGCAAAGAACTTGAAAGAAAATGAGGCCTGCCCCGTTTGCGGTTCAACCCATCACCCGGCGCCGGCGGCGCAGCCGGAGGGGGAAGAGGCGCAGGACATAGAAATTCAGCTTGAAGAATGCCAGGAAAGGCTTGAAACCGTCCAACAGCGGTACCGGGACGCCGAAGGCGGCTGCCTGGTACTGGAGGAACAGCTTAAGGGCATCCTGTCCCAGCGGCAGCAGGTCTCGGAAGAACTGGACAGGGCCGGGAATAAGTACCGATCTCTTATTGCCGGGCTGCCGGCGGCCATGCAGTCCCTTGATATAAAGGGCCTGGATCAGGAGTTGGCCGTTCTGGTCGCACAAAACGACGGCAGGCTGAAAGCCATTGAAGAATGGGAAAACGCCTGCGCAAGGGCTAGGGACAGCGTGCTTGCCCTATCGCAGGATTACTCGGATGTTATGGCAAAGCATAACAGCAAGGTGGCGGAACTGGAGGCAAACAGGCAGGGCTTGGACGGCATAGCGCAGGCGCTTCATAAGCTTTCTACAGCGCTGGAGGAGAAAAGAAAAGAACACGCAGCGTTTCTGCAGCGATTTGAAATACAAAGCGCCCGCAGCGAAATGGAGTTAATTGAGGATAAAGACCGGCGCACTCAAAGCCTGCAGCAGGAACAGGAAAAGCTGCAGCATAAGGCCAAGCAGCTGGGGGATATCCTTGAAAAGCTCACAGCAGAGAAGCACCTTGTGGATAGCCGGCTGTCGGTTATTGAAGCCGAAGGCAGGGTCCTTAAGGAACGGAGGGACAAGGAGAGCAGCCGGTTGGCCGTTCTTACCGGGGGAAAGGATGTAAAAACTGCCCTGCAGGCGGTGGAGCACCGGCTTAAGGAATTGGAACGACAGGAAAAGGACCTGCAGGATAGTGTCAAGGCATTGGATAAAAAACACAACGAGGTCTGCCAGCATAAGAGCTCCCTTGAAAACCAGCAGCGCATATTCAAGCAAAGCCTGGATGCCGAAGAGCTGCGGCTCGGGCAAAGTCTTAGGGAAAGGGGTTTTGAAAGCATAGAGCAGGCCGTAGGTTTCCTTCTTCCAGCGGAGGGTCTTCAAGCCCTGGCCGATGAGATACAGGGGTATGATGAACAGCTTAAAGAGGTAAAGGCCCAGAGAAAGGTTTGCCAAAGAAAGCTCAAGGGTAGATCCCTTTCGGCGGAGGACTGGCGCAGGATTAATGAAGGGTACAGCGCAAGGAAACAGCAGAGGGAAGAGAGTATTTCATTATACCAGGAGGCAAGGGTGAACTACAGCCGGATAAAGGATAACCATGCCAGGTGGCGGGACCTTTCCAAGAGGTACCGGGAACTGGAAAGGAAGCGGGACATGCTGACGCAGATTCAAAGGCTTCTAAGGGGCAACAGCTTTGTGGAATATATTTCAGAGGAAAGGCTGAGGTATATTGCCCGGGAAGCTTCCCAGACCCTGGCTATGCTTACAAAGTACAGGTATTCACTGGAACTGGATACCGGTCAGGGTTTCGTGGTCAGGGACAATGCCAACGGAGGTGTATGCAGGGCGGTGTCAACGCTGTCGGGGGGAGAGACCTTTCTTACTTCCCTTTCGCTGGCCCTTGCACTGTCCAAGCAGATACAGCTCAAAGGGCAGAGTCCGCTGGAGTTCTTTTTCCTGGACGAGGGCTTCGGTACACTGGACAGCGGCCTGCTGGACATAGTTGTGGATGCCCTTGAAAGGCTCAGCTGCAAGGAACGCATTATTGGTGTGATAAGCCATGTACCGGAACTTAAAAACCGGATAGCACGCCGTCTTATTGTGGAACCCCCGTCGATGGGCGGAAAGGGCAGCAGGGTGTTCATGGAAAGGGCCTGAGCGGTCATTAATTATACAGGCCCTTGTATGGAGCAATAGAATGGCCTTGCCATGCGGGAACGATTCATATTGTATTATCGCTACGGTTTGGTGTATAATCTGTTTATATGTTCTCGACACAGTATTAAATAATAATGAATATTATGTAGCGTGCTCAGAAGGATGAGGAGGATAATAATGAGGTTAAGGAAACACCTAAACCTGAGCGATTTAAGCCTTGCAGCGGCGGTTGTGGTGGGGTCATACGTGCTGGCAAATGCATACATCATAAAAAGAACTTTGCCTGCCAACGCCTGCCGGTACAGAGCTTCGATAAATGGCTCTATCTGGCAATAGCCCTTGCAATAGCATCGTTCCTAATCGACATGTTCGGTAATAAAAGCAGAGAATAAGCGAAAGGAAGTGCAGGGGGGATGGCCTTTTTTTCTGATAGGGAAGAAGTTAAAGTGGTTGCGGCCTATATCGTGGTGTGTATAGTCTGGGGGTCAACCTATCTCGGTATACGGATAGGGGTCAGCGATTTCCCACCGGAGCTGTTCTCCGGCATCCGGAACCTTGTGGCGGGTTCAATAATACTTATGTATGCGCGGGTCAAGGGACTTGAGTTTCCCAAAAACAGCACCGATATAAGAAGACTGGCGACAGTAGGTTTTTTGCTATTATGCGGAAGCATGGGGCTTATAAGTTGGGCCGAGCAGTGGGTACACTCGGGGGTTGTCTCGCTGATGGTGGCTTCCAACCCTCTCATGATGGCGCTGATTGAAGCCATTGTGCTTAAAGAAAACACTCTCGGGATAAAGGGCTGGGCGGGTCTGCTGATTGGGTTTGGCGGGGTTGGCTTCTTGGTCATGTCCGCCTCGGGCACCGGTTCAATAGACCTATTAGGCAGTATCCTGGTCATGCTAGCGGCCTTTTCCTGGTCATCCGGATCGGTGTATTCCAAAAGGTTTAAGGCGGCAGGGTCGATAATAACCCATATAGGCATACAAATGCTGGCCGGGGGTATAGGATTGACCACCGCCGGGCTGTTGCTGGGCGAGGCGTCCAGGGTTAGGTTTACAGTAAAAAGCATGGCGGCAATGGTCTATTTGATAGTATTCGGCTCAATACTGGCCTACAGCTGCTATATATACGTGCTTGGAAAATGGCCGTCGGCAAGGGCGGGGACCTATGCCTACATAAATCCACTGGTGGCGGTTACCCTTGGGTTCCTGGTGCTGGGCGAGCCCATTACGTACCATACAATAATTTCAATGGCGGTTATACTGGGGGGAGTATTAATGGTGCAGGTTTCCCAGGCGTCCCGACAGCAAAAGGAACAAAAAGCTCCTTCGTAATTTTAAGGCCCGCTGGATAAGCGGGCCTTGTCATGCTTACATGTTCCTGAAGATTCCGCCGGTGCCGCCCATGCTTCCCGTATTGCCCTGGGTTACCTCCGACCTAAGCTGCTGAATCTGGTGATCGCTTGCCTTTTGTGCCGGCTTGTAATAGTTCTTCTGCTCCGCAATCTTAAACATCTGGTAGTGGTAGTGCTCGCACTGGTTCCTTATCTGCTGGATTGTCTGCCTCAGTTCCTGGTCCTCGCATTCACCGATAACCCTGCCGTAATTGGTAAGGCTTGATTTAAGCGAACTAAGAACGTCGCTTACCATGTCCTTTTCCTGCATATCCGTACCTCCTTATCTTAAGAATGAAATTAATTTTTGGGTGGTGCTGTCGGCGGAATTGGCACCCTGTTCGAACATTTGTTTAATCTGTGGGTCGTTACACTGCTGCGCGTAAGGTTCTAAGCTTGGCACTTTCTGTCTGGTGCGCAGATATCAGTTCTCTCAAGTTTTGAAGTTCCAGCTCGTTAAGCTTTGCCATAGTTACTCCCCTTTCATCTATTGTTGTTAACGCCGATATTATTTTTTCTCGTTAAATTGGTAATTATTCAATTCCATCAATTCCTTCCAGAACAATGCCGCGCTCGACGATGAATTCCATATAATTGCTGCCGCAGTGCTTGCAGCGGCTTTTAAAATAAAGCACTTCAAAAAGGCTGTCGCAGTACCTGCACTTTGCCAGCGGTTTTTTCCTGTCCACCACCAGTCGGGCGTCGCCAAGAAGGCCGTCACCTTTGAGCCGGTCAAAGGCGGCAGTCAAGTCTTTTTCGGTCATGTTTTCCCAGCACCCCAGCCTTAGACGGACTTCGGTTACCTTTGACAGGTTGGCGGATTCCGCCTGCTGTTTTATTTGTTCCATCAAACTTTGTACCGCCTGTTCAGCGTTCACAAGAATCACCTCAGGACATTGAATAACCCCGATAAGTATTTATATGTTCATACCTGGAACGGTATGCCTTGGGCGACGGAGGGAGGTTTCCGGCTGTGCCACAGCTTTTTGCGGCTCCGGTTACAGGAATTATATGTTTGCCATAGAAAATAATATACCAAGGCATAGGAAACGGGGTGAGGGAATGATAGTAGGTATTGGCATAGACATCATTGAAATGGATAGGGTTAAAAGGGCTGTGGAAAGGCACAGGGGCTTTGTGGACCGGCTGTTCAGCCGGGAGGAGGTTGATTATTTTACCCGGAAGGGTATGGCCGTCTCCTCCATAGCAGGGAGTTTTGCCGCAAAGGAGGCGGTGGCAAAAGCTATAGGCACAGGGTTTACAGCCTTTGGATGGAGAGATGTAATCATACTAAGGGATTCCTTTGGAAAACCGGAGGTTGGGCTGCGGGGCGGCGCAAGGCGTCTGTGCGAGACCAAGGGTATAGAAAGAATACTTGTTTCGATATCCCACGGCAGAGACTACGCCGTTGCCCAGGCGATAGCAATAGGAGGTGAAGGGAATGAGGGTTGTAACCCCCAAGCAGATGAGAGAAATTGACAGGAAGGCGATGGAGGAGCACGGTATACCGGGAATTGTCCTAATGGAGAACGCGGGAATAAGGCTTGCCGAAGAGGTTTTGAAGCTGCCGGGGGAAGAGAAAAACCGTGTGGTGCTAATCGCCGGCAAGGGGAATAATGGCGGTGACGTTTTGGTGGCGGCTCGGCACCTGTTCAACAAAGGCGTTCCCATTAGGGTGTTCCTGGTGGGGGCATCAAGCGGGATGGCGGGCGATGCCGGGGTAAACGCCGGCATACTGGATAGAATGGGCATACCGGTGGTGGAGGTATCCGACGGCGCCGGGCTGGAGGCCGTGAAAGAGGCCCTTGGCTGGGGCCAGGTGGTGGTGGACGGCATATTTGGCACCGGTTTTAAGGGGGAGCTAAGGGGTGTACCGCTGGAGATAATAAGGGCGGCAAATGGCAGCGGGTGTGCCGTTGTATCGGCGGATATACCCTCCGGCATTGACGGGGAAACCGGCCGGGTTTGCGGCGAATGCGTGCACGCCTCGGTTACCGTTACCTTCGGGTATCCCAAGGTTGGGCTGCTGCAGTACCCGGGGGCGGAATATGTGGGGCGGCTTGTTGTGGCAGATATTTCAATACCCGGCGCCGTAGCCGAGGGGATGAAGCCGGAAATGATTATGCTGACCGACGAATACATATCCGGACTGATTCCGGGAAGAAAGCCGGATGCCCACAAGGGCAGCTGCGGGCGGACGGTGGTGATTGGCGGTAGCGAGGGCATGACCGGCGCTGTTGTGATGGCACTGCTCGGCTGCCTCAAATCAGGCGCCGGTCTTGTAAAGGCGGCACTGCCGGGAGCATTGAACTATGTAATTGAAAACAGGGTGACCGAGGCCATGTCGGTACCGCTGGGCGAAGGGACGGTACTGCGGCTTGATGATAGTACCAGGGAAAGGCTTGCGTCGCTCCTTGACTGGGCGTCCGCGGCGGTCCTGGGGCCGGGTATGGGTGTGTACGACGGCGGGGCGGACTTTCTTGAGTTTGTGCTTGCCAATGCACGGTGCCCGCTGGTGCTGGACGCCGATGCGCTGAACTGCCTTGCCGGCAAAAGGGAACTGCTCAAAAAGGCGTCGGTTCCGGTGGTAGTGACCCCCCACCCCGGAGAGATGGCAAGGCTGGCCGGTCAAAGTATAAATGAAATACAGGCCGACAGGATTAAAGCGGCTGCCGCCTTTTCAAAGGAATGGGGCACCGTAACGGTGTTAAAAGGTGCAAACAGTGTAATAGCAGAAGCCGACGGGAATATATATATAAACACAACCGGGAATCCCGGGATGGCCTCGGGAGGAATGGGGGATGTGCTGGCTGGAATGATTGCGTCCTTCATGGCCCAGGGTCTTGAGCCGACGAAGGCTGCCTGTGTTGCGGTGTACATCCACGGCAGGGCGGCGGACCTGCTGGCCGGGGAAAGGGGCATGTACGGGCTGACCGCCTCGGAACTGGCGGAGCGCATACCGCCGGCCATTAAACTGACCACCGAGGGATAGCATCGTCCGAACCGGCGTTCCCAGGAAGCTTAAGGGGTTAACCTTTGGAGGTAGGTTGTTTTATGAATTGGAGGGTGGGGGCAGTATTATTGGTGTTGGCGCTGCTTGGCCAGGGCTGCAGCCGTTATTCCGAGGAAAGGGTGTACAAAGCCGTCCATGAAAAGCTGGTGGGGCTTGAGGCCTACAGCTGCACGGCGGATATATACGTAAAGGGCAACAAGCAGCCGGGGCAGTTCAAAATCAAACAGTGGTTCCGTGTACCCGGTATGTATCGGCTGGAGGTGTTGGAGCCCGAGGTAATGCAGGGCAAAACCACGGTGTTTGACGGCAGCAGAATTTGGGTTTACTACCCCTACATAGACCAGGTAGTGCTGTTGGAAAACGCGGATTCCGAAATGGACGAAAATCTGTTTTTAGGGTTTTTTCTAAGGGACATGCTGGAGACCGAAGATATTAAATGCAGCTTCGGGCAGCTGGGTAAGGCGGAGGTGTTGGTGATTGAACTGCCGGTTCCGGGAAGTAGCAAGTACCGGTCGGTGCAAAGGCTGTTTATAAGCAGGAAGGACCTCCGCCCCCTGAGGTTGGAAATGTACGATATAAGAGGGGAGGCCACCGCCAGGGTGGACTTTTCCGACTTCCAATTCAACCCAAAGCTGGACGATGATTTTTTTGATAAGGATAAGATTGGCATCAGCATGTTTTACGAAGGCTGGGACCCTTCCGGCATGTTTTTCGGTTCCATTGAAGAAGCCGGGGGGCACCTTGACTTTTCGCCGCTGGGGATGTACTACCTGCCGGAGGGATTTACCAACGAGATTATACAGGTGGTGGAAAACGGCGGCAAAAAGGCTTTGGTTGCCGCATACAGCAGCGGCGATGAAAACCTTGTTTTTTTACAAAAAACGGTGGACAGCGGGGAAGGAGATTTGCTTCAAAGCGGTGAATTAATATTTTTAGACGATAAACCGGCATTCTATTCCGAAAGGCAGGATCTAAGGAAGATCTCGTGGACCGAGGGCAGTATAAGGGTTCAGCTTGTGGGCAATTTGACCAGGAGGACCCTTGCCGAGATAGCAAGGAATATTAAATAGTCAAGGAGGAAAGTAAAATGATAAACGGGATAAGGCCTGTTTGGATGGAAGTAAACCTTGACAACCTTGCGCACAACATAAGGCAAATAAAGAACAATATAAAAGCCCCCGCGTTGATAATGGGCATTGTGAAGGCGGACGCATATGGACACGGAGCCGCAGAGATATCCCGGGTTCTTTTGGAGGAAGGGGTGCAGCGGCTGGGGGTTGCGGTGCTGGATGAAGGGATAGCTCTTAGACAGGAGGGTATTGACGTACCCATACTGGTATTGGGATATACTCCTCCCCAGCTGTTCCACAAGGTGCTGGAGCACCGGATAACTCCAACGCTGTATAATTACCAGGATGCGGTGAAGCTTTCGGAACTGGCCTCCAAAAATGGGTCCAATGTTAAGGTGCACCTTAAATTGGATACCGGAATGGGACGAATTGGCATGATTCCCGGGCAGGATTCGCTGGATATGGTATCGAATATATATAAATTGCCGGGGATAATAATTGAAGGGATATTTACCCATTTTTCGGTTGCGGATGAAAAGGACAAAACCTATACAAGGGAACAGTTTAAAAAGTTTACCGGCTTTGTCAATACTCTTAAGGAAAGGGGCATTGACATTCCGCTGCGCCATGCGGGCAACAGTGCCGCCGGCATTGATCTGCCCGAGACGCACCTGGACATGGTGAGGCCGGGGGTTATTCTGTACGGTCTATACCCATCCGACGAAGTGGACAAAGGGAAGCTTTCGCTTAAACCGCTGGCATCCCTTAAAACGGTCATATCCCATGTCAAAACGGTTCCGTCCGGCACCAGCGTGGGATATGGCAGGAAATACATTTCTGCCGGAGAAAGGGTTATAGCCACCCTTCCCATTGGATATGCCGACGGGTATACCCGCCTTTTAAGCGGCAAGGCAAGCGTGCTGGTGCACGGGACCAGGGCGCCGCTGGCGGGGAATATATGTATGGACCAGTGCATGATAGATGTGACCGGTATTGAGGATGTGAAGGTAGGGGATGAAGTGGTGTTGATAGGTCGGCAGGGAGAGGAAACAATCACGGCGGAAGAATTGGCAAGCCTGCTTGGAACCATCAACTATGAAATAGTGTGCATGATTGGTAAACGGGTGCCCAGGGTGTATACAAGAGGCGGAAAGGTACAAAAAATAAAAGTTGGCGTAGGCAGGTAAATGTATAAAAAAGTGGTTATATTGACACACTTATATTGAATAGTATATAATGGTGTATATATTTTGCTTATATTACTGACCTGCACGGCCCTCGGGCCGGCCTGGCGGCCTGTGGACGCCGTTATTCTAGGAGGTGCTAGTGTGTCGGAATCAAAGAGGATAATTGTCAGCCTTCCCGACAGCCTTTTGAAAGAGGTGGATTCCATAGTAAGCCTAGAGAAGAAAAACAGGAGCGAGTTTATAAGGGAAGCAATGAAGTTGTACATCAGGGAAAGACAGAAAATGGAGATCAGGGAGCAGTTGAAAAAAGGCTACATGGAGATGGCGGCTATTAACCTTGCGCTGGCCGAACAGAATCTAGTGGAGGACGGCATTTCCTTTGGCAGCTATGAAAGCAGGCATGCGGAGGGTGAATAATGTGCAGATAAAGAGGGGAGATATTTATTATGCTGACCTCAGCCCCGTGGTCGGTTCCGAACAGGGCGGCATTCGACCGGTGTTGGTGATACAAAACGATGTCGGTAACAAGTACAGCCCCACCACTATAGTATCTGCCATTACATCCCAGATAAACAAGGCAAAGCTCCCTACCCACGTGGAGATAAACGCCGCCGATTACGGCCTTAACAAGGATTCGGTGGTGCTGCTGGAACAGGTGAGGACCATAGACAAGAAGCGTTTAAGGGAAAAGATCGGACACTTTGACGACGATATGATGGAGAAGGTAAACGAGGCCATAAAAATAAGTTTCGGGCTGATAGATTTTTAAAACACGGAGCTGCGGGTTTTTGACCTGGGCTTTTGTTTTTTTGCTTGCTGGGTGGTACAGCACCGAAAAAACAATAAAGGAGGCAGGCCGGCGGTATATATAGGTATATATAATAGTACCGGGGCCGGAAAGAATGGAAAAGAGTTTGGTTCGTGATGAGGTGCTTAACCGGTTGAAGACCATCAAAGGGCATATTACCGGCATTGAAAGAATGATAGATGAAGGAAAGACCTGCGAAGAGGTTCTGCTTCAGATAGCGGCGGTGAAGTCGTCCATCGAAAAGACAGGATTATTGATACTTGAAGAGCATTCGGTGGACTGCCTGTTCCGGGAAATTAAGGATGACAAGGCAAGGGAGAAGATAGAAGGGGTTATATCGACAATAATAAAATACATGAAATAAGATTGTATATAATAGGATATGTTCCTTAGTACATATTTCGATGCCAGCATCCAATGATGCAGGCCGCAGTTCATATGGGTTGTTATTCTATAAATGCTTTCCACGATATTCCGTGTTTTTTTATTTTATTGTGCAGCGTCTGGCGGGGTACCTGCAGCAGCCGGGCGGCCTTTGCATAATTGCCATTGGCTCTGACCACCGCCCTTTTTATCAATTCCTTTTCATAGCTGTCAACGGCCCTTTGCAGCGGCGGAATATCCTGGCCTGGCTGCTCTTGGAGCGCTGTCTTGGCATGGGAAATATCCGGCGGCAGCGCCGCGGTGTCTATTGTGTCCCCCTCTATAAAATTCATTATGCCTTCTATGGTGTATTTGAGCTCCCTTACATTGCCCGGCCAGTCATACTGCTTAAGCAGCTTGGCCGCCCCGGGGGATACGCCGGTTATGCTTTTGCCCAGTTCCCTGTTATAAGCCCGGATAAAATGATCGATAAGCAGCGGAATATCTTCTTTTCTTTCCCTTAAGGGGGGTACGTAAAGGTTTATTACGTTAAGCCTGTAGTACAGGTCCTTTCTTAGGGTCTTTTCCCTTACCGCTTCTATCGGGTCCCTTCCACAGGATGCCATAACCCTGACATTCACCCTTAACGTTTTTGAACCGCCCAGCCTTCTTACCATGCCGTCCTGCAGCACCCGCAGTTTTGCCTGCAGTTCCAGGTCCATGGAGTCTATTTCGTCAAGGAACAGCGTGCCGCCGTCCGCCAGTTCAAAAAGGCCCGGCTTATCCTTGGCCCCGGTAAAACTGCCCGCCGAGGTGCCGAAAAGAATCCCTCAAGCAGTGTATGCGGTATCGCCGCACAGTTTTGAGCAATAAAGGGCATTTTCTTCCTTGCGAGATTTGCATTGTGAATGGCTTGCACCACCAGTTCCTTGCCGGTTCCGGTTTCGCCGTACACCAGTACCGGCGACTTGCTTTGGGCCACTTTTTGTGCCTTAGCTTTCAGGTCCTGCATCACGGGACTTTGACCTATAATATCGTCGAAGGCATATATGGTCCCGTTCCCTTCATAATTCGTATGCCGGCCGGATTTTTTGTACAGTTCCTTTTGCAGGCTGTATATTTTGTCCGCCATCTCTTTTACCACCGTCAAGTCCCTGTATATTTCAAGGGCTCCCACCAGTTCGCCGTCCTTTACAAGCGGAAGGGTGGAGGTGACGGTGGAGACAACCTTTCCGCGGTGGTTCATATAGGTTTGAACATGGTCAATAACCGGCCTCCTTGTCTTCAGAACCCGGTAAAAGGTGCTGGTTTCGGGTGTAAGGTCGGGGAATATTTCCAGTATGTTTTTTCCTATGGCCTTGTCGGGAGTAATACCTGATATATCCGTGGCGGGTTCGTTGAAAAAGGTGACGTTGGCATTGGTATCCACCACCAGGATACCCTCGTCCAGGTTTTGCAGTATAGCTTCCAGAAGAAACTTGTATTCCATAATGTACACACCCTCCCCATGCCTCAATGGCAGCCGGTGTTACTCCCATAGTAACAACATTGTATACAGGTGTCAAGAATGTGAGAATTATGGAAAATATTTCAACGGCAAATATTTTACATACAAAGACAGGATTTCCTACCGCCTTATAGAATTTACTAAAGAGTTCATCAATAGGGGGCATTACGCAAAACGGCGTGTCCCCATACTACTAAAGGAGGGATATTTAATGCTTCAGCGGATAAAGCATAGCAAACCTTACCTATACGCCATTGTACTGGTTTTGGTGATGCTGGCGGCGGGAAGAATAGTAATGGCAGGGGATTTCGCACCGGGCTCGCAGCAGGACCCGCTGGTTACCCAAAGCTATGTCGAGCAGCGGAATGAACAATTGAAGTATTATTTCGAACAGAGAATCGGGGAGTTAAGTTCCCTCCTCCAGCAGATGGGCGATAGGATCACCGCGATGGAAAGCAGCCCGGGGGGTTCCCAGCCGGGGGGTACAGCGTCGGTCTTTGAAGTGGTCAATGTACCCGCCGGGAAGACGCTGACCGGTTATGCCGGGACCGAGGTAATACTGAGGGGCGGAAAGGCTGCCGCGATACAAAGCCAGTTGGGCGGGCTGGCCGACCTGACCAGCGGCAGGGACATAGGGCAGGGTCAGGTAATACCCGACAATCACCTGCTTCTTATACCGAGGACCGACGGAAGGGTGTAAGGGCGGAAACTGATTGTATATTTTTGGTAAAAGGACGGTATGATATACAATAAAGATATGTCACAAGTAAAACAACGTACATAGGAGTGTTTTGATGAAACCGGATAGACTATTACTGGCGGTGCTGGTTCTATCGCTTCTGGTAGCGGCATTTACGCTGTACCAGAGGTTCGAGGTTGAAAGGCCCTATCACAGGGTGGAACTGGTGGCCGATTATGAAAAATTCAAGGAATTGGCAGACAGCATGGGTATGCCCATGAGGGATGTACTGGATGAACTTAAGGCTTCTGGGGTAACCTCGGTTGCCATTAAGGAGGAAACGCTGGAGAAACTACGGAGCAGACGGACTTATATCGGTTATGAACCTGTGGGAGCTTATGGAACAGGACCTGTTGAGGCATCCGCTGAACGAGGTGGCAAACAAGATTAAGGGTTCCGGTTTGGACCCTCCGGTACGGTAGTGATATTCGCTGCAGACGCTTCCACCTATGAGCGGATAAGGGAACCGCTTAAAGCAAGGGGTAGGGCTTTTCATGACTGGTCGGAGGGCGGCATATACGCCGTGACGGTATCCGGAAGGTATGAAGACCTTAAGGAACTGGCGGTGGTGTTTGACTACGGAAAATTTGAAATGGCGCGGGAGCTGGGCCTTAATATCGCTGCCCGCCCGTACAATTACAGGGGCATAACTCCCGGTTACATAGAAGACCTGTTTGAAAGGCTTGCCGATTACCCTGTGACTTCCATTATATTTGACGGCCAGCAGGCCCTCGGGTATCCCGATGAGCTGGAGACCACCGCCCGCATGATTAAGAAAACCGGCATGGTGCTGGGACCGATAGAAACATGGGTGCAGCTTAAGCATATAGAACAGTTGGGACTGGACGACCTTATTAAGCTGGCGGACTACCGGGCGGCCAGGGTATTCAGCCTTAACGAGGCGGAGGCGGACAAGGTATCGCCGAGGGAGGTAATGGACCGCTGGTTCAGGGCGGCGGACGAAAGAAACGCAAGGCTTGTATACCTTAAACCTAAAATTGAAGAAAAAAAGGACCCCGAGGACAACTTTGACACCAACCTAAAGTACATAGCAGAGTTTTCCCGGCTTATTTCCCGGCGCGGGTTTGACCTTGGAGCGGTAGTGCCCATGGAGGACTACAGCATTGGCCGGATTAGGCTTCTGATGCTGGTATCGGGTACGGTGGCGGGGGCTGTTCTGATTATTAATCAACTGATTGATATTGGGAAAAAATATCTGTACGGGCTGTTTGCGCTGGGTATGGCTGGGTGTTTTGCACTGCAGTTGGCGGCACCATCCCTGGCAGACAAGGCGTTTGCGCTGGGAGCTGCCGTTGTGTTCCCGTCCCTGGCAATGCTGTACGTGCTGCATTACTGTAAAAGAAAGCTGCGCGATGGGGACATGAAGGACTGGAAGGGCATAACGGGCGCAAGCGTGCTGCTTCTTTTGAAAGCTTCAATGATATCGCTTATAGGGGCAGTCCATGTGGCTTCCATGCTGAGCGCTACCCGTTACCTGCTTGAAATGGATATTTTCCGTGGAGTAAAGCTGGCCCACATAATACCGCTGCTTGTATTTACCATCGCCTATTTCATGGTAATCGGGTATCGCAGGGACCGGCACCAAAACATCGGCGACGAACTTAAATCGCTGATGGATACGCCAATTTATGTAAAGTATGCGCTGCTGCTGGGGTTGGCTGCCGTTGCGGGATACCTGTACCTGGGCAGGACCGGCCATACCGCCGGGGCGCCCATATTTGGCCTTGAGGCCCAGCTGCGCACCTTCTTGGAACAAATGCTGCCGGCGCGGCCCCGGACCAAGGAGTTCCTGGTGGCGCATCCGGTTCTAATGATAATGGCTGCAGCGGCGATGACAGGGTATGACTACCTTTTGCTGCCGCTGGGCCTTGCGGCGGCCATAGGCCAGGTTTCGATGGTCAACAGCTTCAGCCATTTGAGAACGCCGCTGTATATTTCTTTCTACAGGACGGTTTACGGGCTGGGCTTTGGAATAGCGCTGGGCATTATGGGTATAATGCTGCTGGGCGGTATCATTAAGTTTTTCAAGGCCCGTGGGAGGACATAAAATGCACAAAGTTTTGATATCAGGGTATTATGGCTTTGGTAATATAGGGGATGAGTCCATACTGGCAGCCCTTGTCCAAAACCTAAGGTCCGCTGAAAAGGACATCGACATTACGGTTCTGTCCGCCAACCCGTCCTTTACCGAATCACGGCACGGGGTAACGGCGGTGGACAGGAAGAACTTTTTCGAAATATACCTGGCCATCAAAAACTGCGACTTATTCATAAGCGGCGGAGGGGGGCTGCTGCAGGACGTTACCAGCGAGAAGAGTATTAGGTACTACCTGGGCTTGATATACATTGCCGCCCGCCTCAATAAAAAAATCATGGTTTACGGCCAGGGTATAGGCCCGATTACCAAGAAGGCCAACAGGGCCCTGACACGGGCGATACTGAACCGGGTAAATGTAATTACCGTAAGGGACCAGCAGTCCATGGAGGATTTAAAAAGCATGGGCGTGAACCGGCCGCCCATGTACATGACCTCCGACCCGGTGGTTACTTTAAAGCCGCCAGGCAGCAGCCGGGGCATGGAAGTCCTTGAAAAGCTGGGGGTGCAAAAAGGCCGGCCGGTGGTGGGATTTTCGGTCAGGGACTGGAAAGGTGCGGAAGGGTTCAACGAAATAATGGCCAGGACCGCCGACAGCCTCATAGAGGAACTTGGTTTCCAGGTGGTGTTTATACCCTTTCACTACGGCGAGGACAACCGGTGCATAATGAAGATAAAGTCAATTATGCGAAACCATGCCTACTCGGTGGACGGAAGGTTAACCCCCGGCGAAGTGCTTGATTTGATGGGCAGGATGGACCTGACGATGGGGGTGAGGCTTCATTCGCTGATTTTTTCCGCCATACAGGGCGTCCCGCTGGTGGGAATTTCCTACGACCCCAAGATAGACGGGTTTTTATCCCGGCTGGGTATGAAGGCGGTGGGCAGCGTATCCGACGTGGACCTGGGCGACCTACTGGTGGAAATACAAAGGGTATGGGCGGACCGGGAAAAGGTTCGGCAGCAGATACTTGCCAGCATGAAGGAGATGCAGCAGCAGGCAAAGCTGAACGACAAGCTGGTGCTGGAACTTTTGAACCTATAATTTTTCATGTACGTGGTGTCAAGGCCGGTAAAAGAAGTGCGCCGGCGGGCCCTTGTGAGGTAGTATGACCCCGCAGAACAATGGGGCGTCGGGGGCTTGTAGGATTAGTGTAATAAGGGGTAAAGGAGATTTATATGGCTGCAATGGAAAAAGTGGACATACTGGGGGTGCCGGTAGACAGAATCGACATGGAAGGCGCCCTGGCACGGGTGAAGGAGCTGCTGGATGCCGAAGGTCTAAGCGCGATTTATACTCCTAACTCCGAAATGGTGGTAAACGCCGTTAAGGACAAGGAGTTCATGGATATTTTAAGGTCGGGGGACCTGGTGGTGCCGGACGGCATAGGGGTTGTGTGTGCGTCCAGGATATACGGCCACCCGCTCCCCGAAAGGGTGGCCGGGTTTGACTTGATGGTTGGAATGCTGGAAATACTGGGCAGGGAAGGGAGGTCCATATACCTCCTGGGCGGTAAGCCGGGGATAGCGGAAAAGGCCGCGGACAATATATCCCGACGGTTCCCGGGACTTAAGGTAAAGGGGACATGGCACGGGTACTTCAAGGAAGGGGAGGTGCCCGGCATTGTGGAACATATAAATTCCTCCGGCGCCGAGGTGCTTTTCGTTGCCCTGGGCAGTCCAAAACAGGAAAAATGGATACACTCCAACCGGGACAGGTTGAGGGTAAGGATTGCCATGGGAGTGGGAGGAAGCTTCGACGTACTGGCCGGCGAAGCGGTAAGGGCCCCCGCGTTTTTTCGTAAAATAGGGCTTGAATGGTTTTACCGGCTTGTAACTCAGCCGTGGAGGGCAGTAAGGATGCTTTCGCTGCCGGTATTTGTCATAAAAGTATTGGCGGACAGCAGGAGGAGGGACAAAAAATGACTCTTCCGGTTTTATTGTGCAAGGCGTTGAACAGGCTATTCCCGCTCCCCCGGCATCCCTTCAACCTGCAAAACCGGGGGGAGTTAACCTATGCCCAGTGGCAGTACCAAATGGGCCAAAGGACCATAGAGTTTTTTCTGAATGTGGACAGCGAAGAGAGGATGTTTGCCGGCAAAAGAGTGCTGGATATAGGCTGTGGAGCCGGCGGCAAAACGCTGTATTATGCATCCAGGGGCGCTGGTCTAGTATACGGCATAGACCCGGTGGAGCATTACAAGGAAGAGGCGGAGCGGCTTGCCCGGCAGAAGGGCCTTGAGCACAAGTTTCGGTTTGTAACCGGCGATGCGGCGCAGATGCCCTTTGAGGACGAAAGCTTTGACACCATCATAATGAACGATGCGATGGAGCACGTGGACCGCCCCCGGCCGGTGCTTATGGAATGCCGTAGGGTGTTGAAAAAGGGGGGCAGGCTGTATGTTAATTTCCCGCCCTATTACCATCCCTACGGCGCCCACCTGTCGGATGCCATAGGCATACCCTGGGTTCACAGGGTTTTTAGCCAAAAAACCCTTATAGAATGCTACAAGGACCTTGTCAGGGACCTGCCCGACGGGCAGAGGAGGATAGACTTCAGGATCAGCAGGGACAGCGGGGGTAGGGAGTATTTTTCCTATATAAACGGCATGACCATAAGGCGGTTTGAGGAGATTTTAAAAGACATTCCGCTAAAGCTTATACATTACAGGCTGGTTCCGCTGCGCAGGCCCTTCGGGGTGCTGGTGAAAAGCAAAACGTTTAGGGAATACTTTGTTAAAATGGTTGTATGCATAATGGAGAAGGGGGAGGTATAGCCTTGGAAAAGGACCATTCTAATTTGGAACGGATAGCGTTAAGGATAAGAAGGGCCATAATAGAGATGACCCATGCGGCAAAGTCGGGGCATCCCGGCGGTTCGCTGTCGTCGGTGGAGATACTGACCGCCCTTTATTTTGCTATAATGCGCATAGACCCGGAAAGGCCGGACTGGGAGGACAGGGACCGGTTTGTGCTGTCAAAGGGTCATGCTTCCCCGGCCCTGTATGCCACGCTGGCGCTGCGGGGATATTTCCCGGAAGAGGACCTTTTCGGGTTCCGGCGTATTGACAGCATGCTCCAGGGGCACCCGGACATGAAGGGCACTCCGGGGGTTGAGATGTCCACCGGCTCGCTGGGGCTCGGGTTTTCCGCAGCCTGCGGCATGGCGCTGGCGGCCAGGCTGGATAATAGGGACTGCAGGGTATACACGCTGATCGGGGACGGGGAAGCCCAGGAAGGGATAATCTGGGAAGCATCAATGGCGGCGGCTCACTACCGGCTGGACAACCTGACGGCTTTCCTGGACCACAACGGGCTGCAGATTGACGGGCCCAACGAAGAAGTAATGTCGGTGGAACCGCTGGCGGCCAAGTGGAAGGCCTTTGGCTGGGAGGTGCTGCAGGTGGACGGCCATTCCTTCGGACAGATAATGGATGCGGTGGCCAAAGCCATGGCAGTAAAGGAAGGCCCACAATGATAATAGCAAAGACTACAAAAGGCAAGGGTATCCTTCATGGAGAACGCCGCCGGCTGGCACGGCAAGGCACCGGGGAACCAGGAAAGGGATGCCGCGCTGAAAGAACTGGAGGTGGTTTGCTGTGAGTGCTAACATTGCGACCAGGGATGCCTATGGAAAGGTGTTGGTGGACCTTGGCAGGCAAAACAGAGACATAGTGGTGCTGGACGCCGACCTGTCCATGTCCACAAAAACCGCGCTGTTTGCGAAGGAGTTCCCGGACAGGTTTTTCAATATGGGTATCGCCGAGCAAAATTTAATGGGCACCGCCGCCGGCCTTGCAGCAAGCGGCAAGATTCCCTTTGCCAGCACCTTTGCGATATTCGCAACCGGCAGGGCCTTTGAGCCCATAAGAAACGCGATAGCCTATCCCAGGCTGAACGTTAAGATTGCCGCCACCCATGCAGGGCTGACGGTGGGGGAGGACGGGGCGTCCCACCAGTGCCTGGAGGATATAGCCGTCATGCGGGTTGTGCCCAACATGACCATAATGTGCCCCGCCGACGGGGTGGAAACCGAGGCGGTGGTGCAGGCGGCGGCAGCCTATAAAGGGCCGGTGTATATAAGGCTGGGGCGAGCAAAGGTCCCGGCGGTATATCCAAAGGATGGCTGTAGCTTCGAATGGGGCAAGGGCATCACCCTAAGGGAGGGCGGCGACGTTACCATTATTGCCACCGGCATTATGGTGTCCATGGCGCTGGAAGCGGCGGAAGACCTTATGGCGGGCGGCATTTCCGCAAGGGTGATTGACATTCATACCATAAAGCCCATTGACCGGGAGCTGATAATAAAGGCGGCCCTGGAGACCGGGGCGGTGGTGACGGCGGAGGAGCACAGCGTCATAGGGGGATTGGGAAGCGCAGTGGCGGAGGTGCTGGGCGAGACGGTCCCGGTGCCGGTAATAAGGGTGGGAGTTGAGGACAGCTTTGGAGAATCCGGTACCGCCGAGGAACTGCTCATTAAATACGGGTTAACACCCGGCTGCATTATGCAGGCGGTGGAAAGGGCAGTCAAAATTAAACGGCCGTAAAGAGTAATATACCCCAGTGACAGTTAATACTCTATTAACAGGAGGCGCATGAATGCGGAAAAAATACGCATTGTGCTCCTTCTGTTATTAACTGCGGCGCCCGGAAAGGCTGCCGCAGAGTGCCGGAGGTGCCTGAATTGGAGTTTAGGAGTATCAGCATATTTCAAGCTCCGTCCCAGGTGGAAAGGATGGTGCAGCAGCAGAGCAAGGAAGAAGGGGCTGCGGTGTATGTCGCAGGGGACGCGGTATATATCGTGGTGGCCAGGGGAGAAAAGCCAACCGGTGGCTACGGAATAAGGGTGGTGGATATCAAGGAAGAGGGAGGCGGCTTTGATGTCCATGTGGAGTATTTGGACCCCAAGCCGGGCCAGATGGTGGCCCAGGTGGTAACCCATCCCTATGCGATTATAAAGGCCGACCTTAAGGATATATCCCAAGACACCTCCTTCAGGTTTTTTGTTGACGGAAACCGGAACTGGGTACACACGGCCAGGTACCTGGAGGGATAAACAAACAGGTTTTTTGCCTGTTTTTTTCTATTCTGAGATTAACCGGCCTCCGGATTGGTATAATTATAGAGAATAGAGGTTAAAGGGGCGTGATACTTATGTTAACCATTAGCGAGCTTAAGCCTGAACAGTTAAAAAAACAGTATGACAATGAAGTGTTGGGGTTTGAGACAACTGCGGAGGTTCCTCCCCTTGAGGGTATATTGGGACAGGAAAGGGCAAGCCGGGCAATGGATTTCGGCCTAAAGGTGGAAAGGCAGGGGTACAACATTTATGTCGCCGGCTTAAACGGAACCGGAAGAAGCAGCTATGCCAGGTCAATAGTGCAAAGTGTTGCTAAAGACAAACCGGTTCCGCTGGACTGGTGTTATGTTTACAACTTCGAAGACTCCTACCAGCCGCTGGCCCTGTCCATGCCGGCGGGGGTGGGGTCAAGGTTAAAAGAGGATATGAACAGGCTTATAGACCACCTGAAAAAGGAGATACCCAAGGCCTTTTCGGGGGAGGACTATAACAAGCGCAGGGCCAGGGTTGTACAGGACTTCCAGGAAAAAACCTCAAAACTGATGGAGGAACTGAACAGGACCGCCAAGGAGCACGGTTCTTGAGTTTAAAAGGAGGCAACCGGACTGGTTAGCATACCCCTTATTGACGGCAGGCCGATAAGCGAAGAGGAATACAGGAATTTGGGAGAAGATAAGCTGAAGGAAATTGAGGCCAGGAATGACAAGCTGCAGATGAGGGCAGTAGAAATATTCAACGGAATAAAGGAGCTGGAGCTAAAGGCCAGGACGCAATCAGGGACCTTGATGCGGAGATTGCAATGGATTCGGTTGGATATGTCATAGGCGAATTGAAGGCCAAATACCAGGAATGTGACTGCCCGGAGATACTTGAATTTTTGGACAGCGTACAAAAGGACATAGTCAAAAACGTTGATGACTTCAAGGTTAAAGAGGAAGCCCAGGAAGGGGAGCTGCCATGGCTATTAAGAGGCCGGAAGGCGGACAGCACGTTCAAATACAGGGTAAACCTGCTGGTGGACAGCAGTAAGCTGGAGCATGCACCGGTGGTTATTGAGACCTTCCCCGCGTATTATAACCTGGTGGGGAAGGTGGAATACGAGAACCAATTGGGGGTGCTGACCACCAATTTTACCAAGATAAAAGCGGGGGCACTGCACCGGGCCAATGGAGGATACCTGATAATCCAGGCAAAGGATATACTTATAAATCCCTATTCCTGGGAGGCGCTTAAAAGGGCGCTGAAGACCGGAGAAATAGCCATCGAGAACATTGCCGAGCAAACCGGCATGGTGGCCACTTCATCCCTGAGGCCCAAACCCATCCCGCTGGATGTTAAGATAATAATGATTGGAAGCTATGAAATATATAATCTTTTATACAACCTGGATGAAGACTTCAAAAAGCTTTTCAAGGTAAAGGCGGACTTCGACGTGGAAATGAAAAAGGATGCCGAGCAAGTGTACAAGATTGCCGCCTTTATATCAAAGCACTGCATGGAACAAAACCTGAGGCATTTTAGCCGGTCCGCAGTGGCAAGGATTGTGGAGTACAGTTCCCGGCTGGCAGACCACCAGGATAAGTTAAGCACCCGGTTCAACGAAATTGTGGAGATAATATACGAAGCGGACACCTGGGCGGGTATGGAAGGGGCGGAGCTTGTCACCGACGCCCACGTGACAAAGGCGATACAGGAAAAAATATACCGTTCCAACAAGTATGAGAAGAAAATCCAAGAATACATAAAGGATGGAACCATCCTTATCGATACCGAGGGCGCGGTGGCGGGCCAGGTCAATGGCCTTTCGGTACTGGACCTGGGCGAGTATTCCTTCGGGCGTCCCTCCAGGATAACGGCCGTAGCCTACGCGGGCAAAAAAGGCGTGATAAACATTGAACGGGAAGTGAAAATGAGCGGCAGCATCCATGATAAGGGAGTCTTAATATTGGGCGGCTACCTTGGGGACAGGTTTGCCCGAAGAAGCCCGCTGTCGCTTACCGCCAGCATCACCTTCGAGCAGTCCTACGGCGGCGTTGACGGGGACAGTGCCTCCAGCACCGAATTATACGCTATACTTTCCGCCCTTGCGGACGTGCCGATAAAACAGGGCATAGCGGTGACCGGCTCGGTGAACCAAAGGGGCGAAATACAACCCATAGGAGGAGTAAACCAGAAGATAGAAGGTTTCTTCAGGGTATGCAGGGAGAAGGGACTGACCGGGGACCAGGGGGTTATGATACCTCACCAGAACGTGGATAACCTTATGCTGGACGATGAAGTGATACAGGCGGTGGCCGAGGGTAAGTTCCACATATACCCGGTGAGGACCATAGAGGAGGGTATCGAAATACTTACCGGTATGCCCGCCGGTACCATGGGTGAAGACGGCGGCTACCCCGAGGGAACCCTTTACCACAGGGCACAGCAAAAACTCGAGGCTTTCAGAAAAGCCGTTAATGAAACAGAAACCGAATAAAGCCAGCCACGAAATATACGGGGACGGTTTCCTTAATTATAAAAACCGTCCCCTTGTCTATTCTTGTCTACGTGTCCCTCTGCCTGCAGTCTATCAGCCTTTTTTCGGTTATGATGTAATCTACCGGTTGGTCGGTGGGGTCGGCGGGCACCCTGTCTATTATCTGCAGTTCAAAGGCAAGGCCTATGCTGGGCACCCTGCGGGTTAATCTTTCAAAAAACCTGTCGTAATACCCGGCTCCGTAGCCAAGCCTGAAACCCTTTTCGTCAAAGGCCACCCCGGGGACCAGTATGAGGTCCAGGTCTTCGGAGGGGAAGGGCCGTATATACTCAGGGGCGGGTTCCGGTACGCCGAAGGTCCCCGGTATAAGCTCCCTTTCCGGGTCCTTAAGCTCCGAAAGCAGCAGTTCCCTGGTTTTCGGCACCGACACCGGAACAATAACCCTTTTGTCTTCCGAAAGGCAGTGGCGTATTATAGGCATTGTTTCCACTTCGTTCCTGAATGCCACATAGGCCATGACATTTACTGAACGGATAAAGACCTCCAATTCCAATAACTTCTTTTGAATAAGCTGACTGTGTTCCCTTCGCAGTGGCGGCGGAATCTGCCGCCTTAGACTTAGTGTTTTCTCCCTCAGTTTTTGTTTCATTTAATCATCAGCCCCCTTCCAGCCTATTTTACAACAAAAACAGGATTATGGATATAATTTCTCCTTTAAAGGGCCGGCAAAAACCATTATACTTTTATTAGGGGTTTTGGCCTTATTTGCAGGATTAGAAGTTTGTTTGTCGAAATGACAGGGGGATAGGAGTGATTGCAGTTGATATCCATAAATAATGTATCAAAAATATATCCCAATGGTACAGTGGCCCTGGACGGGATAAATATTGAAATACATAAGGGCGAATTCGTTTTTTTTGTGGGGTCCAGCGGTGCGGGAAAGACAACACTGGTAAAAATGCTTCTAAAGGAAGAAAGCCCCACTTCCGGCTCCATTAGTGTAGATGGGGTGGTAATAAATTCACTGAAAAGGCGCCAAATACCCTATTACAGGAGAAAGTTGGGCGTGGTGTTCCAGGACTTCAGGCTGCTTCCGGACAAAACTGTGGCGGAAAACATAGCCTTTGCAATGCATGTAGTGGAGGCTTCCAGGCGGGAGATTGCAAGGCAGGTACCAAGGGTTTTGTCGGTTGTGGGTCTTGGAGACAAGGCGAACGTGTTCCCCGGCCAACTGTCGGGGGGGGAACAGCAGAGGGCATCCCTGGCAAGGGCTATTGTGAACAACCCATCGCTGCTTATTGCCGATGAGCCTACCGGCAACCTGGACCCGGACACTGCCTGGGAGATAATGAAACTGCTTAAGGAAATAAACCAAAGGGGTACGACGGTTATTATGGCTACCCATGCCCGGGATATCGTGAACTATATGCGGCAGAGGGTAGTGACCCTCGAAAGGGGAAGAATTGTAAGGGACCAGGAGAGGGGAGGGTACTGCATTGAAGATTAGGACGCTGGGTCTGCAGTTTAGGCAGGGCATTTCAGGGCTGTGGCGGAACAGGATAATGAGCCTTGTTGCGGTGGGTTCCGTTACGGCGGTTCTGCTGGTGCTTGGCCTGTCGCTGCTGACCATAATAAACATAAACAGTATTACTGCCTATATAGAATCAAGCGTGGAGATTAAGGCTTTCCTTTTGGAAGACCTGGATGCCGCCCGGGTGGAAACCATAGGCGCTAAGATAGAACAAATAGAGGGCGTTAAGGAAGTTGAATTCGAGACAAAGGAAACCGCCCTTGAAAAATACAAGGAGCAGCTGGGCGATAACAGCAGCCTGCTCGAGGGGCTGGAAGGAGAGAACAACCCCTTCCCCAGCTCGTATATAGTCAGGGTGGATGACCCAAACACCATCGGCGCTATTGCGGATGAGATAGCCGTCTTTGAAGGGGTTGAGGAAGTCCAGTATGGAAAGGACGTCGTGGAAAGGCTGCTTAATTCCACCCACCTGATAAGGGTGGTGGGCACGGTGCTAATTTGTATCCTGGCTTTTATTTCCATATTCATAATTTCCAATACCATCAAGCTGACGGTGGTGGCCCGCAGGAGAGAAATCAGCATAATGAAGTATATAGGCGCCACCGACGGTTTTATAAGGCTGCCCTATATAATTGAGGGGCTTTTGCTGGGTATTATAGGCGCGGCGCTGGCCTCCGGGCTTGTGGCGCTGGTGTATAATTACTTCTTTGTTACCATGAACAGCAGTTTCGAGGGTGTTTTTGTAATGCTGTCTGGATATTTCGCTCCCTTTGCCGAGACCCTTTACCGTACGTCTTTTATACTGCTGGCGGTCGGCATAATAATAGGGGTGACGGGAAGCGCCATATCCCTTAGGAGATTCCTTAACGTCTAAAAACCGGGCAACCGGTTTTTTCTTTGGGTGAATCTCTTGCCGAAAAGGCATGGAGACGGCGTATTCCTTTGAAATGGGAATAATCTGATGATATAATCTATACGTGTTAATATTAACGGCAACAATTGCGTATATTGTTTATATGTAGAAACCGACGGGGGGAATCCACAATGAAATTTAACTTGAAATCGCTGCTGGGAACCGTTGCTTTTTTGGTGGCTGCCATAATGATTACCCTGTGCGTAATGAATTTTATATCCATACCGCTTCCCGGGGAAGCGTGATTTTATCTGCAAGGGATTACGAGGTAATCAGGGAACTGAAAAAATTTATCAGCATAAGGCAGTACCTTACCACCTATTATTATAAGGAAATCGATCCCGGGGTGCTGGAAGAGGGAGCCATACGGGGTATGATGGAAGCCCTGGAAGACCCCTATTCCGTTTACATGAGCAAGCTGGATTATGAAAATTTTATGGTCCAGACAAGCGGCATCTATGAAGGCGTGGGGATCGTGGTGGTAGGAGGGGAAGACGGGTACATACAGGTGGTCGCGCCGATAGAGGGTACCCCCGGCGACCGGGCAGGTTTAAAAACCGCCGACAGGATAATAAAAGTGGACGGCAAGGAGGTTTCCGCGGACCAACTGGACCAGGCGGTAGCCATGATGAAAGGGCCGGAAGGGACCGAGGTGGTCCTTACCATACTCAGGGAGGGGCTTCCCGAACCCTTCGATGTGAAAATTGTCCGGGAGGAGATAAGGGTTGCTACGGTAAAATCCGATATCCTTGAAAACAGTATAGGATACGTACGGATAATCTCCTTCGACGAGAAAACCGAGGACGACTTTAACGTGGAGATCAAGAAGCTCCAGGAAAAGGGCATCCGGGGACTTATACTGGATTTGAGGGGCAACCCGGGTGGGATTATGGATGAAGTAGTAAAGATTGCCGATGCGCTAATGGGCGAGGGGCTTATAGTATATACCGAAAACCGGCAGGGAAAGAGGGTTGAAGAGTTTTCAGACAAAGAGAAGCTGGGACTGCCCCTGGTAGTGCTGGTGGATGAAGGCAGCGCCAGTGCCTCCGAGATACTGGCGGGTGCGATACAGGATTCGGGAACCGGCGTTTTGGTAGGCACCACAACCTTCGGCAAGGCCTTGGTACAGACCGTTCAGAGGATGAATGACGGTTCGGCCATCAAGATGACCACCGCCCAGTATTACACACCCAAGGGCAGGAGTATCCAGGGTAAGGGCATACAGCCGGATTACGTGGTGGAACTGCCGGAGGATGCGGTTATTGGTGAATATAAACAGGGAAAGGACCCCCAACTGGCAAAAGCTGTGGAACTGGTAAAAAACGAGATGGACAGCGATGAGTGATTAGTGGTCGGCTGCTGAGCAGTGCATGGAGGGGTATTAATGCTTCCTATATTTGACTTGGCTGTTATGGTTTTTCAATCCATATTGACCGTTTTTATTAACCCGCTGTTTTGGGTTGTATTGGTGCTGGTTTATAACCAGTACAAAAAGAGCTGCATGCTGGAAGAGCGTATGCTGGGAAGAATAAGGTACACTGTTTGGGAAAGGATGGCAGGGTCCATTGCCGCCGGGTTGGCCGGCGGCCTGGTGGGCAGCATCGTTATGGTGGCGGTGGGGGTAACCCTTGACAATACGGGAATTCTCTATGTATGGATGATTGCCATAGCCCTAATGCTGATAAACCCCAGGTACATGTGCTTTTCCTATGCCGGAGGGCTGCTGGCCCTGGCAAGCCTGGCCTTAGGTTTTCCCAGAATAGACGTTCCCGCGCTGATGGCAATAGTGGCCATACTTCACCTGGTGGAAAGCGTACTTATATTCCTTAACGGGTACAGGCACAGCATACCCGTATTCCTGGAGGATAAAACCCATGGGGTGGTGGGAGCCTTTAACCTTGTCAGGTTCTGGCCCATACCCATAATAATTATGACGGCGATAATAGGGCAGATTCCCCGCGAGGTTCCATCCCCATGCCCGACTGGTGGCCCTGTTAAAGCCCATGGGCATAACCGGGGATATGGAAGATGTCATGTTCCTGATGCTGCCGGTGGTTGCCGCCCTGGGCTACAGTGACATAGCAATAACCGATACCCCGGCCAGGAAAAGCCGCCAATCGGCGGTAAACCTCTTCGCATACAGCATAGCCCTTTTAGGGTTGGCGGTCCTGTCGTCCTATCACAAGCCGTTACAGTGGCTGGCCGCCATATTCGGCCCGCTCTTCCATGAACTGATTATAATAACCGGGCGGCGGAATCAAAAAAAGGGTGTGCCGCTGTTTGTGCCCCCGGCCAGCGGCGTTCGCATACTGGACGTGTTTGAGGGAGGCGTTGCCGATAAGATGGGAATAACGGCGGGGGATATAATAACCGGTATCAACGGTAGGAGGGTGGAAAGGGAGGAGGACCTCTCGGTGGTACTGGAGCAGTACCCCACCTTTATTTGGGTGGACAGGACAAATCTTGACGGTCGGTCCGGAACCTGCGAGTTTTCACAGTACCCCACGGGGTTAACAGGCTGGATGTGATCGTGGTACCAAGGAACGGCAGCGCGGTGACCACAGCGGTGGAAATATCAAGCCCCTTAAAAAGGCTTATTAGAAAGCTGCGTAGCAGGAGGAACAGGGCTAGCGTGCATGGCTGCCTAATTGCAGGAGAATGGCCGCTATAGGGCAAACGGACTGTTTACCCTATAGTTTTTTTATAAAGTAACGGCGGCGGTACCGGTTGGCGTGAAATGGGACAAGCTTTACTGTACCGGCGAATGGTGTAGTGCTGGCGTTGACGGTGACTGATATAATAGAGAACGGAGAACCGGGGATGAAATACTTGAAAAACAGCACGGGTTTAAACAGAAAAATTCTTATGCTTGCCTTGCCGGTTATAATGGAAATGGCGCTACACATGTTTGTCTGGGTTTTTGACACTGCCATGGTGGGCAGGCTGAGCGCCGAGGCCCTTAACGCCGTCGGGCTGGGCGGGCAGATAGTTTTTACAATAACCGCTGTATTTTCAGGCATAGGCATTGGTACTATGGTGATGGTGGCAAGATTTACCGGGGCGGGGCAGGGGGAGGATGTCCAAAGGGCGGCTTCCCGGGGGCTGGGCCTGGGTTTTATTATAGGGCTGCTGGTTGCGAGGGCAGGTACAGGACTCTTATCAAAGCCGCTGCTGCAAGTGTTTGTCAGGGACCCGCTGGTATTGGGATACGCGGTATCCTACATGAGGATAACCTCGGCAGCCGTTGCATTCATGATTCCCATGAATGTTGGCAGCTATATTATGAGGGTGCCGGAAACACCAGGACACCCATGGTTATAGCCGGTATCGCCAATGCCATTAACGTGGTGGGGGATTACGCTCTTATCTTTGGAAAATTTGGACTTCCGAGGTTGGAGGTGGTGGGCGCCGCCACCGCCACCGCTGCGGCGCAGGTAATCGGCTCGATAATTATCATCAGTCTTTTACTGGCCGGCCGGCAAGGCATCCGGGTAAAGCCCGCGCTTATGTTCCGGCTGGACAAGGACTTTGTAAAAAGGATAATGAGGTACCAGCATTCCCGCTTCATTGGAGGAGTTTATGAACAGCAGCGGCAGGGTCGTGTCCTCGCTGTGGATCTCCGGCATGGGAGCGGTATCCTTTGCGGCCAATTCAATAGCGGTGGCGGCGGAGAGCATATCCTTTATGCCGGGATACGGCTTTGCCGTCGCGGCTTCCACACTGGTGGGCCAGAATTTGGGCGCCGTCAAAAAGGAAGAGGCGGAGGAAAGCGCCTTAAGGGCCATTTTAATGGGTACGCTGTTTATGACAGTCATAGGCCTTGTGTTTTTTTTCTTTCCCACGCTCATAATAGCCATGTTTACAGACCTGCCCGACGTAATGTCGCTGGCGGCCAGGTGCATAAGGATTGGCGCCTTTGAACAGCCCTTTATAGCCCTCAGCATGATACTGGCCGCATCCTTAAGGGGGGCAGGGAATACCCGGGGCCCCTTTGCGGCGGTTGCCGCCAGCAACTGGCTTGTAAGGCTGCCCCTTATATACATGGTGGTGTATGTTTGGCGGCTGGAAGTGACCTATGTCTGGGTTGCAACGCTGATACAGTTTGTAGTCGAGACTGCGCTGCTGGCGTGGAGGTTTTTGGCAAGGTGTTGGAAGGATATTGACCTTAGGGATATTTAGTAATATAATATTCAAAGTCGAACAAACGTTCCGAATGGGAAGGTGAAGGTGTTGCAGAAATTTGAGGCTTGTTTCGGAATATAAACCGGCGGGGGACCAGCCGCAGGCGATGACAAACTGGTATCCGGGATACAAAGGGGTTACAGGTTCCAGACCCTCCTGGCGCAACCGGTACCGGCAAAACCTATACCATGGCAAATGTAATAGAAAGGGTGCAAAGGCCCACGCTGGTTATTGCCCACAATAAAACCCTGGCGGCACAGCTGTGTACCGAGTTCAAGGGTTTTTTTCCGGACAACGCGGTGGAATACTTTGTGTCCTATTATGACTATTACCAGCCGGAGGCTTACGTGCCCCAAAGCGATACATACATCGAAAAGGATTCGTCAATAAACGACGAAATTGATAAGCTGCGGCACTCGGCCACCGCCGCCCTTTTCGAGCGGCGGGATGTCATTATTGTGGCCAGCGTGTCCTGTATCTATGGTTTGGGGGACCCGGAGGACTACAGCCAGTTGATGATTTCGCTGCGTCCCGGCATGATTAAGGACCGGGACCACGTGATTAAGAAACTGGTGGAAATCCATTATGAGAGAAATGACATAAACTTTACCCGGGGTACCTTCAGGGTGCGGGGGGATGTACTGGAAATTTTCCCTGCAGAGGCCTCCAACAGGGCCATGAGGGTGGAGTTTTTCGGGGACGAGATAGAAAGGATTACCGAGATTGACAGCGTTACCGGTGAGATTTTGGGCTACAGGAGCCACCTGTCGGTTTTCCCCGCTTCCCATTATGCTACTTCCGGTGATAAACTTAAAAGGGCGGTTCAGACCATATCCGAGGAGCTGGAAGAAAGGCTTAAAGAGCTGAGGTCCCAGGACAAGCTGCTGGAGGCCCAGAGGCTGGAACAGCGGATCCGGTACGACCTGGAAATGCTGGCTGAAATGGGTTACTGTTCGGGGATAGAAAACTATTCACGGCACTTAAGCGGAAGGGCGCCGGGCAGCAGGCCCTATACGCTGATTGACTATTTCCCCAGGGACTTTCTTGTCATAATCGACGAATCCCACGTAACGGTACCGCAGCTCGGGGCCATGTACAACGGGGACCGGTCACGGAAAGAGACATTGGTGGAGTACGGTTTTAGGCTGCCCTCCGCCCTTGACAACAGGCCCCTTACCTTTGAAGAGTTTGAAGGCCTGGTTAACCAGGCGGTGTTCATAAGTGCCACGCCGGGGCCCTATGAGAGGGCCAACAGCAGCCAGATCGTGGAGCAGATAATACGGCCCACCGGCCTTGTGGACCCGCAAATAGAGCTGAGACCGGTGGAAGGGCAGATTGACCATTTGGTGGGGGAGATTAACCAAAGGGTTGAAAAAAACCAGAGGGTGCTGGTTACCACCCTTACCAAGAAAATGGCGGAGGACCTTACGTCATACCTTAAGGATATTGGGATAAGGGTTCGTTACCTGCATTCGGATATAGATACGCTGGAGAGAATGGAAATAATAAGGGACCTGAGGCTGGGCGCCTTTGACGTGCTGGTGGGAATAAACCTTCTGCGGGAGGGCCTTGACCTGCCGGAGGTATCCCTCGTTGCGATACTGGATGCCGACAAGGAGGGTTTTTTGAGGTCCGAGACCTCCCTTATACAAACCATAGGAAGGGCCGCCCGGAACGTGGACGGCAAAGTAATCATGTATGCCGATAACGTGACCGGTTCCATGAAAAGGGCCATAGACGAAACCGAGCGCAGGCGAAAAATCCAGCTTGCCTTTAACCGGGAACACGGCATTACGCCGCAGACCATAAGAAAAGCGGTGGCGGATGTTATAGAGGCAACAAAGGTGGCCGAGGAGGAGGTATCCTACAGCGTTCTGGAGGACGTTTTAGAGGACCCCGGGAACATAGATGAGATTTTGAAGAAACTGGAGAAAGAAATGCGGGAGGCGGCCGCAAGGCTGGACTTTGAACGGGCTGCCGCCCTGAGGGACAGGATATTTGGAATAAAGAAAAGGTCTCATAAGGCGTAGACAGTGGGAGTGAAACCATGGCAAAGGATAAAATAATCATTAAGGGAGCAAGGCAGCACAATTTAAAGGGTATAGATATACAGCTTCCAAGGGATAAGTTTATAGTTATAACGGGACTGAGCGGATCGGGAAAGTCCTCGCTGGCCTTTGACACCATATACGCCGAGGGGCAAAGAAGGTACGTGGAATCGCTGTCCTCTTACGCCCGGCAGTTCCTTGGGCAGATGGACAAGCCGGACGTCGACTATATAGAGGGCCTGTCACCGGCCATATCCATTGACCAGAAAACCACCAGCAAGAACCCGCGGTCCACGGTGGGAACCGTTACCGAGGTTTACGACTACCTGCGGCTTTTGTTTGCCAGGGTGGGGACGCCGTACTGTCCCCAGTGCGGCACCGAGATAGCCCAGCAAACGGTGGAGCAGATGGTGGACAGCGTTATGGCCCTTGAGGAGGGAACCAGGATTCAGCTCCTGGCGCCCATAGTGCGGGGCCGGAAAGGGGAATACAAAAAGGTCCTTGAAGAAATAAGGAAAGCGGGCTTTGTCAGGGTCAGGGTGGACGGCGATACCATGGAGTTGGGGGAAGAGATAAAACTGGAAAAGAACAAAAAGCATACGCTGGAAGTGGTGGTGGACCGCCTGGTGGTCAGGGAGGGCATAGAAAAACGGCTGGCGGACTCCATGGAGACCTGCCTCAAGATGTCCAAGGGCATCCTTACAGTGGATGTGCTGGGGGACAGGGAAATGGTGTTCAGCCAGAATTATGCCTGTATTGAATGCGGCTTCAGCATGGAAGAATTAAGCCCGAGGTTCTTTTCCTTTAACAGCCCCTACGGTGCCTGTCCCAACTGTAACGGGTTGGGAGAGTTTATGAGAGTGGACCCCGCCCTGGTTATACCGGACCCGGGCAAAAGCCTTCGGGAGGGCGCCATTGCCGCCATATCGGGCTCCGAGGACAGCTGGTACTACAATATGGCCCTGGCGGTGCTGGAGCATTTCGGCTACAGCAAGGATACTCCCTTCCGGGAAGTGGACCAAAAAACGCTGGATATTATACTGTTCGGTTCGGGAGGCCAGAGGTTTAGGGTCAGGCACACCGGCAAGTACGGCGAAAGGGTTTACAGTACCCCCATAGAGGGTGTCGTGAACAATCTCCGCAGACGGTACAGCGAGACCCAGTCGGATTATATAAAAAATTATATCGAGGGATTCATGAGCACGGTGACCTGCCCGACATGCCATGGTACCCGGCTTAAGGCCGAGGCGCTGGCGGTAAAGGTGGGGGGCAGGAACATTGCCCAGATAACAAACATGTCGGTGGCGGAGGCCCTGGACTTTTTCAACCAACTTGAACTGGAGGGAAACAGGCAGGTAATAGCCCACCAGGTTTTGAAGGAGATAAAGGAGCGGCTTGGCTTTCAGTCAATGGGGCCTTGATTACCCTGACCTTTCAAGGGCTGCAGGCACGCTGTCGGGAGGGAAGCCCAGAGAATAAGGCTTGCCACGCAGATAGGGTCCAGCCTGGTGGGGGTTTTGTATATCCTGGACGAGCCCAGCATAGGGCTGCACCAGCGGGACAACCGCAGGCTCATTGAAGCCCTGAGAAAGCTCACCGACCTCGGCAACACCCTTATTGTGGTGGAACATGACGAGGAAACCATCCGATCGGCGGACCATATAGTTGACATAGGTCCGGGGGCCGGCATCCACGGCAACGGCAGTGGCGGAGGACCCTGGATGATATCCTGGCCTGCAAGGATTCAATAACCGGCCAGTACCTTAGAAGGGACAGGGAAATTCCGGTACCCCAAGCGCGCAGGAAGCCCAACGGCAAACATGTTGTGATAAGGGGAGCTGCAGAGAACAATTTAAAAAACCTGGACGTGGACTTTCCGCTGGGGTTTTGTATGCGTTACCGGCGTATCCGGCTCCGGCAAAAGCACGCTGGTAAACGAGATACTTTACAAGGGCATTGCCCATAAACTGTACAACACCAAGGCAAAGCCCGGGAGACACGATGGAATTGAGGGCATAGAAAACATAGACAAAATAATTGACATCGACCAGTCGCCGATAGGCAGGACCCCCCGGTCCAACCCTGCTACCTATACCGGGGTGTTTGACCATATACGGGACCTGTTCGCTTCCACCCAGGAGTCCAAGATGAGGGGCTATAAAAAGGGCAGGTTCAGTTTTAACGTAAAGGGCGGCAGGTGCGAAGCCTGTCGCGGGGACGGGATAATAAAGATAGAGATGCACTTTTTGCCGGATGTATATGTGCCCTGTGAAGTGTGCAAGGGCAAAAGGTACAACCGGGAGACGCTGCAGGTAAAGTACAAGGGCAAGACCATAGCCGATGTGCTGGATATGACGGTGGAGGAAGCCCTCGAGTTTTTCCAGAACATACCGCCCCTTAAAGAAAGCTCCAGACCATGTACGACGCAGGGCTGGGCTATATCCGGCTGGGTCAGCCATCAACCCAGTTGTCGGGCGGCGAGGCCCAGAGGGTGAAGCTGGCCACAGAGCTCAGCAGAAGAAGTACCGGCAAAACCATGTACATCCTGGACGAGCCCACCACCGGGCTGCATTTCGAGGACGTGCGAAAGCTTATTGGGGTGCTGTCCCGGTTGGCGGACGGGGGCAATACCATAGTGGTTATCGAGCACAACCTTGATGTAATAAAAACGGCGGACTATATCATTGACCTGGGTCCCGAGGGAGGGGGCCGGGGAGGAACCATTATCGCTGCCGGTACCCCCGAGGAGGTGGCCCGGTTGGAGCGCTCTTATACCGGCCAATTCCTTAGAAAGGTGTTAAAAGGTTTTGAATGATAATTCCCCTGACCTTGCTGCCGGAAATAAGAAGCAGTACACGGAAGGGATATTGAAGGCGCAGCGAATAAACTGCTAATTGTTTTCCTATTTGGTAGGAGAGGTGCCCCTGCAGTAGTCCATCAGTCCCAGCCGGACCAAAAGGGTATGAATTATTATGGGAAAAGTAAGCGTGTAGAACACCAACGCTAAAATCCTTGGCAGTGCGGCAAGGCCCATGGGTATGCCAAAAATTACCTGAAGGAAATAGGGGGTTAAAAGGGTGGAGGTGGTAAGCTGGGTCACGAATACTATCCAGCCGATGTACAGAAGACTCCTGCATCCCCTTTCGTTCAAAATCACCATAATGCCGGGTATTATGCCGCTTAGGGCTTTAACCAGCGTGAAATGGGGCATATAGGCCCCCATGGGGTTAATAAAATATCCGGTCACATCGCTTAAGGCCCCCACTATACCCCCGGAAAGGGGGCCAAAAGTCATCCCGGCAAGGATTATCGGCAAATCCCCAAAGCCGATTCTTATGCCCTCCACGCCCGCAAAGGCTAATCGAAGGCTTGCAATCCTCGAAAGTATAACGCTGACGGAAATCAGCAAAGCCATAAACACCAGCTGTTTTGTGGTAAATCTCATCTTTTTTCCTCCTGCATAAAAAAAGTATTGACCTGGTACACAAACTCGATATAAAAACACTTATATATTATAATACAATAGGGGAAGAAGCAATACAATAAGTACGTATCGGCAGAGGTGATGGCTGTGGACAGAGATAAGAACGTTATTCCCGGCGAGTTCCCTGACCGGCCCGGGGTTTACATCATGAAGGATGACAGGGACCGGATAATATATATAGGCAAGGCCAAGAACCTTAAAAAAAGGATTAAGCAGTATTTCCGGAATAAAGATAACCTGGATGTCAAAACCCAGGTACTGGTGAGCCAAATCGCAAACATTGAATATATTGTTACCGAAACCGAACTGGAAGCCCTTATACTGGAGTGCAGCCTAATCAAAAAACACAGGCCGCGGTACAATATACTGCTGAAGGACGATAAAAATTTTCCCTATATTAGGGTCACCATGGAGGAGGATTATCCAAGGCTTACGCTGGCCAGGAAAATGAAAAGGGACGGGTCCAGCTATTTCGGCCCCTATAGGAGCAGCCATTACGTGAAACAGACCATAGATGCGATTAACAGGCTTTTCAGGGTCAGGTCGTGCAGTAAAAAGATTGGCTCCCGCAATGGGGACCGAGCGTGCCTCAATTACCACATCGGACGGTGCATGGCTCCCTGCCAGGGCGGCGTAAGCAGGGAGGAATACAGGGGCATTATTAGGCAGATATGCCTGTTCCTTTCCCATAGACTGGGGGAATTGATATCGATGCTTGAAAAAGAAATGGAGCAGGCATCCAGGGGCCTGGACTTTGAAAAGGCCGCCAGGATTAGGGACCAGATAGAGGCCTTTAAAGCCATGGCGGAAAAGCAGATAGTTGTAACCACCAGCAGGACTGACCAGGACGTGCTGGCCTTTGCCCGTAGCGGGAACAGCGCATGCATGCAGGTGTTTTTCATAAGGGACGGAAAACTGCTGGAAAGGGAACATTATTTTCTTGAGGATATTGAAGGAGTATCCGACCTACGGCTTATGACCGAATTCGTCAAAAGGTTTTATTCCGCCACCGCCTTTATTCCGAAGGAGATATTGCTGGGATGCGATATTGACGAGAAGGATATAATCCGCCAGTGGCTTAGGGACAAAAAGGGTGGTGCGGTGGACTTGAAGGTTCCACAAAGGGGCGATAAAAAACAGATTGTGGAGATGGCCAAGGAGAATGCCGTACAGCTTTTGGACCATTTCAGCGAAAAGATGAAAAGGGAAAGGGAAGAGGCCTACGGCGCGTTGGAAGAACTGTACAATGCCCTGACCCTTGATGAGTTTCCTTTTAGGATTGAAGCCTTTGATATTTCCAATATACAGGGGGTACAGCAGGTGGGCTCAATGGTGGTGTTTGAGGAGGGCCGTCCCAAGAAAAACGACTACAGGAGGTATAAGTTGAAGGAGGGCTTTGGACCGGACGATTACCGAAGCATGAGGGAAATGGTGGAACGAAGGTACAAAAAATGCATCGGTAATGACGACGTGGAACTGCCGCAGTTGGTGCTGGTAGACGGAGGCCGGGGCCAGGTTTCGTCGGTGGAACAGGCCCTAAGGGAGTTGGGGCTTAATCTCACGGTATGCGGAATGGTAAAGGACGACCGCCATCGAACCAGGGGAATAATTAGAAACGGCAGAGAAATACCCTTGGAGGGGTACAAAAGGGCTTATCGCCTGGTTGCATCAATCCAGGATGAGGCCCACCGGTTTGCCGTAAGCTATCACAGGAGCCTGCGCAGCAGCGCCCAAGTACGGTCTGCGCTGGATGGAATCAAGGGGATAGGCCGGAAAAGAAGGAAGGCCCTGCTGCAGCACTTCGGGGATATTAATAAAATAAAGGAGGCCAATATGGAGCAGCTTGCTGAGGTGGAAGGTATGAACAGGGCTGCCGCCCAAAGGGTCTATGAATTTTTCAATAAATCAGAAAAATCACCTTTGTAGTTCCGGAGCAAAGTCTGCGGTTTACTTGCTGCGGATAACAGGGATAGGGGCTAAGTGCCGAGCCTTAACTTGGAAAAAGTAATTGGAAAAGGGGGTACGTTTGGTGGACAAAAGGCTTTGCAGGTCGCAAACCGATAAAAAGATTGCCGGTGTATGCGGAGGGGTCGCGGAATACTTTGGTATAGATTCAACGCTGGTCAGGCTGGGCTGGATTTTATTTACCTTTGCCGGGGGGTCAGGCATACTCGCCTATATTATAGCCTGGATTATTATGCCGGATGGAAATTAATGCAGTGCAGTATATATGGAATTAAACGGTAATATATATAAAGAGTGAAAGGGGTTTGGAGGTAGTACTATAATGAGAATGCAAGAGCCTTTTGCTCTTTTTTATGTATTGGCATTGCTTTGTTCATGATTTTGGGTGGAGAATGGTCCAAAACAGGGCCGGGCTCAACCTGATAAGGCCAGAACTGTAGAAAAAGGAGTGGGAGGAGTTATCGCTGTGGGACTATCCCCGGCCCTTCCTTGCTGACGGAAGCAGATTCGGCTGGATGAGGAAAGAATCAGGGAGTTCGAAAGGATGCATCCCGGCGTGTTTATCGAGCTTTATCCGCTGACCTGGGGCGAGGGAAGAAAACAGCTTGACCTGGCTGTGGACCATGGTACATGCCCGGATATTGCGCCGGTGGGGGACAATTTGGGTTACGCCGCCAGGGGGGTACTGGAGCCGCTGGGCCAATTCATCGCACCAAACCAGGTAATTCAATACCGGGACCACGTTCTGGCAGCGGTGAGCCATAACGGGGAGATATGGGGGATACCGGTATACTGTGCCGCTCCCAGCATGCTGCTGAACCTGGATGCATTCGAGGAGGCCGGGGTCAAGCCGCCGGAGAACGGCCGTTGGACCTACGATGAGTTTGTGTCAGCCCTTCAACGGCTTACCCTTGACCGGGACGGGGACGGAAAACCGGAGCAGTACGGGCTGGGAACATACATATCCAATGGGTACTATAACCTTTGGGGCATTCTGTTTTCGGACGGATGGAGAATCTATGACCCGGTAACCGGAAGGTATACCGTAAACACAACCGAAGCGGTGTCCGGCATGGAAAAACTGTACCGGCTGGTACATGAGTACGGGGTTGTAAAGGACGACCTGGCGCTGTGTACCCAGGCTAGGGCATGGAAAGACTTTGCGGTGGACAAAAGTGGCGGTTTATCCCGAAGGACCGTGGGCTGTTGATGAAATGAGAAAACTACAAAGCGAGGGCAGGGGCTTTGAATGCGGCACCGCCTATACCCGGCGGGGCTCCGGGGACCTCTATAACGGTAGGGGATGTGGCAGCTTACGGGGTGTTCAAACAGCAGAACCCGGCAAAGAAAAAATGTGCATAGAGTTTATATTATATATTGCCGGCAGCCTCAAAGGGGAAAAGGCCGCAAAGGCCGGGCTATTGCCGGTGCTTAAGGGTGACCCGGCACAGCTGGAATGAAGTACAGGAATGGGAGAGTATAATGGTTATCCCAAAGCTGGAAAACTGGTATCTTGTGGAGGACATACTGAACGGCTGTATACGCCGGGTGGTGCTTGGGCAGCAGCAGCCGGCCGAAGCTTTGGAAGAGGCACAGCGGGAAATTGACCTGTTAAGCACGGATGCCGGCATACCGGTTGTAAAATAGGATAAAATACTATAGAATAGTTACTGATTAATGGGAATTTCCTGGGAGTGGGATAATGGACATTGGACTAATACATCATCAGTTGAAGGAACAGATACCGCATCAATATATAAGGCTTGGCGAGCCCATGAAAGAGCATACTTCTTTCCGCATAGGAGGGCCTGCCGACATTATGGTTTTACCGGACAGTGCCCGGCAAATAGTTGCCGCGGTGGAGATATGCAGGAAAAACAACTGCCCCTATTACATAATGGGTAACGGAACCAATCTACTGGTGCTGGACGGAGGTTACAGGGGCGTAATAATAAAGACGGCAGCTAACATGAAAGACTGTAGAGTGGAAGGGGAATGGGTTTACGGGCAGTCGGGAATACTGCTTTCTACGCTGTCCAAGCTGGTTACCGAAGCGGGCCTTGAAGGCCTGGAATATGCCAGCGGCATACCGGGCACCCTGGGGGGTGCCGTTGCAATGAATGCCGGTGCTTATGGCGGGGAGATAAAGGACTCGCTGGAATGGGCCCGGGTGATGAACCCCGATGGAGACATAAGTACATATACAAAACAGCAGTTGGAATTGGGGTACAGGACAAGTATAATTCAAAGGGAAGGCCTGGTAGTGCTGGACTGCGGTCTGAGGCTGCGCAGGGGGAACAGGGAGGCCATAGAAGCGAAGGTTAATGAGTATACAAGGCTGAGGAAGGAAAAACAGCCCTTAGACCTGCCCAGTGCCGGTAGTACCTTTAAAAGGCCGGAGGGATACTATGCCGGAAAGCTGATTGAGGATGCAGGCCTTAAAGGGGCAAGGATAGGCGGCGCGATGGTTTCCGAAAAGCACTGCGGGTTTATAGTCAATGCGGGAAATGCGACTGCCGGCGATGTTGTTGCCTTAATCAACCATATAAAGAAACAGGTGAAGGAAAAATTCGGCGTGGAACTTCAACCTGAAGTTAAAGTAATAGGCGAACCTTAAGTTGAAGTATATAACCCGAGAGGAGAATGCATTTGAATATACTCGCCGATTATCATACCCATACACTTTACAGCCACGGCAAGGGCACCATTGAGGAAAACGTTCTGGAGGCCAGGAAAAAGGGGCTTAAGGAACTTGCCATTACCGACCACGG
>JAXGPT010000049.1:0-1715 GCA_040766775.1 Bacillota bacterium | reverse complement strand
CGCTTGTTTCCTACCCTTTGCTCTCAATAAATACCCACCTCACCTGTACACCCTGACCCGCCCGGTAGCAGGCAGCACGGTTATTCTTATCGGCCTGCCTCTTTTATCCTTTAGCTCTATGGTTCCGGCTACCAATGGCGCGCCCATGGCATTAAACCCGAGCGTATGATGGTCGAAGTTTGTCCCGACAAGAGTCAATCCTTCAGGGAAATATACCTGTTTTACTATTGCCGGGGCTTGTTGCTGGGCATAACTTATCCTGTACAGCTGCAAGCTTACATTAAAATTTATACGGTAGACTCTGCCCCTTGATATTGACATTTGCTGCGCATACCTTATATCCGTCACCAACTCCCTAAGGGCCGCATCCGCCTCAACTTTGGCCAAAGCGGCGTTAATTTCCGGTACCGCCACTGCATACGCTATGGAAATTATAAGCAATACAAGCAGTACTTCCAAAATCGTAAAACCCTTTTCGTTAGTGTGCCTTCATTAAACCTCCCCCTCATGCCGGCGGCAGCTAAAATGAAAACAGCCGTTGACCGAACAGCAGCGCTAAAGCTGCAGACCCGCTTAAAAAAGGGCCAAAGGGTACCGGGTCCTTCCTTCCTTTTTTCCCTGTAAGCAGTAGCAGCAGGCTAACAGCACCGCCCGATATAAAGGATATGTATAACATAAGCAGCGTCGACTGCCATCCGAGAAACAAGCCAATCACCGCAGACAGCTTTACATCACCCCATCCCATTCCCCCTTTGGAAACCAGGGCAATAGCAAGAAGGATGCCCCCTCCTATAACAGCACCAAGCAGTGCATCCCTAAGGGAACGGCTGCCGCCAGCCAAGGCAAAGACTGTTCCTGAAACCAGGCCGAATATTACGAGGCTATCTGGTATAATCTGTTCCTCAAGGTCTATAATGGCTGTCACCAGAAATACCGGCATCAACACTATACTTTTAAAAAACATTATTCCGTTCCTAAACCGGTAAAATGCAATAATATACAGCGCTGCGGTTGTCAGTTCAACAACGGGGTAAACCGGCGGTATTCTATCGCCGCAGTACCGGCACTTCCCTTTCAGGAAGATATAGTTTGCCACCGGTACCAAGTATCGCCACTCAATACGCTTCCCGCATGCGCTACACCGAGAAGGCGGGTACAACACCGACTGCCCCTCAGGTATCCTTTGTATGCATACATTAAGAAAACTGCCCACCATAAGCCCCAGTACAAAAAAAACAGTGTATTCCATGGCTTCCTTCCCTTTTTCAAAAACCGTACCCGTAAGAAGCAAGCTTAATAAAACTTACCCGGCAAACTGCTAGTCCTCTAATAGGTTGGTGCCTGAAGAAGATGTCCCATCGTGATACATAACTGAAAAGCATTTACCTTTTTCATCTACCTGCGCTTCAAAATCATCAGCATCCAATACCTGCCATTTAACCTCCCTAAGATAATCCGGCACCAGGTCTTTCTTATAATAAGTTACTTGTTCATTTTGTCCATCATCTATCCACTTTTGTTCGGCCGCCCTTGCGATTATCAATGCCGACGATTTATCAGCCCTTACTTTAGCCTCTTTAATGGTCCCGGTAAACCTCGGTACAGCAATGGCCGCTACTACCGCCAAAATAGCAAGCACAGCCAAAAGTTCCACCAGAGTAAACCCTTCCCTGTTTCCGCCTATCCTCTTTAATGCCTTAACTGCTCCAAGCATC
>JAXGPT010000048.1:0-2387 GCA_040766775.1 Bacillota bacterium | reverse complement strand
TATCCAGCTCTCATACTCTCTTTTCTTTTGCTCGAACTCTTCCTCCGTCAAAATCCCCGCATCTCTTAGTTTAATAAGGTTTGCCAGCTCGCTTCTTTCTTTTCCTGCAATCATTCCGGCTATTTTTTCTGCCTTTTGATTGATTACAGCCAGTTGCATGATTATTACTATTAGTGAAATGATAAAAAACCATAACAGCAGAGACAAGGACAGCACCTCCTCTCGGGACACTCTACCATAAGTATACCATGTGCAGTGAAAAAAAGGATTATTCCGGAGATAATCCTTCTCAAAAAGAAGCAAGAACATGATGGCCCCGCTTCCCCGGCAAACCGTATCCCTGCCAAAAAGGGACAAAGAACCGTCCCCTGTCCCCTGTCCCCTTACTTCCTAGAGGCCGAGGTATGCTTTCTTTACTATGTCGGACTCCAGCAGTTCCGCCCCGCTGCCCTCCATCGCAAGCCGGCCGTTCTGCAGCACGTAACCGCGGTCGGCTATCTCCAGCGCCTCCTGAACCTTTTGCTCCACCAGCAGCACCGTCACCTTGTTCCTTATAACCTTAAGCGTGTCCATTACCCGGTCCACCAGGAAGGGCGCCAGCCCCAGCGACATTTCGTCCACCATCAAAAGCCTTGGATTTGACATAAGCCCCCGGGCAATGGCCAGCATCTGCTGCTCGCCGCCTGAAAGGGTTTCCGCCTTCTGGTTCTCCCTGTCCCGCAGTATAGGAAACAGCTCGTATACCTCCCTGAGCCGGGCGGCTTTCTCGCTTTCGGAACGCAGCACATAGGCGCCCAGCATCAGGTTGTCCTTTATGCTCATCTTTCCGAAGACCTGCCGACCCTCCGGCACGTGGGATATGCCCATTTCAACGATCCGGTACGCAGGTATGTTGTCAATACGCTTGTCGCAGAATAGAATCTCACCGGCGCTGGGCCTTAGTATACCGGATATGGTCTTAAGCAGTGTTGACTTACCGGCGCCGTTGGAGCCCACAATGGCCACCACCTCGCCCTGCCTTACCTCAAAGGAGAGGTCGAATATTACCGGCACGTTTCCATATCCTACCTTAAGATTTTTTACTTTTAGCATGATATCTATCCCCCAAATAGGCTTTTATGACCTCTTCATTGTTGACAACATCCTGCGGCGCCCCTTCGGTTATCTTTCTGCCGGCGTTTAGGACCACGATGTTGTCGGATATGGGCATTATCGCCTCCATTATGTGCTCGACTATTAAAAGGGACAACCCCTGCCCTTTAAGCCTCAGGCATAGATTCATCACGTCCTTTATCTCGGTCTGGTTTAAGCCCGCCATGCATTCGTCCAGCATGAGTATTTGAGGCTTTGTGGCAAGGGCCCTTGCAATCTCCACCCTTTTCCTGTCGGCAATGGTAAGGTTGGCCCCGAGCATGTCCTTTTTGCCCCATAGGTCGGTGAGGTCGAGTATCTCCCTTGTTATGCCGGCCGCTTCCTTACGGCTCCTGGTATGGAGAAAGGCGCCGGTCATAACGTTTTCCTCCACCGTCATTTCATTAAGCGTTTTTACTATCTGAAAGGTACGGGTAATCCCCAGCCTGCAAATCTCATGGGGAGCCATCCCGGTGATATCCCTGCCCCTATATATCACGCGGCCGGCAAAGGGCTTGTAAAACCCGGTTATACAGTTAAACAGCGTAGTCTTGCCGGCGCCGTTTGGCCCGATAAGGCTTACAATTTCATTCTCGTGAATGGTGAAGGACACATCCTCGTTTGCTGCAAGGCTTCCGAATTTCATTGTGATGTTTTTTATTTCAAGAAACGGTTTCAACGCCGCCCTCACCTCCCGTTGGTTTGCGTCCAAACTTTTCGGCTATTCTGCCGGCTATCCCGATTACCCCCTTGGGCTGGAAGCAGGTAATGAGCACTATCAAAAGGCCGTATATCATAAGGTCTATGCCGGTCCCGGAACCCCCCAGCCTTATCCTGGTAAACTCGGACAGCGGAATAAAGATGGCCGCGCCGATAATGGGACCGTAAACACTGCCGATACCGCCTAAGACAGTCAGCAGCACTATCTTCATTGATATATCCAATGAAAACATCATGAAGGGGTCGATATAGAGTATGTACTGGGCGTATATGGAGCCGCACAGTGCCGATATGAAAGCGGAGATTATCATTGCATATAGTTTATAGTTGGCGGGGTTTATGCCTATGGCCTCCGCCACCTCGTGGCTTTCCCTTATAGCTTTCAGATAATACCCCATCTTGGAGTTTTCAATAAAGCTGCAAAGAAAAATCACCCCCGTAAAAAGCACAAGGCAGATATACACCCAGGGCAGCTTGTCAGTAAACTGCAGGTAAAAAAGCCTTGTTAAAAAGTGCGACGAGCGGGGTATTATCGG
>JAXGPT010000047.1:0-3564 GCA_040766775.1 Bacillota bacterium | reverse complement strand
GGCGGACTTTTACGGTGCCATGGACGGTGCCAGCAAGTTTGTAAAAGGCGATGCGATAGCAGGAATAATTATAACAATTATTAATATATGCGGCGGCCTTGTAATTGGCATGGTCCAGAGGGGAATGGAATTCCAGGGCGCCCTGTCAACCTATACTCTGCTGACGGTGGGGGACGGTCTTGTGAGCCAGATCCCTGCGCTGCTTATATCCACCTCGGCTGGTATTATAGTGACCAAGACTGCATCCGAGTCCAACCTGGGAAGGGAGGTTACCGCCCAACTGTTTGCCCAGCCAAAGGCAATGTTCCTTGCCTCGGGGGTGCTGGCAGCCCTTGGGGTTGTACCCGCACTGCCGCAGCTACCACTGTTTGCCCTGGCAATGGTGCTCTTGTTTTCCGGGTACGCGATTCGTAGGGCGGCAGTGACGGAGGAAGCGGCTGCACGGGAGGATATTCATCCGGCGCAGCTTGATGAAATGAGAAAGCCTGAAAACGTCATGGGCCTTTTGCAAGTGGACCCGATAGAGGTGGAGTTTGGTTATGCAATAATACCCCTAGCCGATGTCAACCAGGGCGGAGACCTGCTGGACAGGGTGGTTATGATTAGAAGGCAGATAGCCCTGGAACTGGGCATGGTGGTCCCCATAATAAGGCTTCGGGACAACATACAGCTTGGTCCAAACCAATACAGGATAAAAATAAAGGGTATTGAGGTAGCGGAAGGAGAACTGGTTATGGACGGATTCCTGGCTATGGACCCGGGGACCGCGGCAGGGGAAATCGAAGGGACCGACACCCTTGAGCCCGCCTTCGGGCTGCCGGCAAAGTGGATTAAGGAGGAGGAAAAGGATAGGGCGGAAATGCTGGGGTATACCGTTGTGGACCCGCCCACAGTGATTTCCACCCACCTTACCGAGACGATAAAGGCCCACATCCATGAGCTGCTGGGCAGGCAGGAAGTGAAAAAACTGGTGGACAACCTTAAGGAAAACCATCCCGCCCTTGTGGATGAACTGGTTCCCAAGCAAATGACCTACGGCGAGGTACAGAAGGTGTTGGCAAACCTTCTTAGGGAAGGGGTGTCCATTAGGGACCTGGTCACCATATTTGAAACCTTGGCGGATTACGCGCCGGTCACGCACGACCCGGACATGCTGACCGAGTATGTAAGGCAGTCCCTTTCTAGGACCATATCCAAAAAGTTTGTGCCCGGCAAGAAGGCAAGGGTGGTAACGCTGGACCAAGGCTTGGAGGAAAAGATACTTAATTCAGTGCAGCAGACCGAACAGGGCAGCTTTATAACCCTTGACCCGGATATAACAAAAAGAATGATAAACAGCCTTTCAAATCAGTTGAATGCATTCACGCAAACGGGAGAACAGCCCATAGTCCTTACATCGCCGGTGGTAAGGCTGTATTTCAAGAAACTTACAGAGCAGTTTGCTCCGGGCCTGGTGGTTCTCTCGTATAATGAACTGGAACCCGGAATAGAAATTCAATCGTTGGGGGTGGTGAGCGCATAATGAAGGTTAAAAGATACGTTGGTCAAAACATGGAAAGCACTCTTCAAAGGGTAAAGGAGGAAATGGGTAGGAATGCCGTTATTCTGAACAAAAGGAAAATAAAACCGGGCAGTGGATTGATGAAGCTTTTCAAAAAACCGGTCTATGAAATAGTGGCAGCCACCGACGAAATAAGCTTGGGAGATGGTATTCCCGTAAAAGACTACGATGATGGTTATGTGGCGTTGGAGGAAAAGCTGGACAGGCTGAAGGCAACCATGGATACCATAGCAAACAGTATTACACCGTCAAACAAAGAACGGGAAATCCCGGATATGCTGGCACCCTATCACTCGGCAATGGTGAAAAGTGAGGTTGACCCGGAGATTATTCATATGGTCATGGAGGGTGTAAAAAACAAAATCAACCTTAACACTACCTATGACCAGGAATACATTTATTACAGGTTTAAGCAGGAGATCTCATCCTACTTTAAAAGAGTGGAAACAATTAAGCTATTGATGAAAACCGACCGTTGCCGTGTTCGTAGGTCCTACCGGGGTGGGGAAGACCACTACTCTGGCCAAGCTGGCGGCACAGTATTCTGTAATAATGAAGAAGAAAGTGGGTGTTATGACCTGCGATACATACAGGATTGCTGCGGTGGAACAACTGAGAACTTACAGCGAGATAATGGATGTGCCCATTAGGGTAATATATCAGAGCAGCGACATAGAAGAGGCGATGCAGCAATACAAGGACATGGACCTGGTACTTGTGGACACTGCCGGAAGAAGCTATAGGGATAAAATGAAGCTGATGGAGCTCAATAAAATGCTAAAAGCCTTGGGGGACCAGCAGTTGTTCCTGGTGATAAGCGCCTCCACCAACTACAAGAATGTAATGGAGATTCTGTCAAGTTACAGTTTTCTTAAGAACTACAGGATCTTGATAACAAAGGTGGACGAGAATGTTTCCAACGGAATAATACTAAATATTGCGGTAAAGGGCGGAAAACCGCTGTCATACATAACAACAGGACAAAGCGTGCCGGACGATATTGAAAAAGTGGACGGTGAGAGGATTGCTTCGCTGATACTGAGCGGAAAATAAACGGGTAACTTGGGGGTGTCACAATGGCAAAAACAAGTCCGGCGACCGACCAGGCGGATAAGCTGAGGAATATAGTAAGGAATCTTAGGGAAAAATCGGGTTTTATAATGGACAGGGCAGTGCAAAAGTCAAACAAAAGAGCCCGACTAATTGCCGTTACCAGCGGCAAGGGAGGGGTGGGCAAGACAAGTATTACTGTTAACCTGGCCATTCAGCTTTGCCGCAGCGGACACCGAGTTGTGGTAATTGACGGGGACCTTGGGCTTGCGAACGTTGAGGTCATAATGGGAATAGTGCCCAAGTACAGCATGTATGACCTGCTAAACTCGAAACTGGACCTTTCCGATGTCCTTATTGAAGGCCCGGCGGGCATTAAGTTCATATCGGGCGGTACCGGCATGGTGGAATTGGCAAGTCTCGACGAACAGGAGTTTGACAGGATTTTGTGTACCATGTCTGCCCTGGATAACTACGCTGATTTCATACTGGTAGACACGGGCGCGGGCATATCCAGCGGCGTAACCGGTTTTGTACTGGCTGCCCGGGAAGTAATACTGGTAACCAGCCCGGAACCCACTTCCATAACCGATGCCTACGCGGTGCTTAAGGTCATAAGCCAAAACAATGTTGATTGCAGCGTAAGACTTATATTAAACATGGTGGAAGGCCCCAGGGAAGCGGAAGATGTTCTTGCGCGACTGAACACCGCCGCTGAAAAGTTTTTGGGTACCGGGATAAAGAGCCTCGGTTACCTGGTGAGGGACCCGGCGGTGGGAAGGGCGATAAAGATACAGACACCTTTTATGGTTGCCTTTCCCAAATGCGCTGCCGCAAGGGGGATAGAACGAATTGCAGGGAGAGTTTTAAACAACACAGAATACCATTTGGAACCCGAAGGGGTAAAGAACTTCTTGACCAGGATATACCGGTCTTTAATTGCGCCGTAACTG
>JAXGPT010000046.1:0-4513 GCA_040766775.1 Bacillota bacterium | reverse complement strand
CAATGCAGTACAATGACGGATACGTTGAAAATATTTTTTCCTTTGCGAATAATATAAATACCCATGAGGGGGGCACTCACCTCAGCGGGTTAAAGGCAGCTCTAACAAGGGTTATAAACGACTACGGCCGCAAATATAATTTCCTTAAAGAAAACGACAAGAACCTTTCGGGGGAGGATGTGAGGGAAGGACTTACCGCGGTGATATCGGTGAAGCTGACCGATCCCCAGTACGAAGGGCAGACAAAGACCAAGCTGGGGAACAGTGAAATTAAGGGTATTGTTGAATCCATAGCGGCGGATGCTATTTCCAGCTACCTGGAGGAAAACCCGTCTACGGCAAGGGTAATAATGGAAAAAACAATAATGGCAGCCAGGGCAAGGGAGGCGGCAAGAAAAGCACGGGAACTAACCCGCCGGAAAAACGTGTTGGAGAATACCTCTCTGCCGGGTAAGCTGGCGGATTGTTCCGAAAAGGACCCTGCCCTTTGTGAAATATACCTTGTGGAAGGGGATTCCGCAGGCGGTTCTGCTAAACAGGGCCGGGACAGGAGATACCAGGCCATACTGCCCCTTCGAGGAAAGATACTGAACGTAGAAAAGGCACGGCTGGACAAAATACTGGGCTATGAAGAGATAAGGGCTATGATAACCGCATTGGGCAGCGGCATTGACGATGAGTTCGACCTGGAAAAGTTAAGGTACGGCAAGATTATAATCATGACGGATGCGGATGTGGACGGCGCCCATATAAGGACACTGCTTCTCACCTTCTTTTTCAGGTATATGAGGGACCTGATAGATGCGGGACACCTGTACATTGCCCAGCCGCCGCTTTACAGGATAAGGGACGGTAAACAGGATATATACGTGTATTCGGACAAGCAGCTGAATAAGGTGCTTGAAACAATGGACAGGGACAAGGTAAGCCTGCAAAGGTATAAAGGGCTGGGAGAAATGAATCCCGAGCAGTTGTGGGAGACCACCATGAATCCCAAAAGCAGAACCCTGCTGCAGGTAAGCGTGGAGGATGCAATAGCCGCCGACCAGATATTCACAACCCTGATGGGCACCAGGGTGGAGCCGCGCAGGGAATTCATTTAACAAAACGCCAGGTATGTCACCAACCTGGACGTTTAAGGGGGACAGAATATGACACAGGCAAAGGACAATATTATTACAGTAGATATACAGCAAGAGATGAAAAAATCCTATATAGACTATGCCATGAGCGTAATAGTCAGCAGAGCCCTTCCGGATGTGAGGGACGGGCTTAAACCGGTGCACAGGAGAATCCTGTATGCAATGAACGAGCTGGGGCTGACCCCCGACAAACCCCACAGGAAGTCAGCCCGTATAGTAGGGGATGTATTGGGTAAGTACCACCCCCATGGGGATACCGCCGTCTACGATGCCATGGTGCGGATGGCCCAGGACTTTTCTACGAGGCAGATGCTTGTGGACGGGCACGGTAACTTCGGTTCCATTGACGGGGACAGTGCCGCCGCCATGCGTTACACCGAAGCCAGGATGGCAAAGATCGCCCTTGAGATGCTGCGGGATATTAACAAGGATACGGTGGACTTTATGCCCAATTTTGACGAATCCCTTACCGAGCCGGCGGTCCTGCCGTCCAGGTTTCCCAATATACTGGTAAACGGGGCATCGGGCATAGCCGTCGGCATGGCCACCAGTATACCACCCCACAACCTGGGGGAAGTGGTAGAACTGGCGTGGTAAAAACTGTAGATAATCCTGATATCAGCTAAAGGACCTTATGAAGATAATAAAGGGCCGGACTTTCCCACCGGAGCTACAATAATGGGCAAAGGCGGAATAAAGGATGCCTACGCACCGGCAAGGAAGGTTACCGTCAAGGCAAGGCGAACATTGAGGCCGCTCCGGCAACCGTCACAGGATAATTGTCACCGGATTCGCTACAGTTAAAGCAAGCCAAGCTTATAGAAAGGATAGCCGAGCTGGTTAGGAAAGAAAGCGAGGGCATCTCCGACATCAGGATGAATCCGGACAGAAAGGGCATGCGGATAGTACTGGACCTGAAAGGATGTAAACCTTCCCTGGAGTTGTGCATAAATCTGCTTCTTAAGCACAACTGCAGGATACCTTCAGCATAATAATGTTGGCCCTGGTGGACGGTCAGCCAAGGGTTCTTAATCTCAAGGAAATCCTTGTTCATTACCTGGACCACCAGAAAAACGTGGTGCGCCATAAAGAACCATATACGACCTAAACAAAGCGGAGGAAAGGGGCCCACATACTTGAGGGATTAAGGATTGCCCTGGACAATATCGACAGGGTAATAGCCCTTATCAGGAAATCCAAAAACGATCAAATAAGCCCAGGGACGGCTGGTGAGGTTCGGCCTTACCGAAAAAACAGGCCCAGGCTATCCTTGATATGAAACTCGAAGGCTAACCGGGTTGGAGCGGGAGAAAATAGACGCCGAGTACAGGACCTTTTGGGAAAAATAAGGTATTACAGGGACGGTAACCCGAAAAAGGAAAATTGCTAAACTCCATTATCAAGCAAGAACTGCTTGAGATAAAGGCAAAATACGGCGATGCAAGGAGAACCAATATAGCACCGGACGCCGGCGAGTTCAACATTGAGGACCTTATTGAAGAGCAGGAGGTTGCAATTACCCTTACCCATTTGGGCTACATCAAAAGGGTGCCCGCCGATGTGTACAGGAGTCAAAGGCGGGGAGGAAAAGGAGTGACCGCCCTTACCACCAAAACCGAGGACTTTGTATCGGATATATTTATTACATCCACGCACAATTATATCCTGTTCTTTACCAACCGGGGCAGGGTGTACCGTCTGAAGGCTTATGAAATCCCGGAAGCAGGCCGCCAGGCGAAGGGCACCGCCATAGTGAACCTGCTGCATCTGTCCGGCGGGGAAACCATAACCGCTGTTATACCCATAAGGGACTTTGAAGAAGAAAAATACATGCTGTTTGCAACCAAAAAAGGGCTGGTGAAAAAGACTCCCTTAAGCGAATACGCCTTCCAAAGGAAAAACGGGCTGCAAGCCATTGGGCTTATGGAAGGGGATGAACTAATAGGGGTTAAACTGACCGAGGGCAGCGACCATGTAATATTGGCCACAAAGAACGGTTATTCAATAAGGTTCAGCGAAAAAGGTGTAAGAAGCATGGGAAGGTATTCCCGGGGGGTTAAAGGCATAACCCTGGGAAACGGAGACCAGGTGGTAGGAATGGAACTGGCAAAGGAAGGCTCAGACCTTCTAAGCGTAACCGTAAACGGATTTGGCAAGAGAACCGGCCTTGGGGAATACGGCCTCCAGAACAGGGGAGGAAAGGGGCTCAAGACCTACAGGATAACCAATAAGACGGGAGAAATAGTGGGCATAAAGATGGTGAGCGAGAAGGATGATATAATGCTGATCACCAAGAATGGCATAGTCATAAGGCTTAACGTAAGTGAAGTTTCCAGGATGGGAAGGATTACGCAGGGAGTAACTCTGATGAAGTTTGACAAGGACCAGACGGTGGTATCCATCGCCCGGATCCAAGCCGATGACAATTAAAAAAGGCTAAATTTAGGCTTGGCATCTTCCTGCCAAGCCTAAATTTATTAGGCCAGGTTTATTAAGCTGGTTCTTTTAAACAGTCACTCGCGTTTTATGAAGCCCTTTTACAGGGGGCCGTTAAGAGGGCGCCGGTAAATATGGGCGAATTTCTGTTATAATATATTTAATATATGTGTTAACACAAACCAAGGAGGGTAAGAATAGAATGAGCGGTGCTGAATACTGTTACCAAAACGATGGAGGTAGATGTGTTGTGAAGGTCAAGGGTGAAATTGACATTTATACAGCGGCAGAGTTTAAAAAACAAATAAATGCTGCCATAGAAGAGGTAGCGGGGGATTTGCACATCGACTGCAGCGAACTGCAGTATATGGACAGCACCGGCCTGGGAGTCCTGATCGGTGCCCTGAAAAGGATGAAGGAGCAGGGAAGGAATATATATCTTGAAAATCTCAGGCCCAATGTGCGTAAACTGTTCGCTATTACAGGCCTTGATAAAATATTCATTCTGGAGGTATGATTTCATGTCACTGGCGGGTAGTATGGAAAAGGAAGAGAAAATCAACAGCTGCGAAGACAGGATTGTACTGGTGCTGCCAAATAAACCGGAATACGTAAGCCTGGTCAGGCTGGCGGCGTCCGGCATAGCAGGCAGGATGGGATTTGATGTGGAAACGGTGGAGGATATAAAGCTGGCGGTGGCGGAAGCCTGTACCAATGCGATCAAACACGGGTGCTGCAAAGAGTATAGCGAATACAGAATAGAATTCGGCGTCGAGGAAAAGTGCCTGACCATAAGCATAGCGGACAGGGGCTGCGGGATTGATAAAAAAGACCTCTGCCAGCCTGACTTGCAAAACCCCAGGGAAGGGGGTTTAGGCCTATTCATTATAAATACCCTTATGGACCGGGTGGAATTTGAAACAGCACCCAACGCC
>JAXGPT010000045.1:0-4583 GCA_040766775.1 Bacillota bacterium | reverse complement strand
TTGACGCGAACCAAGGCAGCCTGCTGCACGCCCTTAAGGAGCTTATGAAGGACAAAAAGGGGATAAGCCCTTCCTTTGTAGAGCACCTGCTGAGAAAGCTCAGAAAGGACGGTATAGACAGCGGGGAGATTATCGATTTTTTAGACGACAAGCTGTACGACTACGGCATGGCGGTAAGGGACCTGGTAGAACAGGAGCACAAGGAACAGGCGGCCAGGAAAATATCGGTGGGCAATGCAATAACCAGCCTCAACGTGGTGGCGGTGCTGGATTGGAACGATATATTCGAGTCCCTCTGCGCGATTCATGAAATGTTGATGGAAGACCCGGCCGACGTATACCCACTGATGGACTTCGAGTCAAGGGACTATTACAGGAAACTGGTGGAAAAAATAGCGCGAAGGGCCGGGGTTCCACAGATAAGCGTGGCACGGAAAGCTGTTGAATGTGCCCGGAGAGCTGCTGAAAAGGGCAGCGGTAAAAGGGAGCGCCACGTCGGCTATTATATTGCGGGCGGGGGCAGGACGCAGCTATTGAGGCGGTTGGGAGCCAAGGCCGCAAGGGACAGGTTTCATAACCACAGCGTACCCTGTTATCTTGCAGCTATTGCGATGGTTACGCTAATAATTGTATCGGGCTTCTTGTACTATTCATATTCCTTGGCCGGTGAAGACGGCATGCTGATGAATGTGCTGGTGGCGCTTGCCGTACTTGTACCGGCCAGTGAAGTGGCGGTAAACCTTGTTAACTGGTTTTTTACGCACACCACCCCGCCCACGTTTTTGCCCAAGCTGGAATACAGGGACGGTATACCCGAGGAAGCCTCCACGCTGGTGGTTATACCCACCCTTCTGCCGGACAAAAAAGGAGTAAGGGACCTTTTGGAGCGGCTGGAGGTATATTACCATGCCAACAGGGAGGATAACCTTTATTTTGCACTGGCCGGGGACTTTAAGGATTCCGACCAAAAAACCATGCCGGAGGACCGGGGGATAATAAAGGAAGGCCTTGAGGGGGTAAGGCTGCTTAATCAAAAGTATTCCAAAGGGGGTGATATCTTTTATTTCCTGGTAAGGCACCGGCAGTATAATGAAAAACAGGGCAAGTGGATGGGTTGGGAAAGGAAAAGGGGGGCAATACTGGAGCTTAACGCGCTGCTTAAAGGCAGCAAAAATACTTCCTACTCAACGGTTTCGGGGGATATTTCCCACCTTAAGGGCGTAAAGTATGTCATTACATTGGATGCCGATACAAACCTTACCATGGATACCGCCAAAAAGCTTATCGGCACCATATCCCACCCGCTTAACCGGGCGGTATTCGGCGGCGATGGAGGCATAATAAGGGACGGTTACGGCATAATCCAGCCGAGAGTAGGGATAGACATAGAAAGCGCCAACAGGTCGGCCTTTACCCGTATTTTTGCCGGGCAGGGGGGCATAGACCCTTATACTACCGCCATTTCGGATGTATACCAGGACCTGTTCGGGGAGGGCATATTCACCGGAAAGGGCATATACGACCTTGATGTTTTTAACAGGATGCTGCAGGATGCCTTCCCGGACAATACGGTACTAAGCCACGACCTGCTGGAGGGAAGTTTTGTTCGCACCGCCCTTGCAAGCGATATAGAGCTTATTGACGGTTACCCTTCGGGGTACGGGTCCTACATGATGCGGCTGCACCGGTGGGTTAGGGGGGACTGGCAGCTTATAAGGTGGCTTTATCCCCGGATAAGGGACAGGGAAGGCAGGGTTCGCAAAAACCCGCTGTCGCTGCTGTCCCGGTGGAAGATTTTTGACAATCTTAGAAGAAGCCTTGTGCCCGTATCCCAGGCTTTGCTGATACTTTTGGGAATGACGGTACTGCCCGGGAGTGCGGCACTTTGGGTTTTGTTTTCGGTTTTTACAACCGGCTTTTGGCTGCTGCTGGAGATATTGGACACCGTATTTTTGGGGTCCCATTCGGGTTTCGGGGATAAACTGCACGGCAACGTAATACCTGGACTGAGGGCTTCGGCGTACCAGGCGCTGCTTTTGCTTATTTTCCTTCCCTATAATGCTTACATAACCATGGACGGCATAATACGGACGCTGTACAGGGTGTACGTATCCGGCAGGAATATGCTGGAATGGGTTACCGCCTCAGAGGCAGAAAAGGTCTGCAAGGACGACCGGTCGGGCTATGCAAAAAAAATGGGAATCCCGGTGGGTGTCTCGGTTTTTTTGCTGGCGGCGGCACTGCCCCTCAAGCCGGGCGGCCTACCCTATGCCCTGGCATTGGGAGCCCTATGGGCCTTATCCCCCTGGGCTGCATACAGGATAAGTGTTTTGGAGCAGACAGAACCGGAGGACGTCGGCCCGGAAGACTTTGAGCAGCTGAGGATGCTTGCCCGGAAGACCTGGGCATACTACGAGGACTTTGCCGATGAGCAGAACAACTACCTTGCGCCGGATAACGTGCAGATTGACCCGCCCAACGGGGTGGCTCACAGGACGTCCCCGACAAACATAGGGTTCATGCTTATATCAATATTATCAGCCAGGGATTTTGGGTACATATCCACCCTTGACCTGGTGAACAGGATTGACCGTTCCATTACCACCATCGAAAAAATGGAAAGCTGGAGGGGCCACTTGTACAACTGGTACGATACCCGGACGCTGGAGGTGTTAAGGCCCTATTTTGTTTCGACGGTGGACAGCGGCAACCTGGTGGGGTACCTTATATGCCTGAGACAGGGACTTAAGGAGTACCGCAACAGTCCCATCGTGGATATGTCCCTTATAAGGGGCCTTCTTGATACCGCGCTGCTGGCGGGGGACAGTGCTGAAATCGCTGTGGACATGCTGGACCGGGCCCTGGTTGAGTGCCGCATAGACCTTCCGGAATGGAGACAGCTGCTCGAAAGATTAATAGAGGCTGCAATGGGCAGCGAAAGCTGGATGATAAAACTCAGGAAAGCCATTGTTTCCTTTATTGAAGAAACCAGGGAACTGTTTCCCGACGGGTCTTTAATGGACAAAGTGGCCGGTTTTAAAAACCGGCAGCAGGATTATGCCGGGATGTTGGCCCTGGTAGAAAGGATTAACGACGGCATTTCTCCGGCAGGGCTTAAGGAAACCTACGATGCGCTGGCGGAAGAGATGGACAGGCTGCAGCGGGTAAACCTTAAGCAGGCCGATGCCGATGCCTATATTTCAAAATTGAGGAACGAGGTGCTAAGGTGCAGGGCAAACACGGCGGACCTCCTCGAGCGCATGGACCGGCTGATTGAAAGAATAGATAGGATAATAGATGAAACCGAGTTTAGCCCGCTTTATGATACCACAAGGCACCTTTTTTCCATCGGGTATAACGTTGGGGAGGAAAAGCTTTTAAACTCCTATTATGACATGCTGGCTTCCGAGGCGAGAATAACCAGCTACATTGCCATTGCCCGGAGAGAGGTGCCGAAAAAACACTGGTTCAAACTGGGCCGGGCCCTTTCGGTGGCCGACGGGTACAGGGGCCTTGTGTCCTGGGGAGGGACCATGTTTGAATACCTGATGCCCCTTCTTGTACTTAGAAGCTACAGGAACACACTGATGGACGAGACCTACGGCACCATAGTCAAAGCCCAGAAAAGCTACGGGGATAGAAGGAATGTTCCCTGGGGGGTGTCGGAGTCGGGTTACTATGCCTTTGACATGCTATTGAATTACCAGTACAGGGCCTTTGGGATACCGGATTTCGGGCTGAAAAGGGGCCTGGCAGAGGACATGGTGGTGTCGCCCTACTCAACCCTGCTGGCACTGCCGGTAAACCCAAAACTGGCGGTGGAGAACATAAAAAAGTTGAAGGAGGAGGGCCTTGAAGGCGATTACGGCCTGTACGAAGCGGTGGACTACACGCCGGACCGCCTGCCCCGGGGCAGCAAAAAAGTTATAGTAAAGAGCTATATGGCACACCACCAGGGAATGGGCCTCATTTCCCTTAACAATTATATAAACCGGGGTATTATTCAAAACAGGTTCCACAGCGACCCGGTGATGAAATCGGCTGAAATACTGCTGCAGGAGAAGATACCGCTTAGGGTCATAATAACAAAGGAGTACAAGGAGAGGGTACAGCCCCTGGAGGTTATAGACAGGGAAGAGGTAAAGGTTATAAGGATATTCGGTGTGCCGGATACGCCTATCCCCCAGTGCCACCTGCTTTCAAACGGGCGCTACTCGGTTATGCTGACAAACGGGGGCGGTGGGTATAGCAAGAGGGACGGCCTACAGGTCACCCGCTGGAGGGAAGATGCGTTAAAGGGTAATTACGGCATGTTTGTATTCCTGAGAAATCTGAGTACCAAGAGGATATGGAGCAGTACCTTTGAGCCCCTTGGCGGCCGGCCCGACGGGTACATGGTGGTATTTTCCCAAGACAAGGCCGAATACTACAGGACGGATGACAATATTGACACCCACGGTGAAATAGTGGTGACCACCGAGGACAATGCGGAGATAAGGAGGATTTCCCTGACACACCACGGCAGCGAGCCGGCGGTTGTGGAGCTAACCAGCTACTTGGAGCCGGTGCTGGCTCCGCAGTCC
>JAXGPT010000044.1:0-5002 GCA_040766775.1 Bacillota bacterium | reverse complement strand
CTTGTACTCAATTCCTCCTATGGGAGTTATTACGGCAGCGGTACCACAGGCACCGGCTTCTGCAAATTCATCCAATTTGTCAATGTATACATCTCTTTCTTCAGCTTCCATGTTTAAATAATCCTTTGCTACTTGCAGCAGCGAGTACTTTGTAATACTGGGAAGTATGGAAGGTGATTTCGGGGTGACAAACTTGTTGTCTTTGGTAATGCCAAAGAAGTTTGCCGCACCGACTTCTTCAATCTTTGTATGGGTAGCCGGGTCCAGGTATATGCAGTCCGCGAAACCTTTTTTTACTGCCAGTTCATGGGGCAGGAGGCTTCCCGCATAGTTTCCGCCAACCTTTGCGGCACCGGTACCTTGAGGAGCCGCCCTGTCATAATCCGATACGGTAAAGTTAACAGGCTTCAGGCCTCCTTTAAAATACGCGCCCACAGGCATGCAAAATACACAGAATATATACTCCGGAGCCGGTTTTACGCCTATATTATCGCCTACACCTATCGTCAATGGTCTCAAGTAAAGGGTGGCGCCGGTACCATAGGGAGGAACATAATGCTCATTTGCCTTTACAACTTGAACACATGCATCAATAAATTTCTCTACGGGCACTTCGGGCATGAGCAGTCGCCTGCAGCTTTCCTGCATGCGTTTTGCGTTTTGGTCGGGTCTAAACAGCTGAATCTTGCCGTCCTTTGTCCGGTAGGCTTTAAGCCCTTCAAAGCACTGCTGCCCATAATGCAGGGCTGCGGAACCCTCGCTGATGCAGAGCCTGTTGTCTTCCACCAGCTTGCCCTCATCCCATTTCCCGTCCTTCCATGTAGAAATGTAACGAAAATCTGTCTTTATGTAATTAAAGCCAAGGGTATTCCAATCAATATTTACCGATTTGCTCATCTTCTCTCCCCCTCGAGTTATATATTTAATTCCGCCCGTTATCTAACGGGTTCTCCTAAATTAAAAAGTTGCTGCTAAGCGCCCCCTCGGAAAATGTCCGGGGACATCGGCACGGGTACCGTACAGGCTATTAGCTTATTTCGATAGCTCTCATCCTCCTTCATAGTTTATTAAAATTTTTGAATAGGACATAAACAAAATTTAGTTCACTACCATTATATACATTTTTGCATATTGTTTTCAACTCATCTGCGATTATTTTTATCTTTTCTTGCATGCACCTCTTCGTACGTCATATACCAAATGACTTATATTGGCCAGTTTCTTTTGGCCTAGATCCCCTCTTCTATATTTTTTATAACTTTAATTATTCCTTCGGCATCTATGGGAACCCTCAGCCGAACGCTGTTTTTACCAAGTTCTACAAAGCCCTCCCCCGGCTCCGTCAAAACCCCTTGTTTATAGAACTCCTCGTGCAGGTCGACGTTCTCCGACGGGTGCTGCAGTGTCATTATGGGCACACGAAGGTCGGTTTCCAGGGCCCTTATTCCCTTCAGGGTGTCAAGTATCTTATGCTTGGTATTCCTTACTTTCCTTATACTGTACCGCAGAAAGCCTTCGTCTCTCAACGCGACTTGTACCGCAAACTGTCCAAAGGTACTGACAATAAACAGCAGCTCCACCTTCGAGTAATAGTCCGCTATCAACCGGCCCGTCACCATATAACCCACCCTTGCTCCGGCCAGTCCAAACCCTTTGGAAAAGGACCTGACCACCGCAAGGTTCTGATACTGCATTACAATGGAAATGGCGGACTCTTCCTTGCCTACGTAATCCCCGTATGCCTCGTCCACAACCACGCATACGCCTTTCTTAGCCGCTTCCTCCACCACGTGCTGAATTTCCGGCAGCGGGATAACCTGCCCCGTGGGGTTGTTGGGGTTGTCTATGTATATGAGCCTGTGCCCGTCATCCAGCTTAGAGAGCAGTGCTTCCCCGTCAAACCTGTAATTCTTTTCGGGCACAAGCGCCGCGTACTCGAATACGCCCCCGCAGCTCTCCACATCGGTCATGTAATCGGTAAACTGGGGACAGTACCCCAAGACCTTTGCTCCCCTGTCAATTAATATTTTGTTCAGCCTTTCCAGTATGTCCATGGAACCGCATCCGAGTCTTATGTTATCCGAATTTATTTCGGCTACACCCCTCCAGTATGAGACCAGGTCCTTTTTAAGCTCACGGTAGTTGAGGTCCGGGTACTTGTTCAAGCAGGTTACGTCAAAGGACCCAAGGGCTCCCTTGAGCAGCGGAGAGCACCCGAAGGGATTAATCCCCAAGGCACAGTCAATGCATCCTCTGCCATCGTTGTCGACATTACCGTCGTCCTTCACGTAGGTTGCCCTACTATAGCTCTTCAGGTGGTCCCTAAAACTTAAGTTCCACGTTAATCCCCCATCATTTTTACTGACTATTGTAAACTTAAGTTGTCCCATGCGCAAGCATTTTTTTGTACTTTCCATCAGTTACCGCCGGAAAAAAATGCTTCTGCTTGTTATAATTCCGTATATTTACTGTCAAAAAATTCAAGCCGGCTGAATCCGGCCGGCTTACTATTATTTCTTGCTGTTAACCATTTCGGTTATTTCTTCAATGAACTCATTTAGGCTCCTTGTGCCAACGTCTCCTTGTCCCTGGTGCGCACCGATACGGTGCCCTCCTGCAGTTCTTTTATCACCCACTATCAGCATATAGGGTATTTTTTCCATTTGCGCTTCCCTTATCTTGTACCCGACCTTTTCATTCCTCGGTCCGCTTCCGCCCTGAAGCCCAAGGTCAAACAGCTTCCTCTTACCTGCTCCGCATACTCGTTGTGCTTGTCGGTAATGGGTAAAACCTTTTACCTGGACCGGGGCCAAGCCATACGGGAAATGCGCCGGCATAGTGCTCGGTCAGTATTGCTATAAACCGCTCTATGCTGCCAAAAATGGTCCTGATCATTACCGGCCTGTGCTTTTCTCCGTCCGCGCCAATATATACAAGGTCGAACCTTTCGGGCATCTGGAAGTCAAGCTGTATGGTCCCCGCACTGCCAGGTACGGCCTATGCAGTCTTTAAGGTGAAAGTCAATCTTGGGCCCGTAGAAGGCGCCGTCCCCTTCATTGATTTTGTACTCTATGCCCTTTGCCTCCAGGGCATCCCCTCAGGGCGTTTGTGGCGGCTTCCCAGTCCTCGTCGGAGCCCATGCAGTTCTCCGGCTTGGTGGACAGCTCCACCCTGTATTCAAACCCGAAAAATACTGTAAAGATAATCGGTAAGGTCAATAACCCCAATGATTTCCTCCTTTATCTGGGAGGGCAGCATGTAGATGTGGGCATCGTCCTGGGTAAAGCACCTTACCCTCATTGGCCCGTGTAGGCCCCCGACAGCTCGTGCCGGTGCACAAGGCCAAGCTCCGCCACCCTCTGCGGAAGGTCGCGGTAGCTGTGCAGCCTTCTTCCGTACAGCAGCATCCCCCCGGGCAGTTCATCGGTTTTACCGCGTACCCGGCTCCGTCTATCTCGGTAAAGTACATGTTCTCCTTGTAATGGTCCCAGTGACCCGAACGGTGCCACAGTTCCTCGCTCAGTATTATCGGTGTATTAACCTCCTGGTACCCGCGCTTTATATGCTCCTTCCTCCAGAAGTCCTCCAGTATGTTTCTTATCACCATTCCCTTTGGATGGAAGAACGGGAACCCCGGACCCTCTTCCATTATGCTGAACAAATCCAGCTCGCGGCCTATCTTTCGGTGGTCTCTTCTTTTGGCCTCCTCCAACATGTTCAGGTATTCTTCAAGGTCCTTTTTCTTCTCAAAGGAAGTTCCGTAAATCCTCTGCAGCATTTTGTTCTTTTCATCGCCGCGCCAGTATGCCCCCGCTACGCTTAACAGCTTAAAAACCTTTATCCTGCCGGTGGACGGGACATGGGGCCCGGCACAAAGGTCTGTGAACTCTCCCTGGCTGTAAAACGATATGGGTTCATCCTCTTCCAGGCCTTCTATAAGTTCCACCTTGTAAGTCTCACCCTTGTCGGCGAAGTATTTTATCGCTTCTTCCTTCGCCATTTCATGCCTTACCAGCGGAAGGTCCTCTTTTACAATCCTTGCCATCTCCTCTTCAATCGCCGCCAGGTCGTCGGTTGAAAAGGGCCTTTCCACGTCAAAGTCGTAGTAAAACCCGTCCTGGATGGCCGGCCCTATAGCCAGCTTGGCCTCGGGAAAAAGCCTCTTTACCGCCTGGGCCATAATATGGGAGCTGGTATGCCGGAAGGCGTCCTTCCCATCCTCGTCCTGGAATGTCAGAAGGTTAAGCTTGCAGTCGTCCTGCAGCCTGTAATCCAGGTCCACCAACCTTCCGTCCACGTCGGCTATCACCGCTTCTTTCGCCAGTTTTTTACTGATATCCTCCGCCACTTCCCGGACGGTAATTCCCTTTTGATATTCCTTGCTTGATCCGTCCTTTAGAAATACTTTTATTTTTTCCATTTCCTCTCCTCCATTCGTTATTTGCCTGCCGAAACAAAATCCTCCCGCCCCTAGCATGCTGCAAGGGACGGGAGGTTATTCCCGCGGTTCCACCCTAAATAGACCATAAGTCCACTCATTGGGGTTATAACGGTACCACCGTTTGCGCTCATCGCGCAAGGCTCCGGGGCGGTCTTCAAAGCATTTGCCCTGAGGATGCTTTCAGCCGGCGGCATCCTCTCTCTTAAGGGTTCATAATGCCTTTACTCTTCCCATCATTGCCTTTATCCTGTATTTCTATGTAATTATAAAACTATTTTCCCCCGATGTCAACCGTATGATACTTCGATTGTTTGGAAATCTTGTTTAACTCATAGGCATCCGGTGCAGCAGTATCGAAAACATCACCATGCCCAGCAGCGCAAAGGGATAAACCGCCCCGTACCCCGCCGCCGGGTCGTCACTGCCCACGGCGTCTATCGCAGCCCCCAAGCCGGGTGTTGAGGTCATGCCGCCGCAGATTGCCCCGGACAGCATAACCCAGTTTATGCCGAACAGGTGCCTCCCCACCAGGTATCCCGCAAGTATGGCTAAGGTGCCTAC
>JAXGPT010000043.1:0-5596 GCA_040766775.1 Bacillota bacterium | reverse complement strand
AAGCCTGGTTTTTTCCTCCAACAGCTGCTTGAGCTGGTCCTGGGTTTCTTTCAGCCTTATATGAACCCTGATCCTGGCCAGAAGCTCGCTGACCTCATAGGGCTTTGTTATGTAGTCGTCCCCTCCCATCTGCAACCCCGTAACCTTGTCCTCCACCTCGCCCTTGGATGTCAGGAAAACTACGGGTATATTTGAGGTCTTTTTACTGCCCTTCAGGACTTTACACAGTTCATAACCGTTCATCTTTGGCATCATAACGTCCAGCAAAATTAAGCTGGGTTTTTTCTCGAAGGCAATCCTTAACGCCTCCATTGGATCGGTGGCGGAAAGCACTTCATAGTGTTCTTCCAGCTCTTTTTCCAGCACCTTTATATTAAAGCCGCTGTCATCCACAACCAGTATTGAATGCCTCATCCCCCCGGAATGCCCCCCTTTATGTCTTTAACATGATACTCTCCCCTATTCTAATAATTTCTACACAGGCCATAAATATCCTTCATATGTCCACGGCAATTGTTCGTGCCTTCCCCCTCAGCCTGTCCCTGTTATTGTAATCGAACAACAACGTAATGTATGTTTTTCTGCCTGTACCGCAAAGTCTTGGCACATATTCGGATATACGGGGGTCAAAGGCCTCAAAGTGTACCATCTTGTATATTTGCTTCGCCGAAAGACCGTCATATGTGGGGAGGTATGCCTTTATGTTTTCGGGGTTTGCCAGAAAGTCGAAACATTTCTGTTTAAAGGAGGGGATGTCCATCCTAGCTAGAGGTGGGGGCAGCACCGGGCTTCTTTCCACCAGCAAAAAATCCAGCTTCAAATGCTCGTTAACCAATGCCGCCGGTGCACCCCGGTAACCGGTGCAGTATTCATAGATAAGCGCATAAAGTTCCCTTCGGCTGTGCTTTTTAAGATGAAGGCCCCTTTCTTCCCAGTACTCGGACAATTCCTTGAAAAGACCAAAGGGCCCTGTCTTAAATTGCTGCAGCATAAACCTAAGGGTGTTGTCAAACCCGTGGCTGTTATAATAATATTCCAGCACCTGCTCCACCAGCTTCAGCCGCCTTATGTCCCCGTAATCCATCCAGTTGCTTGAAAGCACCTCGTAAGGAGGCTCGGCGGTAAACACGTATCCGTACTCCCTCGCCCTGTTTCTAATGTCCGAACCCTTTAACAGCTTCAAAAAACCAAGCTGCAGCATATCCGGCTCCAACATGAAAACGTCATCAAAGGACCTTTCAAAGGAGGCCATGTCCTCCTTGGGCAGCCCGGCAATAAGGTCCAGGTGCTGGTGGATGTTCCCTCTTTCCGAAATCTCTCTTACATTCCTAAACAGCGCCTGCTGCCGGGTTTGCCGCCTTATCTCCTTCAAAACCTCGCTATTGGTGGTCTGCACACCCACCTCGAACTGGAAAAGGCCCGGCGGTGCACTCCCGAGCAGTTTAATAAGTTCGTCGTCAAAAAGGTCGGCGGAGATTTCGAAATGAAAGTTTGTACCACCGCCCCTTTCAACCAGGTAGCTGAATATTTCCCGGGAGAAAGCCGGGTTGCAGTTGAAGGTCCTGTCCACAAACTTAACCTGCTTTACGCCCATTCCAATAAGCCGTTCCAAGTCCTCCTTAACCCTCCGGACCGGGAAAAACCGCACACCCTTCACGGTGGAGGAAAGGCAGTAGGAACAGGCAAAGGGACAGCCCCTGGAAGCTTCGTAGTACACTATTCTACCTCCAAGGTCGGTGTCTTCGTTATACGGAAAGGGAATGCGGGAAAGGTCGCACAAAAGGTCCCGGGGCCGGTTCTGTATGATGCCCCCCGGTGACCTAAAGGTTAGCCCGTGGATATCCTCCGCCTTTCCCTTGCCTTCCAGCAAATACTCCATAAGCTCCCTGAAGGTTTGCTCCCCCTCACCCCTTACCACAAAGTCAATAAAGGGGTGCTGTTCCATGAGAGACCGGTCGTCATAGGATACCTCCGGACCGCCCAGGACAATAACGGTGTTTTTCATAACCTGCCTTATCCTTCGGGCAAGCATCAGCGTTTCGGTTATGTTCCATATGTAGCATGAAAAAGCGACAATGTCCGGGGCTTCCTTGTATATCTCTCCCATAACGGCATGTATTGAATCGTTGATGGTAAACTCCTACGACAGGTCCCAGGGCTTGTCGCCGCAGTATGCCTGAGATAGCGCAGCGCAAGGGATGAATGTATGAACTTGGAGTTAAGCGTGGTAAGAAGAACCTTCATTACTGCACCTTCCTTTGGTAAAGCCCTGCTTTACCCCATATTATACGTTACGTTTTATCCCCGCTTCTTCAAAGGTTTTCATTTGGACAAGGGCTGCCGCCGCCGCTTCTATTATACCAAACATAAAGACTGCCGCTTCCTTCCCCCAGCCTCATCTCCAGGTCAAGGCATGGTTTTATCCCCAGCCTTTTCCAGCACAAGGCCGCTGCCCTTCTCGGCGCTTAAATGGGGAGGGAACACGTACTCGGCCACCAAGGGGTTCAGCCTTATGGCCGCCGCTCACCGATGATATGAAGCCGTCCATCACGACCGGTATCCTGCGGTAGGCGCTCCGAGGAAAACGCCCGCCATGCCGGCTATATCAAGCCCTCCCACCTTGCCAAGCACGTCCCACTGCATCCCCGGGGTCGGTTTGTTTATCTCCAGGGCCCTTTCCACCACTCTTATTTTAACCGAAAGGCCGGCATCGTCAAGGCCCGCCCCCTGCCGGTGGTTTGCGAGGGGCTAATCCCCTCCAGGGCAGCAAACACCGCGCTGCCGGTGGTTGTGTTGCCTATACCACCTCACCGACGGCTATCATTCGGTACCCGGAATCCGCCGCATCAAGGGCCGACTGTATGCCGATTTCTATAGCCTGTACCGCCTCATCCCTTGTCATGGCCGGACCCTCCGCTATATTGGCGGTACCCGGTCTTATCCTTTTATTTATTATACCCTTGTAGCCCACGGGTTCCCTTCATACCCAAGTCAAACACCCTGTGTCGGCACCTAATAGATTTGCGAACACCGCCACTCCTGCCGTGCCCTCCACCATGGCCTTTGCCATTAAAGCGGTCACCTGCTGGGGATAGGCCGCAACCCTCGCTGCATACGCGCCGTTGTCCGCCGCCATTACTATTACAGCTTTTTTTGCCCACGTCGGGAGTAATGCTGCCGGTTATGCCGCAAAGGCGCACCGCTATCTCTTCCAGCCTGCCCAGGCTGCCAAGGGGCTTTGTGAGGTTGTCCACCCTTTCCCTTGCTCTCCTCATCATTTCCCTGTCGGTGGGCTTTATACCCTCCGTTACCTTTTTCAAAAGTTCCATTTGACCAACTCCTCCTTTTGTTTTTGGTTTGTCGCTAAAACATAGAACCAAAGTCCTGTAAAAAAAAGCCCACAGTTCAATAGAACTGTGAGCTTTGCCTTCACCCACGTTTACGAACGCTGCAGGCAGGTCTCCTGGCTTATGCTTCATCACCCTTTGGCCGCGCCTTCCCGGGCTTTTTGCCCAGTGGCATGTACAGGACCGGGCTCCGCAATTACAGTGGCGGGTCCGCCCGGGATTTTCACCCGGTTCCCTATTCTCCCCCCAAGGGGCACCTACAGTACGTAAATATCTTTTATCCTAAGGGGCTTACCCCTCCATCATCACTGCAAATTCCGTTATTTTGACCAATACGCCGACATCCTCTTTATAACCGGTACGGCCGCAGCCCCGCCCAGTATCGCCGCAACAAGCTGCGGCCAGCCGAACATAAGGCTTAAGGCCTCCGCCTCAGGCCGGGGCACCACCAGAATATCCACCGCCGTGCTTACCAGCAGAAAAGTTAGCAAAAACTTCGCCACCGACGCCAGCGCCACGGCAGTGCCCCTGTTCCTATTATACCACCATCCGAACAAAAGCACGTACACGGCATTTCCACCGGCGATTATCGGTACAAGCCACGGGAAGGCAATATTCTGCTGCATAAGCGCGGCAACCGGTGCCGCTGCGCTTATCGCCACCCCGCCCCAGGCCCCCGCCAGTACCGCGGCCGCGGCCAGTAAAGCATTAACGAGGCTGCCTGTCAGTATACTTGACGCCGGCGGGGGAATTGAAAGAAAGGACCCCAGGAACTGGAAGCCCAACGTCAGCACCATTATAAGGGCGGTCCTGGTTAAAAGCTTTTTCCCCTTCATCGGTCAACCCCCCTCAAACATTCCATGGTTTGGCGCAGCAGGGCTGCAGCATTCATTTACCGCTGCCGGCCTTCCAATTCCCCAAGGAATTCCTCTATAGCCTCTGCGCATTGTTCAAGGTCGTCACTTCTTAGCCTTAACGAAAAATCGTACCTTTTCTCCGAGTGGTCATACTTCGGGTCATAATGCTCCTTGAGAAGTATCCTCACTATTTCTTCGTAGTTCCCAAGCTGCAGCAGTTCAAGCAGGGTATCGGTCTTTTTGCTGCCCAGCTCTCCCCTAAGCCTTATTATCGAATCCCGTATTTCCTCCAAAACGTCGTCCTGCGGGATGATACCTATGTATTCGTCCACTATTCTTCTTATGCGTTTATCAAGCGAGCATTCCACCAGTATATGGACACCCGCCTTCATGCCTTCCACCAGCCTGTTGGGCAGGTATACCCTTCCCACCCTCGGGCTTTCGGACTCCACCACTATGTAGTCCTTGTCAATTTCCTTTAGCCTGTTAAACAGCAGCGCTTCAAAGTCTTTTTGCTGCCGGGGCTCCCCCAGTCCAACCGTACCGAAAATGGAGCCCCGGCTGTTGGCCATATGTTCAAGGTCCACCACCGGGAACCCTTTATGCTGCAGCATTCTCAGCAGTTCGGTCTTGCCGGTGCCGGTATTGCCGTGGATAACTACAACCTTTTTGGACCCAACCAGCACGTCCAGGTTTTCTAAAACGTACCTCCTGTATGCCTTGTACCCGCCCTCCAACTGGTGTACCCTGTGCCCCAGGGAAGAAAGCAGCTGCACCAGGGAACCGCTTCGCATGCCGCCCCGGGCACAAAACACCACCACTTCCTTTCCCCCTTGTTCCACCGCTTCCACTTGGCGGTAAATATCGGCGAGTTTTCCGGACACTACTTCTATTCCGCGCTTTTTGGCCTCCCCGGAACCCTCCTTTTTGTACAGGGTACCTATAAGAGCCCGCTCCTCGTCGTCAAACAGGGGTATGTTTATCGCCCCGGGTATTGAACCCTTACGGTACTCCCCCGGCGACCGCACGTCTATTACGGCATAGTCCCCCTCCAAAACCTTGTCAACCTTCATCCCAATCTCCTCTTCGCCGCCTCCTGCCTTGCACAGCTAAAAGTAACCCTGCCTCGGCCGGTGTATAAAGCACCGACGTAACAATATTATATCAAAAAAACTACAGCTTTATAAAGTTCACGTCGGTTATACCGTCCACCTTTTTGACCATCTCTATGACATCCTTGGGTATCACGCCGTCCACGTTAATCACCATCAGGGCCTTGCCGCCCTTGGAGTTCCTGCTTACCCGCATGGTGGCGATGTTAATCTTGGCCACCCCCATAATGGTGCCTATGCAGCCGATAACCCCCGGCTTGTCTTCGTTCCTTACAAGCAG
>JAXGPT010000042.1:0-6739 GCA_040766775.1 Bacillota bacterium | reverse complement strand
ACCGGTTTTTCCTTTAGATTTCCCTTCCTGTAATCCTCGTAAACGACCCTGCCTATTTCCTCGTATAAATTGCTTATTCTCCCCTTTTCGGAGGCAATATCCAGCTTGACCTTGGCAATCTCTAACAATTCCCCGGACTTTTGCGAAAGGGTCCTCGTGCCCTGTGAAACCTTCCTGCTCAAATCATCCCAAAAGCTCATTGGTTCTCCTCCTAAAAATTCGTTCTAATTACTATTATATTCAAAAGTCCCCGCCGGGTCTATTGCAACCCCGCGGTTCCCTTCCGGCGTGCTGCAGCAAGGTTAATCATGACCACCGCCGATAATACCAGTATTATCCCCGCAAACTGTATAAAGCTTAAGGACTCCTTTAGCACAAGCACCCCCAGGGTAACCGTCACCACCGGTTCGAAGGCGCTTAGGATTGCCGCCCTTGAAGGGCCTATCTCCTTCACTCCAAGGTAAAAGGTGATAATCGCAAGGGCGGTGGAAAACACGGCTATTACCAGCACCGCCGCCCATCCCTTCAGTGTCATGCCGCTGTACAGCTGCCCGGCGAAAAGCCCCACAGCAGCCATGGTTACAGCGGAAGAGGAAACAATGCAGGCGGATACTACTATAGGGTCCAGGTCATTAAGCGGCCGCGCAAAATCTCCCCCCAGCAGTACTATATAAACGGTGTAGCATCCCGCTGCCAAGACAGCCAGCAGCACTCCCGTCAAGTTGACATAGATGCCCGGTGCCCATACCATCATTGCAGTCCCGGTAAAGGCCATTATGAGGGCAGCGATCTGCCTTATGTCCGTTTTTTCCTTCATGAAGAGCATCATGTACAGGCTGACAAATACCGGGTAAAGGTATAAACCCATTGCTGTTAGGCAGGCAGGTATGAAATTAAGCGAAGTAAAATAGCATACCGACGTAGCGGCATAAAAAACACCGCCCAGCAAAAAAGTTCTTGCCAGATGGTCCCTTCCCAACCTGACCTTTTTTAACCTTCCCGTCAACGCGTTATAAAGCCACATCAGCACAGCGGCGGTAATATACCTCATGACCAGCACCGAAATCGCCGTTGCACCTTCTTGGTAAGCGATTTTTGCTACTATACCCATTATACCGAACCCCGCCGCCGATATAAGCACCAGAAGATTTCCCATTAGGTTCTTCTTCATACCCCACCCCTACCTATACATTATTTGCAGGCGGCGGCTTGGCCGAAATCCCCGCCTTATCCGACGGGAAGCAGACCCGATTGGGTCCCGGGATTAACCCAGCATGCCGCTAATCTCAAAGGGCTCCAGGTAAAGGGGATACTTCCTGCACAGGTCCAACACCCTTTCCCTGTATGCGTCGAGGTCCGCCTCGTCGTTTGCATTCTTAAGCAGTTCTACAATAATCCCCGCCACTTTGTCTATATCCCCATCCACGAATCCCCTGGAGGTTACCGCGGCAACCCCGATTCTAATCCCGCTTGTGATGGCGGGAGGCGTCGTGTCATAGGGAATCATGTTCTTGTTCACCGTAATACCCACTTTTTGCAGCAGCTCCTCCGCCTGCTGCCCGGTTATCCCGATAGGCCTTAAATCAACCAGCATAAGGTGGTTGTCTGTTCCTCCCGATACGATCTCTAAACCCGTTTTCCGCCAGGTTTTCTGCCATCCTGCGGGCATTTTTTATGACTTGGCCTTTGGTATTCACGGAACTGCTCGGTCATGGCAATTTTAAAGGTAACTGCCTTGCCATTAAGTTGGGCAGTATAGGCCCGCCCCGTATGCCGGGGAAAATCGCCTTGTCCACCTTTTTCGGCGTATTTCGCCTTGCAATAGGATGACACGCCCCCGGGCGCCCCTCATGGTCTTGGTGGTGGTGCTTGTTACAATGTCCGCATACGGCACCGGGCTGGGATGCAGCCCTGCGGCCACCAGGCCGGCGATATGGGCCAGCGTCCACCGCGAAATTGGCTCCAACACTGTCGGCTATATCCTGAGCGTTTTAAAATCCACCATTCTGAGCATGCGCTGGCACCGGCAATAATAAGCTTTGGCCTGTGCTTTTGCGCAAGACCGCCAGCTCGTTGTAGTCGATAAGCTCGGTTTCCCTGCTAACTCCATAATCAACGGCATTGTAGAACCTGCCCACAATGCTTACCCTACTACCATGGGACAGGTGACCTCCGCGCCGGGTTCATTCCCATTATGGTATCGCCGGGATTGAGAAGCGCCATGAAGGCCGCCAGGTTTGCGTTTACCCCCGAATGGGGCTGTATGTTGGCATGCTCCGGCCCCGAACAGTTCTTGGCCCTCTCAATGCCTATGCTTTCTATCGGGTCAATATATTCGCAGCCCCCGTGGTACCTCTGCCCGGGTATCCTTCGGCGTACTTGTTGGTAAGTACCGAACCCTGGGCTTCCAGTATCGACGGGTACACAAAGTTCTCCGATGCAATAAGCTCGATGGTTGAAACTTTACTAGCTCCTTTCCAGCCATCGCCATATCTCCGGGTCTACAATGTTCAGCCTGTTCAATTCTACCCCTCCGTTTATTTTGCAGGTCTATTGGTTTATTAAGCCTTGATAAATATATATATCTATTCTCCCACAAAGGCCTTATTCTTTTTATCCGCCCGTTTTGTTTGCCTCTTCAGCTCCATACTGTTATAATCTTGAATAGACATTGTCTGAAGCTTATACCAACCGCCAACTACCATCCAATACCGTGACCGGTGAATCAATAAAAAGGAGGTACCCTATGTCGGAAAATTTGATGCCACTCAGGGAATGCGCCCTGCTTTTGGATGACCATGATAAGCTTAAAGACTTTAGAAAGCGGTTTTATCTGCCCGAGGGCAAGATTTACATGGACGGAAATTCCCTTGGCCTCTTCTTCAAGGGACGCCGAAGAGGCGCTGCTTAACGCCCTTAAGGATTTCAAAACCCTTGTATTGACGGCTGGATGGACGGTAGCCCTCCCGGGTTCACGTTGGCCGAAGAGATTGGGAAAAAACAGGCTGCGCTGGTGGGAGCAGAGGAAACGAAGCGGTAGTCCATCTGTCAAACACCGTGAACCTTCACAACCTGCTTGCCACCTTTTTCAGGCCGGAGGGCGGAAGGAATAAAATCCTTATAGATGAACTTAATTTTCCACCGCAGACAGGCGCTGTGGAAAGCCATTTGCTCCTTGCATGGTTTAGACCTCTGTAAAACACATGGTGGTTGTTAAAAGCCGGGACGGAAGGAAACCATAGAAGAAGAGGATATTGCGGAGGCCATGACCAACGAGGTGGTGCTCGGCGGTGCTGCCGTCGGTGCTTTACCGCAGCAAGCAGCTCTTTGGATATGCAGTACCTTACGAAAGAAGCGCACAAAAGGGGCGTCCTGGTTGGGTTTGACTGCTGCCACTCGGTGGGGGCGGTGCCCCACAGCTTTTCCGAATGGGGAGTGGACTTTGCCTTCTGGTGCAATTACAAGTACCTAAACAGCGGCCCCGGCGCCACCGCCGGCCTGTATATAAACAGCAGGCACTTTGACAGAGCGCCCGGGCTGTGGGGATGTTGGGGCTATGACAAGTCTAAACAGTTCGATATGGACCCCGACTTTCGACCCGCACCGGACGCCGGCGCCTGGCAGATTGGGACGGTACATCTTTTCAGCACCGCGCCGCTTTACGGGTCCATGAAGATATTTGACGAAGCGGGAATACAAAACATAAGGGAAAAGTCCCTAAATCAGACCGGATACCTGATGTTTCTTATAGACAGCCTGCTCTCAAGAGAGCCTTACAACTTCCGTGTCGGTACTCCCAGGGACCCCCGCCGCAGAGGCGGACACGTGGCATTGGAGCATGATACCGAAGCCGTTAGAATAAACGCAGCCCTCAAAAAACGGGGCGTCATACCGGACTTTCGTTTCCCCAACGTCATACGACTTGCGCCTATAGCGCTATATACCTCCTACTATGAAATATGGCAGGTAGTGCAGCATATTAAGGAAATAATGGATACAAGGGAATACCAAAACTTCCCCCGGGAAAGGGGAACCGTATCATAAAAAAAAGCGGGATTTTCTCCCGCTTCAGCCTTAATAAAAACCCAATTACCCAGTCCTTTAAGGCTTCATGAAACGATAGCGCATGCTTAAAATGGTTTGGCAAGGAAACTCGCCGAAGCTTCGCAGAAAAACCGTAGGCCTGGCAGGACGCCAGGCCAGGCTCCTTTGGGGCATGGACGCCCCATAGGATGCGTTAGGTTTTTCAAGAAGCAAGGCTTAAGTTTCCTCCAAAGCATTTTTGCATAAGCGGGTATTCATGAAGCCGAGTATACTCTGTCTGCAAACTGAAGCGGGATTTGCTCCTGCTTTATTTTTTTGCATCAATCCTCTTTTCTATTACATCCCAAAACCCGGCGTCCTCAAGGCATATCCTCCACAGCGCTATGCCGCCTATATTGTACTCTTTCACTATATCCAGCTTTTGTTCGAGGCTGAATTTGCGCTCAAACCACACCTCGTGGGACTGCCCGTTTTGCGTGTATTTGAAATAGGGCACCCTGGCGGCATTGTCCCACTTTATCTTGGCACCCTTTGAGGAGGCCAGGTTTACCGCCTGTGAATAGGAGATGTAGCGGGCGCCTTTTTTGCCCACCGTCCAGTCGAACCCGTAACCCGGCACGCCCATCAGTATCTTGCCGGCCGGGATTTGCCCGACCGCATACTTCATTACATCCCTCACCCAGCCGTACGAAGCCACCGGTCCCGGTCCGCTGGAATACCCGTGCTCGTCGTAAGTCATTATTACCACATTGTCAGAATACTTTGCTATTTCCTTATAATCGAAAGGGCCCGACCAGGTGTTTTTCAGGTTGTCGCCGGTCTTTGCGGGTACGCATACCGTAACCCGGTATCCCTTGGAAGACAGCCTTTCATATAGTTCCTTTATAAGGGTGGAAAACCTTTCCCTGTCCGCCACGTAGATGTTTTCAATATCAATGTTTATTCCATCGTATCCGAACTTTCCAAGGACTGCCTCCACATTGTCAATAAACGCTTTTCGGCTTTCACCGGTGGCCAGCATCTCCTTTGCCAGTTCCTTTCCGTTGACCCTGCCGCCGTACAGCATGTTGTGCACCAGCATCAGCACTTCCATGCCCTGCTCATGGGCCTTTTCGATTATCCTTTTCATCTTTTTATCTGTAAACCCTTCCTCCGGGTGGTGCTGCTGTAGAATGCTGCCGTCTTCCGGAGACAGCCTGTACCAGAACGGTGCAACAGCGCTTATGTTTTTGCCGTACTTGACCATCCTGTCATAGGAACTGGGCAGTATATATTCATCGTCCACATAGAACCCCAGCACATACCGGCTGCCCAACCGCGAAGCGGAACCTGTGACGTTTTCATCATCGTATGTATCCCGGTCCTCACTCTCTTCCGCCTGCTTTTCACCGTCCCCTTCGCCCTGGTCCTGCCCGGACGGATTGCCGTCTGCTGCGCCCTTCTCTTGTGCGTAGGCCTTTAATACCGGAGAAACATCCGGCTGAAGCATATAGCTTTCCCCCGCTTCCGGCTCCGCCGGACCTAAATTCCTTCCATCGGCCGGAGCAGCGTAGGAGCCGCCAAACAATGTTACAAGCGCCAATGCGAGAATGGATACCGCCGCGAATACTGCCCTTTCCTTTACCAAAGTACTCATCGTAGACCCCCTGATGATATGCCGTCCTTTCGATTGTATCATGCACAGGCGGGGCTATCACCCTGAAAAACATGGCAGAATATACAAAAGGGAAACGGTTCTTCTTTCTATCCAAAAGTGTCAATGGGCAAAAGGATTATTATGATTTTAGAAGAAATACTATTAAAGGGCTGCAGTGGAAGCATATTCAACCTGATTTATTATGAAAAATAAGGGGTTATGAGGATGGACATTGTAAGCGCATGCCTTTGCGGCATTAATTGTAAATATGACGGAAAAAACAACCTCAACACGGCTCTATTGGAAAGAGTGATGCGGGGAGAACTGCTGCCGGTATGTCCGGAAGTACTGGGCGGGCTGCCGATACCCCGGGTTCCATGCGAGATAAAGGATGGCCGGGTATATGCCAGGGACGGCAGGGACGTAACGGAAGAGTTTTGCCTGGGCGCAAAAAAAACCCTGGAAATCGCCAGGGCAGCCGGTGCAAAAAAAGCCTTCCTCAAGCAGAGAAGCCCCTCCTGCGGCTGCGGAAAAATCTATGACGGTAGTTTTTCGGGAAGGATAATACCCGGTGATGGTATTACAGCGGCTTTACTTAAGAAAAACGGGATCGATGTGCTTAGCGAGGAAGACCTGTAACCGGTTCATTTAACCTTTTGGTTTGTACCTGTCTTTTTGGTCAAAGTACGTAATTTCCGCGTATCCTGCATATATTTTTCCATGGTGCTCAACACCCTTGGGAATAAAATACCTGTCGCCCCTTGTGTATTCCTTTATTTCCCCGTTCATAACTATTTCTATTTTCCCTTCAAGCACCACGCCCCATTGGGCTTCATGTGCATGGGCGGGAAAATAGACATCCTTCTGGAATTTCATAAATATTATCTGATGATTATCGCCCTGGGACAAATAGGCAGTTATGCCTTCCAGAGGAATATCCGCTTCCGGCAGATTCAAAACCGGTTTCGGAAAAACTTCCATTACCGCCTCACCTCCTTCCATATTATCCATCTTGTTCTATTGCTTGCCAAAAACATTATATAATCGAGTAGGAGGGGG
>JAXGPT010000041.1:0-6857 GCA_040766775.1 Bacillota bacterium | reverse complement strand
TTTGTCCGGCCGAGGCGCTAGCAATGAGCGGCAAAGACGGTTATCCCGTCATTGACAAGGGCCTCTGCCTTGAGTGCACCACCTGCGCCGATGCATGCCCAACCAACTCTATAGTCTATTCCAAGGGCAGGCCGGAATCCGCCAAGGTATGACAGAACCGTTCGCCGGTCCCGTAAAATAAAAACGAAGTTTTTCCATCTTTAATCAGGCTCTTTAATTAGGCTGCCTGTACCCTTGCCAAATGGCATTCATCTGGTATGATAAGAATATAAAATTGTTAGCAAAAACAAAATAAGCTTGGGAGGGTGATAGTTGTAAAGGCACCCAACCCGAGGGATATGAAGGAACAGTAAGACAAAAATTATTTTAGGGGGTATGAGGTCCCATGATGGAAAAAGCCGATTTTAATGAACTTGAACTGCTTACAATTGCAATGGCGCTGGAAGACCAGGGCATGAAGTTTTACCAAAACGGTGCCAAAAATACTGAAGGGCAGCTTAGGCAGTTCCTGCTGGATGCGGCGCAGCAGGAGAAAGAGCATAAGGAAGTTTTCCAAGGATTTTATGACAATATTGTGAAGAATAAGCCGCAAAACGAAGATGATTACCTGTTCGACCCTGAGGTTGCCTCGTATCTAAAGGCCCTGACGGAAAAAGCGGTCTTTGACAAGACACCCTTTGACAGTGAAGAGGCCTTCAAGGACTTGAAAGGCTCTGTTTCCTACGCGCTGAAGTCTGAAGAATTAACTGTTGATATCTACAGCAAACTATACGAAAGCGCAAAACGCCAGGATGTGAAAGACCTTCTAAAAAGACTCATTAAAGAAGAAAAGGGACACGCCAAGTACTTTGAAAAGATTTTAAATAACCTTTAGCCTAAACCCGGCAGTCCGTTAAAAAACCCCGGCGGTGGGCAACTCCAGGTGGTCTGCCCCCGGGGTCTTTATTTCAGCCTTTCTTCAAAAAACATACCCCCGTTTTCCTGAGAACAATGGGCGGGGTATTGTTGTTTACTTTTGCTGCCTGCAGTGGTATAATTCTATTGACAATTCAATAGCATTCGATAGGGGTGCCGTAAGGCTGAGAGGTATATGCCAACCCTTTGAACCTGATCTGGGTAATGCCAGCGTAGGGAAACCAAGAAATGTTTTTAGGCACTCCTTGTGGGAGTGCTTGTTTTTTTATAAATCTTAATAGAAGGGAGCAGTCAAAAATGATTGGCAAGGTGAACGATGACTTCTTTAAAAGGTCCATACTGCCATCCATTGGGGCATCGGCCCGGCAGGTTATAGTGGGACCGCAGATGGGAGTGGACGCAGCAATATTAAAGGTGGGCGAAATGTACATGGCGGTCGCCGAGGACCCGATTTTCCCCGGTCCCACCATGTCACCCGAAGATTTCGGCTGGATCACGGTGCATATAGGGGCTAGCGACGTAGCGGTAATGGGTATTGAACCCCGGTTTATGACATATTCGCTTCTTATGCCCCCGGGGACCCCGGAAGACTACATAACCCGCCTTGTACAAAGTATAAGCGAATCGGCAAAGAAGCTTGGCATTACAATAGCCGGAGGCCATACGGGGTTTTATGGGGCAGTCACCGTACCGACCATAGGCGGGATTACCGTCTGGGGTTTTGGAGAAAAATACGTTACTCCGGCCCAGGCAAAGATAGGCGATGCCGTTATCATAACAAAAGGCGCCGCCATAGAAGCCGGCGCGCTGTTGGGCAGTGAGCTGGGAACCAGCCTTCGATCGGCGGGAGTTGCCCGGGAACTTGTTAGGCAGGCTGCGGCCAGGATAAAGGAAATGACCGTTGTTCAGGATGCAAGGCTCGCTATGGAAAGCGGCGGGGTTCACGCCATGCACGATACGGCGAAGGCGGGCTTGCCAGGGGTTTGTGGGAAGTAGCGGAAGCCTCAAATGTGAGCCAAGTTGAACGGGCCAAAGTTTTACTGCCGCCCGATATAAAAGCAGTCTGTGACCATTTCGGACTTAACCCCTATGAAGTAATAAGCGAAGGCACCCTGGTGTTAACCGCGGACAAGAAAGCGGTAGACAAAGTCCTCCAGGCCTATATGAAAAAGAGGGTATCCCTGCCGCGGTAATAGGCGAAGTGATTCCAAATGAGGAGCAGGTACTGGATTGAGCCTGACGGAAGCCGGAAGGACATTATTCCGCCGCCGGTTGACCGTTTCTGGGAAGTGTTCTTTGCCACCCTTGGAACAAGCCGGAAAGGAGGAAGGCCAATGAAAAAGGTTCTCACCATAGCCGGTTCGGACTCCTGCGGGGAGCAGGGGTCCGGGCGGATATCAAAACTTTCAGCGCCCTCGGCACATACGGAATGAGCGTTATTACGGCGGTAACCGCCCAGAACACGCTGGGGGTTATAAGTGTCCGGGAACTGGACCGGGAAATAATAAGGGACCAGATAGACGCAATTTTTACCGATATTGAAGTGGACGCGATCAAAATCGGAATGGTATCCAGCAGCCAAATCATTAACACCATTGGCGATGCGCTGCTGAAATACCGGCCAGGAAAACATAGTAGTAGACCCACGTAATGGTGTCCAAAAGCGGCTGCCACCTGTTAAAGCCCGAGGCACGGGACGCCTTGATAAAGGTGCTTCTTCCGCTGGCCAGTGTCACCACGCCCAACCTTTATGAAGCGGAAGTCATAACCGGCAGGAATATGAAGTCCTTGCCGGACATGGAAAAGGCCGCCGTGGACATTATTAAGATGGGGACCCGGTCGGTGGTGGTAAAGGGCAGGCACCTGGAGGGGGACGCGGTGGACGTGTTCTATGACGGCGGGAGGTTCGCTGCTTTAAAAACGAAGGATTACCCGTCACCCATGAGCACCGGCTTCTGTACCTTCTCGTCGGCCATTGCGGCTTTCTGGCTAGGGGGCTTTGCGGTTGAAGAAGCGGTGACCCGGGCAAAGGAATACATAACGGGAGCCATTGCAGCTTCGTTCCCGCTGGGCGGCGGAGTAGGCCCGACCCACCACTTTTACCTTTATTATAAAGAGGACCGGTAGAAGACTTTAATACAGGGGAGTGAAAACATGAAGTGTGACTACACGCTGTACCTTGTAACCGACAGGGAGATACTTAAAGGAAGGGACCTTCTGCAGGCGGTGGAAGAAGCCCTTGCCGGAGGGGTCACCCTGGTCCAACTGCGGGAGAAGGATGCTTCCAGCCGCGAGTTTTACGAGCTGGCAGTTTCGATGAAAAACCTGGCCGCAAGGATACGGTGTTCCGCTTATAATCAATGACAGGCTGGACATTGCCCTGGCCGTGCAGGCGGACGGAATACATATTGGTTGCAGGAAGACCTGCCCCTTCCGGCGGCCAGAAAACTAATGGGGCCGGACAAAATTATAGGTTATTCCGTTTCCAACGTTGAGAGGCCTGCTACGGCGAAAAGACACGGCGCCGATTATCTCGGAGCGGGACCGGTTTACCACCGCTACGAAAAAGGTCAATAACCCACCCTTGGACCGGCCGGGCTTAAAAGGATAAAGAGATGGTATCCATACCCGTTGTTGGCATTGGCGGAATCGGCAGAAAATATAAAGGAAGTTAGGAGTACCGGCGTTGACGGTGTATCCATTGTATCGAGCATCCTTGGCAGCAACCGGCCGGGACATACCGCCTTATCAATCCGCCGGATGTGGGACAATGAGCGAGAAAGGATGAATACAAAGTGCAGAGGATTTTCTTTATAGACTTTGACGGCACCATTACCAGGAAAGACGTTTGCGAAGCAATGGTTGAAAATTTGCGGCGGACGGGTGGCAGGAGATTAACCATCTATGGGAAATGCGAAATATCCACCGAGGAATGCGCCAACAGGACCTTCCGGCTTTTCCGGGCCGGCCTTGAGGACCTGGATGTGCTCCTTGACACCATAGCCATAGACAGGCAGAATTCAAGGACTTTGCTGATTACTGCCGTTCAAAGGGCCATCCTTTATATATTAAGTGACGGCTACGACTATATAATTGAATATATATTGAAAAAACATAACCTTCGCGTAGAATATTTCTCCAACAAGCTGATATATAATGACGGTTTCGCCATATACTGCCCCCTCCACAACCCGGAGTGCGGCATATGCGGCACCTGCAAGAGCACCTTGATGACAAGACTTAACCGGAAGGCCGCCAGGCTGTATACATCGGCGACGGAACTTCGGACTTGTGCCCCGCCTCCGCCGCCGATATGGTATTTGCCAAGGAAGACTTTTGGAATATTGCCGCAATAAGGGTATCAAGGTCCACCCTTCGATAATTTTGAGGATATCCTTTCGTGGCTGGTACTGGAGGAAGGGAACCAGGCATAGTTTTGGGTACATCAGCCGAGGCCCAGCGGCCAGCTGCACCTTGGGCGACAATTATACACAGCAGGATACCGGTCAGCGTGGGCACCGGGAAGGACACCCAGGTCCATTTCCAGCTTTGGGTCTCCTTGCGTATGGTCCAAAGGGTGAGGCCGCAGGGCCGGTGGTTCGGCGAAAAAGCGTCATGCACTCGCGGTGACCCAGGTCCAGCCGCTGTCCACAAACAGCTGTTTCATTTCGGCCAGGCTGTCCAGTTCCACCATGGTACCCCCGGCGGTGTAGCTCATTATAAGGATGGGGATTACTATCTCGTTGGCCGGAAAGCCCAGTATAAACGCCATCAGAATATACCCATCCAGCCCCATAAACCGTGCGAAGGGGTCCAGAAGGCGCGCCCCGTGGGCAAGAAGGCTTACCCCGCCTATGGCGGTATTGGCCATTATCCATATTATTAGCCCTGCCGGTGCGGCTACCGCCACGGCGCGGCCCAGCACGAACAGGGTCCGGTCAAATATCGAGCGGACTATAATCCTCCCCACCCTGGGCTTCCGGTAGGGCGGCAGTTCAAGGGTAAATGAGGAGGGCAGCCCCTTCAGGATGGTCCTTGACAGCAGTTTGGATACAAGCAGCGTAATAAAAACCCCCAGCACTATTGCCGCCAGCACGTACAGCGCTGCGGCGAAGGTCCCGAACATACCGGCGGTGCCGGCGGAAAAAATGACCGAAAGGGTAATAAGCGTCGGGAACCGCCCGTTACAGGGCACAAAGTTATTGGTAATGGTGGCGATGAGGCGCTCCCGCGGCGAATCTATTATCCGGCAGGCAATAACCCCGGCCGCGTTGCATCCGAACCCCATGCACATGGTAAGCGCCTGTTTCCCGTGGGCACAGGCCTTTTTGAAATAATTGTCCAGGTTGAACGCCACCCTGGGGAGGTACCCCAGGTCCTCCAGCAGCGTAAAAAGCGGGAAAAATATAGCCATGGGCGGCAGCATAACCGATACAACCCATGCCAGCGTGCGATACATGCCCGACACCAGCATGCCGGTCACCCACCCGGGGGCGTCCATGCGGTTAAACCAAGCGTACAGCCGCCCTTCAATGCTGAACAGTCCGTCCGCCAGCAGGGCGGAGGGTATATTGGCGCCCTGGATTGTTATCCAGAAGATAACTCCCAAAAGAAGCATCATTATCGGGATGCCAAAGGCCCTGGAGGTAAGCACTTCGTCGATCCTGTAATCCAGCCTTCCGAATGCCCCGCAACCCGCATCCACCACTTCCTGGGCAATCCTCTCTGCGGTTTTTACGATTTCCGAAACCACCCGGTCCCTCAGTTCTTCCGGCATAAGCCCCTGCTTAGCAAGAGCATCCCGTACTTCTGACAGCCTTTGTCGAATAGGACTGTCGCCGGCAAGGTCGGTTCCGAGGCAGCCTTTTATTGTTTCCAGCACCGGCCCGTCCTCCGTCAAGAGCCGAAGGGCGGCCCATCTTGCATTAAACCTGCCCTCCGCCAGCACCTCGATGCGCTTTTCCAATGCCTTAACGGCCCCTTCCAGCATCTTACCGTAATCCACCTTAAGGGGCGCAGTTTTAATTGTGCCGCAGGCAACTTTTTCTATCGCATCTTTGAGCTGCGAAAGCCCTCTGCCGTCCCTTGCGGAGGTGCCCACCACCGGCACCCCCAGGAGGCTTGACAGCCTTTCCAGGTTTACTTTTATCCCCTTTCTTGCCGCTTCGTCCATTAGGTTTACGCATACCACCACCCTGTCGGTAATCTCCATTATCTGCAGAACCAGGTTCAGATTCCTCTCAAGGCAGGTAGCATCGGTCACCACCGCCACCGCCCGGTGCTTGCCGAAACAAATAAAATCCCCCGCCACCTGTTCCTCCACCGAATTGGCCAGCAGCGAATAGGTGCCGGGTAGGTCAACCAGCACGTACTCCTTGTCCTTGTGCCTGTACCTGCCCCAGGCATTGGTAACGGTTTTCCCGGGCCAGTTACCGGTATGCTGTTTCAAACCGGTAAGGCTGTTAAACACGGTGCTTTTGCCCGTATTCGGATTGCCCGCCAGGGCGACCACAATTTCGTCACAGGACTTAACATCAACCCCGTCCGTCCCCTTAAGAACTCCCAGGCAGGTGGACTGTTTTGTAAGGCCCATACCTAAAACCCCCCGGTTTATTCCCTTTCAACGGCTTCTATAAGGACTTTTGACGCCTCTTCAGAGCGTAGGGCTATTACCGCCCCCCTTATTTGGTACGCAACCGGGTCCCCGGCCGGGCTTTTCCTCAACGATTCTATGGTAGTATCATAAATCATTCCCAAATCCAGCATTCTCCTGCGGGCATTCCCCAGGGCGGTTATTTTCCTTACTTTCCCCGAGCGGCCCACCGGTAATTTGTCCAGCGGGATTAAATTTTCCTTCATAATAATCCCCCTCATTAATATTCTTGAAAATTGTGTCATAAGTTAGTCTTGGGAAACTTTATTTGCCATACCTAATAACCAGA
>JAXGPT010000040.1:0-7580 GCA_040766775.1 Bacillota bacterium | reverse complement strand
AAAATTCGAAATAACCGGCAAAAATCGGGGATTATCACTGGTAATCGGATTTTTTATACATCAAGGTCTTGCTGTTATAATACAGTATTAGTAGTTACTCGTCCGGCATGTCCCAGTTGTTGTATACGTTCTGGATATCATCATTGTCCTCCAGCATATCTATGAGCCTGTTCATGTATTTTATGTCGTCCTGGTCGGTCAATGTGACGGTGGTATTGGGTACCATTGCCACCTCCGCCGCCATCGGTTCCAGGCCGTTTTTTTGCACCACCTCAAGAACCCTGCCAAAGTCCTCCGGCGATGTTATTATTGTATAGCCCTCCTCTTCAATCTCCACGTCCAGGGCTCCTGCATCAATGGCCAGCATCATTATCTGTTCATCGTCAATTTGCTTTGTTTTTTCGATTATTATCTGGCCTTTCTTCTCAAACAGGTAGGAAACACAGCCGGTGGTTCCCAAGTTGCCGCCATTTTTGTCAAAGGCATGCCTCACATCCCCCGCCGTCCTGTTCCTGTTTTCGGTGAGGGCTTCCACAATAACTGCAACACCGCCGGGGCCGTAGCCTTCATATATCACCCTTTGATAATCGGCACCCCCCAGCTCTCCCGACCCTCTTTTTATTGCCCTTTCTATATTATCGTTTGGCATTTTCTGGGCCTTTGCCTTGGCAATTGCATCCCTTAAAGCAGGGTTGACGGCGGGGTCACTACCCCCCTCCTTGGCGGCAACCGAAATTGCCCTGCCCAGCTTTGTGAATATCTGTCCCTTTTTGGCGTCCTGTCTGCTCTTCCTGTGTTGTATATTAGCCCATTTTGAATGACCTGCCATAAACCTTTGCCCCTTTCTTTATCAAATAAACCACCCCTGCGGCGGACTCGGAGGAAGGTTTCTCTTATGATTGGACACCCGGTGCAGCCTTTCAATTATATTCCTGTCCTTTTCCGGTATAACCTTACCCTCCAGTAAATCGTCCACCATGTCATAGGTGGTGCCCATCTCTCCTTCGTCGGTCTGTCCCTCCCAGAGGCCGGCTGTTGGTACCTTGTTTATAACGTTCTCCGGCACCCCCAAAACTTTGGCCCATTCCCTGACATCTCTTTTTTTGAGATGTTTAATAGGCAGGAGGTCCACGCCGCCGTCCCCGTACTTGGTAAAGTATCCTACGTAAGTTTCCGCCGCGTTGTCTGTACCCACCACAAGGTAATTCAAAGCGTTGGCTACCGCATACAGCGCGCTCATCCTGACCCTTGCTTTCAGGTTGGCCGCTACCATATTGATGCGGCTGTTTCCGACCTCCATTACCCCCGCTGCCTTTTCAAGGGCTTTTTCGGCCAGGTTTTGATGGATGTTGGTTAAATCTATTTCAAAGGCTTTGATGCCGCATGCCTCAACCACTCTCCAAGCGTCTTCAATATCCTCCCTGCTGCTGCCACAGGGCAGTATTATGCCCAAAGAATTATCCGGCATCGCTTTTTTTATCAGAAAAGCTACAACCGCAGAATCCACTCCTCCTGAAACGCCTACCACAAGGCCGCTGGTCCCGGCTTCTTTAACCTTGTCTGAGAGCCATTTAACGGTTCTTTCAATTCTGGTATTTGTATCCATAATGTTTTCACCTCTTAAGTAATACACAAAATATTTTAGCACAGGCTTTAAGTTTAGTAAACCCGTCCAAATGCGGCGAATATTTTATTATAGTATGGAAAAATTAGATTAAGATACTCATAGCACAGGAGGAGCAAATGACTGCCAAGCTAATCGCCATCGGGCTGGTTACAGGAATATGCAACGGCCTTTTCGGTTCGGGAGGCGGCACAATCCTGGTACCCGGCATGGTTTTCCTGCTGGGGCTTGAAGAGCATAAAGCCCATGCCACAGCCATACTGGTTATTCTGCCCCTTACCATACTCAGTACCGTGGTATATTACAAAAACAACTATATAGACTGGCCAACCACCCTGAAGGTGATCTCCGGAGGAGTAGCAGGAAGCTTTATCGGTGCCAGGATTCTCAACAGGATTCCCGCTCCCGTTTTAAGAAAAATATTCGGCGCCTTTATGATTATCACCGCTGTCAGGATGGTGCTTTAACTGCTTATTATAATAATAGGGCTTTTATCGGGTATCATAAGCGCAATGGGTATCGGCGGAGGGGCGGTGTTAATCCCTGCCCTCACACTGTTTGCCGGCTGCAAACAGCATACCGCCCAGAGCATAAACCTGATTAGCTTTATCCCCGTTGCGGTGATTGCCCTGGTAATTCACTATGGGAAAAATAACCTGGACATAGGTCACTCCTTCAGGCTGATACCTGCAGGCCTTGCAGGGGCATTCATTGGCTCGGCCCTTGCAGTAAAAATGCCGACGGAGGTCTTGTCAAAGCTTTTTGGAATCTTTCTTTTTATTATGGGAATAGTGGAGGTCCTCCATAAGGAACCAAAATAACCCGTCATTCCAGTTCAATTAAAACGCACCTGTTATGGACCAGCTCAAGGCCCAGTTTTTCGGCTTTTTTCAGTATTTCATCGCTTTCAGCCCCCGGCTGGAACCACAGCTTTTTTATGCCCAGCCCGGCTGCTTCTTCAAGCAGGGTGAGCCCCGCCGCAGGGGGCACTATGACGCTTACCGTCCCCGGCAGTTCAGGCAGGTCCCTGAGTGCCGGATAACATTTTACCCCTTCTATTTCTTCATAGTTCGGATTTACAGGATAGACCTTATAGCCCTCCTCCATAAGTCTCTTCAGCACTTTGTAACCGAATTTTTGCCTATTTACAGACGCCCCTACTACCGCCCAGGTTTTTTCGCCCAGCATCCTGCCAATTAATTCGTCCAAGGCTTTATTGTCCAAAAAACCTACCTCCCCAAAAATACGGCTTTTCCAACTCCAAACAATGGAACCGCCCGGTTAAGAATGGCTCGGCTAATTTTGTCCATATAATAAATAAGACTATTCCTCTACCTCCAACGGGTAGCGAAATAATCCCTCGCTAAACGCACTCACTGCACAGCCTTTTATACTTTTTATAGGACAAGCTTACCAAAGATTTATCCTGGCTGTAGGTAATCTTTTCAATTGCCTCATCTATCGGGAAAAAGCCTCCATTAATGAAGCCCTCGTCCTTGTTTACCGATGCACGGTCATCCTCCGCACTCATAATGAACCAGGTAATACGGTTACAAACAGGCTTCTGTCGGCTTATTGAATAGAATTCGTAACTTGTTTCCCCTGCCGGCGATATGACCTCCGCTTCAACCCCTGCTTCCGTCCTAACTCTTGACTTGGCTGTCTCCACCGAGATGCTTCCATTCCTGATAACTCCCTTTGGCAGTACCCACTCGTTCTTGTGGTTTTTTAGGATAAGCACCTTGTCTTTGCTGAAGACCACACCGCCGGCACAATTTCTGAAAATCATAGGCAATCTCCCCTTTTTTTTTACTAATTCCGGTTTAATTATATCATACCCCGTGAGCAAAACAAAACACATAAGGGCAAATAATAAATTAATTATTTCGGGGAAACCTTAAAAAGTAGACTATAAACCGGAGGTATAGGGATGCACATAATTTACCACTGCGTTGGGGGTGCTCATTCATCGGTTATAGCTTCCGCCATACACCTCGGCATGCTTCCAAGAACCAGGGTGGCTACAAACAGCGAAATACTGAGTATACCATACTACGACAATATCACCAGGGAACACTATGGCCGTATTATTCATAGAGGTATCGACGAATACGGCAATAATATATACACCCTCAGCCGGCAGTTTTCCGGCAGCCTAATAATACGGGCACTGGGCGATTTATCCGTTATACTTTCAGGAAATGAAAATAGCGTGATATTCGTAAACGTTTCCCCCGCAGTTAACACTTCCATGAAAATTGGCGGGTTCCTTTCCAGGAGGTTGCATTTGATCTGGCCGGGAAGGCCCATAGTCCTTTGGGAAGCCGCAGGGCCTATATGGACATAGCCGGTATTGTTCAGCGTACAAAGAAAATAGTTCAACAAAAAACAAAACTCATAACTATAACAGACCCTTTCGGGTCCGCTATTTTTTAATGGCTTTGAAATTGAACCTTTCATGTTTTAACCCGTATACAAAGGCTGCCCTTGCCTCGGGCGAAGAGTATATGGGATACTGCCACCTGCCATCCACCTGGTTAAACCACACCGCTATCTTTATCCTCGGAAAATCTTCCGCCAGCATTTTAAAAGCATCCTGTATCCAGGCAGCCTTGTTGCCGCCGATCTCGTTGGAAGCAAACTCGGTAATGATAAGAGGCTTGTCCGGGTACAGAGCGGAATATTCGGCGTATATTCCGCTGTATATGCTGCCAAAGTCTCTCCATTCATCAGCTTCATGACTGGTTCCGTTATTGTATCCCGTTAGTCCCACCCAGTCTACGTATTCATCCCCCGGATAGTAAAGGTGGGGATTGTTCCACTTGAAATCGGGGAAGGACCTATCGTGAGGGTTCCATACGAAATACGCATTGTCCGCCCCTTCTTCCCTGAAGATATCGTGTACTCTCCTCCACGCTGCTATATAAAGGTCATGGTCCTTTCCGTAAAACCATGTACACCATGGGTCCCAGTCACCGTTCATCTCATTGGCAAAACGGAAAAATACCGGCTCCCCCAATTCTTTTATGCTGGTGGCCCACCTTTTTATGTACTCGTCATAATCGCCATTTACAATTCCAGGTATCATTACTTCGTCCAGGTTGCCCTCCTCCCAAGGCTGCAACGTAAGCATCATAATCTTTCCATCGGCGTATATCTCCCTTACATCTTTCGCAGGGAACTCGGAATCAAAAGAGCAATAGGTCATCGCAAATTCAAACCTGTGGCCCAAATTGGCTTCAGCATTCCTAAGGCCGTCCAGGTAGTATCCCGGGGTATGGGTAGTAAATATCCCCCAAAGTGTTTTATCCCCGGGTATATTGAATTTTATCTTGTTTCCTTCCATCAGCACTTCAATATCATCCAACGCTTTTTCCTTTGTTGCTGTCTTAAAACCATAGTCAACAGGGGTAAAGCTTTTTAGTATATCCTGGAATGTCGTAAAGGCTTCCTCTATATTTTCCCTGTCAGTCTTCATTATAAATGTATATACGACATCCTCATTCTCGGGCATCATGTTTATTTCATAATAATAATTAAAGTCATGCTCCAGTGTTTTTATTTCCGGTCTTGTCCATATGAACTGTACAATCCTGTTTTCGTCTTCCTCTTTATCGCTCCTGGATAATACCATTGTGCCGGAAGAGCCCTCCATTATCTTTTTATTGCTGTACCATATATAGGTATTTGGATTAATTCCGTTTAGCTGCTGTTTATATATCCAAAGCTTGCCAATTCCCTCAGCGGTAAATGCTGTGCCCGCAAACTCGTTGCGGTTGTCCACCTGCCATCCTTCGGGCAGATAAACCATGTACTTGTCTACATTATTATAGTAAACGTTAACATTTTTGCCCGGAATCTCTTGCCTTATGTCCAACGTGGAAATAAAGTTTTCAAACTGTTGGTACATGTCCCCAAAGTATTTCAAATCGGATGTCAGTGTAATATGGTAGGAAGAAATCCCGCTATTCATAATATAAATATCAACATAATATCTTTTGTCCTTTATCCATTTTATATGGTATTGACTGTGGCTGTCCTTCTCCAGCAGCCTGTCTTCTATGAGAATATAGCTGCCGCCGCTGTCCTTTAAATTCGTAAAAATTTTGCTGGGCATGCTGCTTCTTTCCCTGGTCAGTACTTCTATACCACCTATTTCCGCCGCCTCTCCATCGATATCCCTGGTTATTATGTATTCATATTGGCTTTTTTGCGATAGTGTCCATCCTTCCATCAGAATAAATTCAAGCTCTCCGTTTATAAGGGTAGTAAAGGAACTTCCTGAAGGTGATATCTGCGACTGCCAGACGTTGGGCACATCAGGTTGCTCTGCGTAAACCGTATTGGCCATAGTCAGTATCATAAGAGATGCAACTATAATTGTTATCCTTTTATTTTTCATTTAAATCACTCCCTGCCATATTAAAAACGTATTTCAGCCGTTCATTAGACGAAGTCCTTTTTATTATGTTCCCTGTACTTCTCTGCTTTCCTTTACTTTTGCTATTTAAGAGACTGTAATAACTTGTTATTCTATACAAACTGCGTATATTCCTTCATTTTATGTACTTTAGCAAAAAATAAAAATGGCTCCTCAGGCTGGATTCGAACCAGCAACCCCTCGGTTAACAGCCGAGTGCTCCACCGTTGAGCTACTGAGGAATAAGGTTAACAATATATATTATACACGTCGGTATTATATTGTCAACCATAAAGTGCTGTTAAATTATTCAAGGTAATCCTTCAGCTTCTTGCTCCTGCTGGGATGCCGCAGCTTCCTCAGGGCCTTGGCTTCTATCTGCCTTATTCTTTCCCGGGTCACGTTGAACTCCCTGCCCACTTCCTCCAAGGTCCTCACCCTTCCGTCATCCAGGCCAAAACGAAGCCTCAATACCTTCTCTTCGCGGGGAGTCAAGGTATCCAGCACGTCCACCAACTGTTCCCTGAGCATTGTGAAGGCTGCGGCCTCCGCCGGGGCCGGTGCGTCATCGTCGGGTATGAAGTCGCCAAGGTGGCTGTCCTCCTCTTCGCCTATCGGCGTTTCAAGCGAAACCGGCTCCTGGGCGATTTTCAGGATTTCCCTCACCTTGTCCTCCGAAAGGCCCATTTCATCGGCTATCTCCTCCGGCAGCGGCTCCCTGCCCAGTTCCTGCAGAAGCTGCCTTGAGACCCTAATGAGCTTGTTTATGGTCTCCACCATGTGCACCGGTATCCTTATGGTCCTTGCCTGGTCGGCTATGGCCCGGGTTATGGCCTGCCTTATCCACCATGTGGCATAGGTGCTGAATTTGAAGCCCTTTCTGTAATCAAACTTTTCCACGGCCTTTATAAGCCCCAGGTTGCCCTCCTGTATCAAATCAAGGAAAAGCATGCCCCTGCCTACGTATCTTTTGGCGATGCTTACAACCAGCCTGAGGTTCGCCTCGGCCAGCTTTCTTTTCGCTTCCTCGTCGCCCTCTTCTATGGCCTGGGCAAGCTCTATCTCTTCATCGGCGGTCAGAAGGGGAATCTTCCCAATCTCCTTGAGATACATCCTCACCGGGTCGTCTATGCTAACGCCTTCGGGTACGGTGAACTCTTCCGCCTCAAGCTCTGTTTCGTCCTCTATTATTTCTTTTACTATTTCATCTTCCCCGAGAATATCTATACCCATCTCATCGAAAGTGTCGTATATCTTCTCTATCTGGTCCGGGTCCAGTTCTATTTCCTCAAGGGTATCCATTATTTCTTTGTAGGTAAGTGTGCCCTTGCTTTTACCCTTTTCTATAAGCTCCTTTACCTCGTCTATCCTATCCTCGCCTTGTTCGGCTTTATTATTCAAACTCTCTTTGGATGCATTCTCGACTTTCATTGGCATCCCCTCCCTTCCGTGCTGGCATTATAAACCCTTAAGCCTTCTCTGTATATCCATAAACTCTTCACAATACCCCCGGTACTGCTCCTCTTCCCCTTTTGT
>JAXGPT010000004.1:0-92795 GCA_040766775.1 Bacillota bacterium | reverse complement strand
CACAATCACAAGCCCCAGTCCGCTGCCCTTTTCCTGCATGCTGCTGTCGCGCCGGTTTTTGGCCCGGTAGAACCTGTCCCAAATATGCGGCAGGTCCTCGGGCGGTATACCGATACCATCATCCTTAATGGTTAATACAACCTCATCCGTTCCGGCTTCCACACCAACCCTTATGTTTCCGCCTTCGGTTGCCATTATCGCATTCTTCAAAAGGTTCCTTATTATCTGCTCCATCCGGTCGACATCTCCTAATACAATGGCTTTTTCCGCTTCCTTCTCCACCAGGATGGAATTGTTTCTCCCGGCAGCCACCGCCTCCATGGATGCAACTACGCCCTTAACAAGGGCCGTCAGGTCAAGGGGAAGCTTCTCAACGGTAATACTGCCGCTTTCCAGGCGGCTCAGTATCATTATGTCGTCCACCAGCCTGCTAATATGAACCGTTTGAGTGTATATGGTATCCAGATACCTTTTCATTAAAGCCTCATCCTGCACCATCCCGTCACGTATTGCCTCGACAAAGCCCTGGACCGCGGTTAGGGGAGTACGCAGCTCATGGGACGTCTCCGCGAACAGCCGGGCCCTTTCGGATTCCATGCGGCGGCTTTCGGCTTGTATTTCCTGCATCCTAATGGTTAGTTTATTAAGCTGGCCTGCGAGAACGTGAATTTCATCCAACGGCTGGTTCTCGTCGCTTAACACAAAGCTTCCCCTGCTTATCTCGGTCACGGTGGTGGCAAGCCGCGAAATGGGCCGGGAAATATGCATTGCCAGGTAAACCGAAACAAAAATGATGACAACAAGGGCAACAATGCCGCCTATAACAAGGTGCAGCCTATTTTTACTAAGGGCCAGGTCCAGGTTGGCGGGTTTGGCCTCCAGCAGTATCCCGTTTTCAATGTTGTCTTTGGTATTGCCCATGGGAACGGTCACAATAAAGACCGGCTGGCCGGTTTCATCGTCCACCGTCCGTGTAACCTTGGTCTCGCCTTCTTTGATGATTCTTACTAATTTTCCGTCCACCTTGCTCCCGGGCACCAGCTCCTGCTCGGCCGAGGTGCCAACAATGTTCCCTTCCATGTCAAAAACCGTTATCCTTGTGTCGAATATATCGGCAAGCAGTTTTAAGGTCTCCTGCCTGCTCCGGATTTCGTCCTCTTTACGCTCGTCGGGCAAAGTGCTCCATTCCCGGTCGGGCTGCTGCAAAAGGGCGAAGTTGACCCGCTTGGCCTTGCGCAGCAGTTCCTGCTGCACCTGGTCATAGGTTGCCTGTTTCACTGCAAAGTTTGAAAGCGCAGACAGGGCGGTAAGGACTATTACAAAGGTTATCACATTGGTAAACAATATCCGGGTATAAATATTCTTATTGAATTGCTCCTGCACAACACGTTTAAGCCTGCCGCCGGCCCTGCGCAAAAACCCCGGCACGGCACGCATCACCGGCTTAATTTTCCCCCGGGCCTTTTTCAGATATGTAATCAATGTTTATCGTCCCCCTCCTTAACCGGAGGCGTAAACTGGTAACCAACACCCCAAACGGTTGTCAGGTATTCATGGGTCAGGGTTGAGAGCTTTGCCCTAAGCCTGCGAATATGCACATCCACCGTGCGCTGGTCGCCGAAGTAGTCGTATCCCCAGACCGTCGTCAGCAGTTCTTCCCTGGTGAAAACCCTTCTCCGTTACCGTCCGGGTCGGTTTCTTCCCCTGGATTGTCATCTTGAACGTTACCATCTTCGCCGGGCACTCCGGAAGGGTCGGTTATGCCGGGTCCCTCATCCAACCCGGTTTCCTCACCTTCTCCACAGCCGGTCAGTAAAACCATGCCCAGCATCATGACAGCCAGTATCAATACGAATTTCCTGTTAAATGCCATGACCTTTTCCCATCTCCTTGCCTTCTAATTTGCATCCATTACCTCCCTTAGCAATCTTCTTTCGGTATCCCGCAAGCCTTCCATCCGTTCTCGGGAGGCGGCGTGCCCGAAGCCCTGCCTACTTCGGGAACGTCCGTTAACCTCCCTCGCATTATGATTATATCCATGGGTTATTAATCGGGCTTTTCTAAAATATGAAAATATGTTTCGAAATTATTAACAATTGTTAACAAGTAGCTTCAAATAAGCGATAATATGATTAAGCAATGCATTGCAGCACCGTATTTTTAGCAGTATTGGAGAGATGGGAATGATCATAAGCGCAAGCCGCCGGACCGATATACCCAACCACTACCCGGATTGGTTTTTCAACAGGATAAGGGAGGGTTATGTCCTGGTACGAAACCCTTTCAACATGCACCAGGTCAGCAAAGTAAGCCTGTCGCCCGATGCAGTTGACTGCATAGTATTTTGGACAAAAAACCCTGCCGGTATGATAAAAAGGCTTGATGAACTGGCAGGATACCATTACTATTTCCAGTTTACGCTGAACCCTTACGGGGAGGACGTTGAACCCGGTTTTCCCCCGGGTAAAGAAGACATTATTAAAACCTTCATGGAGCTTTCCGAAAAGGTTGGACCGGAAAAGGTGATTTGGAGGTACGACCCGATACTGATAAGCGAAAAATACAGTATCAACTATCACATGCATCACTTCGGCGAAACCGCGATGAAGTTGAAAAATAGTACCGGAAAGTGCATTATAAGCTTTATTGACCTATACCGGAAAATCGAAAAAAACGTAAAGAGCCTTGATTTGCGTACCATTACAGAGGAAAACAAGCTGGAAATCGCCGCAGGGTTTTCTAAAATCACCGGTGAAGTCGGTATTGGCATTGAAACATGCGCCGAGGACATTAACCTGTCCGGCTTCGGCATTGTCCACGGTAAATGTATTGACGCCAAGCTGATTGAGGAGTTAACCGACTGCAAGCTGGACGTTAGAAAAGACAAAAACCAGCGGCGGGAATGCGGCTGCGCGGAAAGCATAGACATAGGCATGTACAATACATGCCCAAGCGGCTGCAAGTACTGCTATGCCAATTACAGCGCCAGGGCCGCCCGCAGGAATTTCAAAAGCCATGACCCGTATTCCAACCTGCTGTGCGGTGCCGTAACCAATCGGGACAGGGTTACTGAGCGCAGCGCAAAGTCATTGAAAGCGTCCTGTCGGTGATATATTTATAAAAATGACCTGTTTTGTTCGCTCAGGGCCGTAATCCCCAGTCCCTATTATAGTCCTTTCTTAACTGGTCTATGGATATTAGCTTTCCTTCCCTCTCCACGTACCAAAAGTCCCAGCCGTTGTTGGCCTTCCTGCTCAAAATCATGGCGCTGACTTTATGAATTGACCCTACTGTATCTCCATATATTAATGAACTGTCCGCCTGCACCACTGCCCTATGCTTTCTGTCCTTTGAGTACAGGGCCTCGCCGATTCTTATATAACCGGAGGCAATTAGGCTCCCGAAGGGTACCCTGGGAGGCTTATATTCCACCCGATATTCCAAAAGCTCACTTTCACCAACCGGTTTCACATTTTTTATCCTTTCGGCTGCAATCCGGACATATTCCTCCTCTTTTTCAAACCCTATAAAATTCCGATGCAGCATTTTGGCCACCGCCCCGGTGGTCCCGCTTCCCATGAAGGGGTCCAGCACTATGTCCCCTGCATTTGAAGTGGACAGGATAATCCTATACAAAAGCTCCTCCGGCTTCTGGGTCGAATGGGCCTTTCTGCCGCTTATCTTAATCCTTTCACTGCCGCTGCAAATGGGTATGTCCCAGTCGCTTCTCATCTGCTTGTCGTCATTGTAGGTCTTAAGCGCTTTATAATGGAAAGTGTACTTGGCATCTTCCGACTTTGCGGCCCAGATTAGCGTCTCGTGGGCGTTATTGAACCGGGTCCCTTTAAAATTGGGCATTGGGTTGGACTTAACCCATATGATGTCGTTTAGTATCCAATAGCCAAGGTCCTGCATTATCTTGCCCACCCTGAAAATATTGTGGTAGCTACCGATAACCCATATAGTACCGTCCTTTTTTAAAACTCTCCTGCATTCCTTAAGCCAGTTGTATGTAAACTCGTCGTACTCGTCAAACCCCTGGAACTTGTCCCACTCGTCTGTAACCGCATCCACCTTTGTCTGGTTGGTCCTGTATAATTCGCCCCTGAGTTGCAGGAAATATGGAGGATCGGCAAATATTAAGTCTATGCATTCATCGTCCAATTGGCGCATTAGTTCAATGCAGTCACCCTGGTGTATCCTGTTAATGAACTTTTCGATGCCACTTCCCACAGATTAATCCTCCTCAAGAGTTTGTACATTATAATCATACTTTAAAATTCGGCATTTTTAAAGGATCATACACGAAAGCCCATCCCTAGGGATGGGCTGCGTTCTTATAGGTTATGTTTTGGAAGGCGTCCCGGAAACCGTCGGCGCTTTTCTTCCTCTTGCAGACTTCGCAAAGGAGTACCACTTCGCTCTCCGGGTCCTTAGCTTTCAAGTGCTCGTACTGTTCGCAAGTCATTATATACCTGCCGCAGCCGGTACACTGAAGCAGCTCTAAGTCCTTGTCCCATATTGTCCTTATACCGTCTTCCTCCTTCATCTCAATGGCACCGCTGGGGCACACATGTGCACAGGAGCCGCAGCCAATGCACGCCTCCGGCGGTTCCTTGAAGGGCGGCGCCACCTCCTTGGCGGTGCCCCTGTTTATGGTCGAAATGGCCCCGGCGCCAAGTTTTTCGCAGGCCCTGACGCACAGGCCGCACAGCATGCACTTTTCACCCTCATCTGCTTCGAACCGGCTCTCCGGCAGCGGCCCGTACCGTTCCAGGAGGTCCTCCATGTGCTTACCCCGGGGGGAGCTTGCATGAAGAAGCTTTACCAGGGTTTTTCTTATACGCTTTATCTTATCCGAATTTGTTACTACTTCAACCCCGTCTTTAACTGGATACACGCAGGAGGCAACGGTTTTGCTCCTCCCGCCCTCCTTGACCTCAACAATGCACATGCGGCAGCAGCTCTGGCCGGGTAGGGCATCCAGATGGCACAGCGTGGGTATGTATACGCCTTCCCTCCTTGCCACGTCCAGCAAGTACTCGCCGCGTCTTGCACTGCATTCCCTGCCGTCAATTATTATCTTCATACAGCCGCACCTCCCCCAATGCCTACCGCGCCGAATTTACAAACCTGCCTGCACCGGCCGCATTTTATGCAAAGGTCTAGGTCTATGGTATACTTGTCTCCTGGCTTACCCGTTATGGCATCGGCGGGACAGTTCTTGGCGCACAGGCCGCAGCCCCTGCAGAGGTTTTCCTCTATATAATACTGGGTAAGCGCGGGACACACCCCCGCCCTGCAGTGCTTGTCGCGAATATGCTCCAGGTACTCTTCCCTGAAATACCGTAGGGTGGTTTCCACCGGGTTTGGCGCGGTTTTGCCCAGCCCGCACAGCGACGCCTCCTTCAAGGCTTCGCAGATTTCAAGCAGCGTGTCTACATCCTCTTTACGGCCGCGGCCTGCGCATATATCGTTAAGTATGCCCAGCATCCTCCTAAGGCCTTCCCTGCAGGGCAGGCACTTGCCGCAGGATTCCTCCGCCAGGAACCCGGTGTAATACCGCGCCACCTCCACCATGCAGGTGTCCTCATCCATTACAATCATGCCGCCCGAGCCCATCATGGAACCGGCGCCGCTTAGGGATTCAAAGTCCACTTCCAGGTCCAGCATGCTCCCGGGGATACATCCCCCCGAGGGCCCGCCGGTCTGGACCGCCTTAAAGTCCTTCCCGCCGGGTATCCCGCCGCCTATGTCGAATATTATCTTCCTCAGGCTTATCCCCATGGGCACCTCTATGAGGCCGGTATTTTGCACCTTGCCCACCAGCGAGAACACCTTGGTACCCTTGCTCCCTCCGGTGCCGATGGAGCTAAACCAATCGCTGCCCCTGTCAATGATAACCGGCACGTTGGCCCATGTCTCCACGTTGTTCAGAACAGTGGGTTTGTCCCAAAGCCCCCTCTCGGTGGCGTGGATGTACTTGGCCCGGGGCTCGCCCACCCTTCCCTCTATAGAAGCTATAAGCGCCGAGGATTCGCCGCAGACAAAGGCACCCCCTCCCCGGACAATGCTCAGGTCAAACCCAAAACCGCTGCCCATAATATTGCCGCCTAGAAAGCCTCGCTCCTTTGCCTGCCGGATGGCCGTTGACATGTTTTTAAGTGCCAGCGAATACTCGTCCCGGATGTAGATAAACCCCTGCCGGGAACCCACCGCGTAGGCGCCTATGGTCATCCCCTCTATAATGCTGTGGGGGTCCCCTTCCATTATACTTCTGTCCATAAAGGCCCCGGGGTCGCCCTCGTCACCGTTGCACAGCACGTACCTGGGGGTACCATCGGAAGCGGCGCAGTGTCTCCATTTGCGGCCGGTGGAAAAACCGGCACCGCCCCGGCCCCTTAAACCGGACTTTTCCATTTCCACGATTACATCCTCCGGCTTCATCTTGGAAAGCACCTTTGTAAGGGCCCTGTACCCGCCCCTTTGGATATAATCGTCAATATTCTTAGGGTCAATCTCGCCGATGTTTCGCAGCGCTATTTTTAACTGGTTCTTGTAAAAGTCGGTCTCTTTGTGGGACTTAACCTTTTTGCCGGTGGCGGGATCGGTGTACAAAAGCCTTTCCACGGTTCTTCCCCCGTCCAGCGTCTCCCGGACAATTTCCTCCACGTCGGATACCTTTACCCTGCAGTAAAAAATGTCATCCGGCAGTATCTTGACGATGGGGCCCATCTCGCAAAGGCCGTTGCACCCGGTGGCCTTTGCAGCCGCCTTCACCTTTACCGGGTAATCGCCCGCCTTAACTATTTTCTCGAACTCACTGTATACTTCAAGGCTTCCGTTGGCAATACACCCGGTGCCGCAGCATACCAGCACCGTTCGTTTTGGCCTTTTTTTAAGTATCCCCATCGCCTTTTCCCCCCATCATGCCAAGTATTTCCCGAATCTTATCCGGCTCTACCTTCGCATAATACACATCGTTTATTACCATGACCGGTGCCAGGGCGCAGGACCCCAGGCAGTTAACCGTCTCCAGCGAGAACCGGCCGTCTTCGGTGGTCTCCCCCGGTTCAATGCCAAGCAGCCTTTTCAACTCGTCCAGCAGCCCCTGGGAGTTCTTTATATGGCATGCAGTCCCGTCGCATACCTTTATCACGTACTCACCCTTGGGCTTTAGGCTCAGGGCCTTGTAAAAGGTCGCCATGCTGTACAGCCTGCTTAGGGGCACTTCCAGGTGGAGGCGTACCGCCTCCAGGACTTCCCTGGGAAGGTACCCATATGTTTTTTGTATATCCTGTAGAATTGCAAGCAGGAACCTCTGCTCCTTGGGGTAACCCTCCAGTATCTCTCGGACAGGTGCAAGGTCCTCCCTTTGCTTTACAAAGTCCATTATATATATCACCTTCTTTATCCTCCGGCTACCACGGGGAATACGGACACCTCGTCGTCCTGTTCAAGCGGCGTGTCCAGTCCCTGCAGGTGAACCACGTTTCTTCCGTTTACCAGCACTATAATCTTGCTTCCCAATTTTCCGTTCTCCAAAAGAAGGGAGCATAACTCCCTGCCATAGAGACTGCAAAGGTGCTGCATCAAATTCCTGACATCTCCGCATCCTTGTTCTGCAACTTCAATCTCCCTGGCCCTTGTATGCTCCCTTATTGTAGCAAAGAACTTAACCTTCATGCCAATTCGCCCCTAAACTATCGAAAGGTCCTGAAGTTTTTCGGCAGTGGGAACGCCGTCGGCGCCCCAGCCCCTGACCTCATAGTATTCCGGCAGCATTTTGTCAAGCTCCACCACTTTGCCCTTTGCGGGGCCTGACTTAAGCGGCTCTTTAAGAAGCCTGGGCGGCAGCGTGTCATCGGCGGCGGTAAACCCGGCCTTTATATTGAACAGCCTCTCCAGGTTCCATATCCTCTCACCGGCCTTAAGTATCTCCTCGTCGGTGGCGTTAATGCCGGTGGCGGTCCGCAGCATGGAGGATATCTCGGGCAGCCCTATGGCAAAGGTGGTAAACAGGCATATTCCGACGGAATCCACCACTGCGGTGAGGTCCTGGAATGTCTTCAGCCATCCGGCCTTTCCCTCGGTTACCAGCGGGTCTAGCTTTTCGGGTATGCCCAGTATCTCCGGAGAGGTGAGGTATCCCCTTACGTGGCAGCCGCCGCGGTTGGAGGTGGCGTATTCAAGGCCCATGCCCTGCACGCCCCTGGCGTCATATGCCGGCATTTCCTGTTTCTTGACCGACATTGAAAGCTCCGGACAGCCGTATTTGGACGCCATCCTGTAGGAACCCTCGGCCAACACATCGCCGAAGCCTTCCCTTAAGCCTATCATTCGGGTAAGCTCTACCAACCCTTCAGCATCACCGAAGGGTATGGCCCTTCCAACTTCATCCTCGGTCAGTATTCCCTTTTCATACATCTCCATCGCGCAGGCGATGGTGGTACCCGTTGTAATGGGGTCAATGCCCAGTTCGTTACATATGAAGTTGGCCTTGCTCACCGCCTCCAGGTCGCCCACGCCGCAGCATGCGCCCAAGGCCCAGCCCGCTTCGTACTCGGGGCCTTCACCGAAGCTCTTGAACTTGCCTTCCGGGATACGCGTAATCCTCCCGCATCCTATGTTGCAGCCGAAGCACCCCTTGTTCCTTACCAGGTACTTATCGGTAAGGGTTTCACCGCTAATGCCCTCGGCCTCCTCGAAGATGCCGCCGTCCCTCCAGTTCCTGGTGGGAAGCGCCCCCGACTGGTTAAGGATGTTTATCAGTATCTGTGTACCGTAGGTGGGAAGTCCTCCCCCCGTCACCGGGTGCTCTTTTAGCTTTGTCCTGGCATCGGTACAGGCCTCCATGAAGCCCTCGGGGTCGGCCACCTTTATCGACTTGGACCCCTTTACCGCAACCGCCTTAAGGTTCTTTGAGCCCATGACTGCTCCAAGTCCCGACCTGCCCGCAGCCCTGTTCCTGTCGTTTAGAACTCCGGCAAACAGTACCTGCTTTTCACCACCCGGGCCTATGCATGCTACCCTGGCATCCTCCGCTGTTTCCGCAAGCACCGTGTCGGTGGTTTCAAACACGTTTTTACCCCACAGGTGCGAGGCGTCCCGCAGTTCAACATTGTCGTCCTCAATCCACAGGTAAACGGGTTTTTCCGCCCTGCCCTCGAAAATTATTCCGTCATAGCCGGCGTACTTTAGCTCCGGCCCGAAATGGCCCCCCGAGTTGGATGCGCCTATGGTGCCGGTAAGCGGCGCCTTGGCTACCACTTCATACCTGCCGCCGCTGCTTGCAAAGGTACCGGTCAGCGGCCCGGTCATGAATATTAGCTTGTTTTCCTCGGACAGCGGGTCCACCTTTCGGGTCCACTTCATCCATTATAATTCTTGTGGCAAGCCCCTGGCCCCTGCGGTACATTTCGGCATCCTTCGGGCATAGGGCTTCTTTCTTTATGGTCTTGTCGGTCAGGTTAACGCGCAGCAAATTTCCGGTCCAGCCAAACATCACTCATTCACCTCCCCAAACAGTTCGCTGAATTTTTCAGCAATAACCTTTTTCCTGCCCATGGTACCCGGTGCGGCCTCACGGTATTCGATGGCTCCCGACGGGCAGTACTGGGCGCACTTGGGATCACCTTCGCAGAGGTTGCATTTTACCACCTTACCCTCGTAAGTGTTGAAGGTAATGTTGCTAAGTGGACATGCGCTGACGCACAGTTTGCACCCGATGCACTTCCTTTCGTCGATCGCCACCAGCCCGTCCGCGGTTTTTGTGATAGCGTCTGTTGGGCACACTCTCATGCAGGACGGGTCCTCGCACTGCATGCACATCATTGGCACCGACACCGCCGCCTCGTCGTAGGTGAATACCGAGACTCTTGAGTTCTTTGGATTGAAAGCGTTGATTTTTGTGAAGCGGAGCATACCAGTTCGCAAGTTCTTGCAGCCGATGTACTTCTCTGGTGAGATCATAAGAATTTTGCTCACATCCCTCCGGCTCCGTAAAGAAACGGTCGCCGGATTTCACCTCCCCTTTATTTAATAAAAAAGTTCACCCGCTGTTTTCGGCAAGAATATGCCCCAGGCAGCAAAATGAACTCCTTTGCAATAACGGCAGGCGTGGCGATTGCCATTCTCTGCATTTCGGCGCCCCATGTTCTCTTTACCGGGTCCGTGGGGTCGGAGAAAGACTCCCTATTTTATTTTTTAGAGCAAACCATGATGCTGATTTTCAGATGCTTTTATGAAGTATTAAAACAGAAATGTGTCAATCGAATCAGTATAATAATTCTTCTGCAAACAACACAGAAATCCTCTAAAAAATAGAACAATTGTAGAATAATTAACTGCTCGTTCCACCTTTCTATATATATTAACCCAGTACAGAAATATAGTAGTATGATTTTTCGCCTGTCGCCGGTATATTCATCGGTTTTTACAGTTTAAGTTACAAAACCTCCCCCACTCCTACAAAAGCGCTGGGCTGCACCATCGATTGCATATAAGAAGCTACAAAAACTATGGTCTGACATATAGTAAACTAGAAATCCGAGCTGGAGGCGTTATACATAGCAAGCAAATGCAAAGCAAAATTCAAGCACTGGACAGGAGGCCGCAATGTTTGACGGAAAAACACTGCTTATAACCGGAGGAACGGGTTCCTTTGGCAATGCAATGCTAACAAGTTTATTAACACAAGTATTAAAGAGATAAGAATATTCAGCAGGGATGAGAAGAAGCAAAACGATATGAGACATGCATTCAGAGACCCCAGGATAACGTTCTGGGTCGGAGATGTGCGGGAGTACAGCAGTATAAACCATGCAATGAAGGGCGTTATTGACTATGTCTTCATGCCGCTGGTACTAAAACAGGCCGTCCTGCGAGTTTTACCCAATGGAAGCGGTAAAAACAAATATATCGGGCTGAAAATGTTATGAATGCCGCTGTGAATAATGGGGTAAAAAGCGTATTGCACCAGCACCGATAAGGCGGTATACCCGATAAATGCCATGGGCATTTCCAGCCGCGATGGAAAGCTTCTGCAAAAATCGAGGACGCCAAGCCCGACAATGATACGGTAATATGCCGCAGCACGCTATGGCAATGTCATGGCGTCAAGGGGTTCGGTGATTCCGCTGTTTATTGACCAGATAAAGGGTGGAGGCCCCATAACCATGACCGATCCAATGATGACCAGGTTCCTCATGTCCCTTGATGATGCCGTGGACCTTGTGCTGCATGCGTTCAAGCATGGTAAACAGGGAGATATTTGGGTCCACAAAGCGCCTGCCTCCACAATCCAGGACCTGTCAACGGCCCTGATGGACATTTTTGATAAAAAAGTAGATGTCATGGTCATCGGAACCAGGCATGGGGAAAAATTACACGAAACCCTTGTAACCAGGGAAGAGATGGCAAGGGCCGAGGACTTGGGGAAATATTTTAGAATCAGCGCGGATAACAGGGATTTAAACTACAATAAGTACCTTGCCTCAGGCGAAACCAGGATATCCCGCATGGTCGAGTTCAACTCATATAATACTCAAAGGCTTACGGTAGAAGAGGTAAAGCAAAAGCTCTTGGCCCTCGAATACGTCAAAACCGAGCTGTCCCTCGTTTCCCAAATCCCAAAAAGGGGCTACAGAGAATAATAATGTTTACATGAAGGGAGAAAACGAAAAGGGTCTTATTCAGGCCAACCGGCATGGCCGGGCACGCGTTATAACGCACTCAATGAAAACGCCTTGGTATTCAATCGCTTTCGCGAAGAAGCCGTTTAAACCGGCATACCGCCTTGATGGATGTCATGGACATCGGCAGGCTGGATGAATACCTGCGGGAAACATCCCCCGACGTAATAGTAAACTGTATAGGCGTACTGAACCAGTTTGCATCGGCCGAGAAGGATAGGGCTGTATTTTTAAACTCCTACCTGCCGCATTACCTGGAAAGCAAATACAAGGGGTCGTGCACCCGGGTTATTCACTTAAGCACCGACTGCGTGTTCTCGGGAAAGGACGGTAGTTATCATGAAAACTCCTTTAGGGACGGGGATGACTTTTACGCCAGGACAAAGGCTGTTGGAGAAATAGTCAACGACAAGGATATAACCATCCGAACGTCCATTATCGGCCCTGACATGCGTCCGGAGGGCATTGGACTGTTTAACTGGTTCATGAAAAGCAGGGGTACCATTTACGGGTATACGCGGGTATTCTGGAACGGCGTTACTACGCTGGAACTGGCAAAACTGGTGGAGGCCCTGCTGGACAGCGATACCTGCGGCTTGGTTCATTTCACAAACAGAAACAAGATATCAAAACACCAGCTGCTTACAATCTTGAAACAGCAGTTCAACCGCAGCGATATCAAAATTGAAGAATTTGATGGAATTGTTTCGGACAAAAGCCTTATTAATACCCGCGAGGATTTCGCATACCCTGTCCCCGACTATGATGAAATGATAGGCAAACTGAAAGAATGGGTGTGCAGCAACAAATCCCTGTACCCCCATTACTTTACATGATGCTTATAATACGCAGTAAAAACTATATGAAAGCGAGGTATCGGCGTGTGAAGGAAAAAAAGAGAATTATCGTTGATATACTGTTTAACGCCTGGAAAAGGAGTTCCCGGATTTATGATAGGGACTGGATAGAAAACAGGATGAAAATATTTATGAATTATACCCTAAAGAGCCTTAAAGGCCAGAGCAATCAAAACTATATAGCATTGGTACGTTATGACCGGAGTACCGAAAAACTTATAAGGCAGGCACTTTCCAAGTACCCCCCTCTTCCGCCCAATATTAAGTTCATTGATGCAAACTCATACAACAGGGAGATTATTAATAGCGCAAAGGGTTACGACCATCTTTACATTGTAAGGCTGGACAGTGACGATTTGTACAGTAAATCCTATATCCAAAAACTGCATGATTACAATCCCAAGCCGGGGACCCAGGTGCTTATCTCCCGCAGCGGGTATATATACGATTCTGTCAATCACAGGATAGCCAAATATTTTCACAAATCCCCGCCCTACCATGCACTTGTCTACAGGGTACAAGACTTCATTAACGGCAAAAGGCACAGGCTTCCCAAGGGGCATTGGAGCGCATTGGAGCTTACCCACGAACTGCTGGACGGTGCAAATTTCATAAGCCATGTACATTCTCAAAATACGCTTTTCACTTTAACAAGAATTATACCGTTGGGCCTATAATAACAGACCGGGAAGAAATAAAAAACATCCTAAAAGACTTTATGTAGTTGGGGGAATCCCAACCACATATACCAAAACATATACTGAGTGTCACAATCCAATCAAGACCAGTATCATATAATGAAGAAAACCGGAAGCATGGGTTTTGATTACATGACGAGAAAAGGAGGTGAATAAGCATAAATGGATAACAATAACAACCAAACCGGCTTAATAAAAGCGCCGATCAAACCTGCTTCTCACCACAAGGACCCCTGCTGGCCTACCAAGCCGGCAAAATGGTGCATACCGTTTTCCACCTGCAGGAGAGGCCCCGCCGGACCCCCAGGGCCCGCCGGTCCTCCAGGACCTGCCGGTCCTCCCGGTGCTGCCGGACTCCAGGACCTGCCGGCCCTCCAGGACCACAAGGGCTTCCTGGGGTCAGGTAACCGAGACTTCCGGCTTTGCTGCCAGCACCCCGTGGGGATATTGATGTAATCATAGGCGGTACACCGGTTCCCCTACCCGATGCGCAAAACCTTTCACCCGATATTACGCCCAACGGGGACAGCACGGTATTCACCGTAGGGCCGGCAGGCAGGTACTATATTTCGTATAATGTAAATTTGACTCTGGGATATTGCTGGCGCACGTCTAGTAATAAATGGTGCCCCAAACACCGCATCTACAATTAACCCTGTCTTGGTACTGGATAGCTTTAGCGTGAAATTATTGTGAACTCCGCGCATAACTCCAACCATTACCCTTGAGCTGTTTGGCTTTGTCGGGTTTGTGTCACTGCAAGCCGGCGCCGGTGCCAGCCTGACCATAATACGTTTGGCATAGAACCTTTTAATAAATGAAGTTAAGCGCCTATGTTAATCTCGTGATTGACATAGGCTCGGCTTTTTTTGGTTTTCCCCTTCTTCGGGGATGACGGCCTTGTAAAATACTTATCACGTTATATATGGCTGCTTAATAATATAGTATATAAGGCTTGTGAGAGGAGTGTTTAAGGTGACGGCGCAATACTATTTTGTTTTTTAGTTCCAAAAGCCAGGCAATTTATATGAAGCCGAGCTTATGGAGAAGGGAACATTCTGAATTAAGGCCAACCCCGGCAAGCTGGGTAAGGCCTGCAGCTATTCGCTGGTTATCCCGGGCGATTTGATAAGTATCAACATGTTCGAGACCAGGTACTGGGTTATAAAATGTCCCTAAAAGGAGTATTCAGGGCTTCCAAAACCGGACGTTCAGTGACCTTTACCAAGGTATTTTAAACTACTTAAAATAATCCAGTATTTTCCTTATAAGGCCTCGTTCTGAAAAAGACTTGGATTTCTCCCAAAGCTTTTGATATGCTTGTTTGTCATTTCTTCGAGGGCAAGTTGATGCTCTTGAATTTGTTTTGCCAGTTGTTTATCGCGGACAATATCCCGGAGTTTTCGCGTTTAATCTGTTCCAGCCTTTCCCCCAGCCGCTGTACTTCTTTTTTAAACTCCTCCAGGTCATTGTAGCTTTGTTTTATTTCATCGGTATGCTTCATAATCATTCCTTCTATTTCTTTTTTCTTTCCCTCTATCTTGCTCACCTCTTCTACCAGTTTACTGATAAAGTTTTTTGCCTCGACGGCATACTCTTTTATCTTTTCCTCGTCAACATCAACGCTGATATTTTGCTCCTCGGCTTTCGGATGCTCTCCGTTCAATACTTCATCTATAACGGGAATTATTACATCCCCATCCCTCTCATAGCCATAAGCAAGTGAAACCGAAACCTCAGGGTATTCGCTGTTATCCAGGATTACTTTGTATATTTTTAACCGGCAGTCCAGCGGTGTGTCTATACGTACAGGGCTGGTCCAGTTCTTGCCTTCGTCATAGCTGAAGCTGCCCAGCATTAAGTCTTTATGTATCCATACAACCCACTGGGTATTGCCTATTATGTAGAAAAGCGGCTGCTCATTATCTGCTCCTTCATCGGTTATTATTGAATCGTTTTTCCATACAGCCCTTTGGTAGCTTATCCGGGTACGCTGCAGATACTTGATATGATTAACGCCGTTTGTAATATAATTCCACACCAGGTGCAGCGTATCATTGTTGTTTGTCAGCGCATAATGATAGGTATCCCTTCCACTCAGTGTTGTAATCTTTTCGGGGTTGCCCCATACGGAGTATTCAGGTCGGAACCTGCAGTAGAATAACTGCTCAACGCCCAGTCTAGGCGCTTTGTAGACAAGGTGAATGGTACCGACATGGTCATATCCCACAAAGAAGGGGCTAATACCGCTATCCAACGTTATCCTGGCTACCTTAAAGTTTTCCCATTTACTTCCGTTCCAGAAATTATGCTGTATACTGCAAATGCTTGGGTTTCTCAAGGAGCATACCGCAAAAAAGACGTTTATAAACTTACCCCGGCATGAGATAGTCAGGTATTTCAGCTTGTATCTGTCCAAAGGAAAAACGGCTAGCACTTTATTGTACCAATGGCTCCCGTTATACACAAAGTAAATCAATTCTCCCTTTGTATTTATGCATATGAGGTGAAGGCTCCCTGCCGAATCCATGTCAACCGAAAAATCTCCCGCTGCATTGTCCAGCAGCTTGATTTCTTCTCCCCAGTCCCCGTTTTCATCGCGCACCCTGTATACTATACGATTTTGTTTGCAGGCAAAGCGCCATGACTTGGTATTGTTTTTTATTACTATGTATTCGTGGCAAAATGATTTGTCCATATACAATATCACCGCCCTATAGCTTGTTAGTAAATTATATGCCGAACCATCCGATATATGTACGATAGGACATGATGATAATCATTTACCTGAGTTTGAATATACGGCTAAAGGATTAAACTTTATCAGGCAAATTCTTCACCATTTCATATACCCATTCATAATATGAAAGTGACAGTACAAATGCATAATAATTGAGTTTCATATCAGTAAAAAGGGGGATAGTATATGGAAGTCAAAAAAGCAAGGTTCCTGCAGCAGGAGCCCTATGAACCAATTCCGGAATGCGTAATCACAGATAAAGTGTTTTTCCAATGCTTCCAGAGAGAGTGCATTCCGGAAGCAATCGTTGAACTGCCGGATACCGGAGGGCCATTTACTTTTGTAGATGCAACGTTTAGGCCGGGATTCATTGTGGACGGGACTCTAAACATAACTCCTATAGATAACACAGATCCCACGCTAAACAGGATTACTTTCACACTCAGGATACCCTTTACAGTGAGGGTAAGGAATGCGGAAGGAAATATAATTTCAATTGATAGCTTTGTCGACTTTTTCAAAGATGATGCTGTGAGAATACCTGAAAATCCCTTTGATGAATTCTCATTCAATATCGTATTGGAAACCCGATCCGAGGCACTGAGAACAACCACCAGGAACAATTCCCTGGTGCTGACAATAGGGACCCTGGTCGTCATCAAAGTGGTGGGAAGGGTTGAGCTTGTAGTCCTTTCGCTGGGTTACTGCGTACCCGATGTTTGCGAAGAATTCGTACCGAGAGATATATGTGAGGAGTTCCTTGACCTACCCTTTACACAGATATTCCCTGAACAGCTAAATGCTTTTTAGTCTACAATGGCCTTCCTTAAAAACTTGAGTCGGCTGGTTGCGAAAGGGCTGCTATCTTACGATAACAGCCCTTTATCTATTTCCTTATAAACATCTCGGTATAATAACTGCCCGATATCCCGACACCAATATGGGTATACCCCGGGTTAAGGATATTCTGCCTATGTCCCTCCGAATTCATGAACCCTGTGTGCGCCCTGTCAACGCTGGAGGTTTTTGCAATGTTTTCCGCCGCACTCTTGTAGGTTATTCCGAAGTCCTTCATCATCTGGAAGGGAGACCCGTAAGTGGGGGATGTATGGGAAAAATAATTGTTTGTTCTCATATCCTCCGACTTGATTCTTGCCACCTTTGAAAGCTTTAGGTCAACAGCAAGCGGATTTAGTCCCGCCTTTTTTCGTTCTTCATTTATAAGGTTTATGAGCTTTTGTTCACCGGCTGTAAGCTGGTGTGCGGATTCGTTTCCTTGGGAACCCTGCGCGGCCGGCGGCTGTTGTGCAGGCTGCCCGTTCGAAGTCGAACCTGTCCCGGGGTTCTTATTAATAACCACCGGGTAGTAGTTTGTGCTCTGATTGGATGTATTCCCGTAGTTTACCTTTGTCTTCCCAACCGTTACATACCCCGAAGAAGGAGAAGCGGGTACAGCCGGGGTGACGGTGTTCCCACTGCTGCCTGCACTGCTATTACCAGGTTGAATTTTTGCTATGTTTACTGAATAGTAATTATTATATGTACTGTTGCTCTGGTTATAGGTTATTTTCTGCCCGCTGCTAATGGTGTAGGTTGCTGCCAGGGCGCTTTGCAGAAACAATATACTGCATATTAGCGTTACTACTGCAAATACCGGCAGGATTTTTTTCTTCATATAACCACCTCTCAATTTTTAGTTTGTGAAGTACGCAGGGTAACTCGGGGCACCGATTTAAACCCATAATATAGCATTGGTAGACATAATGCAAGCGATATGGCAGATACTTCATATGTAGTTTATTCCAGAACTGAAAGGGGGAGTAAAAATGAGAGTATTGTTCCAGATAAGACCGGACTTTATCACAAATCCGGCCGGAGACAGCATGCAGATGCTTTATACCAGGAGGCATTTAAGCAGCCTGGGGGTAGAAGTAGATATATCCACTACATTTTTGCAGGACTATAGGGGATACGACCTGGTGCATCTGTTTAACCTTACCAGGGTCGTAGAAACCTATGCTTATGCCTACAAGGCCTATGAACAGGGCATTCCCATAGTGCTGTCTACAATATATTGGGACAGCAGTGAATACTATATGAATAATGACCTTCCCGACTGGAAGAAAAAAGCGTGGCATCAGCAGGATATGTTAAGGAGAATCGTCCTTTCAAAGGCATCAATGCTGCTTCCCAATTCGCAGGCGGAGGCGGAAAAGATCATTAAAAATTTTGAAACGGAAAAACCCTATCACGTGGTTCCAAACTGCGTGGACAGCAGGTTTTCCCAGGGAAACAAGGACCGTTTTTATAAAGAATATGGTTTGGACCATTTCGCGCTGTGCGTCGGCAGAATTTCCCCCAGGAAAAACCAGCTGGCATTAATAGAAGCGCTTAAAGGCACGGGCATAAAGCTGGTTTTGATTGGACCGGTGAACGACCGGGAATACGGGGAAAGGTGCAAAAAAGCGGGCAAGGAGAATGTCGTTTTTATACCGGGGCAGAGCTCCGCACAGCTTAGGGACAGCTATGCCGCCGCAGCCATACATGTGCTGCCCAGCTGGTTTGAGACACCGGGACTTTCAAACCTGGAAGCCGCAGCGGCGGGATGCCCAATCGCGACCACAAAATACGGCTGTACACAGGAGTACTTCGGCGAGCTGGCCTGCTACTGCCTGCCGGATGACATTGACAGCATAAGAAAGGCGGTATTACAGGGGTTGGAAAACGACAACGGGAAAAAGCTTCAAGAGCATGTTCTCTCCAATTATACATGGGACCGGGCGGCAGAGGAAACCCTTAGGGCATATAAAAAGGTGCTGGAACTATGAACAGGATTATTCTCCCGCCCGGCAGCAATAAAAAAAGGAGAAGGCCGGTCGGGCCCGGGGTGAGCATCGGGCATCCCAAGTCTAAAGGCGGTACCTTCGGAGCCGTTGTAAGGCAAAGAAATACGGGAGAGATTTTAATACTTTCAAATAATCATGTGCTTGCCAACGGCAGCAGCGTCCTGGATGTAAGGGCAAAGCCGGGAGACCCGATTTTTCAGCCCTCCGCCGGCAGTGGGGGTATCTATACAATGATGATAGGACGGCTTTACAGCTGGGTACCCTTTGAGGATGCCGGCTGCAACCTGGTAGACGCCGCCTTGGCAAAACCGTTATCCCATGCCCTAATCTCGTGTGAAATAAGGGGTATAGGAAGAATCCGCGGAACCGCCGCCGGGATTCCCGGAATGCGGATTAAGAAAGTCGGTCATGCTACCGGCCTAACCCATGGCGAAATAACCGGGATTAATTATTCCGTGTCAGTACCCTTTGCCGGTAAAGAATATCACTTTTGCGACCAGCTTGCAGCCAGGCTTCGATGCAGGGAGGGAGACAGCGGCTCCTTGGTCGTGGACGAGCAAAACCGGGCAGTGGGGCTTTTGTTTGCCGCCCAGGACGGTCTAGCGGTGATCAACAGGATAGAGCATGTCGTTCGCCTGCTAAACATAGAATTTGTTTAGGAAAATCGGGCTTTCGTGTAAGGAGGTGCTGGATTTAGCATCAGATCCCCTTAGGTCAAATTACCGTTACATCCAATTGTAACGGTTTTTGCATGCTATATAAGAATATATAAGCTCAATTATTTCAAACTATTTGTTTTTGGAGGAAGAAGTACGAGTAGACTTAATATCCTGGTGTTTGTAAAACTAAACAGACCCATCAACAGGCATCTTAAGGACTTCATAGTAGAACTGCATAACCATGCAAATGTGGTTGTATGGGAAAAGGACGGGTGGGGACTTAACCATGTAATAAAGGCTCTTAAGGGAAGGGGATCCAGCCCGAATTTCATATTTTATTACGATTTTGTTTACAGGCATATATATGCCTCAAGATTTTACGGTCTCGGATGGACCAATTTGGACGTAAAGGGCGTTCACTATATAGACCTTCAAACCCAAACTTCCGAACGGAGGGAATTTATAAAAAACAACAGATTGACCTTATATTCAGCCCCTCCAAGGACTCTTTTTAGAACCCTACCCGAGTTCAAAGACACCAGGTGGCTGCCCTTCAGCAACAACCCGGATATATTCAAGGACTGGCATCTCAAAAAGGATATTGACATCCTGTTAATGGGACGGGTTAAGAAAGAAATGCATCCCTTCAGAACAAGAGTAATAGAAAAGGCTTTAAAGATTACAGCGGGTTTGTTTATCATCAGCACCCCTTCGATATGAAGAAGGAAGCGGCACGGTGTACACGGGGGAAGAGTACGCAAAGGAAATCAACAGGGCAAAGATATTTATTAATGCGGAACAAAGTATCGCTACCCGGTTGCCAAGTACTTTGAAGCAAGCCCGCCTGCAATACCCTGCTCATGGCAAAGGGCAACAAGGACTTGAAAGAACTTGGCTTTATAAGCGGCCAAAACTTCGTGGAGGCACCGATGACAACTTCTATGACCTTGCCATGTACTACCTGAAAACGATAAGGAAAGAGAAAGGATAGCCAGGAATGGATACAACCTGGTTCATTCAAGGCACACCAACAGTATAAGAGCTACGAGTTTATCGTAACCATTGAAAGGTACCTGAAAACCGAAGGCCGTTAGATAGGGAACCAACCTAAACCGTTAGCCTGCCGGGAACCGGGGAGGAATAATATGCCTAGACTTAATATCCTGGTGTTTGCAAAACTAAACAGACCCATCAACAGGCATCTTAAGGACTTCATAGTAGAACTGCATAACCATGCAAATGTGGTTGTATGGGAAAAGGACGGGTGGGGACTTAACCATGTATTAAAGGCTCTTAAGGGAAGGGGATTCAGCCCGAATTTCATATTTTATTACGATTTTGTTTACAGGCATATATATGCCCCCAAGATTTACGGTCTCGGATGGACCAATTTACCAAAGGGCGTCTACTATATAGACCTTCAAACCCAAACTTCCGAACGGAGGGAATTTATAAAAAACAACAGGATTGACCTTATATTCAGCCCCTCCAAGGACTTCTTTTTTAGAACCCTACCCGAGTTCAAAGACAAATTCAGGTGGCTGCCCTTCAGCAACAACCCGGATATATTCAAGGACTGGCATCTCAAAAAGGATATTGACATCCTGTTAATGGGACGGGTTAAGAAAGAAATGCATCCCTTCAGAACAAGAGTAATAGAAAGGTTTAAAGATTACAGCGGGTTTGTTTATCATCAGCACCCCTTCGATATGAAGAATAAAAGCGGCAGGGTGTACACGGGGGAAGAGTACGCAAAGGAAATCAACAGGGCAAAGATATTTATTACCAGCGGAACAAAGTATCGCTACCCGGTTGCCAAGTACTTTGAAGTGCCCGCCTGCAATACCCTGCTCATGGCAAAGGGCAACAAGGACTTGAAAGAACTTGGCTTTATAAGCGGCCAAAACTTCGTGGAGTGCACCGATGACAACTTCTATGACCTTGCCATGTACTACCTGGAAAACGATAAGGAAAGAGAAAGGATAGCCAGGAATGGATACAACCTGGTCCATTCAAGGCACACCGATAGAGTCAGGGTGAAGGAATTCCTTGACATGATAAACGGGTATTCAAGAAATCGAAGGATTTAAGGTGAATTATACTACCTCGGGCAGTCTTTAGAAGGAAGGAGGATCAAGCAGTTGATACCAATCGTAGACCTAACGGCACAGTACAGCAGCATAGGGGAAGAGATACAAAAAGAAGTATCCCGGGTGCTGGAATCCGGCAGCTATATTATGGGTAAACAAGTAAGGCAGTTTGAAGAGAACTTCGCGGCGTATATCGGCTGCAAATATGCCATTGGTGTCGCCAATGGAACCGATGCACTGGTTATTTCGTTAATGGCGGCAGGCATTGGAGAGGGCGATGAGGTTATTACTTCGACCTTTTCATTCTTCGCAACGGCGGAAGCCATAATAAGGGTTGGTGCAAAACCCGTTTTTGCTGATATTGATGCAAAAACCTATAATATAGACCCCGGGGATATAGAAAGAAAAATCACAGGCAGGACAAAGGCAGTAGTCCCTGTTCATATATTCGGCAACCCGGCAAACATGGAAAAAATCCTTGAAGTGGCATCAAGGCATAAGCTCTATGTTATTGAAGATGCCTGCCAGGCGGTCGGGGCCTTATTTAACGGCAAGCGGGCCGGTTCCTTTGGAAATGCGGGATGCTTTTCGTTCTTCCCTTCCAAGAACCTTGGCTGCTGCGGCGACGGCGGAGCTATCGTTACAAATGACGAGAGGATTGCGGTGATTGCAAGGGCACTAAGCAGCCACGGCGGAGGGAAGACAGGGCTTAGGGCTTACAACCTAATTACCGGGTCCAACGAAAAAGGAAACCCTGATAAATACTGTAATTACCTGGTTGGATTCAACAGCAGGCTGGATGAAATCCAGGCGGCAATACTGAATGTTAAACTGAAATACCTAGACAGGTGGAATGAACAAAGAAGAGAAAAGGCCTATTTATATAACAGCGCATTCAGGGGTTACCCGATTCAAATACCCAAAGAAGAAACGGGGGCCCAGTCGGTGTATCATATCTACACTATAAGGACAGGCAGCAGGGACACCCTGTTTAAAAAACTGAGGGAACAAGGAGTAGACGCAAGGGTATACTATTCAATCCCTTTGCACCTGCAAAAAGGTTTGGCACACCTTGGCTACAAGAAAGGAGACATGAGAATTGCGGAGGATGTGATACCCTCAATGATTTCCCTTCCATTATACCCGGAATTGACGGCAAAGGAGCAGAACAAAATCATTGAGTGTATAATCGGCACCCTAACCTAAATGATGGGGGGATGGACTTTGAGAAAATTAAGGTTGGGAGTGATTGGCTGCGGAAATATTAAGAAAAAGCATATACAGGCCATTTTCCTAAACAGGGACAAAATCGCCCTGACCTCGGTATGCGATTTATACGCGGAAAGGGCCCGGGATTTCAGGGATTCATATTTGGCTTTGACAGGAGACGGTGAAAATATATCCATATACACAGACTACCTCCAGATGCTGAGAAAAGAAAAGCTTGATATGGCAAGTATCCTGACCGACAGCGGCAAACACTATACCATTGCATCCGATTGTATGGAACGCGGCATAAATGTCCTTGTAGAAAAACCCCTCGCCCTATCGCTGGATGAGGTGGACAGCCTGACAAGAACAGCCTCGGTTAACAAGGTCAAGCTGGGGGTTGTTCACCAGTACAGGTTTAACCCCCTGATATCCGGCCTTAAGCACTGCATTGACACCGGGCGCCTGGGGAGACTGTTCTACGGAGTGACTACGGTAAGATGGAACAGGAACAGGGAGTATTATACCAAGTCCAAATGGCGCGGCACAAAACACTTGGACGGCGGTGTCCTTATGAACCAGTGCATCCAGAATATAGACATCCTGCAGTGGCTGCTGGGGGAAAAGGCGGCGGAGGTATATGCTTATAAACAGAACTACGCTCACCCTTACATTGATACCGAGGATACGGTGCTGGCCTTAATCAAGTTCGGCAGCGGTATGCTGGGCATGGTGGAAGGGACGGTGAGCATATTCTCCGGTAACCTTGAAAACAGTATTGCGGTTTTCGGAGAAAAAGGCAGCGTAAAAATCGGCGGCAAAGCATTAAACAGGGTAGATGTCTGGGACCTTGAAGGCTGCGACTCCGGGGCAGCTTGTGCCGCAAGTGGTGACAAGTTAAGCCTTATTCAAAGCTCCGGCTGTCACGGCTATGTATATAAAGACTTTATAAATAAACTGGAATCCCGGGAAGAGCCGGCCATAAACGGAAACGAAGCAAGGAAAAGCATAGAGATTGTTCTGGCGATACAGCAGTCAGCGGAACTCGGGTTACCGGTGAACTTGCCGTTGAAAGGGGGAACTAATAATTGGGAATAAACAAAATAGCCGGTAGCGCCAGGATTGGCAGCGGCTTTAAAATAGGCGACTTTTGCATTGTCGGCGAGCATGTGGTCATTGGCGATAACGTTACGATCGGGAACGGGGTAATTATTCATAACGACACCCGGATTGGCAGCAATGTCACCATACAGGACAACGCCGTCATTGGGAAGGGTGCGGTCCGTGCAAAAAACAGCGTGGCAAATATTATCGGCGGCAAGGACGGGGAAACAGCTCCTGCGATTATTATGGATAACTGCATAATAGGTACCTCCTCCATACTATACAGGGGATGCACCCTGCACAATGACTGCTATATTGCGGACCTGGCCACGGTAAGGGAAAACGTGGTAATAGGCGAAGGTACGATAGTAGGCCGGGGTGTATGCATAGAGAACTGCTGTGATATAGGCAAAATGTGCAAAATTGAGACCAACGCGTACATCACCGCTTTTTCCCGGCTGGAGGATTATGTGTTTATAGCCCCCGGGGTAATCACAACCAACGATAATTACCTGGGAAGAACAAGCGAAAGATACAGCCGCATAAAAGGGGTTACGGTCAAGCGTGGCGGAAGGATCGGGGGCAACTCCACCATCCTTCCCGGCAAGGTCATCGAAAGCGATGCCCTTGTCGGAGCAGGCAGTATAGTAACAAAGGACGTGCCGGCAGGGACTGTAGTAAAGGGTAATCCCGCCGTTCCGTATAAAACGGTTCCTGAAAAGGAGCTTCTGAAAAACAACCTTTAGAACAAGCCGGGGACACTCCTTATCAAAGGGTGTCCCCCGTTATTGCCGGTAACAAAAAGCCATAGGCATACATAGACTGTATTGGAAATCATGTATATTCTTTGGCTGCAGAATCCGGGCAGCTTTGAGGTGTTATCCTTGAATAGAGGCGACAAAGCCCTAATGGAACGTTTTTTAAATGAGCATAGAATCCTGGATGTCCAAGAGGTATATAAGCTGATCAAGAACGCCCTTGATAAAAGAGAAAAGCTGTCTTTGGTTAGGATAGGCGATGGCGAGGCCCTGACCCTGGCCCAGCAGGCAGTGTTACCGATAAACGAGGTAAAAAGGAACACATTCTTGTCCTATGCCGGTGTCCGTATCCCCGACATAACCGGCAGGGATATGTTGGCGGCTTCGATTAGAAAGGCGGATATTATTGGTGTGCCCCTAAACCCTGCACCGTACTTTTTGCCTCTCTTCCTGAAAGCATGTAAAGCCCATGGTATTGACCTTAACTCGCTGAAACTGACCAATGCATGCATTAACTACTTCTTGTGCAATTCCGGGCTCCTCGGCGCTCTTTTGACCGAAGGAAAGCCCAGGGTACTGGTAATAGGCAACAAGGGTAAGGCCCTTGCCAACTTGCTGCAAGGCCAGGGGATTAATATCAGCGGAATCATTTCCCCGGTCTATGGACTGAAGGACGTTAACAGGGTGGTGCGAATAGCAAAAGGCCAAAACTTTGATATTGCCCTGTCGGCATCGGGAGTGGCCGCCGTTGTCATATGCGAGAGGATAGCAACCGGCCAGAAAAAAGTCGCCCTCGATATCGGCCATGTGGCGGATATGCTCATACGTAACGGGCAAATAAAGAAGAAAGGATAGATTGCATGGATATTGTATGTTTTTCATCAACCCGATGGGATTTCCTGTGGCAGCGGCCGCAGCAGTTGATGAGCCGTTTATCCGATAGGCATAAGGTTCTATACGTTGACCATTTTCAGCCCTGCGCTGCGGGCACACTGGGCCAGGTAAACCACGAGTATTATCTTACCAGGGTAAAGGAAAACCTGCATGTCTTTTCTCCCCGTTATGCCACAATAAAATGGCTGCTGGATAGCCTGGACATGACCTATAAAAAGCTTGGAATTAAACGCCCGGTCCTCTGGGTTTATTATCCTTCAATAGTTCCCGCCCTTAAGTCTATGGACTATTCCCTGCTGTGCTATGACTGCGTGGACGACTTTTCAAAGTTTAGCTGGAATCCGGCATTATACAGCTCTTTGGAAGAAAGGCTTATTGAACAAAGCGATATAATATTCGTCACTTCGCGTAGGCTGATGAGACTAAAAAGAAGCCCAGGCAAAAACCGCACCTGGTACCAAACGGGGCGGATGTCAAACATTTTTCCAAGGCCTTTGACGATACCACCGCCTGCCCGCACGAAATAATGATGTTAAGAAGGCCAGTTATAGGATCTGTTGGTGCAATATACGAATGGGTTGACTTGAATTTAATAAAGAGCCTGTGCAGGCTTAGACCGCAGTGGTCCTTTGTGCTTGTCGGACCCAAAGGAGCGGGGGCATCCTCCTGAAAGGCCCGGGAAACCTGTACATGCCCGGAAAAAAGGAGTACAAGGACCTTCCCGGGATTATAAAGGCCTTCGACGCCTGTATAATACCGTTTAAACTGAATGACCTGACGGCAAGCGCAAATCCTGTAAAACTCTACGAATACCTGGCAGCGGGAAAACCCGTGGTATCCACTCCCATACCCGAAGTATTGGTTTATAAGGATGTAGTCAGGATTGCAAAGGGGCCGGAAGAGTTTATCAGGGCACTGGAGAAAGCCATATCCGAAAACAGCCCCGAGGATGTACAAGAAAGGCTGCGGGTAGCCCGGGAAAACAGCTGGGAAGTAAGGATAGAACAGATGGAAAGCATTATTGAAAAAGCGCTGGCCTCAAGGCATAGGTAAAAAAACAAACCGGGCTTCATGAACATCCGTTTCATGCAAAAATGCATACGCCGGCATTTCATGAAGCCTCAGGATATATAGGCGTACTATCGTCAGGCACCAGGTAATCTGCGGCAGTGCTTAAGTCCGCGCAAACAAAAGAAACGCAGATGGCAGGGGAAACGCAGCGCCGTCCTACAGCTTTGCCAGCACGCTGTCCAGGATGCCCACCGCCAAGTTTGCTTCCTCTTTTGTTATGATATAGGGCGGCAGCAGCCTCAGCACGTTCCCGCCCACGCAGTTTATTATAAGCCCTTCCTTCTGGCACTGGTCCAGCACCCAGTTTCCGTCAGCCTCCAGCTGTATGCCTATCATAAGCCCCATACCCCTTACTTCCTTTATGAAGGAGTATTTTTCTTTCAGTTCTTCAAATTTGCCCATAAGATAGGCTCCCATTTTGGCATTGTGCTCCATTATATTGTTTTGCAGTATATGGTTAACCACCGCAAGGGCGGTGCTGCACGCCAGGTGGCTGCCCCCGAAGGTGGAGGCGTGGTCGCCGGGACCAAAGCCTTCCGCCACTTCATCGCTTGCAACCATGGCGCCTATCGGGAAGCCCCCGGCCAGTGACTTTGCCAGCGTCAGGATATCCGGCTTAACACCGAAGTTCTGGTGGGCAAAAAACTTTCCTGTCCTCCCTATGCCGCACTGCACCTCGTCAAATATAAGCAAGAGCCCCTTTTTGTCGCAAAGGTCCCTTACCCCTTTAAGAAATTCCGCGGTCGGCACGTTTATGCCACCCTCGCCCTGGATGGGCTCCAGCATTACGGCGCAGGTGTTATTTGTTATCTTTCCTTCCAGGTCCTCCAGGTCGCCGTACTTGGCGTATCCAAAACCCTCCGGCAGGGGCTCAAAGCCCTTCTGATACTTGGTCTGGCCGGTTGCCGCCAGCGTGGCAAGGGTCCTGCCGTGGAACGAGCTTGTAAAGGTTATTATTCCGTACTTGTCTTCCCCCATTTTTGCCTTGGCATACTTCCTTGCCAGTTTTATGGCCGATTCGTTGGCTTCCGCGCCGCTGTTGCAGAAAAAGGCTTTGCCCAGGCCGCTTTGTTTAACCAAAACTTTCGCCAGCTCCACCTGCGGCCCTACCCAGTACAGGTTGGAGGTATGCATTACCTTTGCCGCCTGCTCGGATATGGCCTTAACCATGACCGGGTGATTGTACCCCAGGCAGTTAACCGCAAGGCCGCTTAGAAAGTCCAGGTACTTGTTTCCGTCGGCATCCCACAGCCAGCTCCCTTCCCCCTTAACGAAGGCCACCGGTATCCTCTTGTAGGTATTCATGACAAAGGCGTCGCCCTTTGCCGTTATCTGTGCATTGTTCATTAATCATTCCTCCCCTATTTATTCTCTATCATGGTTCCTATCCCGCTTTCGGTGAATATCTCCAGGAGAAGCGAGTGCATCACCGTGCCGTTTATTATATGTATCCTCCCCACTCCCTTTTCAAGGGCTTCAAGGCAGCACTGCACCTTGGGTATCATTCCCCCGGTAATCACCCCTTCCTCCATCAGCCGCGCAGCCTCTTGCCGGTTAACGGAGGATACCAGCTTTTCTTCCCCGCCGCGGCTGTCCATAATACCCTCCACGTCGGTTAACAAGACCAGCTTATCCGCCTTGACGGCCCCGGCGATGGCCGACGCGGCATAGTCGGCGTTTACGTTATAGCTTCGCCCGCCGGGCCCCGTCCCTATCGGCGCTATTACCGGTATAAACCCGTTATCCGTTAAAACGTCCAGTATTTCGGTATCCACTTCCCTCACCTGTCCCACAAGGCCTATGTCCATGTCTACGCTGCCCGAGCCGTCATTAACTTTCACAAACTGCCTTTCCACGCGCAGCAGGCCGGAATCCTTGCCGCACAAGCCCACCGCCTTGGCGCCGTGACTGTTCAGCAGCGTCACTATGTCCTTGTTTATGCTGCCCGCCAGCACCATCTGGACAATTTCCATGGTTTGTTCATCGGTTACACGCAGTCCGTTTACAAAGGCGCTTTTTATACCAACCCTTTCAAGCATTCTGTTTACGGCGGGACCTCCGCCGTGAACCACTATGGGTTTCATGCCCACGTATTTCATAAGCACACTATCCTTCATTATCGCTTCCTTCAGCTTGTCGCTTGCCATGGCACTGCCACCGTATTTTATTACCACTCTCTTACCGTAAAACTCCTTAATATACGGCAGTGCCTCAACCAGCACCGCTGCTTTTTCTTGCCGGCCGTTCGTCATTCCTTCTCCCCCTCCATCAGGTCCTGTAGCTTCCGTTTATCTTCACGTAGTCATAGGACAGGTCGCAGCCCCAGGCGGTGGCACTGAACTTTCCGCAGTTAAGGTCCACCAGGATTTCTATGTCGGTTTCACCAAGTATCTCTGCCGCCTTGGCCTCGTCAAATACAAGCCCTTCACCCTTTTCCACCAGTTTTATGGCACCTATTTGGCTGCTGAAGTACATGTCCACGCTGCCCGGGTCAAAGTCCGCCCCCGAGTAACCCAGCGCGCACAGCACCCTGCCCCAGTTTGCATCCTCCCCGAAAAAGGCCGCCTTTACCAGGCTGGAGGAAACAATAGCCTTTGCTCCCGTCCTGGCATCCTGCTTTGTGGGGGCGTTTATTACGCACGCTTTCAGGAGCTTTGTGGCGCCCTCGCCGTCCCTTACAATTTCAACTGCCATGGCCTCCGCCGCAGCCTTAAAGGCAGCGGAAAGCTTATCATAACCCCCGTCCTTCGGTTGTTTCGTTTCGCCGTCCCGTTGGCCAGGGCTATTACCATATCGTTGGTGCTGGTATCCCCGTCCACCGAAATCATGTTGAAGGTATCGTCAACTGTCTCCTTCAGTATTTCTTGCAGCAGATGCTTTTCCACCGCGGCGTCGGTCAGCATGAAGCACAGCATGGTGGCCATGTTGGGATGAATCATACCCGAACCCTTTGCGATGGCCCCCACCGTAACCTCGCCGATTGAGAGGTCCACCTTCACGGTAACCTTCTTTTCACGGGTGTCGGTGGTCATTATGCCCCTGGCGGCGGCATCTCCCCCGTCGGGGGCAAGGCCTGCGACGGCCTTTTCAATTCCCGCTCGGACCTTTTCCATAGGCAGCTGCACCCCGATGATGCCGGTGGAGCTTACCAGCACTTCGCTTTTGTCCGCCTTGAGTAAACCGGCGGTAAGCTCTACCATCTCCCTTGCGTTCTCCATGCCTTTTTTCCCGGTGCACGCGTTGGCGTTGCCGCTGTTTATAACCACCGCCCTGGTTACCGCACTTTTTATGTTCTCAAGGTCAACAAGCACCGGCGCCGCCTTGCTTTTATTTGTTGTAAAGACTCCCGCCGCAGCGGCCGGCACCTCGGAATATATGAGGGCCAGGTCCTCCCTGCCGCTCTTTTTAATGCCGCAGCTAACCCCTGCGAACTTATATCCCTTTATCCCGTTTACGCCTTCGTTGGAACCCTTCAAACCTTCTGCTTTCAAATCAATTCCTCCTTTTTTCTCAATTGAAAACTGCCGCCTTGGCCTATATCCAGGAAGCTCAAGGCTTAAGACATCCCGGTGCTTCATCCCAAGCACGTCGGCCAAGGACCGGCCCCTTCACTGCCTTATCTGTGAGGGTTACAGGTATAAGGGCGGCATATCAAGTCCCTCTTTTTCATCCAGTCCGAACATCAGGTTCATGTTCTGCACCGCCTGGCCCGATGCGCCCTTTACCAGGTTGTCTATCGCCGAGCAGACTATTACCCTTCCCGTCCTTTGGTCCACCGCCAGGCCTATATCGCAAAAATTTGAGCCCCGTACCTGGCCGGTGGAGGGCACTCTCCCCTCTTCCATCACCCTTACAAAATACTCGCCTTTGTAATAATCCGCGTACAGGTCGTGCAGCCGCCCGGTATCCGTTTGACTTTTCAGCCTGCCATAGGCCGTGACCAGCATTCCCCTCTGCATGGGCACTAGGTGCGGGATAAAACTCACCGTCACCTCTTTCCCCGCTATGGCCGAGAGCTGTTCCTCAATCTCCGGCACATGCCTATGCCCCGTCACACCGTATGCCTTAACGCTTTCGTTGCATTCGCAGAAATGGCTTGCCGGCTTCGGTGACCTGCCGGCCCCGGAAACCCCCGATTTGGCATCTATGACTATTGACCCCTCCTCCAGTAAGCCTTCCTTAAGCAGGGGAGCCAGTGCCAATATGCTGCAGGTGGGATAGCATCCGGGATTGCCCACTACTTTGGCATTTTTTATCCGGGACCTGTTAACCTCCGGCAAGCCGTAGACCGCCTGTTCCAGAATCTCCGGGCAGGGATGCTCTATACCGTACCAGTCCTCGTATGTCTTTAAATCGGCAAACCGGAAATCCGCGCCGAGGTCCACAACCTTCCTGCCTCTTTTATGGGCCTTTGAGACTATCTCCCCCGAAAGCCCGTGGGGAAGCGCTACAAAAACCACGTCCGACCGGTCTATCAGCCCGTCATTTTCGAACTTGTCACAGGCCAGTTGTATAAAACCCCTCATGTTTGCATAAATATCCGAATATTTTTGACCGGCATCGCTTCTTGCGGAAATCCCGACTATTTCCACGTGGGGATGTCTGCATAAAAGCCTTGCCAATTCCTGCCCGGTATAACCGGTCCCGCCGACAATTCCGACCTTAATCAATACAAATCTCCCCTTCTTTTGTGTGCTGTATAAGAATAATCATAATTATATACTCAAAAGTATATTTATGCAATACCCTGAATAAAAATTCTTGAATCCTCCCGGCCCATAAAGGCGCCCTTTTAACAGCACCTGCGAAAAACCCCTTCGTTACAGGCCCGGTAAGTCAATTATGTGTGGCAAAGCCCGACGGTTTATAATATAATTTTTACAACGGGCAGCCGGGTTTTTAGGGCTTTGCACCCGCCGAAGGGAGGGGAGCGCAGTTGGCCAAGGAGCTTATACTGGTAATAGACGATGAGGCGCATATACTTGAGCTTATAAAATACAACCTCGAAAAGGAGGGCTACAGGGTTGTTACCTGTGAGTCCGGTGAAGAGGGCCTCAAGAAGATGGAAATCGAACTGCCCGACCTTGTTATACTGGACCTTATGCTTCCGGGAATGGACGGGCTGGAGGTTTGCAGAAGAATAAGAAGAGCCCCCAATACCATAAGCCTGCCGGTACTCATGCTTACCGCCAAGGGTGAAGAGGCCGACAAGGTAGTGGGCCTTGAAACCGGCGCCGACGACTACCTGACAAAACCCTTCGGCATCCGAGAGCTGATAGCACGGGTACGGGCGCTTTTGAGGCGGCTGGTAAGAACGGCCGATGAGCCGGAATTGATTCGTGCGGGGGACCTTACCATAGATACAACAGCCTATAAGGCTTACAAAGGCGAAAAGGAGTTGGCCCTAACCGGCAAAGAATACGAGCTGTTAAAAACCATGGCATTAAACCGCGGCAAAATCCTTACCCGGGACTTTTTGCTGGACAGGGTCTGGGGATACAGTTACTATGGGGATACCCGTACAGTGGACGTCCATGTGAGGCACCTGAGAAAGAAGATTGAGGATGATGATAAAAACCCCCAATACATTCAGACAGCCAGGGGTATAGGCTACTGCTTCGATTTCAAAGGTGATAAAAATGTTTAAAAAGCTTATGCTGGCTTTTGCGGTCTTAATTTTAATAGGTGTGCTTATTACAGGCCTTCTGTCCATGGAGATAGTAAGCGTCTATTATTCTAAGAACGTAGAGGACAGGCTTACAACCAATGCAAAATTAATACAAGCAGCGCTTGAACAGGATGCCGGAAAACCAGGGCAGCAGTACGAGGAGCTGTGCCGCCGGTACGGTGAAATAACCGGCGGTAGAGTTACAATAATAGGCTTGGATGGAAATGTATTGGGAGATTCGGATGCGGACGCACAGGATATGGAAAACCATTCAGACCGCCCGGAGGTAAAGCAGGCCTTTGAAGAGGGGTTTGGAAAAAGCGTAAGAAAAAGCAAAACCCTGGACAAGGAGATGCTTTATGTTGCCCTTCCCTTAAAAGGCGGACGGGGCGATGCCGGGATTATCAGGGCGGCACTGCCTCTGGACGATATATCGGTTATCCAAAAAAGAATATGGTATTATATCTTCCTCGCCATATTCATTGGGCTTTCAGCGGCCTTGGCGCTGAGTTACAGATATCTTTCCACCCTCATCCGGCCCATCGGCGAAATGACCGAAATGGCAAGTACCATCGCGGGAGGCAGATTCAATAAAAGGGTACGGGTAAAGAGCAGTGATGAAATTGGCAAACTGGCGGCTACCTTCAACCATATGGCTGAGAAAATGGAAAGAACGGTGGAAGAACTTATAAAGGATAAATCAAAAATTGAAGCCATACTCTCAAGCTCGGTGAACGGCGTTATTGCGGTGGACAGCAGTGAAAATATTATGTTCCTCAATCCCGTTGCCGTCAGAATGCTTGATATACGGGACCAAGACTTTACAGGCAGGCCCCTGTTTGATATTGTCTGCAACAAAGAAGCCGAAAGGATTTTAAGGGACGTTCTGAAAACGCAGCGGGGTCAAACCCTGGAGTTTGAACTGCCTTGGCCAAAAAATCGCACGATAAAGGTTATTACCGCTCCAATAAGGCCCAAGGTAAAACACAGCCGCACCATAGGCACCCTTATAATTATCCAGGACATTACAACCGTTAAAAAGCTGGAAAAAATCCGGTCGGATTTTGTTGCAAATGTCACCCACGAGCTCAAGACCCCCCTCACCTCGATTAAAGGCTTTATTGAGACCCTAAGGGAGGGCGCTGCAGAGGACCCGGACAAAAGAAACCGGTTCCTTGAAATAATCGATGTTGAAACCGAAAGACTGGAAAGGCTGATCGAGGACATTTTGCTTCTATCCGAGATAGAGAGCAGCAGCCCTAGCTCTACGTCCACCGAACAAATAGATGTCCAAAGAATTATTGAAGACGAGGTTCTTTCCATATTCGCGAATAAGGCGAGGCAAAAAAATATCGATATTAAAACCGATTTTGAAGCAGGCCTTCCCAAGCTTACCATGAGCAAGGACCGGTTCAAGCAAATGCTTATTAACTTGTTGGACAATGCCATCAAGTTCACCGGGGAAGGCGGACAGGTTCACGTCTCGGTATCCCTTAAGAACGGCCGTGCTATGGTTATTAAGGTAAAGGACAACGGCATCGGAATACCCAGGGAACACCAGGACAGGATTTTCGAAAGGTTTTACCGGGTTGACAAGGGGCGGTCCCGCAAGGAAGGGGGGACCGGCCTCGGCCTTGCAATAGTAAAACATATAGTGCTGTTGGTTAACGGTTCCGTGCAGGTGGACAGCCGGCCCGGGGAGGGCACCGAATTCACCGTGGAGATACCGCTAAAAAGAGGGGAATAACCGCATTCTTGGCGGGTATGCTGCGGGCTCTCCCGGCCGGAAGTCTAGAATGCCGGGCGTTATCCCATAACCGTAAAGCAGCCCCCGGCTGGGGGCATAAAGATGCGAGTGAGTGATATATGCGCTCGCTTCTTTTCATTTTTTAGAAAAAATTTCAATCCACATATTCAAAACCCCCGTTAAATGTGCTATACTATATATGCAAAATGTACTACACTATATGTCCTTTACGCTTATGTTTACATATTTCTTCCAGCATATAGCGTGCGCTTTTACAGTAAAATCATTTATTAGGGGGTACCCGTTTTGGATAATACAGCTGAATTGACCATTCAAGAGGTTTTAAAATCCGGCAGGGCCCGTTTCAACCTGTCCATTGAAAAGCTAACGGAAATCGCCGTGCGAAAAGAGGGAGGGTATATAGCCGCCAACGGAGCCCTGTGCGTAAATACCGGTAAGTATACCGGAAGGTCGCCCAAGGACAGGTTCATAGTGGATGAACCCATTGTCCATGATTACGTTAACTGGAACAAGACAAACCTGCCTATAGACCCCGCGACCTTTAAAAGGCTTTACAATAAGGCAGTACAATACATGAAGGACAAGGAATTATACGTATTCGACGGTTTTGTCTGCAATCATGATAAATACAGGATGCCGATAAGGGTAATAACCGAGTTTGCATTCCAAAACCTCTTTGCACAGCAGCTTTTCATAAAACCGAAACCCGAGGAGCGAAAAGGGTTTAATCCCGGGTTCACGGTGATCGCGCTTCCCGACCTTAAGGCAGTGCCTGAACTCGACGGCACCCGGTCGGAGGTATTTATCGTTATAAGCTTTGAGAGAAAAATAGTCCTCATAGGAGGCACCAAGTACTGCGGTGAAATAAAGAAATCCATGTTCACCGTTATGAACTACCTCCTGCCCTTTAAGAACGTGCTGCCCATGCACTGCTCTGCAAACGTGGGGCAAAAAGGGGACGTTGCACTGTTCTTCGGGCTTTCCGGTACCGGTAAAACTACGCTGTCCGCTGACAATGACAGGCGCCTTATCGGGGACGACGAGCACGGCTGGACCGAAAACGGCGTATTCAACTTTGAGGGCGGCTGTTATGCCAAGTGCATAAACCTGTCCAAGAAAAAGGAGCCCCAGATTTGGAACGCCATAAGGAGAGGCACGCTGCTGGAAAACGTGGTTGTGGACAAAAACACCGGGCTGCCGGACTATGATGATGCCCGGTATACCGAAAACACCAGGGCCGCGTTCCCGATAGAGCACATGAAAGATGCGGTGCCCGGCGGAAAGGGCGGCAGGCCAAGCACCATCATATTCCTGACAGCCGACGCGTCCGGGGTGCTGCCTCCCATCTCAAGGCTCACGCTGCAGCAGGCAAGGTATTATTTCCTATCCGGCTACACCAGTAAACTGGCGGGCACCGAGAACGGTATAATAGAACCGGTTCCCACCTTTTCCACCTGCTTTGGGGAACCCTTTATGCTGTTAAAACCCCAGGTGTATGCAGACCTGCTGGTTGAGAAAATCAAAAAATACGGCGTGAAAGTGTTCCTTGTAAACACCGGCTGGACCGGGGGCCCCTACGGCATTGGCAAGCGGATAAACCTGGAATATACAAGGGCAATGGTAAGGGCTGCAATAAACGGCGACCTGGACAACGCAAGCTATGTCACCCATCCCGTGTTCAAGCTGGAAATGCCGACCCACTGCCCGGGAGTGCCGGATGCCATTCTAAACCCCGCAAACACATGGGATAATATATCCGAGTACAATAAAACAGCGAGGGAGCTGGCCCATCATTTCAGCCAAAACTTTGCAAAATACCGGGATGTACGAGAGGATTTAAAAAAGATAAACTGAGTAAAAAAACCCCGCCGCTTGCGGGGTTTTTTTACTACCTTATATATATTCTCTTTACCCTTTCTGCGATTGTGGACATTGCGTTTACATAGGCAGTACCCAACAGCTCGGCAAAGTCGGAAAGGGTTATCTCTTCGTCCCCGTCCCTGCCTAACAGTGTAACCCTATCGTTAAGCTTCACGTCTCCTATGTCGGTCACATCCACAAAGGCCTGGTCCATGCACATGTCCAGCAAGGGCGCCCTTTTTCCGTTTACGAGCACGTAACCGCCCTTTAGGACAAGGACCCGGTTATACCCGTCGCCGTATCCTATGCTTAGGGTGGCAATTCTCGTGCGCCGCTTGGCTTTGAAATACCTGTTGTATCCGGCCGTTTCGCCGGCGTCTATTTCCTTCAGGTTGGTCACAAAGGCAAACCACTTGACCGGGAACTCCAGCCCCAGCCTGTTTTTCACGTCTGCATTGGGGTCAAAGCCGTATAGGAGCCTCCCCGGCCTTACATGGGTATAATAGGCTTCCTTAAACCACACAGTGGCCGCCGAATTGCAAACATGTATGTACTTCGGGTTGATACCTCGGCTCCTGAACTGCTCCAGCGCCTGCTTAAACAGGTTGTGCTGGTGATACGAAAAGGACTTGTCCTGTGCTTGCGACTCTACAAGGTGGGTATACAAGCCTGTTATTTCTATCCCTTCCAGCCCTTTAAGAAAGTCCAGCAATATATCAAGTTCTCTGCCCGGTTTTACGCCAATCCTGTTCATCCCGGTTTCTATCTTGACTTGAAGTTTTGCCCTTTTCCCCTGTTTTTTTGCCTCATCGTTTACAAGGGCTGCAAACTCGTTGTTATAAACCGGCATCTGTATATCATGCTCCACCGCCCCGGGGATATTATGGTAGGGCACGCCGCCCATGACCAGTATCTCGGCCTTGATACCCGCCTGTCTCAGCCTTGCCGCTTCGTAAACCTGGGCAACGGCTACCGTCTCAATGCCGCATTCCTCGGTATAAAACTTACCCATCTGTTCAATCCCCATGCCGGCAGCGTTTGCCTTAAGCACCGGCATCATTTTGCAGTTTTGGCCTATATGGGCCTTAATCTTGTCAACATTACTCTTAACCTTTTTCAAGTCCACTTCCAGGTACGAGTTGCCCAATCCCAAATCCACCATGCTCTCCCCTCCCGCCCTTCGCGTTTTGGATTATGCCCTTTATAATTCTTTTTGCTGCTTGTCACGGTTTATAATATTATATTGCCGGTCTCATTTCAAGCATTTCTTGACGGTCCCCGGCCTAAGTGATAGAATTTAGTAAATTAATAGAACTCAGTCTTATGGTCCCGAACGGGATAATAGGGAAAACGGTGCAGATCCGTTGCAGCCCCCGCTACTGTAAGCGAAGACAGGCGAAACGCCACCGGGAACGGGAAGGCCGGGTATAGGATGAATCGCAAGCCAGGAGACCTGCCATAGGGCTTTGATGCTTGACCTTCGGAGGGAAGGTGCGGTATTTGTCATATCGCATAGGACCTGCCCAAAAGAGCAGGTTTTTTAAGTTCCCCTCCCAAAAAACAATAAAAGGGATACGTCCGGCGCAGTGTGGAAACTATATGCCACAGGCGGGCGGAATGTACCCGATAAAAGGGGAGAATGCTATGAAAAACAAAAAAAAGTCAATGCTTTTACTTACCATTATTGCAGCAGCTGTACTGCTGACATCCTGTTACAATGCTGCGCCGCAGCCTTCGGAAAAGGAAGGGCAGCAGCCGGATGGCGGTAACAACGGCGACTTTCCCATGGAGATAACCGATTTCAAGGAAAGAAAAGTCACTATAGAAAAACGTCCCGAGAGAATAGTAACCCTCGCCCCGGGAATCACCGAAATACTTTTTGAACTGGGCCTGGGCGACAATGTGGTCGGGGTTACCGATTATGACGACTACCCGGAAGAGGTGTTTACAAAGCCCAAGGTGGGCGATTTCCAGGGACCCAACATGGAGGCCATAGCCGCCCAGGACCCGGACATAATATTTGCATCCACCCTTTCGGGCAAAAACAGCATGGATGCCCTGCAGAGGCTGGGAATACCGGTCCTCATGCTTGAAGCAAAGAGCATTGAGCAGATCTACAGTTCCATAGAGATTATAGGCAAACTCACCGGCAAGACCGCCGAAGGAGATGCCCTTATCAAGCACATGAAGGAAAGGATGGCCGATATCCAGCAGAGGGTATCAGTCTATCCCAGGAAGAAAGTTTTCTACATAGTTGATATAAACGGTAATTTCACCGCAGGGAGCGGTACGTTTATTGACTACCTGATAGACCTTGCCGGGGGTGAAAACATAGCCGCCGACAGCGAGGGCTGGGCCCAATACAGCATGGAAAGCATCGCAGAAAAGAATCCCGAGGTGATTATGGCCCCTCCCCATGCCGGGGATATTAAGGACGTTTACAGGCTGCCGGGCTACAGCGGAACCGACGCCGTTAAGAACAACAGGGTTTTCATGATAAGCGATGACAATATTATAAGCCGTACCTCCCACAGGATAGGACAGGGCCTTGAGGAAATAGCAAGATTCCTGCACCCCGAAGCCTTTTAGCGCATAGGCTGTGCCCCGCGGTTTTTGCACCCGCCCACCCTTGGCGGTTCACGGCACCCCTGCCGCGGCCGCAGCCTTTGGTACAGTGTTTACATCCTGTTTCGGCATAAAAAAGTTGGAGGCGAAAAAAGTTTGAAAAAAACGGCGGCTTTTGCGTTACTTGTAATACTGCTTATAATACTGATTGCTGCCGCCCTGGTGGTGGGCAGCGTAAAAATACCCCTGGAGGAGATAATATCCATAGCCAGGGGCGGCGGCGATCACAACCTACCGCAGGGTGCTGCTTGGCGCAAAGTTCCCCGGATTATACAGGCCGCCGTGACGGGTATGGGCCTTTCCGGTAAGCGGCGCCTTTTTGCAGGGGCTTTTGAGGAAACCCCCTGGCGGACCCCTACATACTGGGCATATCCTCCGGGGCAGCCCTCGGCACGCAGCGGTTTCGATTGTACTGGGATTGGGAATGCTGGGTACCCAGGCCATGGCCTTTGCCGCAGCCTTGCCACCATATACCTGGTGGTCTCTCTTTCAAAAAGTTGGGCACGGCACCGGCGGGGTACGCTGCTCCTTTCGGGGGATAGCGGTAAGCACCTTTTTGTCAACATACTGTCCTTTGTAATGCTCCAGAAGCCACCAGAAGCTGTCAGGTATAGTATTCTGGATGATGGGTGACTTTTCGCTGATCTCGTGGAATGAGGTTATTGTATCATCCCCGCCATAATTGTAGGTACTCTTTTAATGTACCTTTATTCCAGGAGCTAAACGCAATAATAATGGGCGGGAAGCCGCCGAGCACCTGGGAGTAAACACCCAAAGGGTGTTCGGGATAATACTGGCCTGCGGCTCCGCGTAACCGCCGCTGCGGTGGCGGTTAGCGGAATAGTAGGTTTCGTGGGACTCGCCGTTACCCATATTACCCGCATGTTTGTGGGGCCGGACAACAGGGTGCTGGTGCCCTTTTCGGCGCTGACCGGTGCCATATTCCTTGTGTTTGCCGACGCCCTGTCCCGGACGCTGATTCAGCCCGCCGAGATACCCATCGGAATAATAACCGCATTGTTCGGCGGCCCGTTTTTCCTGTATGCTCTTTTAAGAACGAGCAAAACTATAAAATAAAGGACGATTGACCATGGAAGCAGTAAAAATAAGCGGTTTATGCTTTGATTACCCGGGAAAGCCGGTGTTAGGGATATAAACTTGGCCCTGACCGCGGGCAGCTTTACCGCCGTGCTGGGGCCCAACAGCTGCGGTAAGACTACGCTTCTTAAGAACATATCGGGCTACCTGAAGCCGGTAAGCGGCCAGGTCACGGTATTGGGCACTCCTATTCAAAAGCTGACCCAAAAAGAAAGGGCAAAGATGATAGGGTATATTCCCCAAAACACTTCCCCGGGCTTTGGCTTCACCTGCCTGGATGTTGTGGGCATGGGCCGCCTTCCCTACCTGGGCCGCTTCCAGTGGGAGACCCGGGAAGACAGGGCGGCAGTTAAGGAAGCCATGGAACTGACCGGCACATGGGACCTTAGGGACAGGCTTTTCGGGCATATAAGCGGGGGCGAGATGCAGAGGGTGCTCATTGCCCGGGCGCTGGCACAGCAGCCCAAGGTTTTGCTTATGGATGAGCCTGTTTCCCACCTGGATATCAGATACCAAGTGGAGATTGTAAGCCTCGTTAAGCGGCTGTGCGATCAAATGGGAATCACGGCGATTGCGGTACTGCATGATATAAACCTGGCAAGCCGGTACTGCGGCGAGATGGTGCTTGTAAAGGAAGGCAGGGTGGTATCAATCGGAAATGCGCCCGAGGTAATAACCGGGGAAAACATAAAGAACGTATTTGACATAGAAGTTGATATAATAATGCCCCACCGCCTGGTCATTCCCCACTAAAGGGACGGAGGGACAAGGGACAGGGACAAGGGACGGTTCTTTGTCCCTTTTTTATATTTCACGTACCACGTTTGGCGCCGGATATCCGCAGGAATTGCCCTGCCCTTGTAGAAGATATATAGTGTGAAATGGAAACCCGTAGGTGCCGGGGCAAAAGCAATTCCGACCGGCCAACCCAATATCGAAAGGAGCGCTAACATGCCAAGCACACAAAAGTCGGTAAGAGCAGCCGTCGTACAGGCCGCACCGGTAATAATGAACCGGGAGGCCACGGTGGAAAAGACCCTGACCCTTATTAAAGAAGCAGCCTCAAAGGGAGCGCGAATTATTGTTTTCCCCGAGGCTTTTATATCCGCCTACCCAAGGGGCCTTACCTTCGGAGCGGTTATAGGCAGCCGTCCCATGGAATCGCGGGAGGACTGGCTGCGCTATTACGAAAGCTCCATTGCCGTGCCCGGTGAAACAACAGCGATACTGGGCCAGGCTGCGGCGGAAGCGAAGGCTTTCGTTGTGATAGGCGTTATTGAAAAGGACGACGGAACCCTGTACTGTACCTCCCTTTATTTCGGTCCCGACGGCAGGCTCCTTGCAAAGCACCGCAAGCTGAAGCCCACCGGGCTGGAGCGCCTAGTTTGGGGCGAAGGGGACGGCAGCACCCTCGCGGTGGTAGACACCCCCTACGGCAAGCTGGGAGGCCTCATCTGCTGGGAGAACTATATGCCCCTTGCCCGCACCGCCATGTACATGAAGGGGGTATCCATATATGCGGCCCCGACGGCGGACGCGAGGGACGAATGGCAGTGCACCATGAGGCACATCGCGCTGGAGGGCAGGTGTTTTGTCTTATCCTGCAACCAGTTTGTCACAAAGGATATGTATCCAAAAGACCTTATGTACTACAAGGACCTGGAAGCCCAGCCGGAAATCATGTGTCGCGGCGGAAGCACGATAATTGACCCCCTTGGCAAATACGTGGTGGAGCCGGTGTATAACCGGGAGGAAATCCTGGTGGCCGACCTTGACCTTGATATGATAGTAAAAAGCCGCCTTGACTTTGACCCGGTAGGCCATTACTCGAGGCCGGACGTATTCGAGCTTATAATACACGAATAGTAATTCATTTCAACGGCATGGGACAAGGGGCAGAATTCTTAGCCCGCTTGTCCCTCTTTGCACTTTCCTGATAACTTTTCGGTTCACCCCTCAGGATTGACTCATCCGCTGCATTCCTCGTCGCGAATCTGTTCAGGCATCACCATTATTGACACATTACATATACTATTATACAAAAACACGGCGAGGTGGGATGATATGTCATTTAATGAATTAATCGTAAACGGCGGTTTTGAAACGGGTACCCTCGAACCATGGACTGCACTAAATACACTAATTACCGACCAATACAGCCACTCCGGTTTATTTGCCGCTCGCTTGGTAGGTGGAGCGTCCATTTCTTATTTGTTTCAGTTTGTCCCCGTAAATCCGGGGCAGAGGTTTGAATTCCGGATATACCTGGCCAAAATTGGAATAGCGCCAAGCCCGCCGGTATCCATTTCAGTTGGATACTATAATGAAGCCAAAAACTTTCTTGGTTATGGATTCGTTACGAGCATCCAAAAGAATCTTCTTGCCGGCGCAGATGAAAACGATTGGCTGGAGGTCAATAAGGCAGTTGATCCGGCACCCGCCGGCAGCACCCAGGCACTTGTTTTCGTCAATAAACTGCCCCAATCCGGAAGCGCCGATATCATCGTCGACGATATTTCTTTACTGGAAACGCAAGACGTGACAATTGGAACAATTACAGATTATGCCTATATCTACAATAAGTCCGACCAAGTCGTTCATATTAATGAAAAGGTAAAGTTTGATTCCAACGGAATTATTTTAGGGGGCATCGGACACCTTGCAGGAGATGGAGATATTATTCTTTTAAAACCGGGAGACTATAAAATCAGTTTTTCTGTAGCGGGCGCAGATGCAAACCAGTTTGGCCTATTTCTAAACGATACCTTGGTTTCCGGTACTATTTACGGCTCCGGGAATACAAACCAGCAAAATACTGGCCAGGCCGTTATTTCTGTTAATGACCCCATTCCATCTGTTCTGAACCTACGCAACCATACATCAAATACACCCGTTGCTTTGCAGTCGGTACAGGGAGGAAATGAGGCAAATGTGACCGCATCAATTTCCATACAAAGGCTGCACGAACAAACAAGCACCGATGTGTCCACTTCCGAAGAGTTGTTGGCGGCACTGCAGGATGAAAACATAGACATCATAAACCTGGAGCCGGACTCTTACGATTTAAGCGGCAGTCCCGCCATAACCAGGATCAAAGCTGTCTGTCTTAAATCAATTGTTCCCGGCGCTGAAATTCAGTTCGCCGTAGACCAGGACCTGACTTTTATTATTCTGGGGAATTATGTTAGCCCTGCAGCCAATACTATATACAATATCACCCAAAAACTGTTTTTCCCAACTATTGACGACGCCTTGGCGTCAGCAGACCCTTTCGATGAAATACTATTGTTCCCCGGAACCTATACACAAACAACACAGATAAAAATTGATAAACCGCTAACCCTGCGAGGGTTGTCGTCAAATAATACTGTCATTGAATTTGATTCTTCCCTTATAGTCAGTCTTTCAATCGAATCCGATGATGTAACCATCAAAAACCTTCATATGATTGGCCCAACCATGCCCGCAGGTGACAACTGGCTTTTTCAAATTCCGTTAAAAGCGTTTCCTTCGGATTTTTACAATAACATTACAATCAGTGGCTGTATTATTGAAGGGGGCAGGAGAAACGGGTTTATATATGCCTCAAATCTGTCTATTGTCGGCTGCAAATTCATTCATACCGGCAATAGAAATTCACTTAATATAGTGGCAACCGAAGGATATGCCCTAATCTCCAGCAACATCTTTCAAGGAGGGGCCGAAAGCCTAGCCGCTATCACCTATGAAACGGGAGGCAACGAAATTACCAGCGGAACGATAATCATCCGGGACAACGTAATGGAACGCCATTCACAGTTCGTTTTGTTCAATACATCTCTTTGGGGAGATATTGAACAACTGCTTGTACAAGGTAATAAGATCAATCACCGGGATCGCAGCGGTAATTCTATTATATTTCTGCCGATAGCAGACTTTAACCAGTTCAAATCTATCATTATCACAAAGAATACTATTGTAAATGAAAATGCCGAACGTCTTGGCGTCCTATTGGATTATCGGTTTGGGGGGGCTGCAGTGCCCAACTTTGAACAGATTAAGGTGCTGTTCAATTCCTTTGATGTGGTTAAGCCTTGGGGAGGCGCCGGTTTTACAGTGGACCCGAATTACCCAATTGGTTTTAGTGATATGGCCCCTGTTGCGCTGACTTTTGATGTGTTTGAAATGATCGGGAATACTGTTATTCATTAGAAACCAGGAATACACTGCTCCAATTCACCTGATTTTTTCGCTTTACCATGTTTTTGAGCATCTCAGTCGCAGTTTACCGGTGAAGCTGTAAGTTTTCGTTAAAAACATCAAAGAAGGGACAGAATTCACAAGCCGCCATTGGAGGAAAGATTAAACGGCGGCTTTTATTTACGGATAAAAACGCTAAGCATGGAATACCGGATCGTCCGGTCACAAATACTAGAACAAGACTGCTCTTGGGGTGATTACAATGAATCTTTTCGAAACAACCTACGGTCATATACTTAGCACCGTCCTTGGCATTGCCAATCCTGTAAAAAAGAATAATAAAGACCGAATGCAAGGTCCACAGGATTATAAATATCCAGGCCCTAAAAATACTTAAAAACGATGGCTACGCCGAGGAATACGTATTCTTCAGCAGCTATATTTCGGATATCGGGCAAGGAGCGGTGTGTGCGGACCAGGACTTTAAAAGCTCAAACCATTTTTACAATCCCTATAAAAAAAAGGGACTCTACGGCAGGAAAAGCGCCATGGACCTCGGAGTGGAATATTACAATAAATCCATCAAGCTGTGGCGCGAGGGCAAGTTTAACAGGGCACTGTTTTACCTGGGTGCGGCCCTTCACATCGTCCAGGACATGACCATACCCCAGCACGTTAACATCCGGCTCCTGGACAACCACCGTCAGTACGAGACCTTCGTGAAGCGCACCTTCAATCACGTAAGGGACTTCCAGGTAGAAAGGGGCGCGTACCTCCTGGATTCCATCGAGGAATACATCCGCTTCAACGCCCGAATCGCGCTCAAGGTGCACAAGCGGTTTAAAAGGATTACAGACGACGAGCGGCGCTTCCACATGGTGACAAAATGTGCCCTGCCGCTGGCGAAAAAAACCACCGCCGGCGCGATGGTCATGTTTTATAATGATATTTTTTCAAAGCGGTAGATTACCTATATGAAGATTTCCTTATCAAAGGTTTTCCCGTCTTCGTACTCCACATGAATCACCAAGCGTGAAAGGTCCTTGGAATCCACCACATAATCCAATCCATATGTCTTCCGGGAATCATGAACGTCCCGCACCTCCATAGCCTTTTCCGCAATAAGCCTGACGCCGTTATATAGTTTCACCGTGACCGACTGAAAACGGCTGCCGTTATGGGGTTCAACCAATGATATATGGTACCTGTCATTGTTTATGTCGACATGTCCCACAATTGTTTCATATTTTATTTTTGCCAAATAGGCCACGTCAACGTATGCAATTTCACTGCTCCTTGTAACATCACCGGTTTTCATGCTTACATAATAGCTGACTGATTGGTGGTCTGGCCCCGACGGTTTGACCTTTTTCTCGGAGGTCACCGTTCCGCCCATTGTCCTTTTACTCACACCAATTTCCCAGTAGGGCTCCACCCTTATATCAAAGGGGATTTCCACTTCAAAGAACCCGTCACCTTTGTTTTGGGCCGGAACTGTTTCGAACTCACCGTTCTCATTTTGGCGGTAATGAAATACAACCTCGGCACCTTCAACAAAGTCCTTTATCTGCCAGTTTAGCACCGCCAGCCCCTTTTCGCCTTGAACCCGGGTTGTCCCGTCATCCACCCGTACCGGAGTAATCCAGCTTTGCTCCCTGGTAAACCGGTTCAGGCTACTATTTACGTTACCCGAAATGGAATTTATGCTGGACTGAAGGCTGTTATAGTTGAACCTTAGGTTTTGAACCTGGTTGATTAAATCTCCAACCTTCCATAGAAGGCTAATGTTGATAATCAATACTATGACCAATATAAAGAACAAACGCCTATCGGACTGCAATTTTACTCCCCCTATGTAGTAATTGACAAGAACCATTATATCACGGATTTTCAAGTTGCGCATTTCATGTTTCAACTTCCAAGCTGGCCGGGGGTTTGAACCAAAAAGGGACAAAGAACCGTCCCCTGTCCCTGTCCCCTGTCCCTTCCCTGTCCCTTTTGCCTTTTTAGCTATTTTTTTGTTGATATTTTAGCTAATTTAAATTATAATAATAGCTAATATGGGAAATGGTGGTGGTATTATGCGTGTTACTACGACCGATATACAAAACGCCTTTGGGAAGTATCTTTCACTGGTAGAAAAGGAAGATATTATTATTACCAAGAACGGAAGAAGCGTGGCGAAACTAACCCGCTACAATGAACCTGACTTTTTCCTACTGCATGAGGAATCCTTAAAACACAAATCCACCAGGAAAATTAGCTATGAGGAATACATGGAACTGGTTGAATCCTCCGACCAAAGGTATGAACTAATCGATGGTGAGGTTTACCTTTTGGCCTCACCAAGCTTTCAGCACCAGGTGATAGTAAATGAAATTGCATGGCACTTTGGCAACTACTTCAGGGGAAAGCCCTGCCAATCGGTGACTGCGCCCTTGGACATTAGGCTATTTGGTATTGCAACCAAGTTCGAGGAAGACCCAAACGTTGTCCAGCCGGATGTTGTGGTAATCTGTGACCGGGACAAGGTCAATGAGGATGGCAGGTATGAGGGCATACCAACACTGGTTGTGGAAGTGCTGTCCCCATCCACCAAGAGCAAGGATATGGTAGCAAAGCTCAACCTTTACATGAAAAGCGGCGTTTCGGAATACTGGATTGTGGACATAAAAAGTAAAGCAATCTTTAAATACTCCTTTTCCGAGAAAAGGGAAATTGAAGAGTTAACAATTCTTAAAGAAGAAGATACAATAAAATCTACCGCCTTCGAGGGCCTGGAGCTACCGCTAAAGGATATTTTCGCCGAAGTATAGCCTTTGCACCGCCGGAATAGGTGCCTTCACCCACTTTTTATAACGCCCCGGTATCATATGTACCGCAGCAGCAAACATTTTGCTAGAATACAGGCTTTTTCATGGCAAGACCGCTTAAAAATCTGTCCATATCAAAAGAACCGTCAATGAACTCTACCGCCTTATTATCGGTATCCCGAAGCTCGGCGGTAATAATCATTTTGAAGTCAAGCTGCCTTTTTTCGTCGGCGACATGCTCCCTGGCCTCCCTTAGCCCTCGGACGTTGTTTAAAAAGATTTCTATGCTTTTTCGTGTAAGCCTTTTGTACTTTTTCTTCATTACTATTCGGCTGTCTGAAATATAAAAAACCTTATACCCGTCCTCGATTCTTTCTCCCACAAGTATACCCCGGTCTTCATACCCGCTGCCGTCGGGGCGGCCTTTACCTATGTATTTTACATGCCCTAACATATCCCGGTAGACGGATGCCAGCTCGTATTGAAGCTTTGAAGAGGCCTCCTCCATCTTTTTTTCTATCTCGCATAGGAATACATCCATACACTCCCTGGTAAAGAGTATCTCCAGAAGACACTGCCTGTTCCTATTAAAGTCCTCGTCCTTCATAGGATGAGGCAGTACGCTGTATTGGAAGCAGTACTGGGAACCGCATTTGATTACAGGATACAAATTGCAAAGCATCTCCACCGCCTTTTGAAGCCTGCTTCTACTCCTGTAGGGGCCGATGCAGTTATCATCGGTTTTTTCGTCCACTATAGCAATGGGTTTTGACCTGCTGTCATCCCCTATCCTCAGGTAGACATAGCCCCTGTCGTTTTTGAACTGCCGGTTGTATAGGGGTTTTAGCCTTTTTATAAGTTCGCATTCAAGGACCCGGGCTTCAAGGTGCGTATCGGTAGGGATTATGTCGATGCCATGGACACGGGACACCATCTGTTTAATCTTTTCATGATTGTGGTCGCCGTAAAAATAGGACTTCACCCTGGACTTTAGATTCTTGCTTTTGCCGACATATATGATGTTCCCGCCCCTGTCCTTCATTTGGTATACGCCGGGCTTTTCCGGTATGGTCTTTATCTTTTCCTCCAAGCTCCCAGGTATCACGGCCAAACCTGTCACCTTCCGCTTTGTCGTTAGAAAAACACCACTATACTACCTGATGGTGTTTTATATATAGCCCTCATGATTTATTGTCAAGGAAGCACCCTCCGTGCCGTATAGTAACAATCGGCATAATACCCCGATGTAAGCGATGAGACTTTCACCACGTCCCCGTCTGGGGAGGCAACAAACTCGCCGTTCCCCACGTATATTCCCGCGTGGTTTATGTTCTTCCCATCCCGGGCAAACCAAAGCACGATATCCCCGTAGACCAAATTCTCTTTTTCCACGTAGGTCCCGGCGCTCGCCTGGCCCCTTGACGTCCTGGGCAGCGTTATCCCAAGCTTTTTGTATAACGCGTACACCAGCCCTGAACAGTCATAGCCGTCTGGCCCGGTGCCGCCCCATTTATAGGGTTTACCCATTTCCTCGGCTATCAGGCTTTGCAGCTTAAGCCTTAAAGCGTCTCCCTGCCTGTTGGCGCCGCCCCGTGACACGGTTAAGGCCTTCGTAGATGTCTCCTCGGCTTCCACGACCTTCTCATACATTCTTACTGCAAAAACAATCGCTTGTTCCCGCGTGGTTTCTCCACCGGGGTTAAACCGGCTGTCCCCTATTCCGTTTATAACTCCTATACCGTACAGGTACCCAACGGCTTCCTTAGCCCATGGTGAGATTTCGTTTTGGTCCGAAAAATTATACCCGACTGCATTTGAATAATCATACTCCGGTTTTGCCGCTCGCAGCGTTCGATAAAGCATCACACTGATTTCTTCGCGGGTTACCGTATTATTTGGCTGGAACAGCCCTTCCCCTTTGCCCAGCACTATTCCCAGCCCGTATGCTGTCAAAACCTTTGGATTCTTCGTATCGACAAAGGGATTCTCCTCCGGCGCCGCGCTCCCTTTGCCGCCCAAAGCTTCGTATAATCCCACTGCCAGCTCGCTGAACTCCTCCCGCGTGATGGCGCTTGTATACCTTGACTGAAGGCCCTCCGGGACAAGCCCCATTTCCTTTGCTTTTTCGACCTGCTCCCCGGCCCAGTCGCTTGGAATATCCTCATTGTCCTGCGGCGGAGCCGGATTGGCATATACAGCCTGGGGTACCATAACAGCAGCAATAATTACGGCAACAATAACCGCTAATAGTTTATCGTATGCGTTTCCCATGGGCAGCCTTATCCTTTCCAGTTAATTATTAGTGTATCCGACTATTTAATAATACCATAAAAGTTGCCGCCGGTGTTTTCCTTATTATGCCAACATGCTCTATGCCCTCTCCCCCAGCTGTACCGCCAAGCCTAGAAATACAATCCCCATGAGCAGCAACACCGCTGCCGGAAGGTACACCGCCCCAAAGTCCTGGTTGTAGACAATCATGCTTTTAAGCGCCTGCATCGCCCAGCCGGCGGGCATCGCCTTTGAAACGGCAATCAGTGCCTTGGAGCGTACCATTTCCAGAGGCCAGTAACACCCGCCCAGCATGCCGGAGCTTACCAGCACCACCGGCGCTATCACCTGAAGCTGCTGGCTGGTTTTTATACCGAAGGACAACAGCAGGCCGAAGGTAGTCATACAGAAGCAAAAGGCAGTTAGTATAACAAGCACGCCGCCTACATGCCCCAGCCAGTTCACCCCCAGCACCAAGTCCCCTATAAGCATCATTATAGTCATGCTTATCATACCCATTATAAAAGCGCATATTAGTCCTCCGGTAAGCACCCTTGACCTTGCTACCGGGGAAACGTTGATTCTGTCCCATACGCCGGTGCGCTTTTCTTCCAATATCTCACCCACCGCAAATATAATAGTGAACATAGAAAAGGCAATGGTAAAGCCGATGGATGTCTGGGTGTACATATCGAAGGAACCGCTTGCTCCGCCGCCTTTTATGAAACTGCCCGCCACCTTTACGGGCAGCCTTTCCCTCCATTCCTTCGACACCAGCTGGTACACCCTCTCCTCCGCTTTGCCCCTGTTCCCTTGCTCAAGGCCTACGAGCCTATCCAGCGCCTCCACCGTCCCGTCCACAATGGCGGTATTGTAGGCAAGCCTTTGCACCGCGGCGGTAAGCACCCCCTGCAGCGAATGACCAACCTGGGTTTCCCGGGTAATAAACATGTCAAACCGTGGGGTATCCCCTTTCATGATGCGCTCTCCAAAGCCTCGGGGAATAATCAGCCCGGCCTCGGCCCCGTTTTCCATCACCATTTGCCTTAAGCCCTCTTCGTCCATAAGCTTTATGTTATAGGCACCAAGGTTCTTAAGCTCTTCCACCAGTACCGCCGACTGTTCCGTTTCGTCCAGGTCGGCGATTGGCAGCATAATCCCCGAATCTTCGGCGCCCATGACAGACCCGAACACGAACATCAACATTAGCGGCAGCGCTATCATAAACGCATAGGGCAGCCAGTTTCGTTTTAGATTTAGAAGCCTTCCGTAAATTATTGTAATCATGGCTATACCTCCCTCACCCCGGCCGCTGCGAACACTCCCGCCGCAAGCAGCACCAACGTAATCCCCGAAAGGACTGCGAGCGTACCCGCCACTTCAGCCGGGCCGTACCCCATCATAAGCTTAAGGAACCCCGACATTGCCGCGCCGTTTATCGTAAGGCTCCCCAGCTTTCGCATTACCGGGATACCGCTAACCGGGAAAAAGCTGCCCCCCAAAAGGGCGAAAACCTGTATCACAACCACCTGGAAAACAATGGATGCCCTGCTGTTTTTCAGCCTCAAGTTTAATGCCGATAACAGCACCGACAACCCACCCACCGCCACCGCCAGGAATACCGAAAGAAGTATCACCCCCAAGGGGCTCCCCCAGTCGGTTTTGAAGGCAAAGGCGCTGTAGTATTTAAGAACTGTAAACTGTATCATCGCGAACAGCGTGGTGGCCGCAAACCTTGATACAAAGAAACGCCAACGGCCCGCCCCTGCCGCTATAAGCCTGCGGTAGGTGCCGTTATTAACCTCGTCCATCGCATACTGGCCCCCGTCGGCGGCCACGTAAAGTATAAACATAACCGCCATTCCCACCGCGTAGTACTGGAAAGAGGATAGTGCCCGTTTGCCCTCCACCGTCACCCGGTTAACGCGGACATCCCGAACTCCCACGTCGTACATGCCGCTTACGAGGCCTTGTATCTCCCCCATGGCCTTGTCGCCCACGTTGTTTTCTATGAAGGTCTCCAGCAGAACGTTCTTTGCTATAATACCCGCCGACAGCGCATCGGCATAGCCCTTTACTATCCCCGACACCATCTCGCCCTTTATGCTGCGGTCGGGGTGCTTTATCACTTCAATAGTTACGGGGTTTCGAAAGGGCATGCGGCAAGGTTCATGAAAGTGTTGTAGGTAAAACCTCCGGCAGCACCACCACTGCATCCAGTTCGCCCCGTTCCAGCAGGGTCTTTGCCTTTTCAAGTCCCATCCTCTCGTATTGTATGAACTCTGCTACTTCCTCGCTGCCCAGCACATCATCGTAGAGGATGCTCTCATAGTCCATATCGTCCAGAAGCTCCAAGAGGTCCTTTTTTGCTCGCCGGATATTCTTCCTTCCATGCCGGGGCCGTCCAGGAACTCCCTTATCCTTTCAATATCCTGCTCCCGGCTGCCAAGGCTCACCACCAGCGATGTTTGCCCGGTCCATCGACAAACCGCCGCTCATCATGCCCTGGAAAGCAAAGCCCAGTATGGTGGTAAGTATGGCCGGTATGCACAGGGTAATAATAAGGGACTTTTGTCCTTTAGTATTACCAATAAATCCTTCCATATCATTGAAATAAGCATGCCTTTCCCCCTTAATCCCTCAGCCCGCGGCCGGTAAGATACAGGAACACATCCTCCAGGGTAGGGGTTTTTATGTCCAGCGACTTAAGCTTTACTCCGTTCCTGGAGGCTGTCTCGAATATGTCGGACAGTATGTCGCAATCCTTTTGCACCATAAGGGTAATAGAATTTCCCTTTTGATCGGCGTTTTTAACCTTGAGGCTGCCCCTTAGTTCCCTTAGGAAACCCTCGGAAGCCCTGTCGGTCTGCAGTGACACGATATCGTCGCCGCCCATGAGGTTCTTAAGGTCCTCCTTGGTGCCGGAGGCTATTACCTTGCCGTGGTCCATAACGTATATCCTGTCACAAAGTTGCTCAACCTCTTCCATGTAGTGGCTGGTGTATATGATGGTCATGCCCTTTTGTTAAGGGCCTTTACCGTGTCCAGTATATGGCTGCGGGACTGCGGGTCTATACCCACCGTGGGCTCATCCATTATTAATACTTCCGGGTGGTGCAATAGGGCAGCCCCTATGTTGACCCTTCTTTTCATACCGCCGGAGTAGTTCTTCACCGCATCCTTTGCCCTGCCGTTCAGCTCCAGGAGGTCCAAGACCTCCTGCATCCTTGTCTTAAGCTTTTCTCCCTTAAGACCGTATAACTTGCCGAAAAACTTCAGGTTCTCCGCCGCCGAAAGGTCGGGGTAAAGGGCCACCTCCTGGGGCACAATGCCCATTACCCGTCTTATGGCCGCGGGTTTTTCAGGATGCTTTCCCCCTTAAAGAATACATCCCCCGTCCGGCCTTATCAGCGAGGATATAACCGATATGGCGGTGGATTTGCCGGCACCGTTGGGACCAAGTATACCCAGTATCTCGCCCTGTCTTACCTCCAGGCCTATGCCGTCAACCGCCCTGACTTTTTTGTAATACTTCTTAATGCCCTTTGTCTCGATTAACATTAATCGGTTACCCCCTCAAACAGGTTAAGCCCGTCCTTGTATTCGTCTTTTAGTTCCTCCAGCGTGATGCTGTTTTCGGCCGTAACCTCCGGGAAATATATTTCCTGCGGCCTGTTAAGGTCCCAGTTTTTTTCGCCATTTCCATCCTGAAGGACCTTGGTGTACCCGCCCCGGTAAAATGGTACAGTATATCAAAGCTTAACCTTTCTTCGATTATATAATTATCCCGGTCTATGAAGGCCGTCTGGCTGAAGGTCTTTATGGTGGAGTTTTCTACTGCGTCCATGTTGGCACGGAAAGCCTCCCGGAATGAAAAACCCTGTTCCGGGAAATCGTCCCCGTCCGGCCGGCCGGCCGTATCATCCGGTTTGTCAGCATGCTCTTTCATGGCGGAGCGCATCATGTCCTCCACGCCCTCCATAAAGGAGCTGTCGCTTAAAACTATCTCCATGGTTTTCATTATGGCCGGCTTAAGCTGCTCGTCGGTCAAATTCATCTCGTACCTTGTGGCCTTGACGCTGCCCTCGAGGGTGTCCAGCACTATTTTTTCCAGGGCGGACACATTGTCGTCGTTGTACAGGGACTTCCACAACTTTTCTATGGCCTCAAGGCTTTCTTGGGACAAGGCAGGCATATTTTCAATATCTCTCCGCCGTCCAGTCCGGATGGACAAATTCACCGCCCTTTATCACCACAATCTTGGGTATAAGCGGCGTTATTGCATAGGCCACGCCGCCCTTTGTGTATATCTTGGCGTCAAACCCGAAATCCTTTGTCTTAACAAAAATATTTCTAAGGCTTTCCTCCTTTTCCTTGTCGTACTCGCTCCTCGTGCTCAAAGGCCATGTCCTCAAACATCTCAAGGCCGTCGGATATCCTCCGGGAGGCCTTCCTTGTTGAACTTAAGCTCCATGGTCATGTTCACTTCCGATTTGCCCCTTGCCACATTTTTGGTTCGCTCGGCCGCTTCCATGTAGACCTCGTAATCGCTCTTGCTGCTGCAGCCGGAAATCCATGACGTAATAAGCAGCGATATTATAATCAGCACTATTGCTTTTTTCTTCATAAAATAAAACCTCCTTCATGTGTCTATATATATTTTAGACCCCATGAAGGAGGACAGTATGTATTAAAGGTAATGTTTTCTTATTTTTGTACATGACTAAAGTCATAAAAGAGCGTTTTTTACCGCAAATATGGCAAGCTGGGTCCTGTCCCGCAGGTCCAGCTTTATCAGAATGCTGGATATATGGTTCTTGACGGTGCCCTCGGTAATGAAAAGCTCGGCCGCTATCTCTTTGTTGTTCTTACCCTCGCCAATAAGCTTCACTATGTCCCTTTCCCTGGCGGTAAGAGATTTAATCCGCGGGTCAGCCTTGTCGGTTTCCCTTTCCATATTGCGGAACTTCTCCACCACCCTGGCAGCGATTTGCGGCTGCATAAGGGTCCCGCCTCTTTGGACCTCCCTTATGGCCTCGGTTATTTTAGAGGGCGGGGCGTCCTTCAGAAGGTAGCCGGAAGCGCCGTACTTAAGCGCCTGGAAAATGTACTCGTCCTCGTCGAAGGTGGTAAGTATTATAACGGCTACGTGGGAAGTCCCGCTTTATCCTCCTCGTGGCCTCAACGCCGTCCATAACCGGCATCCTAATGTCCATAAGAATAAGGTCCAGGGCATGCTCCTCGCACAGCCGGTAGCCCTCAAAGCCAGTAGCCCCCTCCCCCACCACTTCCATGTCCTCCTGGGATGAGAGTATCATTTTCATGCCCTGCCTGAATATCTCCTGGTCATCTACAATGCCAATCCTTATCATTTGTCCTCCCCCGCTTTCTAGACCTCCCGGTCAAATGTTCATGCTTTCCGATAAGCTGTTTTGTTTCTTCCGGTAAGCTGCTTATCACCGTCGATTGGCCGCATTTAACTTCCATCCATCAGCACTTAAACCTGCCGGCCGGTCGCTTTAAACCTCCCGGTCAGCTTAAAGCCCTGCCCTGTTTCTATATCGAGACTTCCGCCCATATCCTCCAGCCTCTTACGCATGCTCGAGAGGCCGAACCCCTCGGTGTAATCTCCGCCAGCCTCCCCGTTGTTCTGTATGCAAAACCAGGCCCCGTCATCGTTCAAGCCTGCTTCGATGTCTATCCTTGTGGCTTTCCCGTGCCGGGCTGCGTTTGTTATGGCCTCCTGTATAACCCTGTACAGGACGGTGGTTTCCTGCGACTCTAACTCCGTATCCGGCAGTTTGTAGTTTATCTCGATGCCGGTATTCCTGCTAAACTCTTCAATCATATGTATTATGCTCTCCGGCGTTTCTGTATAGCTGCCTGTCTCGCTCTCGCCGCCTGCGCCGCATGTAACGCCGGTCGCGCTGCCACTGCTGCTGCTCGCAGCGCTGCCATGTCCACCTATATCTCTTATCGCCACTCCTATGCCGCTGTCCGTACCGCCCGCACCGCCACTACCACTGCTCGCAGCGCTGCCATTATATGTCCCGGCCTCACCGCCGCCGGTCCTGGTTATGCTGCTTTCCATACCACCGAGAGCCCTAAGTGCCCGACGGGTATCGGTAAGGGCCTCCCGGGCATTGTCGGCGCACCGGTCCAGGTACTCATCGGTTTTGTCCGGCTCCTTCTTCAGGTATTCCTTTCCCATTTCAATCTGCATGATAAGGGAGGTGAGCCGGTGTCCCAGCGAATCGTGCATATCCCTTGCTATGCGGTTTCGCTCCTCAAGGGCTGCCGCCCTCTCCTTCTGGGCGGAGAGTTCCTCCAGCCGGTGGTACGTCTCCACCAGTTCCTTATAAAGCCTCTGGCTTTTGTCCCGCTCCTCCTGCTGCAGCTTGCCAAAGTTTATTAGGGTGATTAGAAAGGCAAGCGCAAACAGGTTGAAAAGAAGCTGTGACAGGATTGATGCGCTTAACCCAAAGCGCAGCGCGTGGATGTATTTTGAAAGCGCCGCCACCGAAAGAATGACCGCCGCTGTGTTTCCCTTTTTCCTGTCAAGGCTCATCCCTGCCTCAACTATGGTAGATATGTAGAGTATATGGAAGAAGTAATTTACCAGGTACTTGGACTGGTACTCAAGGAGGAATACAAGGGCTGCATCCACCACATACCACAGCGCACTACCTTTTTTTAGCTGCGGCCTTACAAACCCCCAAGCTACAAAGGAGGCAAACAACAGCACCAGTAAGGTCGTCCGCTCCGGCGAAGCCCCCTCGAAAGAAAGGGCAAAACCGAATATTATTAGGTTTATTAATAGTTTTAATATTGTGTATTGCCGCTTCATGCTCGAGACCTCCTAATGCTTGATGCAGCCATCTTACTCCACATACATCCTGACAACTGCGCAGACCATTTAATGAACTATTCTACATAGTATTCAGTACACCTTCAACGTCATCTACATAACTGTGGTCTTCTGCTCACTTACATATCCTATCATACTTAACTTTCATAAGGGAATATAGGAAAATATTGTTTTAATGGAAGGAAAATGCCAATATTTGTAGAATGATTGTATTACTTATTATCTATATGGTTTTCTGAAAACACAAGAATAATAATCAAAAGGTTTACTACCAAAGTGGGGTGAGCTTTTTGCAATTAAAAGGGATAAAGTTAAACAATTTATCATCTTTCGCAGATTTTAAGAATGATACTGACTTTTCAAAAAACAATTTAATTTTTGGAACAAACGGTTCTGGTAAATCCACCTTAGCTAAACTTTTATATCTTCTTAACAAGTATAATCAGCAACCAAGCTCTGAAACAGAGGGTGAACTTAAATCTTTTTTATACGAACACTTCTCTAAAGAAGCAAAATCAGATATAGCCACTACACCTCAATATTTTCTAAAGAGTTATCCATTGTATATAATAAATCAAAAAGACATTATTGTTTTCGGACAGCTTTTGATATTTATTTATTAACAAAATGGACAAAGTTGCAAGAGGAATTCCCACTTTTGCAACAGTAAATTCCTCATAATTAAAAAGGTCATTGAAGGCACCACACCTAAATAATATCCTTGTATTTCTTGGAGATCAAATCAAGTACAAGGAGGACTGGAGGATGCTAACAATGACCCAAGCTAAGGATATCAGAAAAATGTACTTTGAGGAAGGGAAAAATATTAGTGAAATAGCCCGAGAAACTGGCCACGACCGTAAAACAGTAAGGGGGTACCTTGACAAAGATAACTGGAATGAAGAGCCGCCAAAAGTGAAGAAGGAAGCTGCTATCAGCTTGACCCATACAAGCCGGACATTGATACCTGGCTTATCGAGGATAAGAAAGCCATGCGTAAGCAAAGGCACACGGCAAAACGAATATACGACCGGCTGGTAAAGAAGTACAAGGATGGCTTCAACTGTTCCTACAGCACTGCCAGGGTATGTAGCAATAATAAAGAAAAAGAGATATTCGGTGAAAAGAAAGGTTTTCTGCCCTTAGAGCATATACCTGGTGAAGCACAGGCGGACTTTGGCGATGCTCAATTTTATGAAAACGGCAAGCTGTATAGCGGTAAATACTTTAACCTATCGTTTCCGAACAGTAATAAGGGGTATACCCAAGTTTACAAGGGAGAGAACCAGGAATGCCTGTTTGAGGGCTTAAAAACGATATTTGCTACAATATAGGCGGAGTACCAACAAGGATATGGTTTGATAATGCAAGCACCATGGTTACCAAGGTAATGAAAGGTGGGGACGTAACCTGACAGATGATTTCTTGCGGTTTATGGAGCATTACCGAGTTTTGAGGCAGCCTGCAACGTGGATGCTGGCATGAAAAGGGTAATGTAGAGAACAAAGTAGGTATCACAGGCGAAACATGCTGGTACCGGTACCAAGGTTTGAGAATTTAAGTGAATTTAACAAAGACCTTCTAATCCAGTGCGAAGAAGATGCTAAAAGGGAGCATTACCGTAAGGAAGGGACCATTGAAGAGCATTACAAGGATGACGCTGCAGCCCTTTTGGAATTACCTAAAGTAGCCTTTGAAACAAGCAAATACATAACGGTAAAGACAAACGGATATGGCAGATTTCTACTTAACAAAGGCTTACACGAATACTCGGCAGCCCCTAAGTATGCGAATGCGCATGTATTGGTTAAACTGACTGCTTTTCATGTAATAGTGCTTGATGAGAGCCACCGTGAGATAGTGCGCCACGAAAGGCTCTACGGGAACCATAAACAGCAAAGCATGCAGTGGCTGCCCTACCTTAACCAGCTGGCACGACGCCCAGGGGCATTAAAATACACAGGCATATATCATATGCTGCCACAGCCTGTGAAAGAGTATATGGAGGATTTAAACAAGCAAGACAAAGGGAAAGTGCTAAAGGCTATTGCTGATTTAACAATAAGAAGCAGCTTTGAAAAGGCGGTTGAGACTGTCAGTACTGCTCTATCCTACGGTGCCGCCGATGTGGACAGCCTAATAAATCTACACAGCCGGCTGCATGAAAAAGTACTGCAGCTTGAGCCGGTACGCCTACCAGAGCATATACCACAGCTAAAAAGGTATGAGCCCAACCTTGTGGCCTATGACAAAAGCCTTGGAAAGGCAGGTGTAAAAGGATGCTGATATCTGATATTGCCGCCTGCTGCAAGGGACTTCGCTTAAGCAAAAACATCGTGGAAATGTCGGATAAAATACAGGCAGACAGCCACCAGGAATACCTGCTTAAACTTCTTCAATCAGAGATTACACACCGTGAGAAAACAAGGAAGGATAAGCTGCTAAAGAAGGCCGGCTTTTATACCATAAAGACCTTTGAAAGCTTTAGGTTTGATGAAGTAACGCTCCCTGGCGGCATCACCCCGGAATACCTAAGAGAGTGCCAATTTTTAGCAAACAAGAGCAATATCGTTATGTATGGCAACGTAGGTACCGGTAAGACGCACCTTTCCATTGCCCTAGGTGTAGAGGCCTGTAAGAGGGGCTTGGAAGTTAGGTTTTTCAGGACATCGGCACTTGTAAACAAGCTGGCTGAGCTAAAGAAAGCCGGGACCTTATCCACCTTTTTAAGAAGCTTAAGCAAGGCCGACCTTTTGATCTGTGACGAGTGGGGCTATGTACCCCTCGATCGGATAGGGGCACAGCTTCTGTTTGAGGTAATATCCGAGCGTTATGAGCGCAAATCAGTGATTATTAATACCAACATAGAGTTCTCAAGGTGGGTAAATGTGTTCTATGACGAGCAGATGACGGGTGCCATTATTGATAGAATACTCCACCACTGCCACCTGCTGCTATTCCCCGGTCAAAGCAACAGGATACGAGAATCGGGGCTGGACACGTAGGAATTGGTCAATCAAAACTATTGGGGTTAACATAAAAATTCCCCACCGGTGCCTGGGGAAAAAGTTTTGCAAAAGTGAGGATCAGTTTGCAAAAAACATTTTGGACTCCAATTAAAGTTTTTAATGAGCAATATACAAATCGTACTATTGGAGAGACATTTCAAATGGATCTCAAAAACAACGGAATCCTTATTGGTGAACCTAATATTAAACTTGTAAAGGCTTATGAAACCAAAGAAGACTTGGAAAAAAAGCTGAACAATATGATATTAGAAGCAAAAAACATAGTTGAAACTACAGTGCGTAATTTTAGGGATATTACAGGAAGTACTTTAGACATTGATTCCATTATATGCTTAACAAATTTATTAGCAGATTCTTGTGGTTATGAATTGGATCCAAGTTTAATACACAAAAGAAAAAAACTAGGATTTGGCAGGCCCACTTCAGCATTATCAAAACTGGATGCACAACAAGTCAAGATAAGGTTTAACCTTGAAACAGTTGAGCATAGATGCCTTGAAAGAGTTTCCTCCAAGTATAGACGATGAAACAGCAGAATTACTATGAAACTATACAGATTTCTTTAAAGGTATCGAGATATTTCAAAGCAAAGACACAAATATATGTCCGTTCTGTTTTCGTGATTGGCCAAGTGCAGACAGTCAAATCAGTAATTACAAAGCTTATTTAGAGTCAACCTTTAACAAAAAACGAGACGAAATTAAAAATACTATTAGTAAACTATTAGAGTATAAAAAACAAATTGAAAGTCAAATTGAGATTGTTGAAAATACATATAAAGTCGTTTCTATAGAAGCACAAAAATATGACATCGATACAAAAAATTGGTTACCTTTAAAATATGATAATGAGCAACATGATAAAATTATTTCACTGCTAAAAAAGAAATATGATGATATGAAACAATCAATATCCATAATTACTGAGTTAGAAACGCTACAGAAGTCTCATATTGATATAATCAATAACAATAACCAAATAATAGCTCAAATAATGGATGAAATTGCTACGATAAGTTCTCGTCGTAAGATGCTTAATAAAAAATTAGCTGGACATTTTGCAAAAAAAATGTGGCTTGAATACTCATCTATTAGAGAAAAAATTAATGAAATGAACAATCTAATAGAAGAAAACAATAATTTAATTAATAAACTAGAAAAAGAAAGTCCTCCTCAAGATACAGTTAACACCATTTTTAATAGCCTTCTTAGTTATATTGGACTAGAAGAATACTTTATTGATAGCAATAAAAAGCTCAACCTTAGACTTGACAAAAATTATGATATTTCATCTGAAGGTAGGAGAATTAGCTCGGCCCAACGGAAAATATTATCATTATGCTACTTTTTTGCTGAAATCATTTCGGAGGTTGATACCATAAGTAAGCTTAGACATTATATATTAATATTTGATGACCCTGTTGATAGTTCTGACTATATATATTTTCATAGTATTACGTCCGTAATTGAAAAATCAGAGCAAATACTTACTAGAATATTAGAGAAAGAAGTCAAGTTCGGACAGTTTTTTGTGCTTACCCATAACTCAATTCTTTATAATCGACTATCATGCAAATGGAGTAATAAATGTAAATCTATTAAAAAGGAAAATGGAGTAACTGTTTTTTGTAAGGCAGAAAAAATGATTAACAACTATAATGAATACATTAAAGCTATTTGCAAATATTACAGAAACCCTGTGTCCCAAAAAAGCCGAATGATATACATAGGAAACATTATAAGAAGGGTACTTGAAATATTGGCGAGTTTCGATAGTCTAGAAACAAACAACTTCGAAAACATGCTTGATGGCATGGGTAAGACAAGACTTGCATTACTGGCAAATCATCTATCACATGATTCTTTCTCAAAAGTATTAGACCCATTCTCTAGCCCAGACGAGATTAGAAAGGCTTGTCAAGAATTGCTAGAAGTTATACAAGATCGTCATCCCAATCAATTTAATACAATAAAATCTAAGTTTGAAATAGACTTGTCATCATAAATGAGAACAGTTTATTAATATAAATTATTAAAGTGTAGTGGGTATAATAACATCGATAACTAAAGAAAATAAGAGAAATTATAAAACCTTTTACTAAAGGGTAAATAAAAATTACATTCAAATGGATAGAAGAATAGATACAGATGATAACAACGGCCTATCCCTATGCAAGATTCACCATGCCGCTTTCGATAGCAATATTATCGGAGTAACCCCCGATTACAGAATCAAAGTTAGGAAGGATATTCTCCTGGAGAGAGACGGGCCAATGCTGCGATACGGATTTCAGCAGCTGCACAATAGAGAAATTATTCTCCCTAAAAACAAATCACTCTGGCCGGATCAGGAAAGACTTGAAATACGTTTTGAAAGATTTATAAAAGCGGGATAATCATACCGATAAGCCATGAAAAAACGTCCCTATGACTTTTCCTTTATCTTAATCTTAAGAAATTTTATCTAAAGTGGCTTAAACACTTTTGAGGTGGTTTTCAGGATCATTTCACGGAGGATATAGATAAATGGATGCAACGAATTTCATAATAACTCTGCTTATCATAACCATATCTATTTTTGTTTTATCGCATTTAAGGCCTTTAAATATAAGTGAGATTCGCTCATTGGCAAATAAGAGAAGAAAAAAAGACATAAAGAATTATTATTATTTTCCCCGGAAAGAAATGCAACCAAATATTGGTTTTAAGAAAAAAATGAATCCAAACGGAGCTTTTTACAGAGTGAACGAGACGTTAACCCTATTCCCTAGTATTGCAGCTTCTTTATTGAAATACAAGAAACATGAATGGAGTATTATTGCATTTGAAAGGAATAAGACAGTTGATCTAATATGGGTTAATAAAGGTAGTGACAATAAATCAGTCCCAATATTATTAACTGTTGAACAAATTATTGATATTTCAAGAAACCAAAACTACACAACGGTATTAAAATTTCATAATCATCCTAATAGTAATCCGAGATACTATGATTGTACAAGACCAAGCGATCAGGATTTGAAAACAGCGAAATTTTTTGGTGATACTCTCAACCAATTTGGCATTAATATTATTTCGTTCGTCTGCGAACGTGGTATACACTATAAGTATGATTCATCTATTGCGGATAGTTTTTGCCCTATATCAACCTATATAAATAGTATTAGTATGATTAATAACAGCTCTAGGATAGCCAACTTGTCATTGCATTTGGAAAGAATTTTTTCATAATAAGTAGCGTATGTCAACGCCGGGCTGTTTTTGACCGAATCGCCGGTTGAAAACTGACCCAATCGCCGGTCTCTAATCGCCGGGTTTTGGTTGGCCGGTTTACCCTTGTGCCGGATTATCCAATACTGGGATATCGGCCGGTGGTACAACTCTGACACCGCCTTTTAGCCTGTCTTTTAGCCTATAGCTCTCACCCCTTATGTTTATGATATGGGCATGATGCAGCAGCCTGTCCAGTATAGCTGTGGCTATTACCGTATCGTTCATAAGCTCGCCCCAATCACTGAAATATTTATTGCTGGTAAGTATTATGCTGCCGTTTTCATACCTAGAGCATATAACTCTAAAGAGCAGCTCCGCTGATGCACGGTCCAACTGCATATACCCTACCTCATCGATAATCAGTATGTCAGGCCGGGTATATACACGCCATCTGCGCTCCAGTTTGCCTTGCTGTGCTGCCTTTTCTAAGTCTGCTATGAGATGTGCCAAGCTAGTGTAATATACCGTCATACCGGACCTTAGGGCTTGCATCGCAAGGCCTACCGCAAGATGAGTCTTGCCGACACCGGGAGGACCTAAAAAAATTACGTTCTCATCCCTTGCCACAAAGGCTAGAGTTGATAACTCCTTAATTTGCCTTGTATCTATGCTGGGCTGGAAGCCAAAATCAAACTCTTCCAGCGTCTTTCTATGCGGCAGCCGTGACAGCTTAATCCTTGTTTCCTCACTGCGCCGCTTTTTCTCCTGCATCTCAGCGCCCAAGAGCTCACTCAAGAACGACAGGTAAGTAGCATCTTTATGCATTGCATCTTCAAGCTTTGCATCCAAGAGCTCGGAAGCTGTATCCAGTCCAAGCTCTGAAAGGAGGCTGCGGGTGTGTTCCAGTTCAACCATTGGATACCACCACCCCCGCCAGAGTGTCATACACGCTTAAAGGTCGTATCTCTACTGCTTCCGTTTCTTTCTTCCTGGCAAAGGGTAGAGGTACTGCTATACCACCTTTTTCAGCAAGACCCTGGTACTGACCCTTAAGCCATACTATCCTGCCTGATGCATACTCTACCTTATGGCGGGCTATTCTTACCTCACCATCATAAGCCTCAAAGAAGTCACCGCATATCCGTACCCTTACCTCTTTGCCGCTATACTGCCAGGGCATACCGTACTTAGCACCGTCATAACTTACAAACCCGTCCCTTGTTACTTTTCTTGTCTCCCACCTGTATTTATCACGGACTGCCTTATCAGGTAGGGGCTGTAGGGGTTCTTTACTTAAAGCTTCAAGTGGTACCTCTCCGGTAGTGCCGTGGATTTTGCTGTCCACTCTCTTGCACCATTCAAGTGCTTGGCTATTCAAGTCATACAGGTCCTTAAACTGCCTTCCTGGCAGAAAATTATCCTTTACATAGTCCACCAGGCGTTCTACTTTACCTTTTGTCTGGGGCTTTCTTACCTTGCATACCTTCGGTACAAAACCCATGTCTGCAGCAAAGTCTTCAAACCTACTGTTCCATATGGGTTTTCCTGCCTCGCTGCCATCTATTACGGTCTTCATCCTGTCAGTTAGAACGACCTCCGGAACACCGCCGTAATACTCGAAGGCGTTTACCATGCACCTTAAGAGACTGTAAAAGTCACATCTCTTGGTAAACTCAACATATTTGCTTCTTGAACTTCCCATTATCATTATGAAAGCCGGGGTTTTATGAATATTTCCTCTATCGTCTATGTAGTGGGTAATACCCCAGTCCATCTGTGCCTGCTTACCGGGCAGAGTTTCATACCTTCGCACCGCTGGGGTGCTTCTTGCCGGCCTAAACGGCTTTACATAGTCCTTGATAATGGTAATACCGCCGGTATAGCCAATGTCCTGAAGCTTTTCTAAAATCACAATACAGTTAAATATCCCGTTTTCCATCATTTCATTTATTTTGGGTTTGAAAGGGTCAAGCTTTGATGGCCTTGTCCTTCCTTTAAGCCCATGCACTGCTTTTGGCTTGTCTATATATCTTTTTACTGTGTTTTTTGATATGCCAAGTTCCATACCTATGGCATATGCACTCTTCCCTTTTTGTGCTTTTTCGCGTATCATGTTAATTAGCCCACTCCTTATCATACGGTCATCTCCCATAAAAGTATTAGTAACACTCTTATGGTAACCGTTGGTTTGGTGTGGGTCAATTTCTGTCCGGCGTTATGGGTCAATTATACCCCGGCGGTGACACGTACAGCTTACTACTTCCGCTCACCACCCGCTATCATAAAAACACAGGTTAGTTTTTTGGTTTATCTATAAAAAATGGTATAATGGTGCACATAATTATGCTATAATAATATACAGATAAACCAAAAGGAGAGATTATTATGCCACACATTAGGCCAATTACAGAATTAAGAAATACTAATGAGATCTCAGAATTGTGCCATAAACTGGCTGAACCTATTTTCATAACTAAAAATGGTTATGGTGACCTGGTCATTATGAGCATCGAGACATATGAACGCAAACTTGCTCTCGTTGAAGTCTATAAGAAGCTTGCTGAAGCTGAGGCCCAAATTAAAGAGGGGGTTCCCCTGCTTGACGGGGACGGGGTACTTAACGAAGTGAGGAGTAAGTATGTCGGGAAAAAGGTATAGCTTGAAATTTACTCAAAAAGCATATGAAGATTTAGATGGGATTTTTAGCTATATTTCAGAAACTCTTTATAATAAGACGGCTGCAGAAAATCTTATTGATAGAATAGAACAAAGCATGCTCATACTAAAAGATTTTCCTTATTCATGCAGCTATGTTTCTGATGTTCACTTAAGAGCAAAGGGTTACCGCAAATTGATTATTGATAATTTTATTGCTTTCTATTTAGTTGATGAAAGGCAAAATCATGTAATAATTATGCGCATATTATATGGAGCCATGAAATATCAAGACCTGCTTTAAGCTGATGGTGCCCGAGGAAAAATAAAGAATAGGGACGGCATGCTTATATATCGCATAACCGTCCCTGTGGCTTCAATAGCCGTTCCCGCAGTTCCTGATTTGCGGGAAGACACAAGAACCTTCCACGTGGCTCACGGACACGAGAACCGTCCCTTGTCCCTCTCTTGTCCCTATTTTTACTTTTCTGTTAGGAAGTTTTCTATTTCATATTCTTCAAGTTTTCCCTGGTACCAGGAATGAAACTCAAGCTGTACTTTGCCTTCAAACAGAATTTCTTCAATCTGCTCCTTGCTTTGTTCGAAGTTTGCTTCCCGGGCTTCCTTTTTATCATCCACTTTTATAATGTGGTACCCGAATTGGGTTTTAACCGGCTCGCTTATGCTGCCCGCCTCCATTGAAAATGCAGCCTCTTCAAACTCTGGAACCATTTCTCCCCTTTTCACTATCCCAAGGTCTCCGCCAAAGTTCTTATTTGCTTCATCGATGGAGTACTCCTTCGCCAGTTCCGCGAAGTCTTCGCCGGCATCCAGTTTTCCTTTAACCTCGGCTGCCGCCTCTTCCGTCTCGGTCAGGATATGGCTTGCCTTTACCTGCTCCTCGACTGCAAAGGTCTCCTTGTTCTCCTCGAAGTATTCCTTCATTTCCTCTTCGGTGATTGAAATGTTTGGACGCAACAGTTCCTCAATTTTCAGACTTACACCGATGTCTTTCTTCATGCCGTCAATGTTATATCCATACATCCCGATAATCTGCTCGAAAGTCTCCCGGCCCCCGTATTGCTCCGCCATCTTGTCTATTTCCTTATCCACATCCTCATCTGTAACCTGTACACCCTGCTTTTTGGCCTCCATTTCAATTATCTTCTCCATGATAAGCGTGTCAAGGGTCTGCTGGCCGCCTGTTTTACCATGGCGTCATACAGTTGGTCCTTTGTTATGGCTTCGCCGTTCACTTTGGCAACCACGTCTTCTCTGGCTGAACAGGAAGTCCCGGCCAAGGCTACCGTTAACAATATTACTGCAAGTACTGCCTTATATGTTTTCATATACCGTCGGCTTTTTCCCATGCTTCATCCCCTCCTTCGTCATAGTCTTTATTATAACGCCTTGCGGGTCATTTGGCAAACTAATCAAAAGAACCGTCCCCCTGATTGCTACTGATTGCTAGAAAATTTTCCGGTTTACCTGTATACTTTTATATATGGCAGGTACTATCAACGCACAGCGGCTGCCTGCGCAAAATAGTCTACACATGGAGGTATCGTAATGAGCAGAGTATGGTTTAGCCCAATCGGGGACAATTCATCACCGGATGTAATATCGCAAAAAGTTTTAAAACTATATAATGCTGCAGGCTTTGAAAAAATATTTGAAAAAAACGAGTTTGTGGCGGTAAAAATCCATTTCGGCGAAAAAAACAATACGGGGCACATTAAACCGCAGTGGATAAAACCGCTTCTTGACGCCGTCAAAGAAAAGGAATGCAAGCCCTTCCTGACCGACACCAACACGCTGTACCGGGGTGAGCGCCAAAATTCCATTGACCACCTTATGCAAGCCTATGCCCACGGGTTTAGCATTGAAAACCTTGGCGTGCCGGTAATAATTGCCGACGGGCTTTTATCCAAAAACCATTCGGAGGTGCCGATTGACGGAAAACGCCATAAATCAGTCAAGATAGCCAACGATATACTGCACAGCCACTCGCTTATGGTTTTGAGCCACGTGACCGGCCACATACTTACCGGCATGGGTGCGGCAATAAAGAACCTGGCAATGGGCTGTGCGCCAAGAAGCGGCAAACAAGTCCAGCACGCAGACGTAAGGCCCAAGGTAAACGAGGAAAAATGCAGGGCCTGCGGGCTGTGCATAAAATGGTGTCCCAGGGATGCGATACATATTTATGACGGGGTAGCCCGGATAGACATAGAAAAATGCTACGGCTGCGGCGAGTGCATCGCCACCTGCCGGTATCATGCAATAAAAAGTTCCTTCAAAAACACCAGCGTATCGCTGCAGGAAAGCATGGCCGAATACGCCCTGGGCGCTGTTAAGGACAAGGAGGGGAAATGCTGCTACTTTAACTTCATCACCCACGTTACCAAGGAATGCGACTGCATGGACAAGGCCCAGGACAAGATAACCGGCGACATAGGCATACTGGCGTCCTACGACCCGGTAGCGATAGACAAGGCCACCGTGGACCTTTTGATTGAAAAGGCAGGCAAAGACATACTTAAAGACCTGTGGCCCGAAAACGATTACAGTGTCCAGATAAGGCACGCGGAAAGCCTGGGTCTGGGTTCGGAAAACTATGAGCTTATCAGGGTTGAATAATAAAAAACGGCTAAGCTGCTTGGGACTTATCGCCCCCGGCGGCTTAGCTTTTCTTCCATATCCAGGAACTTGCGCCGGGCTTCCTCGGACAACCCGGCCAGTATCTTGTCTCTCATGTCTGCCGCAAACTTTGCCCGGCTTTCCCTTTTCGTTCCCACACCCAGCGTGTTGAACTCAACCTTCCTGTTCCTGTAGTATAGGTCCATATCGGCAAAGCGCCTGCCCTGCTGGTCAAACTCGAGCCCGACCAGTATCATTTTTACCCGCTTCGGCGGCAGCAGGCTGAATATCCTTACCTGGTACGCGGTAACCGAGTACAGTGCCAGCGCATGGTCCCGGGTCCACCGCTCGCCCAGTGCAAACCCAAGCTCCAGGTCCGAAATGACAAGCATCAGCCGCTCCAGGTGCTGCATGTAGCGCCCTTCGGTATCATATATGTTGATCCTGTATTCATACCATTCGGTTTCGGTTAGGCTTTGGGTGATATACTTTACCGCGTCCCGGCGAATGTTTCTCTGCATTTCGGCTACCGGCACATTAACAAGCAAAACAGGCAGGTTATTTGAAACATAGGCGGTATACCTGTTTATGGACCTGGTGGTAAAGAAGATTAACGTATCCTCGCTTTCCCCGCGGCCTATGCCTTCGTTTAAGGAAAGAGCGCTGCCGTCATATTCCTCCTTAATCCGGCCAATTATCGACTGGCCCTCCTCTGGGATTCGCATTATCAAAAGCCCCGGCCCAAGCTGCGCCCTCTCCAGGAGGCCGGCTTTGCCGTCGTTTATTATGCGCATGAGTATAACCGATGAGCTGAAAGGCGTATGCAGTACCGACAGGGCATCCTCCACCCTCGTGGCCTTAAGGCCGGGGGGCGTTAAAAACACAAGCGAACTGTCCTCCGAAGCCTCCGCCAGGGCGTTTTCCATCGTAATCGGCCTGCCGCCCAGGCTGTTTACCAAATATTCCTCCAACTCGCGGTACCGGTCGGTCCGCAAGAACAGCAGCCTTGAACTCATCCGTGTAAAAATCATGGCCATCCTCCTCATATAAGTGTTGGGGGATTTTCCTTATACTTTCTATGACGGTTGGTCCCGTAGGGGTAGGGCAGCCTGAACACCTCTCCCGACGGCAGCAGGATTATGTTGATGCTTGCCACGCCGTTCAAAAATACCGTTCCCCGCTCCTGGACGGGCACGTCCAAATTCTGGCCATACAGGTTGAACCTCACCCCATCCGGCAGGTCGGAAAGAGTGTGTGCAACTCCAATATCCTCATCGTCGGCCTTTATAACCGAACCGGGAGAAACAACGCTGCCGGCAGGGACGATGCTTTCAACGAAGGGTACAAAATCATGGTTGCCCGGCACCATGACGAACCTCGGCGCACCCAGGGTAAGACTTTCTAAAAAAGGGCCGGCGGTGCGCCGGTATTGGTCAAGGTACCCGGGATTTTCGCCCAGTTTTATATCATCGGCAAGGTCACCGGTGTGAACAATCAAATCCGGACTAAGCCGCTCCATCATACCGGTTACGGCACCGTATATTGCGGAAGGGGTGTCGCTTATATGCATCACCTTGAACTCCTCCGACGCCAGCAGCTGCGGCGGCAGATGGATACCGTTTTCCAAAAGCCTTAGGATTCCTTTTATTCTGTGTCCCATTTTTGATTCCTTCCTATATTGTAAGATAATTCATCCGGAAGTCCCAGAATATGTCGCAAAACGCCTCTCCTGGTCCTTTTCCTTTTCGTAACTTTTTTCTTTTAATTATACCAGAACAGCCGTCCTATTTCATGCCATAAAATCGGGCTGTCGATCAGTCCCCCTTTAAGCGCGGCAAATAAAATATCGCGTCGTTAATACGCTTTTTATGAAGGAAAATAGCACATGTTGGAAGAAGTATTATGTATATACAGGGGTAAATTCTTATAACCAGACCGGGAAAGGGGATGATAGGGTAATGTTTTTCACGAAAGCTCCCAGGTACCACAATGACCGGACGGAACAGCAAAAGCCCGCGGCGGCGGAAAGCAAAGTATACACCAACGATTACCGGCTTTCGCTTATGAAGCATAACCAGCAGTGCATTGTGAATCGCCTAATCAATAAGATAGAAGAAGCGGGCAACATTTCCGAGAGCCTCATTGGAATGATTGGCGATATAAATAAATACGTAGAGTTCCAGGTAAACGTCATCGAAAAGGTAACCGGCGAGGTGAGCGGCTATTCCGCCCTTGCCCAGGAGGTGTACGCCAGCACCGACGATTCAAGGCAGATCTCCGCCCAGACCGCGGAAGCGGCGCAGCAGGGGGACCGGGCGGTTGAAGACTCCATCCGGGCCATGAATGAAATAGAAAGCTCGGTGCAAGAAACCAAGCAGTTCATCCAGGACTTAAGCGAAAAAGCCGACAGCATATACGAAATGCTGAATGTAATTAAGGATATAGCAAGCAGCACAAACCTGCTGTCGCTTAACGCCTCCATCGAAGCAGCCCGCGCAGGCGAAGCGGGAAGGGGCTTTGCGGTTGTGGCCCAGGAAGTAAAAAAGCTGGCCCAGCACAGCGTTCAATCCACCGAGTACATAAGCAAAACCGTTGAGGAAATTAACAAGTATATACAAGAAACCATGTCATCCATGGACAGGACCATTGAGAGGGTAAAGGAAGGTACCAAAATAGCAGACAATACCAGGGAAGCTTTTCAGACCATAATTGATGCAATCAAACGAAACAACGACATATCCCAGGAAATTTCCGAAGCCATATCCCAGCAAACCAACAGCCTTGAAAACATTGTCCGATCCATTGACGATATGAGCCATACCTTTGAGAAACTGCTGTCGCTGGTAGAAACCGCCTCTTCCGGAACCCAGTATACGAAGACATCGCTGCAGTCCCTTCACAGTGTATCAAAGGACCTGCAGTCGGTCACCGACCGGCTGCTTAAGGTGCTGGAAGCAGAGCCCTATGAGCGTCAAACCCTGCGCACCTGCATACCCAGCAAAATTGCCACCTATGACCCGTTCCTTTCCTGTGACTTTGTTACCGGGCTGGTGCTGGAAAACGTGCATAACGGACTTTTATCTATCGGAAACGATGGCGAAGTATCCCCCGCCATTGCAAAAAGCTGGAGCCTTAAGGAGGATAACCTGACCTGGGTATTCAATCTCCGCAAAGGAGCAAAGTTTCACAGCGGCAGGGAAGTAACCGCGTGGGACGTCAAATACAGCTTCGAAAGGCTTTTAAACCCAAGCCTAAATTCGCCAAACAGCTGGTGCCTGCTGTATGTCGAGGGCGCCGAAGAGTACATGCAGGGAAATTCCCCAGAGGTGACCGGTATCAAGGTAATAGACGACTACCGCATATCCATAAGGCTCAAATACCCCTACACCGGCTTTTTGCTTAACCTGGGGCAGTATATATGCTGCATAGTCGACAAAGAAGAAATGGAAAAGGGAAATATAGTGGGCTGCGGTCCTTATAAAATCGCCGAGACTTCGGATGCAAAATGCGTCCTGGAGGCCCACGAGGAATATTTCAACGGTCAGCCCTACGTGGACCGGTTCGAAATAGACATCGCTCCCAGGGATGCGGCGGCAAATCTATTGGACGGCAAATACCATTATTTAATTGTTGATACCAAGGAACTGATGAGCAAGGTCAAGGACAAAAAAGACATTTCAATCAAATCCCGCAGCATATCCGGTTCCTACTACGTGGGTTTCAACCTAAACTCCCCGAACAGCATCGTCAGGGAAAAGGAAGTAAGAAAAGCCCTCAATATGGCGGTAAACAAGAAAAGGATTATTGAGGATATATTCGGCGGAATGGCGGTGGAATCGGTGTGCCCGCTGCCGCCGGCCATCCTTGATAATAAAGGCATCAATGGATATCGCTACGACCCGGACCTTGCGGCGAGCATTCTAAGAAAATATCCCCACAGCAAAAAATTGTTATTCCACCTTCGAATAGACGAAGATTCAGCACTGGTTAAGATGTTTAACCGGATGGGGGAATATGTTATTGAAGACCTGTCAAAAGTGGGAATCGAATGCGCCGTTGAGCGATACTCCCATGCTGATACGCTCCGGCCGGATATACTGCAAAAATGCGACATGTATATAAGCCGCTGGATGGCGGATACCGGGGACCCGGACAACTTTTTGCGCCCCCTCTTCAGCCCCGATAGCGTATCCAACGGAACAAGGTATAATAACCCGGTTGTGAATGAAAAACTTGACCTGGCCCAGGGCATGGTGCATCCCGGCAAAAGGGCCGAGTGCTACCACGAGATACAAAAGCTGATAGTGGACGACGCGCCCTGGATATTCCTTTTGCACCCGCAGTGGGCCATTGCCTCAAGGCAGGGCCTGTCGGGCCTTAACATGGGAAGCCGCGGCCTTATAAAACTGGATGATATAATGATAGACCAACAGGTTTAACGATAGCAGGTTTAGAATACATTAAATGCCAAACAAAACCGTCAGCAGCCATTGAAACTGCCGGAGGAACGTCCGCCCTCCGGCAGTTTTTTTGTTTTACAGGAAATTTTAAGCTAAAATCCATGAATATTTACTTAGATACATAGCATACTAAAAATGCACAATCTCAAAAAGGAGTGTGAAACATGGCAGAAAGAGAAAGGAACAATGAAGGCCGTCAGGCGGAAAGCGGTTGGAATATCGGCAGTATTGTCATAAGGCTGATAGTCGCAGCCGTGGTTTTGGGCATAACCGCCTATCTTACGCCCGGCTTTAGCATTGACGGAATATGGGCCCTCATAATAGGCGCAATAGTATTGGCAGTCCTGGATTACCTAGTGGCCAAGCTCATTGGCGTTGAGGCCTCCCCATTTGGAAAAGGAATAGTCGGTTTCATTACCGCCGCGGTTATTATTTACGCTACACAGTACTTCGTGGCAGGTTTCAACGTCACCATCTGGGGAGCTATTATTGGGGCCCTAATATTCGGTATAGTGGACGCTATTATACCGGGGCAAGCCATGTAAGGAGGTCCCCGCACCGGGGACTTCCTTACATTAGGCTTGCAAATTTTTGTTATAAAACAACAGATTATTATTGTATAATAACGGTGGGGGTATAAACAACAGGTGTTTGGTCGAAGTGGAGTTATTCTGCCTTGGAAAGGGGATAACACGGGACCTATGGATCAAAATGCACTGAAAGCCCAATTCGATACCATAAGAGATAATATTGAGAGGGTACTGCAAAACGACCCGAACAATTTAAAGTCAAAGGAACTCCTGGAGCTTACCCATCAACTTGACATATTGCTGGTAGAACAGCTTAAAAAATCGGGATAGATTTCTCTATCCCGATTTTAGGTTATCTGACCGTGGGTGCAGGTCTTCTGAACATTTCGTCTATCTGGCGTATTATACCGCTTATGGGTTTGCCGTCTTCAATATCCTCTGCAAGTTCTTCGAGACGGGTCACGGTATCGGAGTCCGCCGAAACGTATACGCGCGTCAGCATCTTATCTACCTCTTTAGCCCTGTCTATTACCTTTTGTTTTAACGTGTCGGTCAGTCTCCCCTGCAGCTTTGCATCCATATCAATCCCGATATAGGCAGTGCTGCCGTTTACCACAACCGTAACGTCCTTCACTTCTTTCATGTCCTCTATGCGGTCCTCCAGCCTATCGGCCCTTCTCGCGTCCTCCCGGGGGTCGGCATTTGGCACCCTGTTTCCGGGCCCTTCAGGAGTATCCGGCAGCGGTGTCCTCTGCTGTGGTGCCGGCGTGGTATCCGGTGCAGGCCTTCGCTGTGGCGCACAGCCGGCCGCAAGCGATAGTACCAGCAGTGCGGCCATCAATATAAAAAACAACCGGCGTTTCATATATTCCATTCTCCTTTCAAAAAAGAAGGTTTATTAATATTGTTTGAAAGCCGAAAGTTTTTATTATGCCAATTATATGAACGCCTCCGTAAGCCGATTACCACGCCTTGAATTTATCATGAACTGCAAATATCGTTTCCATATATTTACTCATGTAATTTTTTGCAAAATTATAAGTCTCATAATTCTTTCCGCGGTGTCCGCCAGCAGGCTCCCGGCTCTTTCCATGGCCTCTTCCACCGTAATGGGCCCGGGACAAATGCTTACCACCGTTGCGAAGCCTTCATTGTACAGCGGTGATACGTCTCCCTTTACAGTACCGGCCACTGCCACCACCGGTATCCCAAACCGGCGGGCAATTCCCGCCACTCCCATGGGTGCTTTCCCGTACAGCGTCTGCCGATCAATGCTGCCCTCGCCGGTGATTACAAGGTCCGCGTTCTTTACCCTGTCACTGAACCCCACGGTTTCCAGCACCATTTGAACCCCCGGCACCAGCGAAGCGTTTAAAAAGGCCATAAGGCCCGCACCCAGGCCGCCGGCGGCACCGGCTCCCGCGGCGTCAGCTACATCCCTGCCGGTGGTTTCCTTGATAATGTCACCATAGTTTTTCAAATTCCTGTCCAGTACCTCCACCATTTCGGGGGTTGCACCTTTTTGCGGCCCGAAAACCGCAGCGGCTCCCCTTTCGCCGCACAAGGGGTTGTCCACGTCACAGGCGACCAAAAACTCGCATTCCTTCACCCTTCGATCCAAGCCCGAAAGGTCGATTCGGTTCAGAAGCCCCAGGCCGCCACCGCCCGGTGGTACTGCTCGGCCGTCCTTGTCCAAGAACTTAACGCCGAGGGCGTTTAAAAGACCCGCTCCCCCGTCCACCGTAGCGCTTCCCCCCAGGCCTATTATAAATTTCCGGCAGCCCCTGTCCAGGGCAGCTAATATTAGCTGGCCCATTCCATAGGTGGTGGTAAGCATCGGGTTTCGCTTACCCGGGGGCACCAGCGTAAGGCCGGCGGCGGAGGCGGTTTCAATTACCGCCGTCTGGCCGTCCCCCAGTATCCCGAAGAAACTATCCACCTCTTCCATTAAGGGCCCGCAGACCGAGGCCTTCACAATTTCGCCACCGGTTGCGGCGACCATAGTCTCCAATGTGCCCTCGCCGCCGTCGGCGATGGGGATTTTATCAATAACGCACGACGGTATCACCCGTCGTATACCCTCTTCTATGTACGCCGCCGCCTGCCCCGCCGACAGGCTCCCCTTAAAGGAATCCGGCGCAATCACTATTCTCACGTCCGTATGCCCCTCCTATCATTCTTAAACTCTCCCCGCACCCGGCACCGGGCCTATCCTCCTATTATCATTCTCCCCATCTTTTCGATTACCTTCCACCGGTCCCGAGATATATAAAAACCTGCCGGTTATGGCAGGCTATTCAACAAAAACCTCAACCCTTTCCCCCCGCTCTTCATCCACCACGTCCACCAACCTGCCTTCCTCTCCGGCTTCGATCATCCGGATAATGTCATTTAAGTCCAATCCCTTTAGTTCCTCCTTGTCCAAGCCGAAGTGCATCCCCAGTTTAAGCCCCACTGAAACCAGGGACAATGGAACGTTTACCTTTACCTTGCTCTTGCCGGTCCCTGCTTCATATACCCTTACCTTCAGCCACTTTGCCTTGCAGGATGTGCTTCCACTCTCGGTATCCTCATCCTTATCCAACTTTCCCGTCTCTATAAGCTGTGCCGCTTGTTCCGCCGTTATCTTCCCATTTTCCACCATTCTTAATATTTGTCTTACCTCATCCTTCATGATTATACTTCCCCCCTGCTTTCTTTCAGAAGCTTAATCGCTTCATCATGATTTATTTCACCACGGTCAAGCATGTCAATGATTTCCTTTCTGTTTTCATCGCTTTTAGAATTCTTAACCGGATATCCCAGTGCCGAAATTACGTCATCCAGCCTGCTCCTCACAGTTGGGTAGGAAACCCCGAGGTCCTTCTCCACTTCCTTTATGTTCCCCCTGCATTTTATAAAGATTTCAATAAACCGCTTCTGCTCCTTTGTCAACCTGCAGTATTTGCACAGTGAAAACCGTCCCTCTATGGTGGTGTCGCAGTAGTCGCATTTTAGCCTTGTTACCTCCAGATTCCTATTGCATACGGGACACTTACCCAATGCATCATTCAATTTTGCATCCCCCTTAAGGTTATATACGCTGTTTATGCTAATATTATACATCAAATCTCAATAATGTCAACTATAACATTAATATTATTAATGTTTTTATTAATTTTTTAAATTTTTTAGAGCGTCTATTTGTCATTCATAAAGGTCGGTGCTTAAATATTTGAATCCGGAATCGGGTATCAGTACCGCTATTTTTTTGCCCTTTTCCCTGTTCTTTAAGAGCTTCAAAGCGGCGGCCACATTGGCACCGGCGGAAAAACCTCCGAATATCGCTTCTTCCTTTGCAAGTCTTCTTGCCGTCTCAATGGCTTCCCGGTCGGTTACGGTAATATAATCCTCCACCATGTCCTTGTCAAGGAAAGGCAGCTCCATGCAATACCCGCCCCCTTGTATCTTGTGCCTTGTGTCCGACAGGTCACCCCCGCCATAATATGCCGCCTTTTCCGGCTCCACCAGGTAGCACCTTATTCCGGGATTGTGTTTCTTGAGGGCCTTTGAACAGCCCATGAAGCTTCCCGCCGTCCCGACAAAGTCCACAAACACCTCAACGCTTCCCCCGGACTGCTGCCATATTTCCTCGCCGGTATGGAGCTCATGGGCAAGTACGTTGCTTGGGTTATTGAACTGGTCCCCGCGGAAGGCACCCAGTTCTTTCGTAAGCCGCTGCGCCTCCTGCTCCACCAGGGCCAGGTCTTCGCCGGTTACCTGCCCCGGCACCGAGCCCTGCGCCTGGTCCACCAGCACAACCTCACCGCCGAGGGCCCTTATCATCCTTGCCCTTTCCACCGAGTTGCCCTTTGACATGACGGCGATAAACCGGTACCCCTTGAGGGCGCACGCCACCGCCAGTCCGGTCCCGGTGTTGCCGCTGGTAAGCTCAACCACCGCCTGCCCCTTTTTAAGGAGCCCCTGCCTTTCCGCGTCCTCTACTATCTGCAGACCAATCCTGTCCTTTTTACTAAAACCCGGGCTGTAGTACTCAATCTTCGCATATATGGCCCCTTCCAAACCCTTTGTAATCCTGGACAAATTCACCAAAGGAGTGTTCCCGATTGTATCCAGCATACTTTCCAGCAGCCTGCCTGTCATAACAATAACCTCCCATATCACATTTGGTTGTTATTAATTACTATAGCTTATATTATACTTCCGGTAAAGCAAATATTGACTATTGTTCCCCCGTAATATATATTTTAGGTAACCTAAAATCCTGACCGGGAGGTAATGCCATGAGAGCGGTAAAAGCGCTGCTGGTCGCTTTTTTTATAATCATCCTTGTAACCGGTTATATAATATACAATTCAGGTATGTCCATCTCCATATCCTTCAATAACCCTTCATGGAATAAAACCGAGGACCAGGACATTGAAACGGGAACGTCACCCGCAGAAGACCAGGCAGACGCGGCAGGTCCGGACAGTGGGACGGGAACCGTAGAACCAACGGACACGGTGGATACCGAAAGCGCAGCGGGCTCGGCCCTCCCTGTTGTCAGGCGAGTGCATGAACTGTTCCAGTCCCGCCGGGAAGATGATGAAAAATCATTCCGGAAAATAATTGATTTGCTGCCCGGCATCGATTGGTCCTTTTACGCGAAAGAATACGATGCCGCCGGTGGAAGTCCTGGAATGGATTTCCCAAAGCCCCTTTACGGCCGAGGGGGAGAATATGCTTTTAATATTTTTAAGCCACCAAGGGCCTTGACGGTGTGCTTTCAGATCAATACGGCGTAATCGTTGGGGAATTTTTCCGAAACGATACATGGATAAATATGTAAAACTCCCGGCCCGGCTGGACCGGCAGAGTATCGACAGGGTATGCCGTTTCACGGCGAACAACAACTATTACCACGTTAAACCTAAAGAAGCTGTAGAATCGATCACTGCCCGTTTTGAAGACAGGGACCTCCCGGACAGCGAAAGGTACGTGGTTGAGACGATGCTAAAGGCCATCAGGGCCATATCAATGAAAAGTCAACCTGAAACTAATCCTAAATCTCAAGCGAATCAAACGTCTCTTTCCATAATCCTGAACACCGTCTTCATGGTGCTTTTAAGCCACACCGCCATCCATACCACCGCAATAAGCTCCGCTATCGGGAAGGCGTACCAAATAAGGTCCAATCCCCCGATCTTGCCCAGCAGAAAGGCCAGCGGCAGCAGGATTAATATCTGCCTTGAAAAGGAAAGTATAAGGCTGGGCATACCCTTGCCCACCGCCTGGAAGGTGGTGCCCCCTACTATGGCAGGGCCTATAACCGGGAAGGCAAGGCTTATGATCTCTCAAGGCCTTTACCCCGATTTCCATAAGTTCCGGGCTGTCACCAAACAGCATTATTAGCTGTTCCGGGAACAGTTGGAATATCGCGAACCCCAGAACTGTAAAGGCAAACCCGGTCAGGAAACCCGCCTTCATAACCTCTTTAACCCTTTTGGAGTTATTGTACCCGAAATTATACCCTACTATGGGCAGGTAACCCTGGTTCAGCCCGAATACCGGCATAAACACGAAGGACTGCAGCCGGAAATATATCCCCATCGCCGCAATGGCGGTGGAGTTGTAACCGGCCAGAATGATATTTAGCCCCCCTATCATCACCGAAGCCAGCACCTGCATAAGCACCGCCGGGAAACCCACCTGGTATATATCCTTTATTACAGAGAAGTCAAATTCAAAATGCCTGAAACTCACCTTCACTTCATTGTTGCCCTTAAACAACATATATACGATGAAGCTTCCGCTTATTATCCTTGAAAGAACCGTTGCCACCGCGGCACCCTCTATGCCCATTCTGAAATCCTGCACCAATGAGCAACAGCGGGTCCAGTATTATATTCATGATGGAACTAATCAGCATGGTTACCATGGGTATGAAGGTGCTCTCCCTCGCCATGCTGTTGGCAATCATCGGGATGTACATCGCCGTGGCCCTGACCAGTATAATCCATATATACCTTGTGCCGTAATCGATAAGCAGCGGGTCGTCGGTGAACATGCCGATAAGCTGCTCGGGAAACAGTATGTTTATAAACGCCAAGCATCGCGCCGTAGACTATGGCCAACAGCAGCACGTGGCTTGCTGCTCTCTCCGCCTCCCGCTGGCTGCCCCGGCCCAGGGACCTTGAAATGAGCGAACTTGCCCCAACGCCCGTTCCCACCGCCACGGCTATTTGAACCATTTGAATGGGAAAGGCCAGCGACAGGGCCGCCAGTGCGTCCTCGCTGAGCCTTGCCACGAATATGCTGTCAACAACATTGTACATGGATTGGATGAACATGGACAGGATTGACGCAAAGCCAGCTTAAAAAGAAGCGGTAGTATGGGTTCCGTGCCCAGCCTGTTGTCCTGTGGTTTGTTTGTCAATGCTATTCCTCCGTCCCGTAATTACAGTATGCGCATACATAGATAATTATATATCCTTGTCACCGCCCAGTAAAGGGGCTGCAGGACACGGGAGAGATTTCACGGTTTTATGGCTCTCATGGAGTTTAATACGGCTATAAGCGCAACGCCCACGTCGGCGAACACCGCTTCCCACATGGAAGCAATTCCGCCGGCTCCAAGCAGCAGCACGATACCCTTTACCGCCAGCGCAAAGATGATGTTCTGCCGCTACCATAGCCCTGTCCGCCGGGCCGCCTGACCGCCGCCGCCAGCTCAACTTGCCGGTCATAATACGTCCGCCGCCTCAATGGCCGCATCTCAAGGCCGCCCATTGCAACCCCTATATCGGCCCTGGCCAAGGCTGGGGCATCGTTTATGCCGTCACCGACAAACACCACCCTGCCCCTGGAGGTCTATTCCCCTGGGCTGCTTCCACCATGGCAACCTTCTGGTGGGGAAGAAGCTTCCGCATGCACTTCGTCTATATTAAGGGCCTTTGCCGCTCTCCGCAGCCCTTTGGCCACCGGTCAGCATCATTGTTCTTCTAACTCCCAGCGCCTTAAGGTCCCCATGGCGGCGGCCGCGTCCTCCTTTATCTCGTCGGACACTACAACGCTTCCAATAAACTTCCCGTCCGTTAGGCCGCGTACACAGCCGTTCCCGCCTCTTCCACCGGCTGGAAGGCTATGCCCTCCCTTTCCATAAGCCGGGTGCTGCCCGCCAGGACTTTTACCGTCTATTACAGCCTCAACCCCCAGACCCGGGGCCGGTGTAGCCCTTCACCCCATCGCCGTCCGGTTTGCCGTAAGCCTCAATAATTGCCAGCGCCACCGGGTGATTGGACCCGTACTCCGCCCGGGCGATGTATTCCAGAAGTTTATTCTCGTCAACCCCATCAGCGGGTTCACCCGGGTCACCTTGAACACCCCTTGGTGAGGGTCCCGGTCTTAGTCAAACACGATGGTGTCCAACTCGGCAAGGGCCTCGAGAAAATTACCCCCTTTTTGCGAGTATCCCGTTTCGAGGCGCCACCTATACCCCCGAAGAAACCAAGGGTATGGATACCACCAGCGCGCAGGGGCAGGACACCACCAGGAATACCAGCGCCCGGTACACCCAGTCGGAAAAATGCGCTCCCGGTATCAAAAGGGGTGGAACGAGCGCCGCGCCGCCGCGGCGAACACCACCGCTGGGTAGTACCTTGAAAAAACCGGGTAATGAATTTTTCGGTGGGCGCCTTTCTTGCCCCCGCATCCTCCACCAGCTCCAGAATCTTTGCCACCGCTGATCCTTGAATTTCTGGTTGTTCTTACCGGGAAAGTACCCCGTTTTTGTTTATGAACTCCGACAGCACCTCCGACCCCGGTTCCACGTCCCTTGGGCACCGCTTCGCCGGTAAAGCCGAAGTATCAACCGCAGATATCCTTCTTCGATAACCCCATCAAGGGTATTCGCTCTCCCGGCTTTACCAGTATTATATCCCCCACTCTAACCTCTGCGGGGGAAACCCTTATGTGCCCGCCGCTTGTTTATATTGGCGTATTCCGGCCTGATATCCATAAGGTCCGCAATGGACTTCCTGGACCGGTTTACCGCCAGGTCCTGCAAAATTCCCCGGCCCTGAAAAACAGCATAACCGCCACCGCCTCGGGGTATTCCCCATCGCAAAGGCGCCCAGCGTGGATATGCTCATCAATAGATTCCCGTCAAAGGCCCTTCCCCCTAATAAGGTTCCGGCGGCTGCAGGTATCCTGCTGCCGACCAAAAGGTACCCGACGGCGAACAACATGATTTTTAAATCATTGGGCAGCCGGAGCAAAAGAGCCGCCGCAAATAGGATGCCCCGCCAAAAGGACCGCCGCTTCCCTTGTACCGGCACTGCCGCCGATCCCGGTCCTTTCCTCTTTTCCCGTTAATATTTTTACCGTAACTCCCGGCTCTATTTCCTTAACCATGCCCGAAACGTCCTTCATTATCTGCCCGTGGTTTTTGACATCCGCCGCGTCTATCGCCAGCACGTTTGTGGCAAGGTTTAGCGAAGCCCTGTCCACGTGCCTTATCCTTTTTGCCTCCTCTTCAATTCTTGCCGCACATGCGGCGCAGTTTAACCTTCCAAAAAAAAAATTCCACCCTGGATGCGTCCCTCACTTCCTTACACCCCCGCTGTCTTTTACCTGTGGCTTACATGGGCAAAGCCCTGTGCAAATATGTTGCTTACATGCTCATCGTCCAGCGAATAATACACAACCTTCCCCTTCCCGCCTGTACTTGACCAGGCTTGCCTGCTTGAGAATCCGCAGCTGGTGGGATATGGCCGACTGGGTCATTCCAAGCAGCGCCGCAATATCGCAAACGCACATCTCCTGCTGCTGCAGCGCGCACAATATCTTTTTATCCTGGTGCTGTCACCGAAAACCTTGAAAAGCTCCGCCAGGTCGTAAAGCGTCTCTTCCCGGGGCATGGTTTTGGATACTCCCGTCCACTACGTCCCGGTGGATTATGTTGCAGTCGCAGGCTGTGTCGTTTCGTTTCATTTTCAAAACCTCCTTTTGAATATATGAGCATATATTCATATGTAATTTAATTATACACCGTTGCGAGAAAATGTACAACACCAATTAAAAATGAAGCCGCTTTGTTTAGCATTTCGCTTCCCATAAATAAACTGCATAAACCCTGAGTTAAAAATGGATACTAAGAACAGCACAAAAAAGGAGGAATGCCTTGATGGAAGGAAGGGTTGAAAAGAAAAACCAACACCTGCCAGGTGTAAAGTGCGTTGTGGACACCTGCCATTACCATGCACAGGGCGACTACTGCAACGCGGCCAAAATAGAAATCCAGCCGCGTAATGCACAAGATACCGAGGAGACCGACTGCGCAACCTTCATTCACAAGCAGCAGATGACTTAAAAATCAATAAAAGTGGGGGTTGTGATTTGCAGTCACAGCCCCGCCCTATCGTTTCTATTGATAAAGGACTTTTGTTGTCCCAGGACAAGTCCCTGTCCCTCTTTGTCCGCTCTACCTTGTAAGGTAGTTGTACAGCATCACCGCGGCCCGGCCCCAGTCAGGCTTGCCCTAGGGTTAAAGTATCCGCCGCTTCCCCTACAATGCCAAGCCCCTTTGCTATCGCCACGTATCCCACAAGTTCCGGGCCGATGCTGCCCTGGTCCTTAAAGCCGGTTACGAATATTCCCTTTATGTCTGCCGTTGTTTCCTGGAACCCCAGCGACCGTATTACAAACTTCACCGCATCTTCCCTGGTGACCGCCGCCTCTGGGTTTTTCTCCCTGGTTATCACCTTCCTTCACCGATGAGCTGGTTGTACATATCATCCAGTGATTCATCATCGTCATAGGCCCCATAATATCCCATGGCCTTTTACAAGAAGTTCGGTGAGTCCTCTGCACGATTTTTTCAACGGCCTGAACGCTTCCCCCGGCAGTGAAATGCCGTACTCCGCCAGGGCTACTACCTGGTTTTCGGTATAATGGCCGTCGATATCGTTGTACTCTGCCACCTTTCTCTCCACGAAGGGTTTGCCGGAACCATCCAGTATCTCGCCCGAAAAGGCGTCGAATATGGCGGGCTTATCCTGCTTCACGCTATATACCAGCTTAATGTCCGGCTCCTCCCGGCACGGCCATACCCCTGCCATCCGCCGGGTAAACACCGGTATACAAAAGCTCCAGCCCCACATTGTCGAACATCTTATCATATGCCGTCCACTTCAAGAACGCCTTCCACCGACGGGAACTCCAAGTCGTACCAGTTCAGGTTGAAGCCGGTCACTTTCCCGTTCACCGCATCGAATACCACATGAATGTAGTTGGCGGGGAACTGCACCCCGTTCACCTTCCTTATATACCGGAACGAATAGGATGTGGGTTTCTTATCCCCTTCCAGTGGATAATAGCTTTCCTCGTAAGTGGGGTCATACTCCATTTCTTTAAATCTTTTGGCGCAAACCGACTTAAGGAATCCTTCCACGGCGGTCCTGGCCTTTTCCTCGGTGTACCTGCCTTCCCTTTGGCCTTCAATGGGAATATAACGGCTGTACCCCACAAGCCCGCCGTCCTTTGCGTTAATCCTTACCCATATATTGGAGGGCCTATCGCTGTCCTTTGCATCGCTTTCAAAACTAAGCTCCCAGGTATAGCTGTCCTTTACATTCAGGTCCTTCTGCAGGTAAGAAGACGCTAACTTGTAATGCTTCGAAACTTCCAGTTCCTTGATGTCCCTTGCGATACTCTCCGCCTTTTCCCTGGAAACCAGCGAGGCCATCTCTTCCACCGCTTTTTGCTCTTCTGGGGTAAGGACTCCTTCATCCTTCACGGTCATTTCCTTGGCAGCCGTTTGCGCGCCCCTTAGGGGATAGACACCGTAATAGGGGCTAACCCTGATGCTTTTGCCGGTAAGGGCGTCTATAGCGTAATTGCTACCGTACACCGGCACATACACGGCGTACACGCGGCTTTCCTCATCCCGGTAGCTGTATTCGTAAATTAGCTTTAGGCCAAGCTTTTCCCTGTAGGCCTGCTTTGCTTCCTCAAGGGATATCACGCCCTCCGGCTGCGGGAAAGAGGCATCCCCCGACCAGTTGCAGTAATAGCTTTCCACCTCGCCGGTTTGGCTGTTCACATCCACGGTTATCGTATCGAAGGGATAGGGAATACCGTTTTCCAGCCTTATATAGTTAAAGCTGTGGATGCGTCCCAACGGCAGCGGTCCGCTGTCTTCCACCGGTTTCAGTACCGAAACCAACCCCGGCTTCATCCTGTTTATGAAGGCCTCCGCTATATCCCGGGCCTCCTGCCTGCTTACCTTGGGAAATTTCCTGGCACTGTCGTAGTCGTAGGGTTTATAGAAGTTGTAGCTTAATATGTCGCCCTTGTCGTCAACTCTGATGCTTAAGTATCCCTCCAGCCTGTCCTTGCTGGTCCAATCCAGGTACCAGCTAATTTTATCACCCTCGCTGTAGGTATGGTAATTAAACTCGGTAAAACTATCCGGTACCTCGATCTTTGCCTTAACCGCCCTGATAGCCCGCTCCAGCCCCGCATCGTCCTGGGCCAGGCCCTGTACCGGCATAAACGTCACAAAGGCCATGAGTAAAACCAAGGTTAAGCATACTGTCCTTTTCAAAAATATCACCCCGCTTTAATAGTTTCCACCCGTATTAGACCCCTTTCGATGAAAAAAGTTCCTGCCACCGGTCCTCAAAACCCAGTAGGCGGCATATCTTTTCGAGGCTCAGCTCCCAGGCTTCCGGGGATGCCTGGATATTGGCCGGCAGCTCGTCGTAGGGTTTGAAGGAGCAGCACATCTCCAGCATAACCCCCTACCGGCGTACGCTTTTTCATCCTTAAGCCACTCCACCACCCTTTCCTTTAACTGTTCCCATCCCAGCAGGTCCCCTTCCAGCCCGTAGTATTGCTTCATCTGCCGCTGCCACAGGTCATGCCATCTTTTCTTTTGCTCGAAAGGTCCAGCCGGTTCTCCTCAACCAGGTCGTCCACTATAATCTGGTTTAGCATGCTTAATAATATAAGGGTTTCACCCTCTGCCCCGGTATTTGCCATTTACACATCCCCCAATCAGAACACGGGTCCGCAGAACACAGTCCAGGCATCTGTCCTGCGCCGCGGGATAGCGGCCCGCCCTTGCTTTCCATATACAATTTATACACGGCCGCTCCCATACCTCAGTAGGGTGTGAAAACTTTCCAACAAATTCCCGGAAGATTTGCCAACTATACTGCTGCATCTACAACATATGCCATGATATTTGGCAGCACAAAGGGGGAATATATGTTAATATAATGATACTCAATGATGCTGCCTCGGGCGAACGGTTGTAAGTATTATCGGAAAGGGCGAAGGGGCATGAAGCGGAACAGCTTTGTATTTGCGCTTTTCATATTGATTATAGCGGTAGCCTTCGGGTCTTATTTCCTGAACATGGGCCTTAACCCGCTCCAGCTTACCTGGAGGGTTATAGTGGTCATTTTCTTAATAGACTTATTCCTCATCGCGGTGGTTATCCTTATGGAAAAAAGGAACCCCTACAAGACCATCGCCTGGCTGCTTATATTCATAGCCTTCCCCATAGGCAGGTACATACTGTACACCTTCTTTGGCAGGGATATCCGCCGGGACAGGGTTTACAAGGATTTGCCCGACTTCGGACGGTGCAGCAGCATTCTTAAGGCAAACCAGCCAAAAACTCCGCCCCGGGGCATAACGCTGCCCTGCCCCAGGCTGTCCGCGCTGATTGAAAACGCCGGTGCAATGCCGGTGCAGTACCGCAACAACGCCCGGGTGCTCACCAACGGCCCCTCCACCTTCCGGGAGATTATTAAAGAACTTAAAAAGGCCAAGCACCATATACACATGGAATACTACATAATTCGGGACGACAAGCTGGGCAGGCATATCAGGGAAATACTTATAGACAGGGCAAAGCACGGAGTGGAAGTAAGGGTTTTGTACGACGGCGTGGGCTGCCTAAAACTCACCAAGGGATTTTTCGACCCGTTGAAGGAAGCCGGAGGCGAAATCGAGGTGTTCCTTCCGATAAAGTTTCCCTTCCTGGACTACAGGACCAATTACCGGAACCACCGCAAAATCCTTATAGTGGACGGCAGGGTGGGTTTCCTGGGCGGGTTAAATATCGGGGACGAGTACCTGGGAAAGAGCAGGGCCTTCAGTTTCTGGCGGGATACTCATATTAAGCTTGAGGGGGATTCGGTATATTCGCTGCAGGCCATATTCCTGCAGGACTGGACATCGGCCACCGGCAGGGGCATAGATTGCTCCGACTACTTCCCGGCCCATAACGTAACCACTCCAAAGCCGATACAGATAGTGGCCAGCAGCCCGGACTCCAAGTGGGATTCCATGCAAAAGCTGTACGTGCGGCTGGTATCCATGGCCCGGAACAAGCTGTACATCACCACGCCCTACCTCATCCCGGACGAGAGCCTGCTTACCGCGCTGAAGATATCTTCGCTGTCGGGGGTGGACGTTAGGCTTTTGGTGCCCGGGGTACCGGACAAAAAAATAGTGCACTGGGCGTCCCGGTCCTATTACCAGGAATTAATGGAGGCCGGGGTAAGGGTATACGAATACAACCGGGGCTTCATCCATGCCAAGGTCATACAGGTTGACGACAGGGTGGCGTCGGTGGGCACCGCCAACCTTGACATTAGGAGCCTGCACCTGGGCTTCGAAGTAAACGCCATTGTATACGACGAGGAAGTGGTGAGAACCCTGGAGGAGGACTTTTTCAGGGACCTGAAACACTCGGTGGAGATAGACCCGGAGACGTGGAACGAAAGGCCGCTTCGAAAGCACCTGGCGGAAGCCACCGCCCGGCTGTTTTCACCGCTGCTGTAGCGCGCCCTTTAGCGCTTCTTTATATAAATGCCGCGGATAATGCCGGCAATATAAGCTGCACCAACCTTGGCAGGACAACCTTGGTCCCGAGCTTTGGGGCCAGCGGTACCGGTGAGACTTTAATTTCCCTGCACGTCCCCGGCCCTGCGCTTTTCCAGGCCCCACGCATCGTTAAACACTAGCACTCCCAGCAGGATTATCGCCGCACCAACAAACTGCATTGTGTCAAAGGTTTCATTAAACAACAAGAATCCCAGTACCCCCGCCATGACCGGTTCAATTGAGACACAGGACTCGGTCTGGCTTACCTCTATCCTCTTTACCGAGTACATGTACAGGAAAAAGGCCAACACCCCGGGAAACAGTGCCAGGTACGCAAAGGCCAACACCTCGCCGATACCTATGACCGCCGCCGGCTTATCCCATGGGTATGAAAAGGCGTTAAGGAACAGCGCCCCCACGGCAAAATTGTAAAACACCGTTGTGATGGGTTGGTAGTCCCTGGTCACCCTTTTGGCGAACAGGGCGGAGATTGACACGAAAAATCCGGTCAAAAGGCCGTTTGCTATTCCAAAAGCATTCAGGTCAAAAAAGGCCGCGTCGTACACTTTAACCAGCAGCGAGCAGCCGGTTAATAGCAGCACAAGCCCGACTACCTTGCCCCTATATACTTTTTCTTTAAAAATCACCGCCGCCAGCAGCGTTGTGTAAACGGGGTTTGTGTATGTGAGCATTGAGGCAATGGCAAGGGTTGTGTACTTCATCGCGTAGCTGTATGTGATGTACCCCAGGGCGGTGCCGAACAGGCCCATGGGTATTATGTACTTTAGGTCCTTCTTCCTGACATATAAAAGCTTCCTGTCGTAAAGGAGGATAATAAGGGCGGTGGCGGCAGCCATTAACGTGGTGCGGTACGTGGACACCTGGAGGGGCGTAAAACCCGCGTCATACAGCGTCCTTACGAAAAACCCCGAAGTACCCCATACAATTCCGGTGGCAAGGGCGGTAAAATGCCCCCTGTCAAGATTCATCCTTTTATTTCCCTCCACAGCTCTTAGTTCTAGTCTATTACCAAGTAATTATATACTCCTCCCAGGGCATCTGCAACCTCTCTTTCCCTGCCGTGGCAGGTAAAAAGGATTATCTGCCTTTCCTTTGCTTCCTCAAGGAGGTACCCCATTACGTTCTCTAATCGCCGGCGGTCGTACTGCACGAAACTGTCGTCCAGGAAAAGGGGAAGCTTACTGCCGCCGGATACAAGGTCGGAGGCTGCAATCCTCAGGGCAAAATACAGTTGGTCGACGGTGCCGCCGTAGTACTTCCGCCTCAACCCGCCGTCCCGTTTCGGGGGCTGTGGCCAGTATCTCAAGCTCCCTGGTTACCTGCAAATCGGTATACCTTCCTGCCGTAATCCTTGATGTTATCTCGTTAATCTTGCGGTTTAAGGCCGGCGCGAACTCCCTGTGCACCGATGTCGAAGCCTCCCGTATGGCCTCCAGCGCGATTTCCGCCGCTTCCCGTTCGTAATCAAGCCTCTTGAGCCTTTCCCTGGCACCCGACAGTTCCTCCTCCATTTCAGGAAGGATGGAGATTGCCTGCTCCAGAGCCTCCAAGCCTCCCCTGGCCTTTTCCACGCCGGCCAGCAGGCGGGCTTCCTCTTCCATGATATGTCGCAGCATTATTTCCAAGCCTTCAAGGTCCTCCCTGCCAAACCCGGCGGCTGCCAGTTCTGCCACTGTCATGTCAATCGGACTCGCATTGGCCGTACCCCGGTCCGGCTGTTCCACCGCTGACATGGTGATTTGGTCCGCGTCTGCCCCTTCCCCGGCTGCCAGTTCCGCCGACGGCACGTCAATCGGTCCCGCGCCGGCCGCCATGACAGCCTCCGCCTTTCGCTCCAGCGCCTCATAACTCTCCCCGTCCAGCCTTACCTCAAGCAGCCTCTGCAGCTGCCCCAGGCGGTCCTTAAGCTGCCTGTACCTTTCAAACCCCGCCTCTTTGTCGCGGTAATCCTCTATGCCGGCCGCGCCGCATTTATGTAATATGGACAAGATGCTTTCTTCCCTCCGGGCCAGCTCTGCCTTCCTGGCCGAGAGCGAATCCAGGAGGTCATCCCTGTATTTTTCCATGTACTGAATTTCCGCTATAATTTCCCGGCCGGCGCCTTCCTGCTCCTTAAGATTCCTTCTCAACCCGGCTGCCCGCACCGCCAAGTACAAAAACAGTGCGGCAAGCGGTATTGATAATACGCCAAAGACCGTGCTTTCCAACACCGCTGCAAGTATGATAGCGCCTAAGGCCGCAGCGGCGGACACCGTGCACAGCCCCAGGTTTATATAAAACCTTTTTCGCAGAGGCCCCGCGCCTTTGTCCAGGGCTTGCGAGACTTCTTTTTGGGCCATTTCAATATCCCGGGAGCTTTCCTCCACCTTCAGCTGGATTCTTTTAATCTCCTGCCTGTCCTGCTCCGCCAGCCTATCCAGTGTATAGAGTTCATCCCTTTCCGCCGTGTCAAAGCCTGCATACTCTTTTAATTCTTCAAGCTGCAGCGCCAGGGCTTTGCATTCCTTCGAGAGCCTTTGCACTTCCTGCCAGCGTCCCAGCAGCATGCTGCCCTTCAAAGCTTTAATCCGCTGCTCCAGTTTCTTTCTTTCAGCCTTGAGGGCTTCCGCCCTTTCCTCGTCCTCCCTGAGCTGCCGTCCCAGCAGCCTTATTTTTTCCACCGACGCAGCGGCCGCCTTAATGCCGTTTTCCAGCTCTTCAATCCGGCGGCACAGCCTGCCGTATTCCTTGGTCTGGGCCCTTTCGGTACCGATACCGTCAAGATATTCTTTAATTAATTTTTCTGCCTTGGCCACCGAAAGGTTTGCATCCCCTGCGCTGCCAAGGTTGCCCAGGTAGGTCTGGATTTCCCTGGCAAGGTCCGCATCGCTTTTGCTGCCAAGCTGGCTTACGCTTATGGTGTTCCTGAAAAAGGAGTGGCTTACCCCTAAATGCTCCCGGGCAAACAGGAGCTCCCTCCTTGCCTTGTCATATGTAAAGGACCGGGTTAACTCCTCGCCGGTTACATGGTCAAACACCCTAACGCTTTCCCGGCCTTTTTCGAGGTTTCTCTCCACTTTATAAAGCCGCCCGCCCACCTGGTACACAAGGCTTCCGCCGTAAAGTTCTCCGGTCCAGGGACGGTACCGGTCGTACTCCTCCATCAGCACCCTTCTTTTTACCCCCGGCTTTACAAAGCCCAAGAGCATGGCCTCTATAAACCGGTGGATGGTTGACTTGCCGGTTTCGTTGAGCCCGTATATTATGTTTAGGTTGTCCCCCAGCTTAAACTCCCTGTCTATAAACTTGCCGAAGGCCTTTATATAAAGTTCCTTGATTCTCACCGGCCCACCACCTTCCTGCCGTTTAATGCATCAAGGCCTATGTAAAGGGCCCTCTCCAGGACCGCCCGCCTTCTTAAATCACTCTCCCGGTCCAGCTGGTCCAGTATCCTTGCTGCAAAGGCTCCCATTATGCTGTTTTGGCCCTCTTCCATTATTGCATCCAGGTCGTAATCTATATAGGTGTTGTTTTTCACTTCCACATGAAAGGCCTGCGCTGCCTGTGCAAGGTAAGTGATATCAAGGTCCGCTTCCGGGTCCATGGCCCCTTCCAGGAGGAATCTATAAAGGTTTTCTTCTCCCTCTTTCATTATGTGCCCTTTCATTTGCCCCAGCACCTCCGCGGCATCGCCCGCGGGGTCGGGGTTTATTCTTCTTGTTATGAACCTTCGCTTTGCGATGGGCAAAAACTTTACGTCGCAAAAGCCTTTTCCCACCGTTCCTATGCATATGCCGTGGTCCCCGTCCTCGTTAAATGAAATGGGCTCGGGGCTGGTGCAGTACCTTGCGGTACCCCTGCCGCCGTGTTCCACCACCCCGCCCTTGTGCACGTGGCCCAGCGCGGCGTAGTCCGCGCCGCACTCGGCAAGGTGCCGCAAATAAATGGGCAAATAATCGGAAGTATTCCCCTCCGGCACCACTTCACCGTGGACAAGCAGTATGTTTATCCCGCCGTCGGCAGCCTTGAAACCCTCAAGGAGAGGGTCCACAATATAATCCCTGTCCCAGCCCAGGCCCCATACAGTGGTGCCAAGTCCCTCCAGCTCCAGGGCACATATATCGCTGGTCCTGAAAATATGTACGTTGGGCTGCCACCGGCAGGTATTGTACAGGGAATCCGGCAGGGCCGGGTCATGGTTTCCCGGCGCTATCAAAACCCTGGTACCGGGTATGCGCGCGAACCGGTCGTTTATCCTTTTAATATCCGACGCGGTACAGTAATTGTATTCAAACATGTCACCGGCGATAAGCATAAGGTCCACTTCTTCCGCCTTTGCCGTGTCAATAATCCGGTCAAAGGTCTCCCACAGCTCCTGCCTTCTTATCCTGCCTATTTCGGCGGGAAGCTTGGACCGGGCAAAGGACATGCCAAGGTGCAAATCCCCGGTGTGAAGTATCTTAATCCCATCCATTCCACTCACCTCTACTAATCTATTCGTCAAAGGCTCAAGTTTACCTCCATTTTCACAATTTTGCCAGGCAACTTCCCGTTTTTTATTGTATTGGAAAAGGGATAATAAAGAGGAGGGAAAATGCAGCGCAGCCAGTGCTTAAAAAGAGGAGGCTCTTGAAATGACCGTAAAAAGTGACCTTGAAAAGGCCATTGCCGCCGAGCAGGCCGCAATGGGTACCTATGCAATGTTCGCCGAGTCCACCGATGACCCGGCGGCAAAGCAAATGTTCCAAGAAATGCAGCAGGACGCCCTGCGTCACATCCAGATGCTAAACGGCAGGCTGAACTATCTATCCGAACACAACCCGATGTATAATCAATCGGGGGGCCAAAACCCACAGGGACAGCAGCCGAGCAGCCCAACCCAGGACGAACCAAAAATTATACAGACCCAAAAATAACCAAAGGGCCGGTTACAGCCGGTCTTTTTTACTTTCCTACCGTTTCATCGGCGGTCAAAAGTACATGCTTTTTTCTTTATAATGAAGCCAATAGGAAGGCCCTTGTATCCTGGAAGGATATCGGCAGCTCCTTTTATTAAGGATAATTTTACATATACAATAATTGCTGAAAGCTGTCGAATATAATGATATAATCGTGTTGACATAATTATAAAGCCACAGGGGGTCAACATATGAGAAAACCAAGAGGTCTTATATTTTTATTAATCATCCTAATGCTGGCAGTGTTTGCGTCAGCCTGCTCCCCCGGGGACATTTTCCCGGTACTTCAGCCCGCCGGCGGAAGCCAGAACGAGGGCGGTTCCGATAAGGGCGACAATAACGTAGAAGAGCCGGAAGAACCGCAAAACCAGGACGAAAACCCCGGCGAGAGCGAGACCGGCACAAACGGCACAGGCAACTCATCCATCCTTTACGTCAGCGCCAGTAAGCTGAACATCCGGCAGGACGCCTCCAAGGAATCCCCGGTCGTTGGTTCGGCTATAAAGGGCGAGGCGGTTAATGTGCTGGATGCAAAAACGGATGAAAACAACACCCTGTGGTACCTTATTTCCACCGATACCAGCGAAGATAAAGGGGACGGCTGGATTGCAGCCGAGTACACGGTGGCGGACAGGTATGAACTGCTGAACGAAACGCTGAGGGAACTGGATTACTCGCCCCAACCCAAGGTGGACGAGCACCCGGGCAACCCGAGGGTTAAGGTAAAGGGAATCTATGTGACAATTTACTCGGCCGGAGGCCAAAGGATTGACCAGCTCATTGAAATGGCAAACAGGACGGGTATTAATACATTTGTAATAGACGTAAAGGACGACAGTGGTTACATGCTGTTTAAGACAAAGGCCGCGGAAAAATACAGCCCCGATGCCAACAAAAAGGCAACCGTCAAGGACATTGAAGCGCTTATGAAAAAGCTGAAGGACAATGGTATATACACCATAGCCAGGATAGTCGCTTTCAAGGACCCGACCTATACAAGCCATCACAAGGACAGGGCAATAGTCTACAAGTCGGACGGCAGGCCCTTTACCAACAGGGACGGCCTTATCTGGGCATCACCCCACGACAGGGAGCTGTGGGAATACAATGTGGCGGTGTCAAAGGAAGCTGCAGACGCCGGGTTTAACGAGATACAGTTTGATTACGTCCGCTTTCCCGCCTCCGATGGCGGAAAGCTTGACAAGCAGCTGGATTATAGGAACACGACCGAGGAATCAAAACCGGCAACCATACAGAACTTCTTAAAGTACGCTTACAAGGAACTTTCACCGAAGGGTGTATACATCTCGGCGGACATTTACGGCCTGGTGGGCTCGGTTGCGGATGACATGGCCCTGGGCCAGTACTGGGAAGCCGTAAGCAACGTGGTGGATTACGTATCCCCCATGATGTACCCCAGCCACTACGCCAACCATACCTACGGGCTGCCGGTGCCGGATGCGTACCCCTACGAAACGGTTTATAATTCGGCAAAGGATTCGGTGGCAAGAAATAGAAATATTGAAACGCCGGCTATCATTAGGCCGTGGATACAGGACTTCACCGCCTCCTGGGTCAAGGGATATATAAAATACGGGCCGGAGCAGGTAAAGGCCCAGATAAGGGCCCTTGAGGAAAACGGCATAGACGAGTTCATGCTG
>JAXGPT010000039.1:0-9097 GCA_040766775.1 Bacillota bacterium | reverse complement strand
CCTGTGGTCGGACACTATGGCGATGTATTGAATATCCTCCGGCCTTATTTCGTGGAACACCATTACCTCGGCGTCATAACCCTCTTCCTTGTCCCTTCGCAGCTTCAAGTTGTCGATAAAGGACAGCGAGGTCTCCCAGTACTGCTCCGCCAGGGCCTTTCCCTTGCCTTCCAAGTAATCCTTTGCACCGTAAAACCCTTCAACGTCCTTCAGTATAAAGGGTTCATACAGCTGGTTAGCCCTATTTTCGTTTGCCACCCAGCACCTCGCGGGGTCAACCCTGAAGGCCAGCAGCATGCTGTGGGAGTGGAAGGCGTGGTCTTTCTTAAAGTTCATGCTGGCAAATATGGCCTTTGTCCTGTCCACCCAGTCGGGCACCCTGCCGGCCTTAAATCTATTCAAAAAAATATGAAATTCCCTGTATTTCTCCTGGTAGGTTGACTTGTCATCGTATCTTATGCCCCGTAACCTTACCTTGGCCAGGTCGTTAAGCGATACAACATGATAGACAAGCCCCGTCCGGCTGTAATCGGGAAAATACATAGCATACCTCCTAGCTTTGGCTTTTCCCATGTTAAGTTTTGATATTATGGGCAATATTATTCAAAGGCCCCGTTAAGTCGGAGCCTTAGGTTTTTTTTGAAAACAATGGGCAATCTAATACTCGGAGGTGGATTTTATTGACCAACATCAACTGTTCCGAAGCTTGCCGGCACCAGAAAAACGGCAAGTGCCAGCTTACCCATGTGGGAATAGTGTCCGCCATAGGCAGCACAAAATGCGCCTATTTCCAGCAGAAACAGCAGCCGGATTCAGAGGTCCATCTTAAATCAGAAACATAGCAGCAATGGTAGTTACAATTAAGCCGACCATTACCGGTTTGAAATTGCGCCTTGCAAGGTCGATGGGCAGCACCCGGCATATGGCCGCGGCTGGAAGTATTGCCCAGGGTATCAGCGTTCCGCCGCCCACCCAGATAGCGCCAATCTGGCCAAGGGCGCCAAGGGTTGCTATGCACCCGTCAACGGCGGTGCCAAAAACCCTGGCCAGCGACCCGGCGAGGGACATGCCGGAAAAACCGGACCCGTCCAGGCCGGTAATCGCACCAACAAGCGTTTCCATCGTCGCCACCATGGGTTTGTTAACCGGGACGGCAGCCGCAAGGGACCGGCCCATGTCGGACAGGATTCCCTCGGAACCGGCCGGAAGCACGCCTGCGCCAAGCACCGACTGTATGGGTGCTATTTCCCCCAGGTAGAAGAAAGCAGCCACCGGGATAACCGGTCCGAATATCTCCATGCCAAATTTGAAGCCGTCGCCCATATACTGTGCAATCTTGCCCAGGGCTTTTCCTTATACTGCAAAAATGCTCACCAATTATCATAAGTATCACCGCTGTGCCGCCCACTAGGCGGTGGCGTCCCCTCCTCTCAATTGGAAGGCGGACATGGCGGCCACGTCGAGCATGAATGCCACCGGTACCAGAAGTGCGGTCAGCCTGCTCACCCACGTGACCTTTACGTGCTTTTTTCTCCGAACCCTCCACCACGGCGGTCCCAATCCTACCAAGGCGCATATCCTCTTTCAGGAATACGTAGGCTGCCGCCACGCAGGTGGTAATACCCATAATTGCCACAAGTGGTATCCCTTTGACCATCAGGTCCACCACTTCCACCCCGCTGCGGTGGCGGTTATGGTTAGGCGCTCCCGGATGATGTAGTCGCTGGAAAGTGCTATCCCGTGGCCGAACAGGTTTATGGCCATTGCAACGCCTATGGCGGGAAGGCCCGCCTTAAGCCCCACCGGCAGCAGAACCGCTCCCACCAGGCGGTGGCGGGGATGCACAGAAAAACCATGATACCAGGAGCATTATGACCCCTATGAACCAAAAGGCCACGTCGGGAGTCTTATCAGCCTGGAGAAGGGCTTAACCATTAGCATATTGGCACCGGTATCTTCCATCATTTTGGACGATGGCCACGATCAGCGAAATAACCAGTATTACCCCGAACAGCTCTATGCCCGCCACCACGAGGGAATCAACATAGCCCGGCACCGGTCACCGAACCCTTTGCGGCAAGTCCAATAAAAAAAATACCCATAATACATGGTATTATGGTAATCCCTTCGGGTTATCATCACTGCCAGTATTACTACGACCATAACGGTGTATATCCAGTGTAGCAAAGTAAGTTCAACCATGAAAATGTTGACTCTTATGAATAATTTAGTACCAATATATGCCCATAAGGAGGTTTTGTGAAAGAAAGGGTATGGCCTTCCTGGTCAAGAACTATCTTCTTGGTCACCCTTTTCTTTGTCTTGTCATTAAGGTAAACGGAGCCCTTGGTCTTCTTGGATGTGTCATATCCCAGTTCATAGTATTGATTATTGTTGAACTCAAAAGTCTTGATTACGTCTAGTCCGAGCTTGTTGACATGGGCATTATAAGACCTGTGGTTTATTTGGTTAATAAAAGTAATTAGAATGGGGTACCTTTTTCTCATCTGGATTCTTGAAAATTCAAAGATATTCTGAAGAACCCCGGAGCCGCGATAGTCTTTATCAATGCAAACTGGCCCGTATTGATAGGAATTATCAACAGAAAGGGTTTGACCCAGGTACTTTACATTCGGCAAATCCTTAATCATGTGTTGAAACAGCGGCCACTGTTCCCAGTACTGCCAGGATGCGGCCATAACGTAAGCCACAACCTTATCCCCGTCACAGGCCACAGCAAGCCCATTTTCTTTTTCGATCAGCTCCTTGAACTGTTCTTCGGTAAACAGCGTTGTGACAAATCCATCCGGTTTGTCCTCCTCTCTTATGGTTGATATATGATATTTTTGCTGCAATTTCGAAACGCCCGGTATATCCTTAAGTGTCGCATTTCTATACTGCATAGCATTTCCTCCTTGGCATAAGGTATACGGCTAAGCTGGATTTGGTTGGAAATAAACAACCGCCTCCGGTTTAGATTATCATAAACCGTAGACGGTTTCAACACGTAAGAAATGTCCCGCCGGTTTAATCGTCGGGCAAGTCCCTGTCCCCTTGTCCTCTGTTATTCTTCCAGCAGTTTTTTCAGTATCTTGTTCACCAGCGCGGGGTTTGCCTTGCCCCTTGTCTCCTTCATGGTCTGACCTACCAGGAACCCCATCGCCTTGGTGGTGCCTGACCGGTAGTCCTCCACCGACTTGGGGTTTTTATCCATCACTTTTTTTATTATCTCGGTAAGGACTCTCTCGTCGCTTATCTGTGAAAGCCCCAGCCGTTCCACCAGAACCTTTGGCTGCTCCCCGGTCTCAAACATCTCGGTGAACACCCTTTTGGCGGCGGACCCGCTTATTGTTCCATCGTCCACCAGCCTAAGGAGGCCTGCCAGGTAAGCGGCGGGGAAGGGTATACCGTCGGCTTCAATACCCTTTTCGTTCAGCATGCGCATGAGCTCGCCCATCACCCAGTTGCTCACCGCCTTGGGTTCGCCGCCGTACTCCTTTACGCACTCTTCAAAAAACGATGCCAGCGGAAGGGACGCGGTAATAACCCCGGCATCATACTCCGGAAGTCCCCATTCCTCCACGTATCTTTTGCTCCTTGTATCCGGCAGCTCCGGCAGTTCCCGTTTTATACGGTCAATATATTCCCCATCCAGCACCACCGGCACCAGGTCGGGATCCGGGAAGTACCGGTAGTCGTGGGCCTCTTCCTTGCTCCTTAATGAAGTGTTTTTCCCTGTCACATCATCCCATTTACGGGTCTCCTGCACCACCTCGCCGCCGGATTCTAAAACCTTTACCTGCCTTGCGCTCTCGTTTTCTATCGCATTCACCAGCGCCCTGAAGGAGTTCAGGTTTTTAATCTCGGTCCTGGTCCCAAACCCGCTGCTTCCTTCCGGCCGGACCGACAAATTGACGTCAAACCTCAAGGACCCCTCCTGCATCCTGCAGTCGGAAACGCCGGTGTACTCCAGTATTGTCTTAATCTTTTCAGCATACAGCCGGGCTTCTTCCGCACTTCGCATATCGGGTTCGGATACAATCTCAATAAGGGGTACGCCGCCCCGGTTGTAGTCCACCAGCGTGCTCCCGTCCTCGGTATCGTGCAGCAGCTTGCCGGCATCCTCCTCTATGTGTATCCGGGTTATGCCTACTTTTTTGCTGCCAAAGGTCCCCTTTATTTCCAAATGCCCCTTTTCGCACAGGGGGTAATAATACTGGGATACCTGGTAAGCCTTTGGCAGGTCGGGGTAAAAATAGTTCTTCCGGTCGAACCGGCTGAACCGGTTTATTGTGCAGTTGGTGGCAAGGCCCGCCTTAACGGCGTACTCCACAACCTTTTGGTTGAGCACCGGCAGGGTTCCCGGAAGGCCCAGGCACCCCGGACAGCAGTGGGTGTTTTCTTCGCCGCCAAAACTCGTGGTACAGCCGCAAAATATCTTGGTTTTTGTTGCAAGTTCTGCGTGTATTTCAAGCCCGATAACGGTTTCATATTTCATTCCTTTATGCCTCCTTTACACCTGCGGGTGCATTGTGTGGAATTCCGTGCTTTGCTCATACGCATAGGCTGCCCTCAAAAGGGCCTCTTCACCAAAGGGCTTCCCTATGAGCTGCAGCCCCACCGGCAGCCCTTTCGAAAACCCGCAGGGGATCGACAGTGCCGGCAGCCCGGCAAGGCTGGCCGGAATGGTAAAGATATGCGGCAAGCATGTACTAAGCGGATGGTCATCCCCTTTGCCGGCGGGCTCATCAGAATAAGCCACCACAGGCGAAGTGGGACATACCAGGAGGTCATAGTCTCCAAATACCCTGTCAAAGTCCGCCTTTACAAGAGCCCTTAGCTTCTGGGCCTTTTTAAAGTATGCGTCCAGTTTACCCGAGGTCAAAAAGTAGGTGCCCATTATGACCCTTCGTTTTACCTCCTCACCAAAACCCTGGCTCCTGGACTTAACGAACAATTCTTCAAGGTCGGTATAGTCCTCCGCCTTGTACCCGTACCTTATCCCGTCGTACCGGGCAAGGTTTGAACTGGCCTCCGCCGACGAAATTATATAATACGCCGACAGCGCATACCCTGTATGGGGCAGCGACACCTCATCGCATATCGCCCCAAGGCCTTCAAGGGCCTTTACGGCTTCCTTAACCCTTTCCTTTATCCCCTGATCCGTCCCCTCTCCGAAATATTCGGAAGGTATGCCTATCTTAAACCCCTTTATGCCCTCTCCAAGGCCTGCCCGGAAGTCCGGCACCGCCACATTTGCCGACATGGAATCCCGCCGGTCATGGCCGCAAATATGGTTCAAAACCAAGCGCACAGTCCCTTACGTCCCTGGTTACGACGCCTGCCTGGTCCATGGACGACGCAATGGCCACCAGCCCATGCCTGGATATCCTTCCGTAGGTGGGCTTCATGCCCACCACGCCACACAAGGCCGCCGGCTGCCGTATGGACCCGTCGGTGTCGGTACCCAGCGCGAAGGCAGCCATTCCTGCAGCCACTGCCGCTGCGGCACCGCCGCCGGAACCCCCCGGCACCTTTCCCAGGTCCCATGGGTTATATGTTTTCTTAAAGGCCGAGCCCTGCGTACTGCTTCCCATGGCAAACTCGTCCAGGTTTGTCTTGCCGGTCAGCACGCTTCCCGCCCGCTCCAGCCGCTCATATGCATCGGCACTGTACGGCGGAATAAAATTGTGCAGCATCCTTGACGCACAGGTTGTAAGAATGCCCTGGGTGCATATATTGTCCATAATGGCCATGGGTATACCTGCCAGCGGCGGCACCGCTTCGCCCTTTGCAAGCCTTTCATCCACCCTGTTCGCAGCTTCCAGGACCCTGTCGCCGGTTGTTGTTATGTAGGCACCAATTTCCGGGTCCAATCTTTCTATCCTTTCCATGGTCGAACGGGCAATCTCCGAGGCGCTTGTATTTCCTTTTCTAATTTCTTCTGCCAATTGGTGGGCAGTCATGTAATGATGCATTTATTTTTACCTCCAATCCTATATAACCCTGGGCACCCTGAAGCATCCGTTTAGGCTGTCAGGCGCATTTTCCAGCACTTTTTCCCTGTCCATGGAGGGTTCTACCAGGTCTTCCCTGAATACGTTGCTATAGGGCAGGATACAGGCCATAGGCTCTACCGGAACCGTATCCAGGCTGTCCAACCGGTTCAAATATTCCAATATGCCACAAAACTCCTCGGTAAACCTATCCCGCTCTTCCTCCGTAAGGGCAAGCTTTGCAAGCCCTGCCACGTATTCCACTTCTTTTTTTGTTATCACTTTTCCACCTCCGTATTACCGGTTTTGCCGGTAAGGCTTTCAAACTCCTTTTCATCTATAACCTTAACCCCCAGCTTTTTGGCCTTGTCCAGCTTGCTGCCGGGGTTTTCCCCCGCCAGCACGTAACTGGTGTTTTTGCTGACGCTGGAGGATACTTTTCCTCCCAGGGCCTCTATTATCCCGGAGGCCTCGCTTCTCGTATACCCGGCCAGCGTGCCGGTCAGTACAAAGCTAAGGCCCTCCAGCGGTTTTGGCGCCCCGGCGTCCTTCCTTTCGGCGGTCATCACCACCCCGGCGGACTTCAGCCTTTCAACGAACTCTTTGTTTTGATGCTGCCTAAAGAAGGTTATAATACTTTGCGCCATTATTTCGCCTATCTCGGGTATGGCGGTTAGTTCCTCTTTGCCTGCGCGCTGCAGCGCCTCCATTGACCTGAAGTGCTCGGCCAGCAGCGCCGAGGCCCTAACCCCCACCAGGGGGATCCCCAGCGCCGTTATTACCCGGGCAAGTCCCCTGGTTTTTGAGGCTTCTATGGAGGATAAAAGGTTCTCCACCGACTTTTCGCCCATCCGCTCAAGGCTTACAAGCTCCGCCTTTCTTTCCTCCAGCCGGTACAGGTCGGAAGCGTCCTTTATGAAACCCTTGTCCAGTAAAAGCTCCACAATGGACGGCCCCAGGCCAGCTATGTCCATGGCGTCCCGGGACACGAAATGTATGATACTGCGCCTTATCTTTGCGGGGCAGGCTATACCGGTACACCGCGTTACGGCCTCCCCTGCGGCCCTTACCGCCTCCGATCCGCACACCGGGCATTTGTCCGGCATGCTAAACTTCTTCTCGGTGCCGGTCCGCTCCTCGAAAACCACCCCGGTAACCTCAGGAATTATATCACCGGCTTTTTTTACAAGCACCGCATCGACTATCCTTATGTCCTTTTCCCTTATATAGTCCTCGTTGTGCAGCGTCGCCCTTCCCACGGTGGAACCGGACAGCCGTACCGGCTCCAGTATGGCGGTGGGGGTAAGGGCGCCGGTCCTTCCCACCTGTATTATTATATCCTTAACCCTGGTTTTCTTTTCCTGGGCCGGGAACTTGTACGCAACGGCCCACCGCGGGTTTTTGCCGGTGGCACCCAGCGCCTCCCTCTGGCGCAGCGAGTTTACCTTTATAACTATTCCGTCTATCTCAAAGTAAAGGCTCTCCCTTTTTTGCTGCCACTCGGCGCAGAGCCCTATCACATCCTCTATGCTTTCAAAAACCCTGAACTCGGGACTTACTTTAAAACCCTGTTCTTTAAGAAACTTAAGCCCCTCCGCATGGGTGGCTATATCCACGCCGTCTATGTACTCCAGGTTAAAAATAAATATATCGAGGGGCCGTGAAGCGGTTACCGCCGGGTCCAGCTGCCGCAGCGAGCCCGCCGCCGCGTTCCTCGGGTTGGCGAAGGGTGCAAGACCCTGCTCCTTTTGTTTCTCGTTAAGCCTTTCAAACCCCGCGGTGGGCATGAAAACCTCGCCCCTTGCCTCCAGGCTGACCGGCTGTTTAAGCCTTAAGGGTATAGTTTTTATGGTGCGTAAATTCGCGGTAACGTCCTCCCCCACCACGCCGTCCCCCCGGGTGGCTCCCCTTTCCAGGACGCCGTCTATGTAGGTAAGGGCCACCGAAAGCCCGTCTATTTTGAACTCGGTTACGTACTCCACGTCACCCACCGCGCTTCGTACCCTGCGGTCAAAGTCCCGGAGGTCCCCTTCGCTGAAGGCGTTGGCTAGGCTCAAGAGCGGTGTTTTATGCACCACCTTGGGGAATTTTTCCGAGGCCTTGCCGCCCACCCTCTGGGTGGGGGAATGGGGTGTTACCAGGTCCGGGTTTTCGTCTTCCAGGGCCTGGAGCTCCCGCATTAGCTCATCAAACTCGTGGTCGGATATAACCGGGTCATCCAGCACGTAGTAACGATAATTGTGCTCCTCTATAACCCTTCTTAGCTCTTCAATCCTGTCCCGGACGCTGCCTGCGGCCTTTTCCATAAAACCACCCCTTTTAACCGAAAATCCTTGCCACGCTGTCTATGCTTTCATAGCCGCTTATATCGTATTCCATAAGCGGTATCCTGTACAGAATCCTGTCCCCGAACTTTTCTTCTATCTGTTTCATGTACCGGTCCTCAACCTCTTTCCTTTTTTTGAAAAACTCGCCGTCGGTTTTTTCGGGCAGCACCCGGTTTATGATTACCCCTTCCACCGGTATGCCGTTTCTTTCAAGGAAAGATATGGCCTTTTCGGTCTCCAGTATCGGAAGCTGCTGGGGGTTTAACACGAACACAAACCCCGCCCGCTTGTCGTCGATTAGAAACTTCTTGGCCTTTTCAAACCTCTGCTTCCTGTCCAGGAGAATCCGCATAACCGGGTCGTCCTTTATGCGCTCCTCCAGGGATTTGTCCACCACCGACGCCATGCGCATCATTTCGTTTACGTTGCGGCGCCGCTCAATCATTCCCTGCAGCCACCGGTCCATCAGTTCCGGAAGCGATAAAAGCCTCAGGGTATGGCCGGTGGGCGCGGTATCAAACACTATCCTCTGGTACTCCTTGCCCACCAGGTCTATTACCTCTATAAACCGGTCGAATATGGCGGCCTCCTCGGCGCCGGGGGAATGGTATGCGGCGTCCAGCTGCCGCTGTATCTCGGCTATTATATTTACGCTGAAACTGCCCTGCATCTGCTGCCTGATCCTGTTAATATACCTTTTGCTCTCTACTTCCGGGTCTATTTCTATACCGTAAAGATTTGCATCAAGCTTTCTCGGTTCGTCCCCCATCTGTA
>JAXGPT010000038.1:0-10976 GCA_040766775.1 Bacillota bacterium | reverse complement strand
GTGGTTTCGGCTGTCAAAAAAGACTCCATGCTGGACCACGGCGGCAGGGTGATGGCACTCCTTGGTATAACGGCACCCAGCTTCTGGATAGGGCTTATGGCAATACTTCTGTTCTGCGTTAAACTGCGCTGGATTCCGGGTACCGGTACCGGGGACGGAGGCTGGTTGTACCTCGTCCTGCCAGTTATTACCCTGGGTATGAGGCCTGCGGCATTTATTGCAAGGCTTACACGGTCGGGTATGCTGGAGGTGCTGAAGCAGGACTACATACAGACGGCGTGGGCAAAGGGACTGCCCGGCAGGGCGGTTGTACTGGGGCATGCGCTTAAAAATGCTATGATTCCCGTTGCAACGGTGGCGGGTACCTGCATGGCGGAGATGATGGGCGGAGCCATAGTGGTTGAACAGCTTTTTTCACTGCCCGGGGTAGGCCGGCTGGGCCTTGAAGCAATACTTGCCAGGGACTTCCCGGTTATAAGGGGACAGGTACTGATGCTTGCATTGGTGTTTGTGGCTACTAACCTGCTGGTAGACCTGACCTATCCGCTTTTAGACCCCCGGATTAAACACGGCGGAAAGTGGAGGCATGAATGATATGGAAAACACTTGGTCTAGGTTTTTGGGAAATAAGCCGGCCGTGGCGGGACTTTTTTTGGTTACGCTAATAGCACTGGCGGCAGTATTTGCCCCCTATATAACAAGGTACCAACCGACAGAACAGCTTATATGGACCGAGGGCAGCAAGGTTCAGCTTGTACCGCCCTGCAGCAGGTTTTGGTTTGGTACAGATATATACGGCAGGGATATGTTTTCCCGGGTGGTGTACGGGGCAAGGGCCTCCCTCCTCATCGGCACGGCTTCTACGGCCATTTCACTGTTAATCGGAATAACCCTCGGCGCCCTGGCGGGATATTATGGCGGCGTTGTGGACGATATCGTTTCGTGGCTTGCCAACGTTTTTTTTGCCTTTCCGTTCATACTGTTTGTACTGGCCTTGGTGGCCTACCTGCCCCCGGGGCTGCCCCTGATGTATGCGGCTATCGGTATAGTAAACTGGGCCGGCGTGGCCAGGCTGGTGCGGGGGCAGGTGCTGTCCGTCCGGGAGAAGGAATACGTGGAATCCGCCGAAGCCCTTGGCGGCAGCGGCGCCAGGGTAATATTAAGGCACATACTGCCCAACATTATGGCGCCGGTATTGGTGCAGGCCACGTTTGTATGGGCGGTATAATAATGCTGGAATCTTCCTAAGCTTTCCTAGGGTTTGGAATACAGCCCCCAACCCCCAGCTGGGGCTATGAAATAGCCCAGGGAAGGCAGTACCTTTTGACCGGTGCATGGTGGTGGTCAGCCTTTCCCGGCATGGCTATAATGGCTCTCGTATTGGGTTTTAACCTGTTGGGGGACGGGCCTCAGTGACTGCTGGACCCGAGAAATGACGGCGTATACGGGTGGTGGGGACGTGGGTGAAAGAATACTGGCCGTAAGGGGCCTTAAAACTCATTATTATATAGGCGGCAGGGTGGTAAAGGCGGTGGACGGCCTTGACTTTGACCTGGAAAGGGGCGAAACCCTTGGCATAGTCGGTGAATCCGGCTGCGGCAAAAGCACCGCAGCCCTTTCGGTGATGGGCCTTATATCGCCCGGGCGGGGCGGGTCGTCGGCGGGCAGGTGCTGTTCAAGGGCAAAAGCTTGCTTGCCTTACCCGGTGAAGAGATGAGAAAAATAAGGGGCAGCGAAATGTCAATGATATTCCAGGAACCATGACTTCGCTTAATCCCGTTTTGACGATAGGCCGCCAGGTTTCGGAAGTGTTCATGGTTCACAAGGGCATGAGCAGGCGGGAAGCCTTGGATGAGGCGGTTAAAATACTGTCGCAGACGGGCATACCCGCACCGGGGCAAATGATACGGGAATACCCCCACCGGTTAAGCGGGGGAATGCGGCAGAGAGCCATGATTGCAATGGCCATTGCCTGCGGCCCGGATGTGCTGATTGCCGACGAACCCACGTCGGAGCTGGATGTTACGGTGCAGGACCAGGTGCTGCGGCTTTTGAGGGAACTGAAAGAAAGGATTGGCATGGCGATGGTACTTATAACCCACGACCTGGGGGTTGTCGCCGAGACCGTACAAAACGTACTGGTGATGTATGCCGGCAGGGCGGTGGAGTATTCGGATGTGTCGGGGCTGTTTAACGAACCCATGCATCCCTATACCAAGGGACTGATTGCGTCGGTGCCCGGGCTGGGTATGGCCGGCGAAAAATTGGGCGGTATAAAAGGAGAGCCCCCAGCCCCTGCACCTTCCCGGCGGCTGCAGTTTCCATCCACGGTGCGAGCACGCCCGCGAAATATGCCGCATTCATGAACCGGAACTTGTAAGAGTGGGGATGGACGGTTGTGTGCTTGCCACTTGTATAATGATTGGTAGTTGGTAAAGCAGGAACCGTCCCATTGCTTCTATTAAGGGGGAGACTGGATGCAGCGGAGCATGTTGGAGATAAAAAATCTTAAGAAATACTTTCCCGTGAAGGGTTCGGGATTTTTTAGACCCCGGGCCTTAGTTAAGGCGGTGGACGGCGTTAGTTTTACGCTGGATAAGGGAGAGACCCTTGGACTTGTCGGGGAGTCGGGCTGTGGAAAATCCACGGTGGGAAGGCTGATACTGGGACTTATACGGCCCACCGAAGGGGAAATATTTTTCCAGGGCAGAAACATTCCCGGCATGGACAGGAAAGAGCTGAGGCTGATTAAGCGGGATATACAACTGATATTCCAGGACCCGTACGGTTCCCTGAACCCCAGGATGACAGCGGGGGATATTGTGGGGGAAGCCTTGGAAATACACCGCATTGCGAAGGGAAAGGACAAGGAAAAGCGGGTGGAGGAACTGCTTGAACTGGTGGGATTAAAGCCGCAGCACAAGGCAAGGTATCCCCACCAGCTCAGCGGCGGCCAGCGGCAGCGAATAGCCATAGCCAGGGCGCTGGCGGTAGGGCCCAGGCTTATTGTCTGCGACGAGCCGGTATCCTCGCTGGACGTTTCGGTCCAGGCCCAGGTAATAGACCTGATGCAGGAACTGCAGCAGAGGTTGGGACAGGCGTACCTGTTTATTTCCCATGACCTTGGTGTCATTAGGCATATAAGCGACAGGGTGGCGGTTATGTACCTAGGCAGGATAGTTGAACTGGCGCACAGGGACCAAGTGTTTGACCGGCCGGCGCATCCCTACACCCAGGCAATGCTTGCCGCAGCCCCGGCGGCAAGTATGCATTCAAGGGGAAAAAGGGTTTTGTTGGAGGGAGAGGTGCCCAATGCGATAAATCCACCGGGCGGGTGCAGGTTTCATACGAGGTGCGTCCATGCGCTGCCGGTATGCAGCGAGGTGGAGCCGGTTCTTTCCGACCTTGGCGGAGGGCATCTATGCGCATGTCATCTTTATTAGGTCAGGGATGACGGGTTACATTTTTAAGTCACGGGTTTTTAGTTCGAAAATCAGTGGTAATAGGCAGTACGTAGTTTGCAGCCGGTAGTATAAGGGTAGAGCATGGGGCGGAAGCAATAGAACCGTCCCCTTGCTTCTTTTTTTGGCAGCAATAAAGGAACCGGTAATGAGCATCTTACATACTGTTTTAACGGGCAGATAGCTCCTTCATTAATACATAAATAGTTGGAATTAGCAAAACCTAAAAATATTCAAAGGATTACGGGTGAATACCAATGCATCTGGACATCGATATAAAGGGAGTTACCTGCGATTCGAGAAGAGTAAAGCCGGGGTTTGCTTTCGTTGCAATAAAGGGGAAAAAGGAGGATGAAACGACTACATCCGGGAAGCGGTCATCAATGGGGCTTCCCGGTTGTATGTAGGCGCAAGCCCGGAGGACCTTCCGTTTAACGTTCCGGTTATAAGGGTGGAAGACTCAAGGGCGGTGTTGGGAAAGCTTTTGTCCAGGTTTTACGGTTTCCCACATCAGAGGAGCTAAATATGATAGGGGTTACCGGCACCAACGGTAAAACCACTACCACTTTCATGATAGAACATATTCCGCAGGGCCGGATACTCAACCGGCCTTATCGGCACGGTCATGGTCAAGGCGGGGGACAACTATTATCCCCACGGCCCTAGCCACGCCGGACAGTGAAGAATTACCAAAAATACCTCGCCGAGATGGTTGACCAGGGGGTGTATGCCGCCGTAATGGAGGTGTCTTCCCATGGGCTTAAGTACCGGCGGGTGAACTCGGTGCGGTTTAATACGGCGGTGCACACCAATATAACTCCCGATCATCTGGATGCTTACAGCGGTTTCGAGGAATATGTATCAATGAAAAAAAGACTGTTCAGCTTGCTTCTGCTTTTAAGGAGCAGCGGCAATTATCAATACCGACGACCCCCACGGGCTGGAACTGGTACAGGATAACCCGAAACTGCTCATACTTACTTACGGGTTGGGGGCAAGGCCAGCATAACCGCTTCCAGCATAGATGTAGACGCTGGAACAAGCTATACCTACTGCCTGCAGAGGTCCTTTACCAGCGTAATGGGCAATGACGTTAGCAGGCCCCAGGAAATACCGATAAACCTTACGGTTCCGGGGAAACACAACATATACAACAGCTATTGCTGCGGCAACGGTGGATCTTTTGTACGGTATTGAGCCAAAGATGGTTCAGGCTGCGCTCAAAAGTTTCAAGGGTGTATGGCGAAGGATGCAGGTGATATACCAGGAAGACTTTACCGTGATAGATGATTTCAGTCACAATCCCGGCAGTTACGAGGCGGCCTTTGAAACGGTCCAGACCATGGATTATAACAACCTTTATATTGTAAATGCCATACGGGGCGGAAGGGAGAAGAGATAAGCAGAATCAATGCGTCGGTGATTTCAGTTGGGCCAACCTGCTGGATGTCGAAGTGCTGGTAACCAGCAGCAGGGATGCTGTGAAAGGTGACCGTGTAACCGACGGCGAAAGGGATACCTTTATGTCGGAACTTAAGAAGGCAAGCGTAAAGGCAAGGCATTACGACTTGCTGGGGCAGGCGGTGGAAGAGGCAATAAACAAGGCGGGAAAGGGGACTTGGTCCTATTGATGGGTGCCCAGGGCATGAATAGAGGACAGGATGTATTCCGGGACAAGATGGATGACCGGTCCCGGAATCAGAAGAATGGATATTACCGAACTGCCCTTTGAATACCTCCGGCAATACCAATAAACCCCTCATAAATATTTTGGTTCCCGAATAAACATATTGTTAGGTTGGAAGGTACACAAGAAAATAAGGGGAGTGTGGGGTCAGTGTCACAAAGGACGGTAAACAACAATACTGTAACCGTGGTGGGTAAGATTTTTATGGCGGTTTTGAGTTCAGTCACAAGGTGTACGGGGAGGGGGTTCTACAATTTCAAACTTATGGTTCAAAACCAGCGATTATTCGGATATACTGCCGGTTACCGTTTCAGAAAGGCTGATATATGGGATGGACATTACAAGCTGCCGGCAGAACATAATAATCCAGGGCCCATTTCGGAGTCCTATAACAAGTTCGTGGACGGGAGCAACAGGCTCATTCTCACCATTTTTGCCAGGGACCTGTCGCTGCAGCAGGAGCAGGAAGAAATAAAAACCCGAACCAGATTATCTTGGACAGGTACGTGTGCAAAAGCCCGCTTTACCGGACCACGCCGCTTTGGAAGGGAGATAACCGATATACTGCTGGCGGTTAACCGGGCCTACAGGAAATCTGATTATATACCATGCATCGCATGGGGAAAGAATACAAGGTTTCGGAAAAGCTTGGGTGGGGGACAGGATAAAAATCTGGGGAAGGAGTACAGAGCCGGGAATACCAAAAAAAGACCCACAACGGCGAAGTTTTAAACAAGATTTGCCTACGAGGTATCAATATCAAAAATAAGAGGATAAACGAAAACAACAGGTCCGGTAATAACGATGAAGGAGTAAAGGACTGCTGCTGGGAGCAGTCTGTTTATTTTGCTGTAGAGACATATCGTGGTAAAATATATATATAAAACATAAAGCCGAGGTGATGATTGTGAGGGAATGCGAAGAGTGTATTGTGGAAATACTCCGCAGGGAAGTGGTTCCCGCCCTTGGTTGTACCGAGCCGGCGGCGGTGGCGCTGGCTGCGGCCAACGCCAGAAGGACTGTCGGCGGTCAGCCTGAAGAAATAAATGTTTTGGTGAGCAGCAATATTTATAAGAACGGTATTGCGGTGGGTATTCCCGGCGTGGACAGGGTTGGAATAGACGTAGCCCGCAGCACTGGGCACCGCTGTCGGACAGGCTGACAGGGGTCTGGAGGTGCTGGAGAGCGTGGAAAGGGAGGGAGCGGATGCCGCCCTTCGCCTTGTGGACAGCGGCCTGGAGTACATATTGAGGTGTTGGACAGGCCCGGGGTATATGTGGAATGCGGCGTAAAAACGGATGCCGGAACCGGACGGTGTATTATTGAGGATAGCCATACCAATATAGTGCTTCTTGAAGCAAACGGAAAGACAGTTCTGAAAAAGGACAGTACGGGCAAACAGCGGCAGCCAACAGAAAGTGGCTTCAGGGCATGAAAGTATCACAGTTGGTAGATATTATTCGGGAAATCCCCTATGAAAAAATTGCCTTTACACTGGCGGGCAGGGATATGAACCTTGAGGTTGCGTTAAAGAGACGTAGTGAAAAAGACCAGCATGGGGGTTGGATACAGCATTTACCATTCCATCAGAAGGCGTGCTGGCCGATGACCTTCACAATTATGCCACCTTTAATGACCGCAGCCGGCGCTGATGTAAAGGATGGCCGGAGTGAAAATGGCTGTTATGAGCAGTGCGGGCAGCGGCAATCACGGTATTACTGCGATACTGCCGGTAACTGCCGTGGCGATTGAAGCTACGGATGAAGAGCTGGCAAGGGCGCTTGCAATCAGCCGTAAAGTACCATATATATTAAGAGCTATACCGGAAAACTGTCAGCGCTTTGCGGGTGTGCCGTGGCGGCCGCCATAGGCGCAAGCAGCGGTATAGCATTTTTGTATGGAGCAATAATCGGCAGATGGAGGACCATCAAGAGACATGGTGGCAAACCTGACCGAGGATGATATGCGACGGCGGCAAGGTGGGCTGCGCTGAAGCTTTCCACCGCAACCTCAACAGCGCTGCAGTCAGCGGTGCTGGCCATAGGGGGTACCGTTGTACCTGTGACAACAGTATAATCCACTGCAGTGTCGAAGACCATACAAAACCTCGGCAGGGTGAGCGACCCCGGGATGCTTGAGACCGACCATACCATCCTTGAGGTCATGGTGGACAACCTGGCCACCAACAAGAGAAACTGCATGGGCTGCTAAAGAAAAAGCGGAGACGGTTCTTGTGGATTTGCAAAAATCATCCCTTCGGCTTTCGAATAAAACCGCTGGAACCGTCCCCTTGGATTATATATAAGGGGTTTTAGCTCAAACCTTTTTACCTTTGTTTTTAAGACTTGTAAAAGCGGGACAAAGTCCCTGGACTTTTGGATATGGGCCTTTACCTGTTCCGGGGCGGGCCCTCCCGGTATGTTCCGGCGCAACACAGTTTTCCGGCCTTATGACTTCCAGTATATCATAAGATCCACCGGGGACACTCTCCTGTAGTCTTCTATTGTAAGCTGCCCCAACGAAAGGCGCTTTTCGCAGCAGCCCAGCATACCAGTTCGCCCACTATGCAGTGGGCAGTGCGGAAAAGTGCGCACACAAAGGTAGTCACCACATCGGTGGCATTTGAGAACCCTCTCCCGCCGCCTGGTCGCGGTCCTTGTTAATTTAAGCGTGGACAGCATAGGCGCAGCTTACCGAAGGCATCGCTTTACCGTGTCCACCGTATCAAACACGCTTTCTGTCTTCCTGCATATCATACATTACATAGGCAAGGGAAGACCCTTCATTACGGTCAAGAGCCCGCCAGATTGCCGTATACCCGGCCGGTTTTGCCCCTTATCAGTTCTGCCGCGTCGAGGTTCTTTTTGAGGCATTATGCTGCTGCCTGCGGTACTGTAGGCATCGTCCATCCTCACAAATCAAATTCGCTGGAAGACCACAGGACAAGCTCCTCGCAGAAACGAGCTAGGTACATCATTATTATGGAGCATGCGGCCAAATTCTATAGCATAGTCCCTGTCGCTGACCCCGTCTAGGCTGTTTTGAGTAAAAGCGGCAAATCCGAGGCAATTGCCGTCAGTTCCCGATCCAGCGGGTAAGGTGGTGCCGGCCAGGGCGCAGCTGCCCAGGGGACTTTCATCCATCTGCAGCAGTCTTCAAGGCGGGTTACATCCCTTTTGAACATTCCAGCTTAGGCCATCCAAAGTGATGGGCCAGCGGCAGCCGGTTGGGCGTGCTGCAGGTGGGTATAGCCCGGCATTATGGTATCGAGGTTTGCTCCGAAGGTCCGCCAGTGTTTTCAGGAGACCAATTAGCTGGTGCTGTATGACTGCTCTTTGAGGTACATTTTGAAGTCCACCGCCACCTAGTCGTTTCTGCTCTGGTGGTGTGAAGTTTTTTGCCCGCTTCGCCTATACGATCGGTCAAAAGCTTTTCGATGTTCATGTGGATATCCTCGTAACCGGTATCAAACCGGATGATGCCGTTCTCAATATCCTTCAGTATGCCTTCAATCCGCATTTTTATCCTGGAATACTCCTCTTCGGTTATAACGCCGCATTCAACAAGAGCGGCTGAATGGGCTATGCTTCCCGTTATATCCTGCCTGTAAAGGCGCATATCAAAGGAAATGGATGAGTGAAAGTCATCCATTTCCTTTGATATTCTTTGTAGAACGTCCCGACCAAAGCTTCATACCGCTTTTATCTTCCTTTGCGGATTAATCTCCTGCTGGAGTTTTTCCTCCATAAGGGCCCTTACCTTGAGGGGCAGGCCGAAGAGGTTTATAAAGCCTTCGGCGTCTTTCTGGTTATATACTTCGTCTTCGCCGAAGGTGGCGAATTCCTGGTTGTAAAGGGAATAGGGCGATTTGCTACCGCAAATGGTGCAGCTTCCCTTGTACAGTTTCAGTTTAACCGTTCCGGTAACCGTTTCCTGGGTGCTGTCCACGAAGGCATCCAGCGCCTTTTTAAGCGGCGTATACCACAGGCCGTCGTATACCAATTGGGCATACTGGTTTCTGCCCACCACCATTGATAAGCAGAAGAAAGCCGTTTGACGGTCAAAAAGGGGTTAGCCGCTCCAGTTCATTGAGCATTGTAAAGTTGTACCGCCGGGGCATTCGCAAACACCGCGGGATTTAATGCCCGCAAGCTATGTTTTCCACCATATCGATTATGCCAACGCCGTTTTGGCCGCCTATTTCGTTTAACTTTTCCACAAGGGCCAGGGGACTGTATTCGATGCCGTTTATGGCCTTGGGGGTCCCCTTTTCGAAATAAATTTCAAAAAGGTAGGATTATCCGGGGCTTTTCGGGCGGTACCGTTAAAGGTAAAGTACTGTCGTCCGGTGTAAACCACAGGTCCTCCAGGTCAGACCCCTCGTGGCTTTAAGTACCACACGTTCCTGTCCATGCCTTAGGGGTGATCCTTGGTTACCGGGACCGGTATCCTCTTTGCCACTGCATAGTCGACAGCTTCCTCCCTGGATTTTATTTCCCACATACGCCAGAGGCGCGCAATAATCTTCATATGAAGGCTAGAGCCTTTATAGTAGCTCGAAGCGCACCTGGTCGTTGCCCTTGCCGGTAGCACCGTGGGCTATCGCTTCGGCACCTTCCCTGTGGGCAATTTCCACGAGTTTTTTGGCAATAAGCGGGCGGGCGAAGGAGGTACCCAAAAGGTATTTTCCTTCATAGACCGCTCCGGCCTTCAATGTGGGGAATATATAGTCCTTTACAAACTCTTCTTTCACGTCCTCTACGTACAGCTTGCTGGCCCCCGATTTAACTGCTTTCTTTCTTGCCGCTTCAATTTCGGTCCCTTGACCTACGTCTACGCAGACCGCAATTACCTCGTAATCAAAGTTTTCCTTAAGCCAAGGTATAATTATTGAAGTGTCCAGGCCCCCCGAATAAGCCAGAACCACTTTCTTTTTTGAGACCATCCCTATTCCTCCTCCAAAACGGATGTATTAATATACAGATTATAATGATAATTATACTACTAATTTATTTTTATGCAATAGTTTTTATAATTATATATAAAAATTTTTTTTGGACAGGCAGTAATAACAGATGATGCAACTCATGGAATGAGGGGCAGGCTGAACAGGCATGCATAAATATACCCAATTATTCAGAATTAAGATGGCGGATTCAGGTCACCGGTTACAGGGCAAAACGTTTGATGGGGCATTTGTCATAAAATAGGTCCCGGGGGAAAGGCGCTAAGTACCCGGTCTTGGGATAGGGCCCTCAGATACGGGGGCATATAAGGTATAATGCATAGTTTGTAGAGAAGAATAAGCGGGAGATGGATGATTTTTAGTTTTCCACCTCCCGCTTAAAGGCCGGGCGTTACGCTCCTTATCGTGTAAGCCTGCGGCTTCCCGCCGCAAAAGAAGGGTACTCCTACAGGTCAAACTCCTTTGCCAGGGCGGAGACCGCCTTGGCCTGGTCTTTCGGGTCTATGGTACAGGATATGCGTATCTCGGAAGTGGTGATTATCTTTATCTTCACATCGTTTTCCGCCAGTACCGAGAACATCCTGGCCGCCACTCCGGGCTGGGTCTTCATGCCCATTCCCACCACCGAAAGCTTTGCTATATCGGTATCCGTTTCAATGGTGAAGGGGCCGGCCTTTTCCTGGAGCTGTTTGACGCTTTCCAGGGCTGCGGGCAGGTCGTTTTTGGGAATTGTAAAGGAGACGCTGATCCGGTCACCTACGGGGGTAGTCTGGCTTATCATGTCCACGTTAATATGTTTTTCGGCAAGGCCCTTAAACAGCTGGGCCACCGACTGTACTGTATATGGGAAATCATTCACCGT
>JAXGPT010000037.1:0-10965 GCA_040766775.1 Bacillota bacterium | reverse complement strand
GGCAGGAAGGTTCCGTCCGGATAACCGACGATAATACCCAGGTCTGCTGCTACATTGATGTACCCTGTTGCCCAGTGGTCAGCGGGAACATCGGCAAATTTTGTCGCGCCGGCAGCGTACTGGGCTGCTTCGCCTACTCCAAGGGCTGTCACTATAATCTTAGCGAACTGTGCCCTTGTAACAGGCTCTGCCGGTCTGTAGGTACCATCCGGGAAACCGGCAATGATGCCAAGATACACCAGCTTGTTAACTGCATCTTCGTAGTCCGTGCCTACAACGTCTTCAGGCGCTGCAGCCGCAAAGCTGAATGTACCCAGCGCTAGCGTAAGAGCTAGTACCAGTGCAAGAATTTTCTTCATGCTTTCTTTTCCTCCTTTTGAATTTTTATTTTGGAAGGAAACTTATGCTCGGTAGTTATGTACTACCCTCACCGGACCACCGGTTTCCTTCCTCTTTAGCGGTTATGGCCGGTGATTTGCTTTTTAGCATGCAGTAGGGGGTACATACCTCCCCTGCATTCTACAGCTAATTATAGCACCGGGTATTTAGCGGGTCAATAATTGGCAGGATATTGTAACGTATTTGTAATATGCTTGTAACAATGTTTTGGAATATCCCTTTTAGGATTCATAACTACTACTGCTGCTTCCCACCCATCAGCCCGGTTACGCGGTTTACGTCCATGGAAAACAGTATGCCCTTGCCGGGGTCGTCTATATGCATGGCGTCCCGTATGGCATTTACTATACCCTCGGCCTTGTCCCTTTCTATTATTATCATCACTATTTCCTTCTCCGGCTCTATGTTCATCGCAAAGAATTTCGTGCACTCGTGTATGCCCGAGCCCCTGGCATTGATGATGGTGGCGCCGGTTGAGCCCGCTTTCGTGGCGGCGTCCACCACTTCCTGGCCCAGGCCCTTTTCCACCACGGTGAAGATTACTTCGTAGTCCATGCTACTTCCTCCCCTTCGCGAATCTTTTCGGGTTAAATCGTGCAGCCCGTATACCCTTTTTAGCGGCATTGTCACGATTATCCCGTGATTTGGCTTTTCCATCTGGAATTTTTCCGTCAGGTGGTCATGGATACCGTCCTGCAGGTCGTGGGGCGTTACCATTAAAACAATCTCTTTCCTTGCCTCGTCAAGGCCCAGCGCCTTTAATATGGGGTTCCTTACGGTACCCCGGCCAAGGAAAATGGTGCCCCCGGTCACACCGGCCTTTTTGGCTTCCTCCAGTATCCTGCTGCCCATCCCGAACTCGACAATAACCAAGTTTATCACATATTCATAACCGCCGGCGGGATTTTGCATCCATATCAACTCCTTTTCAACGCCTTCTGTTTGTACAATAGCCCCAATACCTGTATGGCTATGAGCGGTGTCAGGGCCACCATGGCTATTACTCCAAAACCCTCCATCAATACATCGGCCCCCGGCGTGGCTTCGGCCACCCCCTGGGCAAAGGCCAGTATAAAGGTCGCGGCCATCGGGCCCGAGGCCACTCCCCCGGAGTCAAAGGCAATCCCCACGAACAGCCTGGGCGCGAAATAGGACAGCGTTATCGCTATTATATACCCCGGCACCAGGAGGTGCCAAAGCTGCATGCCCGGGATGAGGATTCTTGCCATCGAAAGCGATACCGCGATGGCAACGCCTATTGACAGAGAATACAGTATGTTCTTTTTCCTAATATGCCCGCTTGTGACCTCTTCAATCTGCTCGTTCAATACATACACCGCGGGCTCGGCAAGCACCACCGTAAACCCTAGCAAAAACCCGGTCACAATGACAATCCAGTTTTGCCCGAAGGATGCAACCGCGTAGCCCACAGCGGTTCCGGCTTCCATGAACCCTGCGTTCACGCCGGTAAGAAACAGCACAAATCCCGTAAAGGTGTAAACCAGACCCTTTATGATTTTAACAAGCGGTGCCCTGCCAAGTTTAATGAGGGTTGCCTGGAAAATGAAAAACATAACTATAATCGGTATAAGGGCCAGCAAAACTTCAACGGCTATCCTGGGAATACTCTCAAGGAACGGATACAGTATGCCCCGGCCGCCTTCCGGGGCTGGCGGTATACCGCCGGCCAGCGATTTAATCCCGAAATTATGCCCATGGAGAGCACCGCCAGCATGGGGCCCGCAGAGGCTATGCCCAGCAGGCCGAAGCTGTCCTCCTCCGACTGCCTTCCGCCCTCGGTGGACGCCACGCCAAGGCCCAAGGCCAGTATGAAGGGTACCGTCATGGACCCGGTTGTCGCCGCACCGGGATCAAAGGCAATGCCAAGGAATAGTTTTGGAGAGAATATCACCAGTATAAAGATTATTGCGTAGAGTATGGTCAGAAGCTTGCTTAAAGATATCTTGAATACAATCCTGAAAAGGCCCAGGGCCACCATTACCTATTCCTACCGAAACCACCACCAGCAGTGCCTGCGATATCGCGCCGGAGGTGACCTGCTGGACCTGCTTGGCCAGGACCATTAGGTCAGGCTCGGCTATGTTTATGAAAAAGCCCAGAACAAGGCCGGTTGTTAAAAGCAGCGGCAGGCTCCTTTTTCTCGTAATGGACGAGCCCATGTGCTGGCCGATGGGCTGGATGGCCAGGGTCCGCGCCGAATAAAAATATCCCCAGCCCGAGTATTATAAAAACGGCTCCCACTATAAAGCGCCAGACCAGTTCCCTGCCTATAGGGGCTATGGTGTAGTTCAGTATAAGAAGTATAATTGTAACGGGCAATACTGCAAATACGACGTCCTTGAATTTTTGTTTCAGCGCATTCAACTAATCAGCTCCCTTTCCTGTCAATCTTCATCGGCTGTATACTAATATAATACATGAAGGGTAATATTAACACAAGGCAGCTGCCGCCCCTTTGCCGCAATAGGCTGCATAGGTGAAGGAAAAACCGGGGAGGATGTCCCCGGTTTGTCTTTTTATGGTATCTACATTATTTTTATTCCTTTTGTTAATATTTCTTTGACAAAAGGGTTGGAACAATCAAATTCACTACCTCTAAAAGGGTGTGGCTCAATCCGATTGTCCACTTTTCTCCTGATTTTCATCAACTTGAAAATGTCTTCTACACGATCACCTGTAAAATCATTACTGATAACAGCTATATCTATATCGCTGTCCTTTGTACTACCTCCATTAACAGCCGAACCATACAAATAGACACTGTCAATGTTCATTTCATCCTTTAGTAATAAGGCAAATCGTTCTGCAATTGACTTTATTGTCTCTATATCATTGAAAGAAGCCATTGCCTCAACTCCTTTATCTTTTCTATATTCTGTGTAGTAAAACTATAATCACATTTTTTATAAAAACTGTGCTTGTAATCAGGATACCTGGCACTAATATTGAACGTACTTATAAGGTCTAGAATATCTTTTTGTTCTTCAGTAATCTCAAGTTTTGCATTTTCAGCTAGCCTTAACAAGTCGTGTGTTCTCGGAACATCAGTATCAATATTTTTTATGTATAATGCCTTAAGCAGCTTTTCAATTACCAGATGACCCAAAAACAAAGACCAGTGATAGTCTTTGCTTGCATATAAGTTTTGCATAGTTACGTAATCACTTTCGGCTGTTTCAACCCAAAAGTCAATAAAATCTTGTTTTTCCAAAACCCTCACCTTCTCTTGCTTTGAATAAAACTATTTGCCTATATTGTATCATATCCATATTAATACAACTACATAAATATTTCCTTGCCCTTTGCCGTGATAGGCAGCATTTTTTCTTGATAATAAAACCGGGGAGGGATTCCCCGGTTTGGTTTATCTTTTATTCTGAATGGCGGCTTTAATAAGGCTGCTAAAGAGCGGGTGGGGCCGGTTTGGCCTTGACTTGAACTCGGGGTGGAACTGGCAGCCCACAAACCACGGGTGGTCCTTAAGCTCCACCATCTCCACCAGTCTTCCGTCCGGCGAGACCCCGCTTATAACAAGCCCCTTTTCGGCCAGGACTTCGCGGTACCGGTTGTTGAACTCGTGGCGGTGCCTGTGCCGCTCGTGCACCAGCTCCTGGCCGTAGGCTTCATGGGCCCTTGTCCCTTTCACCAGTTCGCAGGGGTAGCCCCCCAGCCGCATTGTGCCGCCAAGGCCTTTCACGTCTTTTTGGTCCGGCATAAGGTCTATTACCGGGTAAGGGGTGTCGGGGTCAAACTCGGTGCTGTTGGCGATCTTGTACCCCATAACGTTCCGGGCAAACTCCACCACCGCAAGCTGCATGCCGAGGCAGATCCCCAAAAGCGGGACGTTGTTTTCCCTGGCATACCTTATCGCGTGCAGCTTTCCTTCCACGCCCCGGTCGCCGAAACCGCCGGGGACCAGTATACCGTCGGCGTCGCGAAGTATCTCCGCAACGTTTGCTTTGGTCACATCGGCGGATTGTACCCATTTTATTTCAAGGGAGGCATCGTTGGCTATGGCCCCGTGGCATAGGGCCTCCGCCACCGAAAGGTATGCATCGTGCAGTTCCACGTATTTGCCCACCAGCGCTATCTTAACGCTGTGCCTTGGATTATTCATCCTTTCCACAAGCCCTTCCCATTCGGTCATATCGGGCTGCGGGCAGTTTTCAAGACCCAGCATTTCCACCACCAGGTCGTCCAGCCCTTCCTTTTCAAGCAGAAGGGGTACGTCGTATATGGTGCCAACGTCGGGGTTTTGCACCACCGCCTCCGGCTCAACGTTGCAAAAGAGGGCTATTTTTTCCTTTATGTCGCGGTTGAGCGGTTTTTCGGTGCGGCAAACTATTATGTCGGGTTGTATACCTATGCTGCGAAGCTCCTTTACGCTGTGCTGGGTGGGCTTGGTCTTAAGCTCCCCCGCCCTGCTGAGGTACGGCACCAGCGTGACATGGATATACAGCACATTGCCGCGGCCGGCGTCGTGCCGAAACTGCCTTATAGCCTCGAGAAAGGGCAGGCTTTCTATGTCGCCCACCGTGCCGCCTATCTCGGTTATAACCACATCGACGCTGCCGTCCTTGGCCAGCTTGCGGATGCGTTCCTTTATCTCGTTGGTAACGTGGGGGATTACCTGCACCGTGCCGCCCAAGTAGTCCCCTCTTCTTTCCTTGTTCAGCACCGACCAGTAGATTTTCCCGGCGGTGAGGCTGCTGTCCTTTGTAAGGTTTATGTCTATAAACCTCTCGTAATGCCCAAGGTCCAGGTCGGTCTCGGCACCGTCCTCGGTGACAAAAACCTCGCCGTGCTGGTAGGGGCTCATGGTGCCGGGGTCCACGTTTATGTAGGGGTCAAACTTTTGCATGCTCACCTTGAGACCGCGGTTTTTTAGAAGCCGGCCCAAGGAAGCGGCGGTTATGCCTTTACCCAGTGATGATACTACTCCTCCGGTGACAAATATGTACTTTGTAGCCACAATGATACCTCCATGTTTTTCTTAATTAATGTACCAACTATATAATTATATCGACACCCTTGCGGGTAGGTCAAGGTAGTTGACATCGATAATAGCCCTTCTATTATTCTTCCTGCAATTGGTGAAGGGTATCCCGGCGATGGGGATACCCTTCTTAATATTTAGCGCTTGGATTTTAAAATTTCCACGGCCTTTTCGAGCTGCAGGTCCGGCGTGTTTTTCTCGATGTAGAGCCGGTGCTCGGCAAGCAGCCTCTTTTGGGTGGTAAAGTCCAGCACGCCGTAGGGGTACAGGCCTGTATCCGACTGGAATCTCGCGACCGCCTGCTCAAGGGCGGTGTCAAACACCCCGTCCACTTCGCCGGGGCCGTAGCCCATTTCGTCAAGGCGCTGCTCGGCGCCCAGCACGTCAAGGCCCACCGCGTTTACCGAAAGCTTCCTGTCCCCCTTTATCGGGGCAATGCTGTCACCGTACTTGCCCTCCGGCGCCGGGTTTTCCACCACAATGTCGGGGGTGATGCCCACGCCGTCTATCGCCCTGCCGTTGGGGGTTAAGTATTTCGCTATGGTAAGTTTTATGCGGCTCCCGTTTTCGAGCGGGAGTACCTGCTGCACGGTACCCTTCCCGAAGGTCTGGGTACCTATAAGGGTGCCGGCCCCGGTGTCCTGCACCGCCCCCGCCACTATCTCGGATGCGCTGGCGCTGCCGCCGTTCACTAGTACCGCAAGGTTATATTTGGGATTCTTAAGGTGGGAGTTAAGGGTCTGCCTGGGTGCGGTCCGCCGGTCTATATGCACCACCGGCCCTTCCGGCACAAATTTGCTTGCCACCTTCACCGACTGGTCCACCATGCCGCCGGGGTTGTCACGAAGGTCAAGGATTATGTCCCTTATGCCCAGCCCGTCGAAATGCGCCAGGGCCTCGTCCACGTGCTGCCCGGCGTGTTCGTTGAACTCGCTGAGCCTTATGTATCCAATGCTGCCTTCCAATACCTCGTATTTAACCGGGTTTACCTCGATTGTTTCACGGGTTAGCTCGAAATATATAACCGCTGGCTGCCCTTCCCTCGTATGCCAACTCTAACCTTTGTCCCGGCCTCGCCCTCAGCTATCCTGGCAACCTTGTCAATGGATATCTCCCGCACATCGGTGTCGTCCACAAAAACAATCCTGTCCCCCGCCCTTATGCCTGCCCGGTGGGCCGGGGTGTCGTCCAAGGGGGCTATTACGGTTATATGACCGTCCCTTACCGCTATCTGGACTCCTATGCCGCTGAAGGTGCCGGTTACCTCCAGGTCGAATTCCTCGTATTCCTCTTCGGTGTAGTATACGCTGTAGGGTCCAGCTTGTTGAACACTCCCTTGTAGGCGCCGTCTATAAGGTCCTGGATGTCCACGTCTTCATAGTACAGCCCGTCCACGGCTTTTATAAGGAGCTTCTAGGAAATCCATCTGCTCTTCCAGGCTCTTTCCCGGCTGCGGTTCTTGCGCGGCAAGGGCTGCCGGCGCAAGGGTTAGCGCGGCCATTAGGACTGCAAGGACAAGGGTGGTTACAAGTGTTGTTTTTCTTTTTGTCATTTTTGTTAAGCCTCCTAATAATAGCGATTGGTAGTCGGCGGTTGGCAGCTTCCGGTTCAAAACTTTTTAAGCCCTTTATTAATGACGACATGCTGCACGAAATGTTCCCCTTTCAGTATTCAACAAAAAAAGTACAATTACCTTCAAGGAAAATATGTGATATGTTTATTTATTCCAAGAATGGTGATACAATTAAGCCTTCCCCAGAGTACCAGGGACGCCTTTGATATACTTGAGCAAAATGGGATTATCGATACCGTTTTGGCAGGCCGCCTTGATTTGGCATTCCATATCCGTTAATGGTATAATCTTCATAGTTAGTTTTATACTGTAAGAGATATGGAGGTACCCAACGTATGAACGTGGCACAGTTGGAAAAAATCCGTAAATTGGCAGTAATTTCATTGTTTTCGGATGATACGCTGATGGACATATTTGTTCTGAAAGGAGGAAGCGCTTTAAACCTTGTATATGATATCAATTCCAGGGCATCTATAGATATTGATGTTTCCATGGAAGAAGATTTTGGCGAAGAGAACATGGAAAACATAAAAAACAAACTTAAGACTGCTCTTGACAAAACCTTTGCTGAAGAAGGGCTTTTGCATATTTGACGTATCTTTATCCCCAAAACCGTTAGTCATTTCTACTGAAAAGAAAGATTTTTGGGGTGGATACGTTTTGGAATTCAAAGTCATTGAATCTGAAAAATATGATAACATGAAAAATAATTTAGATAGTATGAGGAGAAATGCAATTGTAGTAGGCAGAAATAATGTTAAAACTTTTAAAGTTGAAATTAGTAAATATGAATACTGTAAAAGTAAAAAAGAAGTTGACTTGGAAGGTTATACAATATATGTTTATACACCTATTGCAATCGTCTATGAAAAACTGCGAGCTATCTGCCAACAGATGGAAGAATATACACAAATAGTACAAACAAATAGAAGACCGAGAGCTAGAGACTTTTATGATATCTATACAATATTAAGTAACTATCGGCCTCCTATTGATATTGCGGATAAAGATAATTTGTACATTTTAGAAAGGATTTTTGCTGTAAAAAAGGTCCCTCTAGAATTAATAGGTAAAATTGAACAGACTCGTGAATTTCACAAAGACGACTTTTTTTCAGTCAAAGACACGATAGCGCATGATATAGAGGATTTTGACTATTATTTCGATTATGTTGTAGAAAAGACAAAAGCTTTACAGTCCCTTTGGATAAAATAATCTCCATCTAGAAGAATACTCTGTTTCTTTCATCTGGTATGTCAGGTAAAAATCATACTTCATTTCTAATTTTTCTACTAATCTTAATACGTTATTACCAAATCCGGCTTTTTCTAAGTAGAAACCTATAGCCTGATGATATGGATAAATATAACCCATTTTTTTAAGCATCGCTATCAATCTGTTCACTGAAAATCTATCCCTTGCAGCTACATAAGCATTAAGCACTTCCCTGACACCCCCCGAGTACCCCGGCCTTACTGTAATATCTATTAGCGTTCTCTCTATATCTGAAATCGGCATGACTGTACCGTTGTAGTTATATTCGGTGACTCCAATCCTGTCCACATTCTTTCCATTTAGCATATATACACTATAGTTGTTTATTTTTGCAATTTGATTTGTTTGTCTCATTGGTCTATTAAATGCATTATCAATGCTCTCCTGGTTTAAAACACCACCGGTATTTGCTTTGCTATTGTTTTTCTTTACCTGTTCGGTATTTGTGTATATTACTTTAGGGATATTTTCGGTAAGAGAATGAAAAAACATAGCCGTGTAATGGCTTAAATATGACTTTTTATTTATGCTAAGAGCCAGTTCATAGATTGAAGCATTATGCTTCACGTATTTCTTCATTTTCCTGTTTGGCAATACTATTTCAACTTCTTCTAATATTTTCTTGTCCAAAAGGAATTTTATAAAATCATTCCTCGATGTAACCTTGGGTAATATCCACCTTTCTCTGTTTTCGTTTAGTATTTTCGCCAAATCGTTAATAGAGAATATCTTATCGTTTAAATTGCTAAAATAATCTGATATTCTTGGTTTCATATGCTGCATTATTTGGAATCTATTTAACGGTACCATAATTCCAACCTCCTTATATTAAGGTTTGCCATTTTATTTAGTATATAACTAAATAAAACGGATCTATTATTATCATTATAAGCCTTATAATTAAGCAAAGTCAAGAAATGACCATCTTTTTACGCCTCAATCTATATAGTATATATACTATATAGATTGAGGTAAATATCAACTAAAAGTAAAATAACCTTCATTGCTATTGCCTCCTGATTTTAAGTTGAAAGTATCCAAATAATACATATTAACACGCTATTTATATTACCCCCTATTTGGAAGCATAAGAACCATCCTTTTTTTTCCTCCAAAAAAGTACAATTAACTTCAAGGAAAATATGCGATATGTTTATTTATTCCAAGAATGGTGATACAATTAATAAAAACGGTGCCGGGAGCAGAAAACATAATTAACGAAAAAAGGGACACACTGCGGGGTGTCCCTTTTTTAGCTGTCTAGTAAAGTATACGGTCGCGGTAGTCCCTTTTTATGTCGCTCTGCAGGTACCTTATGAAACGGTACAGGAAAGCCGCCGCCTCCGCCCTGCTCAGCACCTCGTTGGGGTTAAGGTTGCCGTACGCATCGCCGTTTACAAGGCCTATCTCCCGGGCGGCGTACACCGAATCCATTGCCCAGCCGGGTATTTGGTGGTCATCGGCAAAGCCGGTCCTGAAGCCCGGGCTGGGGGCCATGTTTTCAAACCCCAGGGCCCGTATCATTATGGTAATGGCCTGGGCGCGGGTGAGCACTCCGTCCGGCGCAAACCTGCCCGGGCCGACGCCCTGGATAATGCCCCGCTTTTCCACTTCCATTATGTAGTCATAGTCGGGATGGCTTTGGCTTACATCCGAGAAGGTCCTCTCCGCCGCGGCAAAGCCGTTACCGGCCTGTCCGCCGGACTGCGGCCGCTGGGCATTCGTTCTTGCCTTGGTATCTTCCTTGGGCAGCAGCCCCGCCACCTCCGCGATTGCCCTTGCAAAGTCGGAGCGCAGCATGGGCAGTGCCGGCCCGAAATAGGCGGAGGTATGGGGGAACACCCCCAGGCTGTACAGCGCCTCTATCTCGTGCTGGGCCCAGTGCCCGGCTATGTCCTTAAGCTCCGGTATAAGCAGCCTCTGGTACCGGGGCACCGTTTTCAGCACAAGGCTGTCGCCGCCCCTTTTCCTGTTCCTTGGATGCGGCAGCCCGTCACTGTCCATGCGGGGCAGGTCGTAGCTGTATTCAATGAGGTTCTCCTGCTCCTCGGTCAGCATGTAGCCGCCGCCGAAGCTTATCTGGGACGGCGCATTTTTTATATACGAAAGGTACTTGCTGGTGGTAGAGGATACGGTATAGGAAAACTCCCCGTCCCAACATACCTCCTCCACTTCATCGTACACTTCAACGTCCATCCATGCGTCCACGTAACCTTCCACCCGGCTGGTGGTGACGCTGCCCCAGCGGTGGTCATAACCAATGTCCTGCCCTATCGTCTCTATTATTACCCGGCCATCGCCGTTGTTCACCGAGTACACCTTCTTGCCCTGCCAGTTGCCGGAGAAAAAGTCGGCTATGGGCTTGTTGTGGGTTATCCGGGAACCGTTCAGTATGTACTCCTCAAGCTTGTACCGCGCATCGGGGGTGGTTATGCTTTCGCTGAACTTGTCCAGGGTAGTGGTGCCCACCGTCTGTCCTATGTCCTCGCGCACTTCAAGGGCGGTCCTTGTGCTGACGGTACGTTTCAGCTTTATGCCCAGGGCGGCGTTCTCAAGGTTGTAGGTGATGCCGGTTATTATGTAGCCCTTGGATTCCTTCTCGGTAACCTTAACTGTACCGGACAGTTCCACCGGCTCCCCGGTTATGAACAGCACCTCTTTGTACTGGTATTCATCGCTTATGCCCGGGTAGTCTATGGGC
>JAXGPT010000036.1:0-11462 GCA_040766775.1 Bacillota bacterium | reverse complement strand
AAGCCCGAAAGGCGAAACGGCACCGGTTTTCAGCCCCAGGTATTTTTCAAGCCTTTTCTCGGACGCAAAGCTAAGCCTCCCGTCCCCAATCTGCTCCGCAAGACCCGCCATATTGACTTTTTTGTTGTGTAGCATAACTACCAGGTAATGCTTTTTGCCCTTTTGGTCGCGCAAGAATAAGTTCTTGCAGTGGGTACCGGGTATGTCACTCCAGTACTGCTCCACCTCTTCCACCGTATATACCGGCGGGTGCTGTTTCACCGAATACTCAATGCCCAGTTGATCAAGCACCCGGTACACCTTTTCCTCCTTTGTCATGATTATGCCTCCTCCACTGCTTTATTGATATATTAGGGTAAAGTAGCTTGTGGTCTCCTCCAGGTTCCTCTCCAGGATACGGGCCGAGTTCGAATGGTGTAAAACCGTCATGCTTGCCGCTCCTGCCTTGTCCATCGCCTTCATAAGAGTAACCAGGCTTGGCGGCGAGTCCAGGTATTCGTCCCCCATTTTCAGAAGGCGGGAGTAGTCCCTTTCCCCAATAGCCTTAAGGGTAACCGCATCCCTTTGCATGGCCTCTTCACCGGTAAGATAATGGGAGAAGTCCACCGATGCTACCAGGACGTCCCGGTTACCGGTGTTCTGTAGCAAAAGATTTGCAAGGTTTTCCGCCTCCCTTTCGGTAAGGTCGGGATGCAATATTACGGGCACAACGGCAGAATCCGGCAGGTAATACTTTATATAAGGAACAATAGCGGCTATGGAATGCTCGCCGGCAATTGCCCCTTCATCAACACCCGTAATGCCCGAACCGGTCAGTTCATCCACAAGGGCGGTATCGGTTTTAAGTATCCCGAAGGGCGTTTGCCAGTTGTACCTTGAGCTTGCCACCCTCGGCCCCTTCAGGTAATGGTTGGGCCCAATGACAATAACCCGTTCCACTTCCCGGGCGGACAATATTCTAAAGAAATCCGCAATCATATAGCCGGCCACCAGGTGGTGGGGTACTACCCCGCCCCTTATCCGTACATCTGCCGGTTCCGAGCCGGTCCTCGACAGGCTTTCGTAAAAATCCCTTTCATTAAAAAATCTGCAGGGATGGGCAGGAACCTTTTCCGGCTTCACTTCCATCTGTCCTTCGCAGCCGGTCGTAAATGCAGTTATCCCCAGCGCCACCGCCAGTATAATCATAAGCGAAGCCGGTCGAGTCCTCATTTTATTGTTACTGTCTCCTCCCTTGTCATTTTTATCTCGGCGGCCGCCTCCATGTTCTGCAAAACAGCTCCCTGGGCCCTAAAGGTCCCCTTTGATACCACCCTGGCGTAATATACAACCGGTTCATTTCCCCGTGAATTATGGGCACTGTTGTAAAGATAGAAACTCACTCTCTGGCCCTCAACCTCATAGGGATAGCGGATATTTAAGTATTCAAGGCCCCTGGTGTAGGGAGCTGCTATTATTTTAAGCCCCGAGGGCAGAAAATCCGATACCTGGTACCGTCCCTCCAGCGATTTGTCTCCAAAGCCAAAGCTAATCACTACCTTGACCGTATCGCCGGCGCCAAATTCTTTGACCGGCTTGTCATTTACATAGTACTGCCTGTTTATTGTAAGGTTTTCACTTTCCGGGGTATCCTCCGGTGAAAAGCCATCTTCGTAAATGCAGCACAGCGCAGCGTCGCCCTTGACATCCAGTATACTAAGCCCCGCCAGCCTTTCAGCGGGCAGCAATAGAGAATGGGATGCCCCGGCTTCGAGCCTTATGTCGGACCTCTTGCCATCCAGCATATAGGAAAACTCCGCCGGCTTGCTTCCGGCCTTTGGCAGCATTTCGGAAAGGTACAAAGCCTTTTCAAGTAGCACCAGTATATCCCTTGTACTGTTATCGGTTATATATTCAAACATGCCCCCCGCTGCGGAGTGGCCCACCCTGGCCGCCAGTACCGCCGCCAGCGAAGTAAGCTCCATTATGTCATCCCGGTCGGCCCCGGAATCCACCATTACATAGGGGTCCTTTGTCACACCGTTTTCTTTTAAGACATCCTCCAGCACTTTGGCGGCCTGGCTTTTGCTGCCCAACTCACAAAGGGCAAGTCCCAGTTGAAGCTTTGTCTTAACCCCCAGGCCTTTTGTTTCCAGCATGGATTTCACCTGGTTGAGTACCGGCCGGTCCAAGGCCGCAAGACCCCACAGTGCGCAGCTTATCTCATCCTCGGATTCGCCGGTTTCAAACAAGATTCTATGGAAATAGTACTCCAAAAGCCCCTTGTCAAAGCCCTCCGCCCCCAGCGCAACGACCTTAGCACTTAAGGCCGCCTCGCTTTCGCTATATGGCAAAAGCGATATGCCTCCGTCCGGAGCCTGGTAGGCATGGGCGTCAAGCCCATCGGGCTGCGGCAGCTCGGCATCGAAATATTCGGTTAACAGGCTGTATGCCCATCCCTTGGCAAACCTTTGGTCCACCCTCTTGCCGGAGGTATAGTAAAGGTGGTACAGGGGATTTATATACCTTCCCCTTCCTGCGTCAGTGAAAATCAGTCTTGTAATCCCGTCCTTGCTTCCCTTTATTTTCATACCCTTAACAAGGGCATAGTACTCGGTCACCCCTTTGCGGAGATAGCTGTCATAAACCGTTATCTCCCTGGTTAGCGTATCGGTGAAACGGTCCCCGCAGGCGGCCTTTACCGTAACCGGGTGTATTCCGGTTGAAAGGGGCGGCATCTCAATCCACAAGGTCTCAAAGGCATCCGCCTCCAGCAGTTTTTCTCCTTCAAAAAGGGACGGGGCGCTTAGCAAGAAACTTACCCTGTCGCCCTTCTTTATCGCGTCCCCGTAGGACCGGAGCGCAATACTTGGCCTGTCGCCCTTCAGGTAGCCGTCGTTTATTATAATATCTGCGAAGAAGGGAAGTCTCACAACAATGGGTATGCTGCCGCTCGCAGCCCTCAGGTCCCCGGTCACCGCGTTAAACACCGCCCTCCATGTAGTGAGGTTGTCGGGCAGCTTTACGGTAAGGCTTCCCCTTCCCTGGCGGTCGGTTTTAATGGTACCAAAGAAGGCGGTATCCCTGAAGTCCTTCCGGTCTCCTCCCCCTTCGCCGCCCTCGGCTCCGGAACCTCCTGTCATTTCCGGGCAAAGGTGGGAATAACCGTCGGATATTATGCCGGAATCCAGAATCCTTGAATATATGCCCTCCAATACCCCTTGGTCTTCCCCCATAAGTTTGTACATGGCCTCATCCACAAGGCTTATATTAACCGCCGCTTCCCTGGGCTTTCCTGAGGCATCCTTAACAAGTACATTGAGGACTGCCTCCTCCCCCGGCCGGTAACTTTCCCTGTCGGCGGTTACCCTTATGTCCAGCTCCCTCTCCTTTTTGTCGTACTGTATTACCCTCGGAGCGGTTTTGTAATAGGTGCGCCCGTTAAAGCATACCCCCGTCACGTGTACGCCGGGGATGTCCTCCTCACGGAAAGCTGCCCTGTAACGGGGCGCTGTATCTACCCGGTAACCCCTTAGGCCTTTTTGATTCACGTGGTACAGTTAATGGCTGCCCCGTCCTTCAGGCATGGTTTTGTTGTTGTTTTTGAAGATAAGCGAATACTCTTCCCCGGTACGGTAAAACGGGTATTCCTCCTTTTCATCCTCCGGGTGGTAATAGTCCCAGTACTGCCACTGGAGGTCCACGAAACTGCTGCCGTAGAAATGCTGTTCCCTTTTTACCCTTCTTCCCATCCCGTCAATTGTTTCAAGGTCTACACGATAGGACTTTTCTTCCTCGTAGGGAAAAACAAAGGTCCCTTTGCCCTCTGTATCGGTCGTAATGGTGAAATCGGTTACCGGTACATATTCCGGATAGTAATAATAGCTGGTCCTTACTTCCTTGTTTATAAAATCGTAGTACTGGCCCCTTTCCTCCCTGCGCCACCGGTTTTCGTAAACCTTTCCGTAAATGACCTGTCCCGGCACCGGGTCCCCTATATACAAAGAATCATCGTAATATGAATCGTCGATCGTATCGGCGTTATTTATCCTGTCCAGGGTTATCCGGTTCAGTTTTGCCGCAACTTTCGCCCCGGTTTCTACCGCCCGCACAGAAAAGTCAAGGTTCATATCGTTGTGAAACACCATATAGTTGATATTCCCGTATATTTCCGCTTCCGGCAGCAAATTGTACACATTGAAATATTCAAATCCGAAGACCAGTACTCGCCCCTGTACTTGGGCGTCAGAGTAACCGAGGCCCTGCCGTTTTCATCGGTGGTTACCGTCCCGGGACCGGAATCGGCGCTGTAGGAAAGCTGCATCGAGCTTACCGGGGTGCCTTCGAAAAACGAAGCCTGTATATCAAGAGTAATACTGTCCTTGCCGGAAAAGACCGCCCTTTTATCCTTGCTAATATCTATGCTATAGGCCGGCTTTGTATAAGTGGCAACCTCAAACCATTTGCCGGTTATATGCTCCCCGTCCAGCTTAAGGGCAAGCCGGTAATAGCCCGGGGCCAAACCGGGAAGGATAAGCTTCCCTTCAAAGGTTCCATCCCTTTGAACCGCGAGGTCTACCGAGGTGATTTCCTCGGTGCCGCCGCCGTATTCATAATAAAAGTCGTTTCTCTGCAGCACCGCCTTAAGGCTTCCCTCCGTCGCGCTTCCGTCCATCGGCCTCATAATACCCCAAAAGCTTACCGTATCGGTTGGCCGGTAAAGCTGCCTGTCAAAATGTACCGAGCTCCAGTAGTCCTGATGGGCTGCATCGCCGTAATAATAGTCGTACCACACCCTTACCACCGGCACAACGCATGGGTTTTTTCCTCCTGCTCCAAGTTTTAAGAAAATGTGGGAGGCTTCCATGTCCGAGCCGCTTTTCATGCTCTCCGGCGTATCAAAGATGAGCACACCGTCACTGCCGGTCCTGCCAAGGTTCCCCGCACCTTTTAGCTCCACTGAGGCGTCCTTTACCGGGCCGCCGGCTATTTTGTTAACCCATACCAGCGTTTTGTCAGAAGATACCGATACATAGCCTGTTATATCGGTAACCTGTAGCCATACCTGGTTTATCGCCGTTTCACCGGTTTCTTTGCCGGTACAGGTGATATGCGCCAGGTAGTGTCCCTCCTCCAGGCCCTCCGGGAATAGTATGTAATAGTTGTAATAGGACCTTTGTACCGGCGGCTGGAAAGATAAAACCTTCTCCAGTCTTGATATATCCGCCCGGTGGGCCTTTTTTGAACAATACGCCCATTGGGGAATGAGATAATACTCTTGGAGGTCATCTATAAACGCATCGGCATCCTTGTACTTGTAAAGGTCCACCGTCATGTCCGGAAGCTCGTCCCGGCTGTTGTAATGGTAATAACTTAAGTCAAACAGCGGCCTTTCCCCGGCCGGGTACTCGTACATATTCCTTGAAAAATAAACCTCCATTGGCGGACGTTTGCTTCCGGCGGCTTCCGGAGACTGGGTTTCGAACCGGAAAACAAAGTCTTCCCTTAGGTCTCGCTGCCACCTCAACTCCCAGCCCTTTCTTGACCTTTACGGTGTATATGGTGCCCGGCTGCAGCCCCTTCGGCACAAAAACCGCAGTCCTTTTATGCCCTCTCAAAAGTCCCCTCCACCTTGGGGAACATTTCAAAAAGTATTTCTCTATATCCTGGTATTGTCATGGCTGAAGACCATCTCTATCCCGGTGTTTACCGGCACATCAGCTTTGTCCGGGGAAGGCTTTAGCACCCTGAACTCGTTCTTGGTCTGAAGGACCATACCTCCTCCCCAGCCGGAAACGGTAGATTTTATTGGCCTCCAGCGCATCGGCGGGGGTTATCTTGAACATTTTCCCGTGCCGCCCTGTTCCTCCACCAGCTTTATCTCCGGCTCGGTTTCTAGAAGTTTTATTTAGGTCAGCGGTTTTTATCCCGGTATCGCTTTTCAAGAATAAAATGGGTGTCAAGCGATACGCCAAGGCTGTCTTCGTCGGATGCGACCATTAAGCCGCCGCGCAAAACCCTGTCCGGCAGCAGCGTTCCTTCCTCCAAACCCATTTGAGCTATATTGCCCCTGAAAAAGACATGAGGCTACTATGACCGCTGCCGCCTTCTTCCCCTTACCTTTTGCAATGCCCTTCAAAAATTCCATCAATACATCCTCCCCATTGACAAAGAGACAATTCCGGGACAAAAGGACGGCTCTTTGTCCTTATCGCCGTGGTATAATCTTAAAACTCTGCAGACATAAACAGCTCTCTTCCGTTTGTTTAGACCAAAAACCCATGCCTAGTTCCGTGCCAGGCAGACGGTTCTTAAACCCGGCGGCTTCCGGGATTATTACCCGCACGCTACTGCCAACTTTTTCATTGTAACCTGCGGTCCTATTACTAAAATTATACAGCCAATTGTATGTATCGGCAATCATATTCGGTGTTTCGTGTACTGCCTCTGTAATCAAAAGAACCGGCCCTACAATTGTGCAAAAGGCGCCGGAGAGGGTTCTCCCGGCACCTTTTCCCCGTTAGTGCCCGAGGTAAGCTTTGACTATGCTGTCGTCCTTGCTCAGCACCTCCGCCTTTCCTTCCATTACTATTTCCCCCGTCTCCAACACGTACCCCCTGTCGGCAAGCTTTAAGGCAACCTTCGCGTTCTGCTCCACCAACAGGATTGTCGTTCCTCCCTCATTTATCTTTTTGATAATGTCCATTATACCCTGGACTATTATCGGGGCAAGGCCCATGGAGGGTTCATCAAGAAGCAGCACCTTCGGGTCGGTCATAAGGGCCCTTCCTATGGCCAGCATCTGCTGCTCTCCGCCCGAAAGCAGCCCGCCCATTTGCCTGCGCCGTTCGGCCAGGACAGGGAACAGTTCGAATACCTTATCTATCCTTCTTTTCCTTTCGGCATCGTCCTTTAAGGTGAAGGAGCCCATTTCAAGATTCTCCAAAACGTTTAGCTCTTTGAAAATCCTTCGTCCCTCCGGGACGTGTATAACACCCATCTCAACTATTGTATGGGGAGGAGCGTTTGTGATGTCTTTGCCGTAGAACTCCACCTTACCGCCACAGGCCGGCACCAGGTTGGATATGGTTTTCAGCGTAGTACTCTTTCCGGCGCCGTTGGAGCCCAAAAGCGTAACTATCTCCCCTTCATATACATCCAGACTGATACCCTTTAGCGCGTAAATCTGCCCGTACCGAGTCTCGAGGTTTTTCAGGGAAAGGACTACTTCACTCATACGGCAGTCTCCTCCTCTTTCCCCAAATATGCTTCAATTACCCTGGGGTTATTTTGTACTTCCTGTGCGGTTCCCTCTGCGATTTTTATTCCGTAGTCTATCACAAATATCTTTTCCGAAACCTTCATAACAAGGCCCATATCATGCTCTATAAGGAACACCGTAATCTTCCTCTCGTCCCGGATGCGCCTTATAAGCTCTATGAGCTGCATTTTTTCATCGTAGTTCAGCCCGGCGGCGGGCTCGTCAAGCAGCAGCAGCTTTGGCTGTGTTGCCAACGCCCTTGCCCACTCAACCCTTCTTTGGTCACCGTAGGGCAAATTCTTTGCCAGCCTGTCCTTTTTATCCAGGATGCCGACAAAGTCCATACACTCCAACGCCACTTCCCTGATCCTTTTTTCCTCTGCCCTCTGGGAAGGAGGCCTGAAAACGGCTCCCGCCACTCCCGCCGATGTGCGGCAGTGCATTCCGGACATAATGTTTTCCATTACAGTCAGGTTTTTAAAAAGCCGGAGGTTCTGGAAGGTCCTGGCCATGCCCAGGGCGGTTATTTTATGGGGCTTAAGCTTCATTACACTCTTGCCTTCGAATAATATATCCCCTTCCTGGGCTCTATAGAAACCGGTCAAGCAGTTGAAAAGCGACGTTTTTCCCGCACCGTTGGGCCCTATGAGGCTCTCGATGGAACCCTCCTCTATACCGAAACTCACCTTATTGACTGCTGTTAATCCTCCAAACCTCAGCGTTAAGTCTTTGACCTCTAATATCACTTTATCTCACCCCGTCCGATATATATTCTCACCTGCGGTAAGTATTAGGTATGGCGTTCCGGCCACAGTCCCTGGGGACGGTAAATCATCAGGACCAGCAGCACCGCTCCGAATATCAGCATCCTGTACTTACCAATTCCCCTGAAAACCTCCGGGAAAATTACCACCGCAAATGCTCCCAGTATCACACCCGGTATCTTGCCCATCCCCCCTAGTACCACCGCCAGCAAAATCATAACCGACTGGGTAAACAAAAAGGATTCGGGTGAAATCGCTGTCATTTTTATTGCCATAAAGGACCCCGCCAGTGCTCCGAAAACGGATCCAATGATAAATGCAAGCAGCCGGACCGCGACTACGTTTATTCCCATTGCTTCAGCGGCGTCCTCGTCCTCCCTTATGCACTTCAATGCCCTTCCCAGCCTTGAATCCTGCAGCCTGTATGAAATAAATACTGCAAGAACTGCCAGTATTAAAAGGCGTAATAGTGATTATCTTTACCATAGCCATACCGAACAGCGTGGGTCTTTCTATTCCGACCAGTCCGGTAGCACGGCCGGTTATTTCCAAGTTTCTCGCGGCAAGCCTAGTGATCTCTCCAAAACCCAGTGTGACTATTGCAAGGTAATCACTCCGGAGCTTTAATGTAGGACTGCCGATTGCCAGCCCGGCAATTATCGCCATAAGAACGCTTACAGGCAGCGTAAGCCAGAAACTAACCCCGTAATGCAAAATGAGTATTCCGGTGGTATAGGCCCCAACGGCAAAAAATGCCGCATAACCCAGGCTTAAAAGCCCCGCAAACCCGACTATTATATTTAATCCAAGGCAAACTACCACATGAAACCAGACGTTTGTCATAACCTCCATGAAATACATGCTGGTTTTCATGGGTAAACAAAGCAGCACTGCCAGGGCAGCCGCCAATACACTGTATCGAACTTTTTTATTATCAAATAACACGTAAAGCCTGTCTATCAATTCCACAAAGGTTACCACGTTTTGCCGGAGTTTCTTGTCAACTGCAGTCTGTAAGCCTGTCTGTTTATCCTTCATAGCCTCTACATCCTCTCGCTTTCTTTTTTACCCAAAAGCCCTGTCGGTTTAAAAATCAGGATAAAGAATTAGTATAGAAAAAGAAAATACATCCTTCCATTCCGAGCCAATAAAAGAATCTGTGTTCCAAAAGGATTCCAGAAGGCCCAGCAGAAGTCCCCCAAGCATTGCGCCGGGGATAACACCTATCCCTCCTATGACAGCAGCAGTAAAGGCTTTAATGCCAATAACAAAACCCATAAAAAAATGCAGGCTTCCGTAATATACCCCCGCCATCATTCCCGCGGAAGCGGCCAGCATTGAACCTACGAAAAATGTAAGGGCGATAATCTTGTTAACGTTAACGCCCATAAGTCGGCAGCAGTCGCGGTCCATGGATATGGCCCTCATTGCTTTGCCATACATGGTCCTAGTAATAAACAGGTGAAGCACAAACATCAGGGCAACCGCCGCCACAATCAGAATAGCCTGGGTATGGGTAACAAAAACGCTGCCTATCGAAAACCCCTCATAACCCAGCCCGGTTTTATAGGCCCGGTATTCACCGGCGGTTATTACCATAACCGAGTTGTACAAAACCATTGAAACGCCCAGCGCAGTGATAAGGAGTGAGAGCCGTGGAGCTTCACGCAAAGGCTTGTAAGCGATCCTTTCAATTATTACACCCAAGAGGCCTACTATTATCATTGTAATCAGCATGGAAATGACTATTCCAAGCCACCTGTTTCCAATAAAGGTTTCCCCAAAAAAAGTTAGTATTGTTAGGCTGCAAAACCCACCCACCATGTATATATCTGCATGGGCGAAATTCAAGAGCCTTATTATCCCGTAAACCATTGAATAACCGAGGGCGACCAGCCCATAAAAGGAGCCAAGAAGCAAGCCGTTAAAAAGCTGCTGAATGACAATCTCTTGTAATGACATAAGCTCACCCTTTCGTTTATTGGAGGTATGCGCAAGGCCGGGGGCTCATAGCCCCCGACCTGCGCCTGCAGGTTTACTCTACCAGGACCCATTTGCCCCCTTCACCTTTAATGGTTATGAAGTTGCTCTCCTCCAGCACGTTTTTAGGTGTAAATTTTATAGTACCGGAAAGGGTCTCGAAGTTATCGGTTGCGACCAATGCATCACGGATAGCATCCGGGTCGGTGCTTCCCGCTCTTTCTATGGCATCTGCCAAGAGATAAGTGCCGTCATAAGCTAGTCCGGCATAGGGACCCGGCTCCTGGTTGTGCTTCGCTTTATACGCGGAAATGAACTGCTGCGCTGCCGGCAGGAATTCAACTACCGGAGGTGATGTGCAGTATACGCCCTCGCCGGCCGCTCCGGCAATCTCCAGAAGCTGTACTGAACTGGAGCCATCGGCTACACATATTTCACCGGTGTATCCTCCCTGTCGAAGCTGCTTTATTAGCTGTGCTCCGTCGGCATGGTAGGCTGTCCAATAAACACCTTCGGCTCCGGAGGACCTGATCTTGGTAACCAGGGACGAGAAGTCCTGTTCACCCTTGTTAACTACGTCATAGGCCACAACCTCATGGCCTCTTCCTTGCCATTCATCCCTTGTGAGTTCCGCCAGGTTCTCGGAGAAGCCGTCTCCCTGGTGTACAAGGGCCAGCTTGGAAACGTTAAGATTTTCAAAGCAGTCGGCTGCTGCGTCCGCTTGGTGATAACCTGGGCTGTTTATCATAAAGGCCCAACCCGGGTTCTCATCTATCAGCTGCGTGGAGTTTGCTGCTAAAATGACAAAGGGCACCTTCGCATCCCCGTAAATTTTAAGGGCGGGTATGGTTGCCCCGGAGCAGTAACCCCCAAGTACAGCCACGACTTCGGAAGACACCAGCTTGCTGGCTGCGGCAGTACACATCTGCGGGTCGCAGCCGTCATCACCCAACGTGAACTTAAGCTCCTTGCCGAGTACACCGCCTGCTGCATTTATTTCATCTGCTGCGATTCTTATTGCATTCTCCATATCTTGCCCATATGTAGCTTCCGATCCGGTAACAGGCACCATAATGCCTACAAGTATTTCTCCGTCAAACTGCGGTGCCTCTGCTCCATCTGGCTGCTGTTCTCCGTTCCCCGCCGGTGGGGCAGGTTTTGAGCATCCAAAAACCCCGGACGCAATAAGAACAACTACAAATACCAGAATCCAAAGTCTCTTTGCCATTAATTCAACCTCCTTGTTTTTTATATTATCCCTTTGGCCTTAAAGGCTTTCGCCGTTTGGCCTCCAGGTTGAAGCACGGAACATTTATGCCCCCTTCACGGAACATTATGCCCCCTTTTTGGTGTTTATGGTAATTATGACCACCTCCAAATAATAACACTATTCCTTGCAAGAATGATTGTAAGCTTGCCCGATTTGAGAAGACAATTCTAATAGGTTAATAATTAGGTGCTTTGGATGTCAAAACTCC